>NZ_JBSEDY010000005.1:0-355314 GCF_053570945.1 Paenibacillus sp. CMM36
GTCCCAGTGTGGCCGATCACCCTCTCAGGTCGGCTACGCATCGTCGCCTTGGTAGGCCTTTACCCCACCAACTAGCTAATGCGCCGCAGGCCCATCCACAAGTGACAGATTGCTCCGTCTTTCCTCCCTCTCCCATGCAGGAAAAGGATGTATCGGGTATTAGCTACCGTTTCCGGTAGTTATCCCTGTCTTGTGGGCAGGTTGCCTACGTGTTACTCACCCGTCCGCCGCTAGGTTGTGTAGAAGCAAGCTTCTACACAACCCCGCTCGACTTGCATGTATTAGGCACGCCGCCAGCGTTCGTCCTGAGCCAGGATCAAACTCTCCATTAAAGACCAACCGAAGTTGGTTTATAGAAAGAGCGATAAGCTCATGTTGAAACTGACGAGATAAAAAATATCTCTTGTTTGCTTCCATTTTATACAGCCTGATGGCATGTACCAAAATCTCAGCGTTGGATTTTGCAAGCAAAATCCGCACTCACTCGTTGTTCAGTTTTCAAAGATCAAACCTACATCATATCTCACTTTGTTTCACCACCGCATCTCAGCGGCGACTTAAATAATATATCATGTTTTCCGCGTCTTTGCAACACTTTTTTTAAGAGAATTTTATAATCAACTCTGCTTAGTTTTCGTGTTGCTAACTATCTTGTAAAAGACAGCTATAAGAATATACCACATATATAAGCTTAGTAGCAACACCTTTTTTAAAAAATTATTTTCTCATCTTTAAAATCACTGCATTTAAATAAAGAGACCATTATTCCCTCAAGCAGAATAACAGTCTCTTTAACATTCATTTCTTTCTCTTAATGACTAATAAAGCCGGGGCACTACTAGGAGTCTCTCTTCTTTTACTTTTTACTTTTAGCCACGTCAGTCCCTAATCCATGGATTTTTACGCGAACGAGCACTATAGGATGAGGAACGAGTTTCTCCTCCAGTTGAATTACGGGATTTTTGCTTCTTATGAGTAGCATTTTTACTGGAAACCTTGACTTTGGACGTCTCTTCTTTGGACGTCTCTTCTTTGGATGTGCTGCCAGAGCTGTCTTTTGATTTACCTTTACTCACGCTACGATCCTTTGTTTTAGAAGAAGAATCAATTTCATTTTGGGATGCTATAGTCAGATTGTTACCTACCTCCTGCGTTCCTGGAATTGCTGGTGCCGACTGGACGTTCTCTTCCCGGCATCCACAGTCTGGCATAAACATATAGGGTGTTGTATATCCCTCTAATGGATACATAGGTGCATTCCCATGCGCAAACGGATGATAAGGGGAATTCGCAGATTGTTGCCCTTGTAGTTGGCTATAGTCGGATACGTGTCCAGCCGCAGGCAAACCATATGGAGGTCCTCCCCATGCCTGGCTCCATTGACTGCTCTGGACTGTACTCTCTGAATACTGCGGCGGATGCCCTTGATGGATAAATGGAGGATAGACAGGATAGGATGCATTTTCAGACGCTTCATGGCTCGGATAATATCCGGGGGCGCAGCAATCTGAATAGGCAGGATAAGGAGTTGGATAGGCATTTATAATTGGTGTCTGCACAGGCCCCCAGCACCATGGATGCTCACAGTCATGATGATAGCCCTGATCAGAAACTACAGTAGGAGAGGCATATTCTGCTAAGGAGGTATTTATAGGCGCTTGAGGAGACCCAATCCCCGGATACCACGAGTTCGGCATTGCATTTATTTGTGGGCTATAATCAGATGTCGGCTGTTGTATCGACCACTCGGAATTTACCATCGGCTCCGATTTTGTGCAGCCGCAAAACTTTTCAGCTACAGGTTGCTTCACAACAGTTGTAGGAAGCTGTGGCTTAGATGCAATCGGTTGGGTGACTATAGGTTGCATTTGAGGTGGAGCAGGTGGTGTAACTATGGGCTGCATTTGAGGTGGAGCGGGATTTACGGGTGCCATAGGAACTTCAGGCAGTTTTAATTCAGGAAGCTTAGGAGGATTCACTGTTTCTTTCGGCTGTGTCATCTCCTCTTTAGGGCTAGGCATATTCTCCGGCTCAGGCTGTGTCATCTCTGCCTTGGGCTGGGTAAGTTCTTGCTTAGTGGGGGATTCAGGTTTAGGCTGTGTCATCTCTTCTTTGACTGCGGTATTTTTTTTATTCTCAGTAAAATCAGAATTCTCTTCTTTGTAGTGTGGAATATTAACTGTTTCTCCAACCAGTAGTGCATTCGGGTTTTTAAGCTGGGAATTGGCATCAATAATTAGCTTGAGCGGTACATTCCACGCCTTGGACAATTTCCATAATGAATCTCCTTGCTTAACCTTGTGTTGATATACCGTTGACGGCTGTGTTTCCATCGTGACAGGCTCTGTCGGAATTTTAATTTTCTCTCCGATGCTCAACTGATTAGGGTCTGCCAATTGGGGATTGGCGGCAATAACTTTCTCCAGCGTCACATTATACTTCTGTGCCAGCAAGTATAGAGTGTCACCTTTTTTGACGATGTGTATTTTCACAGGTCACAAACCTCCTAGACTTTCGTTCGGGCGGGATAAACGCCCGGCTTCTGTTATTACATCCTATGCACCTACCGGGCGAATGACCCCATACAAACAAAAAAATCCTTTTAACTAAATACTCTCGCGAGCATTCAGTTAAAAGGATTCGGTTTTATTTTAGTCCTGCCACACTTTGTAGCCATCCTGATCCACGATCTTCCGGAATTCAGTCAGGAGCTCCAAAGTCACTGGGCCAGCAACGCCGGAGCCGATCGTACGACCATCCACCTCATAAGCTGCAATAACTTCTGCCGCAGTTCCTGTAAAAAACACCTCGTCCGCAACATATACATCATGCAGTGTAAAAGGTTGTTCCTTAAGGGAGTACCCAAGCTTAGCACACAAATCGATAATAGCATTACGAGTAATTCCTTCAAGCGCTCCCAAATAGCAAGGAGGTGTATACAACACTCCGTTTTTGACAATGAAAATGTTGTCTGCAGAGCCTTCCGTCACATATCCTTGGGAATTGAGCATAATAGCCTCACCTACACCAGCATAGTTAGACTGGATCTTCACGAGGATATTGTTGAGATAGTTCAATGATTTAATCTTCGGATTCAAAGCATCCGGGATGTTGCGACGCTGAGAGACAGAAATTGTCTTCAGGCCAGTCAAGTAAGCTTCTTCTGGGTAAATGGCGAGCTGCTCCACGATAATGATGACACTCGCCTTCGCACAACGAAGAGGGTCTAAACCTAGATTTCCTGCACCTCGGGATACAACTAGACGGATATATCCGTTACGCATTTCGTTAAGACGAATCGTTTCAGCCATTGCTTCCAACATTTCATCAGAAGACAACGGAATGTTTAATTGAATGGATTTCGCAGAATCATACAGGCGCTCCAAGTGCTCCTTACATTTAAAAATATTTCCGTTATAAATACGAATGCCTTCAAATATACCGTCTCCGTACAAGAATCCATGATCATATACGGAAACCTTTGCGTTTTCCTTAGTCACATGCTGCCCATCCAGATAGATCCATTGTTCTGCCATTAAAATCACACCTCCGATTAATGTTCCTTTAAAATAGGTTCGATCGCTGCTTCAACATACTTGTAGCTTGGATAAGAGCCAAGAACACGTACATGGCACCCCAAAGCCTCGATCTCTGCAAAGGCTGCCGGAAGTAGCACGGAATGCAGAGATTCCAAAACTTCAATGTAAAAATAATAATTCCCCAATTGCTTTTTGGTTGGACGCGATTCAATACGGGACAGATTTAACCTGCGCCATGCAAATGCGGATAAAACCTGATGCAGCGCTCCCGGGAAATCCTGCGGCGGCGTGACCAAAATACTGGTTCGCTGACCTTCAGGCGTACCCGGGAGACTTATAGGTTGATGACCGATCAAGACAAAGCGGGTAAAGTTGTTATCGTGATCCGTCACTTTGCTGGCCAAAATATCCAATCCGTGTTTGGCAGCCGCAAGCTTGGTTCCGAGAGCGGTCCAGCCTTTACCGGGGTTATGTTTAACAATTTCGACGGCTTCCGCCGTACTTCCTGCACTCTCCAACTCGGCCTGAGGAGCGGAAGCCTGTATGAATTCTTTACACTGGGGAAGCGCCACAGGATGAGACATAATTTTGACCACTTTGCTCAAATCTAGCTTGTCCAAATCCTTCGTAAATTCACTGCGATGACCAATAAGATTTTGAATTGAAGGATATACCCATTCCGCCTGCATTTGAATGTCTACTTCATGTACAAGCCAATCCATATGCAAACTTACAGAGCCATCAATCGTATTTTCAATGGGAATTACACTATAGTCTGCCTGACCCTTGTCTACTGCCTGAAATACGTCCGCGATATGTTTGTAAAAAAGTAATTCATGGGACGTATCTCCTAACAAATACTTAATCGCTTCATGAGAAACAGTCCCCTCAGGAAGAAGTGCAATTCGTTTCATATCGTAAGTTCCCCTTTAATCATATCCATAAAAGGGAGAGTATTCCCTTCTGTATATACTTTAACTCCTTCATTCTCAGGGCGCAATTTTAAAACAGAAGCAGTGATCCCCTCTTTGTTCATGGTATCCGTTAAATACTGCTCCAGCTCTGCTTTCCGATTTTCCCGCCGATCTGTCAATGCCAGCAACGTTGGTCCAGCCCCACTTAGAGCCACACCCAAAGCACCATAATGGTGCGCATCCTGCAAGATCTCTGTCATACCTGGCACAAGTGCCGCGCGGTAAGGCTGATGAAGCTGATCACGCATCGCTTCAGCGATTAAGTCGGTTCGCCCTGATGCCAATGCTGCTACCAACATGGAAGCATGACTTATATTATATACAGCATCCTTCAATGATACTTGTGCGGGTAGAACCTCTCTGGCTTTCGACGTGGACAGCTGAAAATCTGGAATAACTACCATAACCTCCAGATTGGTATCCGGTTCAAGTCGTAAATGCCTAGCACGCTCACCGTCCCACATCGCTGTAATAATACCGCCAAACAGAGAAGCTCCAACATTATCCGGATGTTTTTCAATGGCGCTTGCCATATCGAACAACTTGGAATCCGGCAGAGGCGAGCCAATCAACGTATTTGCAGCGACCAAGGCGCCCACAATGGCGGAAGCACTGCTGCCCAAACCACGAGTGAGTGGAATATCTGAGTACATCGAAATATCGAGCTCAGGAACTGATACACCCGCTTCCCGAAAAACCATTTGTGCTACCTTGAAAATCAGATTAGTTTTATCTTGAGGAACACCATTCATTTCATCTCCGTATAAATGAAAAGCCGTCTGTTCGGCCTCCTTCATTTCAATCCATGCATATAAGGACAACGCCATGCCCAATGTATCAAAGCCCGGACCCAAGTTGGCCGTACTCGCGGGCACACGCACTCTTACTGTTTTTAAAACGGTCATACAGACAATTCCTCCTGCTTTTATTGACTATCCCTCTACTCGATATACGCTCTTGATGCGACGGATGACGTCCAAAGTTTCAAAATGCTCCAAAACCTTTTTCATACTTGCTTTACTGGCTAAATGAGTCACGATAATAATTTCAGCATCGGGGTTAACCTCATTCGGTTGCTGCACAACAGATGCCAGACTGACATCAAATTCAGCAAATACTTGCGTAATCCGTGCCAACACCCCTGCTTTATCATCCACATGCAGAAGCACGAAGTTTTTGAAATACACATCTTCGTCGTTACTAATTTTTTTAGGGTTGTAAGGAACGATGGCTTTAAGCCCATTGACACCAAGTTTGAGATTTTTCACTACAGCAACTAAATCGGCTACAACTGATGTTGCCGTCGGCATTTCACCTGCACCCGCACCATAAAACATGGTTTCACCCACTGCTTCACCATGCACATACACCGCGTTGAATACCCCGTTCACCGAAGCCAATGGATGTTGCTTGCGTACCATGGTCGGCTGAACGTTAATCGTAAATTCATCACCCTGGCGCTCTGCAATGCCTAGCAATTTCATTTCATATCCTAGTTTTTTAGCAAAAGCAATATCTTCACTGGTTACCTTTGAAATGCCGCTGACACTTACATCCTTGAGCTCTACATTAGAGCGGAAACCCAGCGTGCCGAGAATTGCCATTTTACGGGCTGCATCCAGTCCTTCCACATCTGAGGTCGGATCGGATTCAGCATACCCAAGCTCCTGTGCTTCCTTGAGAACTTCCTCGTACGAGGCCCCTTCCTGACTCATTTTGGTTAAAATAAAGTTTGTCGTACCGTTCACAATCCCCATAATGCGGGTAATGCGGTCGGAGGAGAAACCTTCAATTAGTGTACGAATGATCGGGATACCACCCGCTACACTCGCTTCATAAAAAATATCACACTGCTTTTCCTGCGCCTTTGCTAATACTTCAGAACCGTGCAAAGCCATTAAGTCCTTATTTGCCGTTACGATGTGTTTACCCCGCTCCAGCGCTTCAAGAATGTACTCCTTCGTCTGATCAACGCCGCCCATGACTTCGATAATTACATCAATTTCAGGGTCCCGAATAACTTCCCATGGGTCCTCAGTAAGTTTGCTCGTCTCCACTTCAATGGAACGATATTTTTCTATGTTTTTTACAGCTATTTTTTCAATGATGATCGGTGAACCGACTTGTCTGCTCAAGTCTTCCTGATTGCCTTCTACGATTCGAACGACCCCCGTTCCTACCGTCCCCAAACCTAACAATCCTACTTTGACCGGTTTCATCCATTCCCCTCCTGATAACTTTTATCTAATGAACTGTATTGCCTTAACCTTGCCCAATCAGGCGAACACGTTTGACTCCAGAGATATCTTCCAAGCCCTCCAGTAGAACACCCAACTCTTCACTGAGTCTGGACATTTCTACCGAGATGACTACGTTGGCTCTGCCTTGCAGTGGAATACTTTGCTGAATCGTCAGCACATTGCCTCCGAAATCTGCCACTCTGCCAAGTACCCTGGACAACATTCCGGATTGATGTTCCAAATCAATAGAGATATTAACAATTCGCTCACGCTCCAGCTGGTTAACCAAATGTATGCCATCCTTATATTTATAAAAGGCGCTTCGGCTTAGCCCAACTTGCTCCACGGCATCATGCACGGTTTTAACATCTCCTGAAGCCAGCAGCAGTTTCACCTGTATGGTCTTAACAATAGCTTCAGGCAAAATATCTTCCCGTACCAAGTAATAGCGCTCTTTCAAGAACGTCCTCTCCTCAAAGACTTATGTTTTTGTATAGAGGACATTATATCGAAACTCATGAAAATCGGCAAGCAAACAATGCAAAAAACGGCTACTGCCTTCTATAGAGTTTCCTATAGTACAGTAACCGTTCAGGTTTTAGACCTTAATTTAAAATTTAGTAGTAGCTGCTGCCTTCAACAAATTCGAACTCGAAATCAGCAATGCGTACAGATGTACCATCTTTGGCACCACGCTTGCGTAACTCAGCATCCACACCCATGTGGCGTAACGTTCTTGCTAATTTCAAAATAGCATCATGCGAGTTCAACTGCATGCGCTTCATCATGCGCTCAATTTTAGGGCTCTGCACCACGAATGTATCGTTTTCACGTACAATTGTAAAGCCCTCGTCTTCTGCTGTATCCAGCTTAAATACCTTACGTTCATTGACTTCTGCTACTTCCTCAACAACCGGCTCGTCTGGTATTTGATCCAGCAAATCAGCAGCCCGGTAGAGCAGTTCCTTCACACCTTGACGTGTCAGTGAGGAAATAGGCATGATTTCAAGATCAGGACGTATAGAAGCAATCTGCTCTTTGAAGTGAGCCAGGTTTTCTTCCGCTTCCGGCATATCCATTTTATTGGCCGCCACAATTTGTGGACGCTCAGCCAATGCTGCATTATATTGTTTCAATTCGTCGTTAATTTTAGTCCAATCTTCAAACGGGTCACGTCCTTCGGAGCCCGCCATATCCACGACATGGATAATAATACGCGTCCGCTCAATGTGCCGCAGAAATTCATGTCCCAGCCCAATACCTTCATGAGCTCCTTCAATCAAACCAGGCAAATCCGCCATCACAAAGTTACGATGATCACCCACATCTACAACGCCCAAATTCGGAGTAATCGTTGTAAAGTGGTATGCCCCAATTTTCGGTTTTGCGGAAGATACAACCGACAACAAGGTAGACTTCCCAACACTAGGAAACCCGACCAAACCTACGTCAGCCATCACTTTTAACTCAAGCGTGATATAACGTTCTTGTCCTTCTGCGCCATTCTCAGCCAACTCAGGCGCTGGATTACTCGGCGTAGCAAAACGGATGTTCCCGCGTCCTCCGCGTCCTCCTTTAGCTACGACGACTTGTTGACCATGACGTGTCATATCTGCTACTACTTCACCAGTATCATCATCTATGATGACCGTTCCCGGTGGTATACGTACGATCATGTGCTCCGCATTGGCTCCGTGTTGACTTTTGTTACGACCTTTCACTCCACGCTGGGCTTTAAAATGTCGTTGGTACCGAAAATCCATCAAGGTACGCAAACCCTCATCTACACGGAAAATTACATCTCCACCGTTCCCTCCGTCACCACCACCTGGGCCACCTTCAGGAACGTATTTCTCACGACGAAACGCAATTAATCCGTCTCCGCCGTCTCCGCCTTTAACAAAAATCTTCGCTTTATCTACAAACATGGTTACACCTTCCTTATGTCTGGCACTGCATCCGAATTTGAAACATTTCGCCCGTAGGGAGCTTCTCTGTTCGAATGCGTTCACTTCCGGGTACGGATCTGACCCGCTTAAGGATATTCAAATCCGCAGGTATGTCACTTCCTTCAAAACGGACGATAACATCATTCTGATCCATACCGAAATAAAGTGTCAATCTGCGCACTTCTCCCCAGGACGACCGGCCCCCGCCATATTGATACGCACGCACCGTTTCTATGACGGCCGAGGCAAGCGACTCGCCGTCTTCGGGAGACATGACAGCGTCTAACTTTAACTGCTCCTCAACCTGTACCGACAACTGTAAATTACCGGCGTTCACGCGAAAAGACTGTAAATAAAACACCAGTGAGGGAATACCCAACTTAGATATTTTACTGTCTTCCGCCACGCGCCCTTTTATTGTTTCCACATAAGCAACAGATTTATCATGCTTATTCATGCGAATATATCCATAAAGCACCTGCAAGTCATTCATCCAGTCATGCCGATGATGGTTAAGCATTGCAATCGCTGTACGCTCAAAAGAACGCAAAGCAGCTTTCCGCTCATACTCAACCTGTCTATTCGTGTACCACATACCAAAACATGCAGCAACTACAGACCATACTGCTAATAAGATAATCGTTAATACTTCGGGATAGAGCAGTGAAAAAACCAAAGGAATCAGAATGGAACCCAACGCCAGATAAGGCGCTCTTATCCGCTGGAACATGGCTTCTCTCCGTTCTGCGATAATTAAATGGATTATTAAAGAACCTTAATCCAGTATAGCACAGACTAACTTTCCAGTTCATTACCATCATGCAAAAAAGCCTCCGACAAAAGTGCCGGAGGCTTTTCAGCGTGTCTAAGCCGCTATTAAGCTTCTACAGTAGCTGCTACTGGAGCAACGTCGATCGGGTAGATGCTCACCTTTTTGCGATCACGGCCCCAACGTTCGAACTTCACAACGCCGTCCACTTTCGCGAACAGGGTGTCGTCCTTACCGATGCCCACGTTCGTGCCCGGGTGAATTTTCGTTCCGCGTTGACGAACCAGGATGCTACCGCCGGTAACTGCTTGACCGTCAGCACGTTTCACTCCAAGACGTTTCGATTTACTGTCACGTCCGTTTTTTGTGGAACCTACACCTTTTTTCGATGCGAATAATTGAAGATCCAATGTCAATTTCAACATGATGTCTACCTCCTTCTTTGATTATTTTCTATTTGAATATACTTACCGTATGATTCAGCAATGCTTGTCAGCATAATCACCATGGACTCCAGCAACAGTTGAACCTGTGCGTTCGCATCATGATAACTTTCAGGAGAAAGATACGCGCTTAAAAAGCCGTTTTCCATTTCCGTTTCCATCTCAACGTCCGTAAGAGCTCCAATCGAATTGACAGTTCCTACTGTTACCGCCGAAACGCCAGCACATACGATATCCTCGCCAGATTTAGCGAAATTTGCATGTCCTTTAACGGAAAACCCCTGTATGCTGCCATCCTCCAGTCGTGTAATACGCACGATAATCACTTATCGCACCCTCTTACGCTTGGATTTTTTCAATCGTCACTTTCGTGTACGGTTGACGATGACCTTGCTTCACATGGTAGTTCTTTTTAGGTTTGTATTTGTATACGATGACCTTTTGACCTTGACCATGCTTCTCAACTTTAGCTGTTACAGAAGCTCCAGAAAGAAGCGGTGTACCTGCTGTCAAGCCATTGTCGCCGGACACTGCCAGAACACGATCGAACGTTACAGTTTCACCATCATTAGCTTCCAACTTCTCGATGAACAATACGTCGCCCTCTTGAACTTTGTATTGCTTACCACCTGTTTCGATAATTGCGTACATTTGCTTGCACCTCCTTATGTCTCAGACTCGCCTAATAGCAGGTGGCAGATTCCCTTAGGATACTGCACTTCAGTACCTGATTGGAGCGGTTACAGCATGTGCAGCCAATCTTACGCATCACACATACTAAATGATTGTAGCACAAGCTTTATACACATTCAACCTTTAGTTTTAAAATGATTTTGGGTTACGCATCGCTCTACACGAGCGTCTTTTCTTCACGCACTTTTTTGCGGGTCATTTCCAGCAAACCTAACCGCGTCCAACCGACAACATAAGATTTGGTCCGATCCTTCTTCAATCTTGCTTCCAGCACAGAGGATACTTCCCGACGGTTCTCCTCTTGTTCCATGTCAATAAAATCAATGATGATGATACCACCAATATCACGCACACGTACCAGGCGGGCAATCTCTTCAGCTGCTTCAATGTTAGTCCGGGTTACCGTTTCTTCCAGATTACTGCCTCCCGTAAACTTCCCGGTATTCACATCAATGACGGTTAGTGCCTCCGTATGATCAATGACAATGTATCCACCGCCCTGCAGCCATACCTTTCGCGCAAAATCGCGTTCCAGCTGCTCATGAATGCCATAAGCTTTAAAAATCGTTTCTTCTGCACCACGAAATATACTTACATGAGCTTTCGCAGGACCAATCTGTTGCAGCATGATTTCTGCATCCTTTGCTTGCTCTTCACTGTCAATAACCAGTTCATCCTGTTCAGGTGTAAACACATCCCGAATCAATCGCTGAACAATACTTAAATCCCGGTGTAATTCGCACGGAGCCGAGTGTTCACCAGCTTTACGCTGAATAGCCGCCCACTGCTTACGTAGTTGATTCAGATCATTTTCAATCGCCTCTATACTCATGTCCTCCGAAACGGTACGGATTATGAGTCCTTCCTCACTTGTGCGTAGCTGCTCTCCCATTGCTTTCAAACGGGTGCGCTCGCCCTCACGTTCGATCTTCTTGGATACGGCCACATAATCAGCACGGGGCATATATACGATCCAGCGACCCGGAAGTGAAAAATGAGTGGTGACCCTGGCTCCTTTGCTACCAACTGCCTCTTTTAATACCTGTACTACAATTTCCTGCCCCACCTTTAACACTTCAGAAATGGATGGCTTTACCTCCGGCTGCTTGTCCAAATGAGCGTGAAGTACGTCATCTACGTACAAAAAGGCATTCTTTCGCTGTCCAATGTCAACAAAGGCGGCTTGCATACCTGGTAGCACATTGACCACCCTCGCTTTGAAAAAAGAACCTAGAATCCCCCGTTTTCGCGGTAGTTCAGCCGCATATTCAACCAATCGTCCCTCTTCCAACAGCGCCATTTGGGTCATCTGCTGCTGGCATTGTACAATCATTTGCTTCATGGTTTTTCAACCTCTCTGGATACAGCCTCTTTCTTACTCATAAAACATTATTTAGGCTTGGGTTCTCCACCATCTGGCGGGCGTGTCGCAAAATAAGAGCGAATAAGGCGTTGCTCCGGCAGTACGGCTACAATTCGTCCCTGTTCATTCATAACATAAACCATATGATACCGATCTCTTCTGAAAAGACGCAAAATAGGCTCCAAATGTTTCATTGGCAGGGATACAATAGGTAAGGCAATACTTCCCTTAGCTATTTCGCGGTAAAAAAGCTCGTCCCTCCCCAGCAAAAACCGTATAAAACGGTAAGGGATATTCCGATAATCCACAATATTAGAATAAAGCAAAAAAATCCCTACCGCCAGCAGATTTAAATGCATAGGCCCATTTTGCCTTAACAACGGTGAAATACCATACATACAAAATAGCAGACTCGTTACGATACTGGCCCTAAAGGTCCACACTAATGTGCGGTGATAAGAAAAGGATAAACTAATCATTGCCTGCAATATTTTCCCACCATCAAGTGGTAAAATGGGCAGCAAATTAAACAGTGCAATAACTGCATTCCCCTGAATTATATAATTTACATAATCATACTCCGGTCCACTCACATTTTTGAACCATAAAAGGATGATGATCATGATTCCGTTTTGCAGGGGCCCCGCTAGCGCAATGACAATCTCCTTCCACGCATTGAGCTTCCCCTGATCCTCAATGACCGCAACTCCTCCAAAGGGTAACATCTGTATGGAAAGCACCCGCGCGCCTAACAACGAAGCAGCTGTCGCATGACCTAGCTCATGAATAAACACCAATGTAAATAAAGTGATGATCTCGATAAAATGTCCCGTTATTATGGAGGTCAGCATAACCAATACAAACAGTGGATGTAGTGATAAGGTCACCCCTCGGACATTAATCAAGGGCTACCACTTCCGACGGGTCAATGTAGTGATCCCCTCTCTGAACTGCCAAAAATAAAGTTGCCGCCTCGCTGCCGCTGCGACTTGCTGGCAGTACACCGATCTCATCTCCCTCCTGAACCCAGTCGTTCACTTTTAAGGTAGAGCGGGAAAGCCTCCCGTAAGTTGCTGTGATACCGCCAGTGTGTCGAACTGTAACCGAAATCCCGCTTTTGGGATGATTTAATATGTCTAATACTCGTCCTGCATCTATACTTTTAACAACGATTGGCCCGTTGTCAGTGACATTCGGCGTAATTTCTACCCCTTTCAGGCTCAGTACAAAAGGCTGTGTTATAGTGCCTTCGATCGGTGGAGAGCCCTTTCGATTTGCGGCTACCTTGTGCGTTTCATGCTCCTCGCCAAAAATCGGCAAAAAGGAAGGAGCTCCGTCAAAATAAGTTTCATACCATTGTCCGACGGCTGCAAAATCCATATCCTTATTCAAGGCATCCGCAATAAACATTCTCAAATTCACTGCATAAGGAATATCCCAACGAAACATTCCCCATACCATTCCAAATAACACCGTTGCTATGACTGATCTTCGCCAAAAGGAAGTCCAAAAAGACGGAGCACGATTCGCCCCAAAAGATTGCTGCCAGTGTTGCCGCTCATTTTTCCACTCCGTTTCTGGGTCTCTGGGCGAGTCGGCACTGACTATAGGCATCGACCTCATATCTTTATCCCCGTGCCTGTACTGATATATGCCAGAGGGATACGTCTCCGCTTTGCTTCCCGCGATTAGCTGCTGTATACGTTCTTCTCTGCGCTGCTTGATTCCGGAATTTTTATTCATCCTGTTCAGCCCCCTCAGCGAGGTATGTTTGATACATCTTATGAGGACGGGCTTCAACTTATGTTGTCCCGCTCGGGAATAAGTACCTAAAAATCAAAAAAAAAACCGGCGCTAACGCACCGGATTTGTTTTGTATTTATAATATTTATGTAGTGACCCTAAATTTTGTGAAGCCGTATTATAGGAATTTAAAAAGACAAACCAAAAACACTTAAATAAGATTATTACTTATTTAAGTGTCTAGTATTACAAATGAATACTACTACAGCTCCTACCTTAGAACCAATAGAAAATCACTTAGGAAGCGTGGAAGCAATTTACCAGCCATAACTTCCGGTTTTCCTCATCCACCCATACCAAAAAACTTCTTAAAACGTGTCATCACGCTTTTCTTCTGGTCTAGCTGCATGAGGGGCACTGTATCGCCCAAAATCCGTCTCGCAATGTTACGGTAAGCAATCGCGGCCTGTGAATCTGGATTCATAACGGTGGGCTCCCCTGTATTAGCTGCTTTAATTACCATTTCATCATCCGGCACAATCCCAATAAGGTCTATGCTAAGCACTTGTAAAATCCCATCAATATCCAACATATCTCCGGATTTAACCATGCTATTGCGAATGCGGTTAACCACCAACTTGGGTGATATCACATGTGAGCTTTCCAGTAAACCAATTACCCGGTCTGCATCGCGTACGGCTGCATTTTCCGGAGTAGTCACAACAATAGCCTGATCCGCCCCAGCAATGGCATTTTTAAAGCCTTGTTCAATACCCGCAGGGCAATCGATCAATATATATTCAAAATCCTTTTTAAGCTCCAAAATAATATCCTTAACCTGCTCCGGCGTAACAGCACTCTTGTCCTTGGTTTGAGCGGCTGGCAGCATATACAGCTCCTCAAAACGCTTGTCCTTAACCAGTGCCTGATTTAAACGGCAACGACCTTCCGCTACATCAACAAGGTCGTAAATAATTCGGTTTTCTAGACCCATCACAACGTCTAGATTACGCAAACCGATATCCGTATCCACCAAACATACCTTTTTGCCGAGCAGTGCAAGCGCTGTTCCTATATTGGCTGACGTCGTCGTTTTGCCGACGCCGCCTTTTCCTGAAGTGACGACGATAGCCTCTCCCATGTGCTACACCCCTTTGAACACGTTAAAATCGCGGCCCAGACGCACAATATTGCTCATTTTATCTATTTGCATAGCGCCATCCTTGAGATACGCAAATTCCATACCGGATTCACGTGTCTCCCATTCGTCTGGTGGACGGCTGATCATTTCGGAAATTCGCAACTGTGTCGGTGCAAAATAGGAAGCCGCTATAATCGCTTCACTATTTCCCTCCATCCCTGCATGCGCCATGCCTCGCAGAGCGCCGAGGACATAAATATCACCAGTACATGTTATAATTCCACCCGGGTTTACATCTCCCAAAAAGAGTAGGTTCCCATTGTGATGAAGCACTTGACCAGATCGGATAATCCCTGTCACCGTATGAATAGGGGGCTTTCCCTGCACTTCCACAGGCAGTCCAGGTGATTCTACAGACCTGATGAGCAGATTCCCCTTTTGCTTCAAAATCTCCAGAATACTTTCCTTCTGTTCCTCTGTCACTTCTCGGCTTCCCAGCTTAATATCCACATGAATGATCGGGCCTGTTAAAATATTTTGATGACTGTGCTCCAGCTTAAAACGCAGCTCACCCAGCAAATTCTCAAACTCGCATTGATCGTCCAGCAGGAATACCAGGCCATCTTTGATGCCTTTAATCGTGACATGATTCGATTTCACTGCCATTAGCCTGTCCCTCCTATCTCAATCATTTCGTCCCCGGGACGTCAAATCCCTGCTAACCCGGACAAAATGTGTGTAAAAAGACCTAGACAGCCTCTTCCTTTTTCACACGGGTACCCAAACGCTGCAACTGCTTGCGAACTGGGACATAAATGATGAGGGCGAACAGAAAATGGATAAATAAATCAGGAATTATATACTGAGCAAGTGCCCAATTGAAAGTCTGATGATTCAGCTGGAACAGCTGGTCAATGGCAAAAAGCATAGAATCCAAGAGGAAACTACCAATCAACACGGCTGCCATCATAATGGGCATCTGCGCACGTCGAGCTGTAAAAACAAGCCCCAATAAGTATGCAGACAACCCCATTGCAAAAGAATAAGGCCCAATGATAAACCCATAGAACACTACATCATGAATAAGTCCAAAAACAATACCTAGCACCAATGCTGTATGACGGCTGTAATACACAGACACAAACAAGATCACGACATACACAAAATTCGGAACCATTCTTGAATGCCAACTATCCGGAAGAAGCCATGGAAGAATCGTCCCTTCAGCTATAAACAGTACAAACAGCAGCAGTATTAGAACCTGACCGCGCATCTTCATTATTCCGGTACCTCAGGAGTGTAGAGGATGAGCAGTTCTTTCCAATCCACAAAGCTAGCTGCCGGTTTAATAATCGCTGTCCGTGTTTTGCCAAACTCCCCAACCTGAATCTTCTCTACCGTTCCAACCATTAGGTTTTTGCGGAATTTACCACCTGCGCCAGATGTAATAATCTGATCACCCTTTGCGATTGGATCTTTTTCCTCAATGCGAGTCATTTGAAATCTGTTCGTACCCGGATCATAGCTTTCAATCATACCAAACGATTGATTTTCCTTGCCCAAGACTGTCGCTGCAATAGCATAAGAATTCGGATTTTTAGGATCCAATGTAGTCAATAGGGTAACGGTGGACGTAAAATTCCCCGTTTGACTAATGACTCCGACAAATCCTTCAAGCGAACTGACTTCCTGACCAACCTTCGCTCCGTCCTTCTCACCAATATCGATCACAAGCGTTTTGGAATCATTGCTGACGCTGTTCACTTGAGCAACACGATAATCATAATTATTTTTCGCCTTTTGCGTTTGGGTGAACTTCAGTTCATTCTGCAGTCTGGCATTTGTTTCAACATAATTATGGGTCTGAATTTGGTCACGAGTCAGCTTTGCCACAGCAATTTTTAACCGTTCATTTTCTTCGTAGATACTGCGCATATTCCCGATATCTTCAAAGAAGCCCGCTATTGCAGAAGCGGGCCTGTAAAAGATACCTTGCACAAAGCCAATCGAATCTCTGGCGAACTTCTCGGGCCAGGTTAAGGAATTCCTCTGTCCAAGTGTAATCCCCATAAGGGCAATAAACAGAACGATTCCTATCAATAGAACAAATAGTCTTTTATTGCCAAACAGCTTAAACAGTTCCTACACCCCCGATTCAACGTTTGGAACGGACGGCAGAACTGCTGCGCGATTTGAACAAATGAATATTTTCCAACGCTCTGCCTGTACCGATTGCCACACAATCTAGAGGATTTTCTGCTACGATCACCGGCATTCCGGTTTCACCTGCCAACAGCTTGTCCAGGTTACGTAGAAGTGCTCCACCGCCAGTAAGTACAATACCTCTATCCATGATATCCGCTGCCAATTCGGGAGGGCATTTTTCCAGTGTTACTTTAACCGCATCCACGATTGCATTGACTGTATCCGATAATGCTTCACTAATTTCATCAGAAGTAATCGTGATCGTCTTCGGCAAACCTGTTACCAGATCACGTCCGCGGATTTCCGAGGTTTCCACTTGCTCTAATGGCATAGCTGAACCCACTTCCATTTTCAGTTGCTCTGAAGTCCGTTCACCAATCATCAGATTGTATTGGCGCTTCACGTATTGGATGATGGACTCGTCCATTTCATCGCCAGCGACACGCACGGAGCGGCTTGTTACAATCCCACCCAGGGAAATGACTGCCACCTCGGTTGTACCTCCACCGATATCGACAACCATACTGCCTGTAGGCTCCCATACAGGAAGATCAGCGCCAATTGCTGCTGCAAACGGCTCCTCTATCGTATATGCCTCTCTTGCGCCTGCTTGCTTCGTCGCATCTTCAACAGCACGCTGCTCCACCGCAGTAATGCCCGAAGGCACACAAACCATCACGTTCGGATGGCGTGGAAACAAAGAGCGTTGGGCTTGCGCCTGACGGATAAAATATTTGATCATCGTTGCTGTCGTATCAAAATCAGCAATGACACCGTCCTTCATCGGACGAATCGCACGGATATTTCCCGGTGTGCGACCGATCATTTTTTTCGCAGATTCACCAACAGCCTCAATGGTTTTTGTATCTGTACGCAAAGCGACTACAGATGGTTCACGAACCACAATTCCTTTACCTCTTACGTATACAAGCGTGTTTGCCGTCCCCAAATCTATTCCCAAATCTTTTGTAAAGCCACCCAGCATGATGTAATCTCCTTTTCTCTTCCCTGAAATCTGTTATCCAATGTATAAGCGGTTTATTCAGGCCGGATTATCCGGTCGTGTTTAAATGTTTGATTTAAATATTATATTATATCAGACCTTGTTCCTTCAAACTTACAAAGGTCCCGTCCCCGATCACTATATGATCAAGCACGTCGATACCCACGATGTTGCCCGCTTCCATCAGGCGGCGAGTCAACTGGACATCTTCGGGGCTTGGCTTCGGATCACCGCTCGGATGGTTATGAGCGCAAATTATTGAAGCACTGCTGCATTTGATTGCTGCCCGAAATACTTCACGTGGATGCACGATGGCAGAATTCAGGCTACCCATAGATAGTGTTTCCTGAGCAATGACATGATTTTTAGTGTTAAGGAACAAGCATACAAAATGCTCTTTCTGCAAATAACGAAGCTGCTCAAACAACAGATCTGCCACATCCCGCGGGCAACTAATCACCGGGGTCTCCAAATGGCGAGACAAAGCTAATCGACGCCCCAGTTCGATACCCGCTTTTAGCTGTATCGCTTTAGCATCCCCAATGCCCTTAATCTGGGTCAACTCGCTCAAGCTCATATCCACCAGTTGACGCAAATTTCCTGCCTGCTGCAAAATACGCTGCGCTAAATGCACCGAAGACTCATTTTGCGTTCCTGTACGCAGCAATATTGCCAGCAACTCCGCGTTGCTTAAGGCATCCGCCCCATATGTCATCATGCGCTCTCTTGGTCGTTCTTCATGGGGGAGGTCGCGAAGCATCAGTATTGGCGACTCCAGCATATGTTTATCCCCTTTATGGACGCAACACATTCACTCCAAAATCGGACAGCATGTCCGACAGCAAGGAAAGCGGCAATCCTACGACGTTAAAATAACAACCCTGAATAGATTCCACCAGCGTAGCACCCATGCCTTGAATGCCATACGCTCCTGCCTTGTCAGACGGTTCACCAGTATTCACGTATGCCACAATTTGCTCTTGACTCAGAGGCTTCATTGTAACCTCCGTTTGGCGATGTCTGACAAGCACTTCGCCGGTTCCGGTATGTATGCAGGCTACCCCGGTGTACACGCGGTGTGTCCTTCCCTGCAATGCAGTCAGCATGCGAACTGCGTCCGCAAGGTCGGCTGGCTTGCCCAATACCGAACCATCCAGCACGACAATGGTATCACTGCCAATCACCAGTCCGGCTTCCTTCGACTGAGTGACGGTGTTCACGACCGCTTGGGCTTTGCGTGCCGCAAGGGTCTCCACGATTTGCTGAGGCGTCCAGCTCTCAGGCGTGCTCTCATCCGCATGACTTGGCACCACCTCAAAGGGGAGTCTCAAAAATGCGAGCAATTCCTTCCTTCTTGGTGAAGTCGATGCCAAAATAATGCGGGGCGTAATTTTCCCGTCCATAAGGGAAGCTCCTTTTCATCAGTTAGAGCCTGCGGTACAGCCAGAACGCGGCAATGATGCCGATCAGACTAAGCAGGCTCAATTCAAAATTTATTGTTATGTTGTAGCTGATAATATCCAGGTCCGCTCTCGGCGACCAAGATATCCTAGTGGGGTGGGTCAGAAAAGAAAGGAATTTGATCGATTGAAGGGCTTTGGCAATCCATGCACCCAAGAGCCAACCGAGCAATAAAAACAGTATAAGCATTCCTACATTTTTTTTCATCCTGATCTTCCCTCGCCATTTTTTGACACCTTCATTATTATACGGTGATTTGTACTGCAATACAAACAGAAATCCGGCATGGGGAACTATTTCCAGTTCCTTGCCGGAAAATATGGTTAGCCTATTGTTTTATGAATTGGATAAATTCCCTCTCACGCAAAACATATTCCATCATGGAGGACTGAATCTCCCAAATGTGTTCCTTGGCTGTATTCTTATTATATTCCCCAAGTGCAGAGATCGCGCTGTTCATCGCCTTTTCAAGTGAGGTTGCGGAGGCAACCGCTTCCTTCGGAAGAGCACTGGGAAGTACAGTGATATTTTGTGTCCACTGCTGATGCAGGTCGTTCAGCTCCTTCATGTCGGAGGCTGGCACCGTATTCGGACCTCCTTCTCCGAGCAAGTTTGAGGAAAGTCCGCTCAACTTACCCACCAATGAGCTACTTAACTGAAAAAAGCTAGTGAGTTTATCACCTTCGCCTCCGTAAGCCGCTTTTTCAAATCCAGGCAATTCAAGCTCACGAACATACAATTCGACTCCTTGTGTTTTCAACTGATTGCTGAGCAACTTGGCTTGCTCCCTATCCGGTGATATTCCTGCATATACCCGGTTTTGGTCCTCGGTATCCCCTCCTGCTGCAATACCTGCCTTTAATAGTTCTTCTTTTGCTTGTAAGGCCCGTTCTGGGGTGCTGAAAACCCCATATTGCAACAAATAGTAGGTTTGAGGTGGTACCTGAGCCTCTATGACAGTGACAGGGACAGAATTCTCTTTTGCAGATATTGCATCCACACCAACAGATTCTTTAAAGACCGGTACAGCCTCTTCTACTGAAGGATCTGATCCCGGAACCATGCTTCCTCCGTTAAACAGTAACAACATAATATATCCAAACATGCCTCCGGTCACCAGTGCGCTGGCTACAGAGCCAACCAGTTTCCATCTAGAAGGGTTGGGCGGACGTCTTCTGTACTCTTGGCCAAAATGATAAGCTTCCTCATCCTCTTCCAGGCTATCCGGTAGAACTTCCGCATCTGACCAGGAAGCCGCCGAACGACCAAAGGGATCTTCCCATCCCTCTTGTACTCTTAATGTCGGAGCAAAACGCCGACTTGAAATGCGTTTATTCCGATCCTCAGGCTCATTGATCTTTGATTCTTGTGTAGTTGCAGTATTTTTCTCCATTCCTCTGTTCCGTTCCGTTCCTTTATGCGGGTTATCAGTTTCACGCTGTTCGTTCGTAATCGACTCGTTTTTGTACGGAAGCACCTGTAGCTTATCCTCCCGGCTTGTCTCCGGCAACTGTTGGTCGAACCGGAATGTCATCTTGGTCTTGTTCATGGATGCACTCCCTCCTTGTCCCATACTTCCTCATAGTCTGTTGTATGAGTTAAGCTAAGAATATATGCCCCAGCATTACAAAAAAGGGTATCCCGAAACACAGTCGTGTTCGGAATACCCTTTTTTTGTAATTCATTGGTGCAACAGCTCATTTTTATACGGTTTACACTTGCTGTCCGCGAAGATGGCGCGCTAACGCGTCACCTGCTTTCCAGATATCTCCCGCTCCCATCGTCAGCACAAGATCACCCGGCTGTAATCGATCTTTCAACTCCTCGATCACAGCTTCTTTGGTCGGCAAATAGATTGCATTAGCATTGCTGTTTTGGACGATTAAATCCACGAGCTTGGAAGAATGCACGCCTTCAATCTGTTTTTCTCCCGCTGGTGAATAAATATCGGTAATGATGACTTCACTAGCCTCGCTAAACGCGCGGCTGAACGCATCGAGCAGGAAAAAGGTGCGGCTATAGCGTTGCGGCTGGAATACAGCAATAATACGCTTGCCAGTCGCTCTCGCTGCGCTAATCGTAGCCTCAATCTCTGTTGGGTGATGCGCATAGTCATCAATAATCAGTATGTCATTGCTTTCACCTAGTACTTGAAACCGACGCTTCGCTCCGTGAAATTCCACAATTGTAGCAGCGATTTGATCGAATGGAATCCCTGCTTCCAAACATGAAATTACAGTCGCCATCGCATTATACATGTTATGTTTACCCGGCACTGATAGTTCGATTGTTCCGAGTGCTGTTCCCTTACGGCTCATAGTGAAGCTTAATCGACGGTCACCTAATTGGATATCTGTCGCCATATAATCCGCTTCATGCTCCACTCCATAAGTAATGACCCGAGTCTGGAGTTGAGGCAGCATTTCCCGGATGTTCTGATCATCTGCGCATACAATAGCCGCTCCATCCGGTCGAATTTGACTCAAAAACTGTACATAAGCACTTTTCAGACGATTAAAGTCGCCATCGTAATTTTCCAAATGATCTGCTTCAATATTGGTTACGATGCCTTGCCAAGGATGATATTGCAGGAAAGAACCATCACTCTCATCCGCCTCAGCAACGACAAACTCGCTTTTACCTGCTTTGGCATTCGTCCCCAAATTCGTGATTTCGCCGCCAATAATATACGTTGGATCAACGTTACATCTCTCCATAACCAGAGCGATCATGGAAGAGGTTGTCGTTTTACCGTGCGCACCCGCAACAGCTATTCCCTTACGTTCGTTAAGCAAGCGAGCCAGCATCTGCGAACGGTGCAGAGTTGGAATATTCAATTCCTCCGCTGCCACCCGCTCCACATTGTCACGTGACAATGCTGTTGAATAGACGACGATATCCGCGCCTGCAATATGCTCAGGCGTGTGTCCAATATATATTTTTGCGCCTTTTGCCGCCAGTTTTTCTGTCAGCTCCTGTGATGCCACATCTGAGCCAGTCACGGTATAACCCATCTCCAGCATGACTCGAGCAATCGCGCTCATCCCGTAGCCGCCGATACCGATAAAATGAACATGTTCCGAAGTAATCAACAAATTTCACCAACCTTTTTCCGAATCGGTTTGATACATAAGGGTAGCCCGTACATCCGCAATAAGGTACAGCGTGCCGGACACCACCCCCAGATCTTCCGCTTCCGTATGTGATTGAAACAGGCCAAGAGCCTTTTTCCAGTCACCTTCTACAATTATTTTTAAATCCGTTTTGGCATAAGACGGCCGCAGCTTCTCCACGAGATGAGCCAATTCAGCGGCATTCATTTTGCGCCGAAAATCGGGCTCGGTCAGGATAAGCGTATCCACTAGTGGCAGTATATGCTGCAAGTATGCTTCATGATGCTTGTTTGACAGCATCCCCATCATTAAAACCAACTTTTTGTACGAATACACTTGAGGAAGACTCTTGGCCAGCGTCTGTGCTCCTTCTGGATTATGAGCCCCGTCAAGAACAATTCTCGGTGATGTACTGACTTGTTCGAGACGCCCTGCCCAGGCAGTTTGCCTAAAGCCCTCCAGCAGTTCTGCATCATCCAACACAAAAGCCATATACTGACGTAGGACCTCAAGTGCCATCATAGCTCCTGCCGCATTAGAACATTGGTGCTCGCCTAACAACGTGATGTCAATTTCCATATGTCGGAAGGGCCCCGCGAATGAAAAGGTTTGAGCTGTTTCATCTCCGTTTAGCCGTTCATACGTAAATTGTTCTCCTGCCAGGTACAAGGTAGCTCCTTGCTTTGTCGCCGTTTCACGTATGACCTGAATAGCCTCGGGTTGGGAAACACAACTGACGACAGGTACACCCGGTTTGATGATACCGGCTTTTTCCCTTGCAATCTGTTCGAGCGTATCTCCCAAAATATCCGTATGGTCATAGCCGACATTTGTAATAACCGAGAGGATTGGATTCACGATATTAGTTACATCCATCCTTCCCCCAAGACCTGTCTCCCATACCACAACATCTGGGAAAGATACCGTAGCATAGTATAAAATAGCCAACGCTGTCGATACCTCAAACATTGTAGGTGATCCCAATTCACTATCTGCGATTTCTTTCACCAACGGATACAAGCGATTGGCAAGCAAAACCAGCGTTTCATCGGGAATATCGGTCCCATTGAATTGAAAGCGGTTCGTAAATCGGGTGATGTACGGAGACGTAAAAGTCCCGACATCGTACCCACATTTAAGTAGCACAGAGGTCAGAAAGGCACAAGTCGAGCCTTTACCGTTGGTTCCCGCAATATGCACAAATTTCAGATGTCGTTGCGGATCACCCAATTTACTCATTAGTTGTTCAATTCGTTCCAGTCCAGGTCTGATACCAAACGGAATCAAGCCGTTAATCCATTCCACTGCCTCATCATAGCTTTGTAAAGGAGCCGTATCTCCGCCCCTGATCGTATCTGACATCCTCTTCACCTTCAGGTCATTTTATTGTGAGTGAAATTATCCCTTGAGTTCTTCAATACGTGCGATAACTTTAGCGCGCTTATCTGAGTAATCGGCTTGCTTGGCCTTCTCTTCCTCGATGACTTTAGCTGGTGCCTTCGCCACAAAGCCTTGGTTAGATAACTTTTTCTCCACGCGCTCCACTTCACTGTTCAAATGCTGAAGTTCTTTTTCCAGTCTGCTAATTTCCTGGGCAATATCAAGCAGTCCGGCCAGCGGCAGGTACAACTCTGCGCCGCTAACTATAGATGTCATCGCTTTATCTGGAACGGTGAACTCTAATCCCGCGTCGAATTCAGACGTATTACAGAATCTACGCACATATTCCCCATTGCGGTTAATGATATCGAGAACGGCTTGATCGCCGGGTTTTATGAGCAACTCAATTTTTTTACTCATCGGCACATTGACTTCAGCACGGATATTGCGCACAGCACGAATTACGTCGATCAGCAAATTCATTTCTGCAACTGCATCCTTATCCTCAAAAGCCGGATCATAAACAGGCCAAGCGGCCAGTGTAATCGTTTCTCCCTCATGTGGAAGATGCTGCCATATTTCCTCAGAGATAAACGGCATGAACGGATGAATCATGCGCAGCGTCCGGTCCAATACATATGCAAGTACGGACTGCGTTTTCTTTTTCGCATCTGCGTTGTCGCCATATAGGGAAAGCTTCGCAAACTCAATGTACCAGTCGCACAAATCATCCCAAATAAAGTTATACAGAAGGCGGCCTGTCTCGCCAAATTCATAAGCATCTATTAGACGCGTGATGTCGCGTGAAGTTTCGTTTAGACGATGCAGAATCCAACGATCAGCGGTGCTCAGGTCACCAGTAATGTCTATATCTGCCGAAGTGACGCCTTCCAGATTCATCAGCGCAAAGCGTGACGCATTCCAGATTTTATTGGCAAAGTTGCGGGCCTGCTCCACCCGCTCCCAGCGGAAACGAAGGTCTTGCCCAGGCGTGCTACTGGTGGAAATCATATAACGCATGGCATCGGTACCATATTGGTCAATCACGTCGAGCGGATCAACACCGTTGCCGAGGGATTTGGACATTTTTCTACCGTCCGCATCACGAACCAACCCGTGCATAAGTACGTCCTTGAACGGAATCTCTTCCGTAAACTCGAGTGCTGTAAAAATCATACGCGATACCCAGAAATAAATAATGTCATAGCCTGTAACCAAGACATTAGTCGGATAGTAGCGTTTGAGGTCCTCTGTCTGCTCAGGCCAGCCCAGTGTCGAAAACGGCCACAAAGCCGAGCTGAACCAAGTATCCAGCACATCCTCATCCTGTTTTAGCTTTCTGCCAGCATACTCAGGCAAAGTTGTAGGGTCCTCCGCCGATACAATCACTTCTCCGGTATCCTCATCGTACCAAGCCGGAATACGGTGTCCCCACCATAATTGACGGGAAATACACCAGTCACGCACATTTTCAATCCAATGCAGATAAGTACGTTCAAAGCGATCCGGTACAAAGTTTACCCCGTTGCCAGCCTTCTGCACTTCAATGGCTTTAGCTGCCAGAGGCTTCATTTCCACAAACCATTGTGTGGACAGATAAGGTTCTACAACTACACCTGTACGCTCGCTGTGGCCTACTTGATGTACGTGCTCTTCAATACGAATCAGTACGCCCTGCTCTTTCAGATCAGCGACGATTTGCTTACGGCAATCGCTACGATCAAGGCCCTGATATTTGCCTGCTTCGGCATTCATCGTTCCCGTTTCGTCCATCACTGTAATTTGTGGCAGCTGGTGACGTTGTCCCATTTCAAAGTCATTCGGGTCGTGAGCCGGTGTAATTTTAACCGCGCCGCTACCGAAATCTTTATCAACATAATCATCCGCAATGACCGGAATTTCCCGTCCGATGATTGGGAGCACAAGCGTTTTGCCGATCATTTGCTTGTAGCGTTCATCTTCCGGGTGTACAGCTACAGCTGTATCGCCCAGCATCGTTTCAGGACGTGTAGTGGCTACCGTAATAAATCCGCTACCGTCTTTCAGTGGATATTGCAGGTGATACAGATTTCCGTTCACCTCTTTGTATTCCACCTCAATGTCCGATAATGCAGTACGTGCAGCAGGGTCCCAGTTTATGATGCGTTTACCGCGATAAATCAGACCCTTCTTGTACAGTTTAACGAATACCTCGCGTACCGCTTGGGACAGTCCCTCATCCAGCGTAAAACGCTCACGAGAATAATCGAGAGAAAAGCCCATCTTTTCCCATTGGTTATGGATATTATCTAGATAAAGATCCTTCCACTCCCACACTTTCTCCAAAAACTTCTCGCGGCCCAAATCATAACGTGTCAGGCCTTCTTCACGCAGCTTTTGCTCTACCTTTGTTTGGGTAGCAATACCCGCATGGTCTGCCCCTGGCAGCCACAAGGCATCATAGCCCTGCATCCGCTTGGCGCGAATAATAATATCCTGCAAAGTAAAGTCAAGAGCATGTCCAATATGCAACATACCTGTAACATTCGGTGGTGGAATAACGATTGTAAAAGGCTCTGCCTCTGGATGTTGCCCAGCGCGGAAATAGCCCTTCTCCATCCACGTTTTGTACCATTTTTGTTCTGCTGATTTTGGATCGTACGTTGTTGGCATTTCCAAGGTTGTCTTGTTGTCTTGTTCTGACATATCAGGATACCTCCATGATTTTTCAATTGGCAAATAAAAAAAGCCCTTCATCCTCAAAGGACGAAAGGCTGTTCTCTCGCGGTACCACCTTTGTTTCACCCCTAGTGTATGTATCCACTGATCCATTACACATGGTGTGACACTTTATGCAGATAACGGTTGCGGACCGGCCTTATTCTACCGTGAACCTCTTATCTTCCGTAGGAATTAAATGAGGAACCGTTCAAACAGGCGACTCCCGGGTGACTTCGGCCAGTAGCTTCCTGCGGAACCTCACAGCGCTGCAATTCCACTCTCTGAAGGGCTTGCTGCCTACTCTTCCCGATCTCAGTCTTTCAATAACTATACCACATCATACATTTCCCATTGACTATAGTCAACACCCGCTGTGCATTTTTCAGCAACCGGATCAAGGGATGTACAATACCTGTCCTTCTTCCACATGATGCTCCGCCAATCTGTTATACAGTTGAAGCTCACGCGTGCTGAGCTGATAACGGTCAGCTATGGTTTCCAGTGTATCCTCGCGCTGTACTATGCATAACCGCACCTTACGAAAAGGTGTTTCATCTTGTGTATGAAAAAAAAGGTTCTTCCACTTGGCATTCTCCCGCTCTTCTTCGGCTTTCTGATCCTGCGGCTCCTGCTCCAATTGCTGCTGGTATTCCGCTTCTTTCACCGAACGGCTGGATTGGAGCAATGATGAGTAGACAACCGGGTCTGGCTCGTCTGCCTCTTCATCCTTTTTACTGTTAAGCGCCACACGCATCTCTGGCTTATCCTCAGTAAAAGTGTCATGGGCCTCGTGATTCACCTGTTCTGACGCTTCAGGCCTGAAGTCGAAGCTATCTACTTGACTCGCTTCCAACTGTGGCTCCAGATAGACCTCGGACTCCGTAGCAGGATGCGGTTCAGACAGCAAAGGGTCATAATTTACATTAGGAGATGCGGAAGATACTTTGGACTCATTTCCCCCTGCCCATGCTTCCTTTTGCTGAAATCCCCACACTTCCGGAGACCCATGCTCATGTTTGACCTCGGGAGAGTTATCTTCAACTGCTTTGCCCGTCCAAGGCTCATAGAATCGGTTAGGATCTACTGCTGGCTCATAAGCTTGCTGTTCCGACGATGATTGCTGTTCCCCTTGGTCCTCAGACAGCTGTTCCCAGGAAATGGACTCCTGTTGTACTGGCACACTGTAGGAGGTTTCAGGATCTGTAACGTAATCAGAGGTCGAGTCATTGGTAGAATAGGCCTCTGCCTGACGATACTCTTCATCGGCGGAAAGGGATTGAACCGGATGCTCAGGTGCATGCACTACGGTAAATTCTTCATCCAACCAGACCGCCGTCTCTTCCGCGTGCGAGCTTTCCACACCATGCAAAGAAAGAACGCCTGTAATGTTTAGACTACGTAAAGAAAGCAGGTCCACATCAAAATTTTCAATCTCGACAGAGATATCTTCCAATCTCCCTACGCGGTTTAGCGGAATGGTAATTTCCACAGGGATCAAATGATGAAGCTCGCTCGTGAACTGTTCAGGTGTGCGGTACACGCCCTCCAGCAGCAAATGCCCTCGCAAAGCGGCATGGTCGCCGTGGGTTACAACCTGAATGCGTGGCAGAAGCTCGATTTCCTCCAACTCAGCAATCCCGGCAGCTTCCTCCGTCAAATGAATGCGTTCATAAATATCAAAACGCAAGCCTTGCGGCTGATCATTCTGTTGTTTGTTCAAGGATGGCATCCTCCTTTGGGCAGTCTCCGCACATCCTCTGACTTCTGGTCAGGCGCACGGAAACTCCATATTGCAAACCGTTTCTAGGTTCAAGTATATGCGCCAAAATAGAAGGCATGCCATCTTTTATAGCTGTTTGTGCAGCTTTTGAAAATCATCCGGCCAAGCATCCTCCACAGTAATCGTTTCGCCACTCAGCGGATGACAGAAGGTAAGACGCTCTCCGTGTAGCGCCTGCCTGCCAAAATCAGTAGCACGCCCCCCGTATAATACATCCCCAAGCAACGGGTAGCCAGCATGACTAAGATGTACGCGAATCTGGTGCGTCCGTCCTGTCTCCAGCGTCAGATATACGAGACTCACTGCACTTGAACCGCTTCCCCATACTTCCCCGAGTTCAATATGGGTAACCGCCTTCTGCCCAGTCGGAGATACACGACGGCGCTGCTTATGATGCCTGTCCTTGCCAATCGGCCAATCCAACGTTCGCAGCGATGGAGGTACTTCCCCTCGTACCAAAGCTACATACCGGCGGTCGATATCCTTAGCTCTCATTTGCTCGTCCAGCTTGAGCAACGCAAACTCATTTTTGGCATATAGCACCGGGCCCGTCGTATCCACATCCAGACGATGTACATGCCGTACCACCGCATGAATGCCATTCATCTCATAGTAGGATGCGACAGCATGATCCAACGTCAGCGGACCATCCTGCACACCACCGTCCGGATGTACTGCCATACCTGCTGGTTTATGTACTACCAGACAAAAATCATCTTCATACAGTACCTTCAAATCATACCAGCGAGGGGTGATGCCAAGGTTCATTACAGGAAAAAGGGCCAGCCGCAGCCGGTCCCCTGTAAGTTCAATCTCTTTATCATGGCGCAGTCTGCGCCACAGCTTTTCCGGTAATTCCAAACGATTCAGCAACCACTGATCTACAGCATCAGCGCTGTTTTTTTCCCCGTCTGTGATTTCCCGTCCTGGCGTGACTTCCAGCCAGGGTCCTCTTCTTTTCCAGCCACCTTGCCAGCTCATAGACGTTTGAGCGCGCGATAGTTCGCCTCAATGGTGGCATCAATATCCTCTACCGTATGCACGCCCGATACAAACATACCCTCAAATTGAGATGGTGCTACACTGACTCCCTCATTCACCATTTCAGTAAAGTAACGACGGAAGTGGTCCTGATTACTCGTTTTAGCTGTATCAAAATTGACAACCTTTTCTTCTGTAAAAAATGGACAAACCATGGAACCCACGCGATTGATCGTGACAGGGATACCTAGCTCGTTCGCATTACGTTCGAATCCGGCTTGAAGTCGTGCTGCCCGCTCTTCCAAGCGATCGTATACTTCTGGCGTCAGCAATTTAAGTGTCGAATAACCTGCTGCCATAGCCAGCGGATTTCCGCTAAGCGTACCCGCTTGATAAATGGGCCCCGATGGAGCAATCCGCTCCAGAATATCACGACGTCCGCCGTAAGCACCTACAGGGAGTCCACCACCAATCACTTTACCCAAACAGGTAAGATCCGGTGTCACACCAAAGCGACCTTGAGCCGAATGAAGTCCAACCCGGAATCCAGTCATCACTTCATCAAAAATCAGCAGACTTCCGTACTGCTGGGTTACCTCACGCAAACCTTCCAAAAATCCAGGCTGTGGCGGTACAACTCCCATATTGCCTGCTACTGGCTCGACAATAATTGCGGCAATCTCTTCGCCAAATTTCTCAAAAGCTAGCTTCACCGAAGCTAGATCATTATAAGGGACAGTGATGGTATGGGTGGCCACAACTTCAGGCACACCGGGACTATCGGGCAAGCCTAATGTGGCAACACCAGAGCCTGCTTTAATCAGCAAGCTGTCCGCATGACCGTGATATGATCCCTCAAATTTAAGAATTTTACTACGGCTCGTAAATCCGCGTGCGAGTCGAATCGCACTCATAGTCGCCTCAGTACCGGAGTTAACCATACGTACAATGTCCATAGAAGGAACACGCTCACATACGAGCTTGGCCATTTCGGTTTCTGCCAACGTTGGTGCGCCGAAGCTGGTTCCTTTTACAACAGCAGCCTGTAAAGCTTTAACCACTTCGGGATGTGCATGGCCCATAATAAGCGGTCCCCATGAACATACATAGTCTAAATAGGATTGACCATCAATATCATATACGCGCGATCCTTCGCCATGGTCGATATACACAGGTGTAATTCCAACAGATTTAAAAGCCCGTACCGGGCTGTTTACGCCACCCGGAATGTATTGTTTTGCCTCATCAAAGGCTACTTTGGAGTTCGTATCCTTGCGCACTGTTCGTTGTTCGTCGATCATTCTGACCACTCCTATCTTCTGAAAATAGACTTATTGCTTCAACCATCTTGCCGCATCCTTGGCCGAATAGGTAATAATCATATCTGCACCCGCACGCTTCATACTTGTCAAAATCTCTAGCACCATTGCTTTTTCATCAATCCAGCCTTGAAGAGCCGCTGCCTTGACCATGGCATATTCACCACTAACGTTGTAAGCCACCATAGGCAGATCAAATTGATCCTTAATCGTGCGCATTACGTCAAGATAAGAAAGGGAAGGCTTCACCATCAGCATATCTGCCCCCTCCAGCACATCAGATTCTGCTTCTCGCAATGCTTCACGTGCATTAGCAGGATCCATCTGATAGGATTTGCGGTCACCAAACTGCGGCGCAGAATCTGCGGCCTCCCGGAAAGGACCGTAAAAAGCAGACGCATATTTGACGGAATACGACATAATTGGAATATGTGAAAAGCCTTCTAGATCCAACCCCTGCCGAATCGCCTGTACAAAACCGTCCATCATATTAGATGGCGCGATAATATCTGCACCAGCTCTGGCCTGAGATACAGCTGTACGTACCAGCACCTCCAGAGATTCATCATTCAATACCTCACCGCATACCTCACCATCATGCTCATGCATGTGCACCATACCGCAGTGTCCATGGTCCGTAAACTCACACAAACAAGTGTCAGCCACAACCAGCAGTTCGGGATAACGCGACTTGATCAGACGAGTAGCTTCCTGAACAATACCATCGTCCACAAAAGCCGAAGTCCCTACGCTGTCTTTGGTTTCTGGGATGCCAAATAGGAGCACAGCGGGAATGCCGAGCTCACTAATCTCTTTCAGTTCTTCCTCCAGCCGATCCAGAGAAAAACGGTATACACCTGGCATAGAGCTAATTTCCTGTTTCACCCCAGTGCCAAATGTTACGTAGATCGGTTGGATAAAATCAGTGGGATTCAATACGGTCTCACGCACCATACTGCGGATTGCAGCCGACTGGCGCAAACGGCGATGTCTGGTAAAAGGAACACTCATGATTACAAACCTCCATTTTTTATACATTCATTAGTAAAAACAAAAAAATTATAATGTCATAACAGTACTTGAACGTTTCCACTCACACAACGATTGGATCAGACTTTCAATGGTCGCCTTCTCTGACATAAAACTTACAGTCAAGCCGGCTTGGGTAGCTGTCTCACCGGTCAAAGGACCTATCACAGCAATCGTAACTCCCTCCAGCAGCGACACCGGATCATGGATCCCCATTTGTCTGAGGGCTTCTAAGAAAAAGGTTACAGTTGAGGAACTGGTAAACGTAATCGCATGAATGGCACGCTCCTGAAGCAGCTTGAGAAGTTCATCATCCTGTGTGTTGGCTGCTAGCACCGTTTGATACAAATCAGCCTCGGTCACATGAAGTCCCATCTCCCTCAGCTTTTCTGGCAGCCACGGCCGAGCTAGATCACCTCTTGGGAGAAATACGTTCTGCCCTGCCTGCAAATCCTGCTCAAATCCTTCGAGCAAGCCCTCTGCCTGAAATGGGCCCTCGATCTGTTCTGCCACAATTCCGTGCGTCCGAAGCGCGGCTGCTGTAGCCGGTCCGACTGCGGCAATACGCGCTTTGAACAGCATACGTACGTCCTTGCCCTGTTCCTTTAAGTGCGTGAAAAAGTATTCCACTCCATTAACGCTGGTAAAAAACACCCAATCATATTCTGGCAGTCGCGCAAATGCCTCTTTAATTTCCTGTTTGGTTGGCTCGTCCGAAGGGGCGACCGTCTGAATAACTGGAAATTCATAAGGCTCGCCACCAAGCTCTTCTATCCGATGGACCAGACTGCTGGCCTGCGCACGCGCGCGAGTAACCAAAATTCGCTTGCCAAACAAAGGCATGTCCTCAGCCCATTTTAACTGTTCACGTTGATTGACCACTTCTCCGACAACGATGACGGCGGGAGGCTGAAAATTCGCAGCCTTCACCTTAGCTTCAATATCCGCAAGCGTACCCACCAGCGTATCCTGCTCGGCACGGGTTCCCCAGCGGATCAAGGCAACAGGAGTATTTGATGGCTTGCCGTGTTTTATCAGCTGTTCACTGATATAGCCAATCTTTGCTACACCCATCATAAAGATCAGTGTGCCCGTTGCGTTCGTCACTTTATCCCAATGAATACTTTTGTCGAGTTTATCCGGACTTTCATGACCTGTAATGATAGATAGCGATGAGGCCATATCCCGGTGTGTGACTGGAATCCCCGCATAGGCGGGCACACTGATTGCTGATGTGATGCCGGGTATAATTTCATAGGAAATACCATGTTTACGCAGTAGCCCGGCTTCCTCGCCGACTCGTCCAAATATAGTAGGGTCTCCCCCTTTAAGACGAACAACTGTTTTTCCTTCCAAGGCCAAATCCACCAACAGCTGATTAATTTCCTCTTGCTTCATAGTGTGACGATCTGGCAACTTTCCAACATATATTTTTTGGGCCCCTGGCTTCATCAATCCCAAGAGGCGCGGGCTTGCCAGTCTGTCGTACACAATGACATCGCCCAATTGAATGCATTCCCAACCCTTGACCGTAATTAATCTTGCGTCTCCGGGTCCTGCACCTACCAAATATACTTTTCCTGCCATGCTATCATCCCCTCACCTGCGCCAGAATCTGTTCTGCTCCTTTGGCTATCAAACTGGCCGCCACCGCTTCTCCCAGCTTTTGCGGATCATTTCCCTGGAGCGTTTCCTTCAAAATAACCTCGCCATCTGGCGAGCCTACCATGCCCGTAAGGCTGATTTCTTGACCAGCCCAGACGGCATGAGCCCCGATCGGCACTTGGCACCCCCCATTTAACACGCCCAAAAAGGTTCGTTCTGCCGCAACGGTAGCCGAGGTATCCCGGTCGTTGTAAAGGCGCAGCAAGGCCAATAGCTCTTCATCACTCGCGCGACATTCAATACCCAGCGCTCCCTGCCCAACCGCCGGCAAACAGTCTTCTTCCGGTATATAGGATGTAATTCGATCTTTCCAGCCCATCCGATGCAAACCTGCTGCCGCCAAAATGATAGCGTCAAAACCTTCCGTCTCCAGCTTTTTCAGACGGGAATCAATATTCCCACGCACAGGCTCCAATTGTAGATCAGGTCGCATGGACTTGATTTGACTGGCTCTGCGCAGGCTACTCGTGCCCACCTTTGCCCCTTGAGGCAAATCCTCCAGGCTCTCGGCGCCCAATGTGATCAGGCAATCACGTGGATCCTCACGACGCGGTACAGCGCCGTTGACAAGCCCTTCCGGCAATTCGGAAGGCATATCCTTCATACTATGTACTGCCATATCAATCTCACCAGCCAGCATGGCCTGTTCAATCTCTTTGACAAAAAGCCCTTTGCCACCCACTTTGGACAAGGTTACATCCAATATTCGATCACCCTTGGTCAGGATTTTCTTTACGACAAATTGCAAATCCATTCCATGCTCCGCGCATAGCGCGTTCAAATCTTCAATGACATGCCCGGTCTGAGTTAACGCCAGCGCACTCTGTCTGCTGCCTACCACAATTGTTCGCATGTTATTCCTCCTGATTTTGCGCAATCCACAGGTCTATTTGTTGTTCGGTCCAAGCCATAAATTCATGACGGCGTATTTGATCCAAAATTCCGCTACTCGCCAAGCGCCTCAGTAGTTTAGTCCTTTGCTGTGGGGAACTTATCTTACGTTTGATGATCTGTCGCATATCGTGCATGAAATCCAGATATGGCTCGTATTCGCTACCAAACAACGTATCCAAGGCTGATGTAATATCAGCGGTCACAGCGGGGCCTGCCCCTTCTGTAGAGATACTAATCGTCAGTCTCCCTCGTCGGATGATGCCCGGCGTTATAAAATCTCCCTCTTCCGAGCGATCCGCCACATTTACCAGTATACCCCTTTGTCTGGCCTCATGCGCAACCTTATTATTCACTTCTCTCTGGTTCGTAGCGGCATATACAAGAAAGGCTCCCTGGAGGTCACCCTCGCGATATACGCGATTTACCCAGTGGAGCTGCTTGTGATCGGCCAGGACCTGTAAATCCGGCGTTATATTCGGGCTAATGAGGGTAATGGACGCCCCACTTTCCATCATCCCCTTAACCTTTCGTTCCGCAATCCTGCCGCCGCCTACAATACAACAGATCTTATTGTTACAATTCAACGAAATCGGGACAAAATGCTGCAAATGGCTTTTCACTCTCCCGTCCACTGATGAAATACAGACCAGGAATTCAGCAAAAAATTAAGAATCAATAGCGTGTAGCCCACCAATGCCCACTTTGCCATCACAAGCCCTGAACGCTGATTCAATCTTTTGCTCACTAAAAATATAATATACACACACAGGGCAATCGCTGTCATCAGCACCTTGGTATCTAGCAAGAGAAGCCAGCGTTCCTCAGCAATAATAGAAATAACGGCAACTACAATAGAGACTCCCAGCAAAGGAGTACCAATCAACAGCGCCATATGCGTATACCGATCCATCATTTCCAGACTCGGCAGGCGTCTGATCGTGTCATTCCATTTCTTTACTTTCAATTTACGATGCAAAAACAGATATAACCCCGAAAATACAGCTGCTACCGTCATCGCTACAAAACCAAGATTAGCCAGCGCAATATGAATCAGGAGCAGCCCATGCACGGTATGCCAATTTCCAAGTGGATTGTCGAGAGGCTCCATCCATATATTGTTGAGCACCAGCACTGCAAAACTAATAATATTAAGCAGCAATACCGCAAATTCGGAACGCTGATAACGTGTCAAAATCAAAGAAATCAGCACTAAAATAACTGAAAACAGAAATAGAAAATCGTAGGTCACGAAAATAGGAAGGTGCCCTTCATTCCAGGTTCTTATCCCCATATAAGCAAGCTGGAGCACCAGAACGACAACAAGAAGCCCTGTACCTGTCCGTTTAGCATTCGCATTGCGACGAATCCCATCCGAGAATACAAACAGAAGGCTCAGGGCAAAAACATAAATCATTGAATCATATATAAGCATGCCTGAAGCCACGTCTGTTCACCCACTTTTACAGGCTGGCCGGCGCAAACGACGCTGGCAAAGCCTGAGCCTGAACGGTTTTTTCATGAACACCGGCTTCCGGTTTTATTAACGCAGATGCATCGCTTTTATCTACTTTCTGAGCGGCGTCATCCAAACGATCCTCCAGAGCAAAAATGTGGCTAAACATGTCCAGGGCCTCATTCCCCTGTTTTTGGACAGCCAGTTCCTTTACCCGATTGATCGGATCATGCATCATCTGGTTCAGCATGCTCTTCGTCAAACGGCTAATCACTTTGCGTTGCCGTTCATCCAGCTCGGGAAGCTTATTGAACAAGCTTTCCAACGTATCCTGATGTACAGACTCCGCTTTTTCCTGTAATGCACGAATCACCGGACGCACTCCCATCGTTTTCAACCATTGATAAAACTCGCTAAGCTCATCTTCGATCATATGCTCGATTTTTGTAGCTTCGGTACGGCGCATTTCCAAATTGCTCTCCACGATCCCTTCCAGATCATCAATATCGTACAGGAAAACATTCTGTAATTCACCAATAGCCGGGTCGAGATCACGCGGAACCGCAATATCAATCATAAACAAAGGACGGGACTGTCGACGTTTCATACTTGCTTCAACCCGAGTCCGATCCAGAATATACCCCTGGGCACCTGTCGAGCTAATAACAATATCCACGTCCGCCAACCGATTCATGCCTTCCTCCATCGTAACCGGCGTGCCATGGAACTTGGAGGCAAGGTCTTCCGCACGGGACAAGGTTCGGTTGGCTACAATAACCTCGGCTGCTCCGCCGCTGTACAAATGCTTAACCGTAAGTTCACTCATTTTACCAGCACCGAGAATCAGTACCTTTTTATCGGTAAACATCCCGAAAATCCGTTTGCCTAGCTCAACTGCTGCATAGCTGACAGATACGGCACTTTCTCCAATAGATGTCTCTGAATGGGCACGCTTGCCCAATGTGACGGCCTGCTTAAACAACATATTAAACCACGTTGCCGTAATTTTCTGGGATTGAGCCTGAAGAAAAGCGTTCTTTACCTGTCCCAAAATTTGTGTTTCTCCGATTACCATAGAATCAAGACCACAAGTCACACGGAACAAATGCCGAATCGCCTGCTCGTCCTCATATATATATAAATGTTGTGTAAATTGATCACGCGGAATGCCAAACCATTGCTCCATAAAACTGCGTATAAAATAGCCGCACATGTGAAGGCGGTCCACTACAACATATATTTCAGTCCGATTGCAGGTTGCGACAACTACGCCTTCCAACACACTTTTGGTAAGTTTGAGTTGCTCCAGCGCTTTTGGCAAATCTTGTTCTGCAAATGTAAAACGCTCTCTGACTTCCACAGGCGCCGTACGATAATTCAACCCAACAACGACGATGTGCATTGCAAATTCACCTGCCTAAACTGTAATAAGAATAACCACTGTTATCATAAACTATGTTAATTATATCACAGAAGTCCGAATCTCCTCCGGCTGTTTTATGAATTGTTTATGAAAATTGAATAGCTTTCATGAAACCAGCACGTTCTGTATGATTTGATTTAGTGTAGACCACTTTTAAAACAAATAACCATGGAAATGTTCCATGGCTATAATATAGGACGCACAAACGGCTCCATAAAAAACGATTTACACTAACTCAGCCAGCTTGCACTCTGGTGATTCCACCTGAAGTTCTCCCAAGCCGCGAATCAGCTTTTTCGCATATGTTTTTTTCGGTTTTAGAACGGATACCAGGTAATCAATAGCCAGCTGCGGATCGACAGTCTCACCGCAAGTATAACAATCAATAGCGGCAAACCCTCTCTCAGGATACGTATGAATAGAGAGATGACTCTCCGACAACAGTACAAGCACGGTAGCTCCCTGTGGTTCGAACTGCTTGGATTGAACGGACATCACCGTTGCTCCGCAAGCTTCAGCTGCTTCAACTAATTGAGCCTCCAAAAACTGCGCATCATTCAGTAATTCAAACTCAACACCCCAAGTATCTACGGCAACGTGTCTTCCGAAAGTTGAGTACTCCAATTCCATCTTTCGGTTCCCCCTTCCTAGGAATAAAATGTTTGGAAAAATTTCATCCGCTAGGACCTACGTCATTCACTTCCCGAGGGAATAACCTCTCGCAACATTCAATGTCCTGAGTGAATCCTGGTTCCTATATTTCATTTTCAACGAGATTAAAAATAACATCTATGTGCAGCAAATGCAATCATTTTTTAAGAATAAAAAAGCCTATTTCGGTAAAGAAAGGGACTACATGGCATAACGATTCATTCCATATATTCATGCCTTATTAAGCTTCCAGTGCAAATAATTTTGAGCAACTCATTCGAAGCTTGTGGTCAATCTGTTCCAACTCCGAGAAAGTACGCGCCAAATTCCGCTGGTCAAGCAACGAATTAATGAGATGATATACGTCAGATATTTCATTTTCGACGTTCTGATGCTGAAAAAGCTGTTGCAATTCCTGCACCGTATTTTTATATTCGAATACCAGCCTGGAACCTCCGGCATTCTTCTCCATAATTTTACGAACCGTACCTTCATTATAAAAATACACCATAGTGAATCCTTGATACATTCGGTAAACGATGCCTTCGCCCTTAAAACGAACAAAAAGTTTGCGTATAAACAGGGTTAGTTGCGGATGAATTAAGCGACAAGTCAATTCACACACAAACGCTCCCTCTTTGGCTTCAAAAAACAAATGAACTTCCTCACCCGCACTATGCTCCAGAACGATTTCCTGTCTTCCGTTATCTAGAACTTTAATATAGTAATGCACCTGGGGATCATCCACTGCCCGCAAAAATTCGTCCATTTGGGTTTCCGACAAGGTCAAAGTGGTTTTAACATACTCTGTGGCTAACCGCTGAGCCATACCCATCTCCTCAATTCTTTCCTGAACCTATAAGTTTAAGCTTTAAATTTATTATACATCAGACCTAAAGTGCTTTTCTTGCACATCAAATCATAAATTCCCGCCATACATCGGAAATAAACGGAAAATGATGGGGTTGAGACTGCATTATCCCCCATATACTCACTTTTCGGCTTAAAATCCACGAGTTCTTTTTGTTATTATATATTATTCCCACCTATTTAGTAAGTTTATTTTTTTGAAGCCCGAACCATGAAAAAAGGACGTCCTCAAGGACGTCCCTAGCCTTACAATTCCGTCTGCTCTTCTTCGTCATTCTCTATATAGCTGGAGATGACAGACCACAGCTCTTCCTTGCCCATACCTTCTTCGGATGAAAAGGGGATAAACAATCCCCCGGGAAGTATTCCGAGTTCCTGCTTGATTACCTTGTAATGCTTTTCTCGCCGCGTTTTAGGGATTTTATCTGCCTTCGTGCCTACAACACATACGGGAAGCCCGTTATGACGCAGCCAATCATACATCATGATATCGTCCTTGGACGGCGGATGGCGCAAATCTACCATTTGAAGCACCAGTTTGAGTGGCTCACGCTCCAGCAAATAAGACTCAATCATCTGCCCCCAAGCCTTGCGGGACGTTTTGGATACCTTGGCGTAACCGTAACCGGGAAAATCGACAAAATAGAGATCATCATTAATCCGGTAATAATTGAGTTGCTGGGTTTTACCTGGCGTAGAACTGGTACGCGCCAAATTTTTACGGTTAATCAACCGATTAATCAATGAAGACTTTCCTACATTGGAGCGCCCCGCCAGAGCAATCTCTGGCAAAGCGTCCACAGGAAACTGATCGGGACCAACCGCACTTATTATAAATTCTGCTTTTGTTACTTTCATTGTGTCCTTAATTCCTCTCTAATGTACCCTTGCCTGCTCAACCAAAGCATGCTTTAGCACCTGATCCATATGGGCAACGGGGACAAATTCAACATCCTGCCGGATACTGTCGGGAATATCCTTTAAATCCCGTTCATTATCTTTGGGAAGCAGAATTTTTTTGTAGCCTGCCCGGTGGGCAGCCAGCGACTTCTCTTTTAAACCACCAATCGGCAATACACGGCCGCGTAGAGTAATTTCGCCCGTCATAGCCACATCCTTGGATACATGACGGTTGGTCAAAGCTGAAATTAACGCGGTAGCAATAGTAATTCCCGCAGATGGACCATCCTTCGGAATCGCACCCTCAGGAATATGAATGTGGATATCATTTTTCTCATAAAAGTCTAGTTCAATGCCCAGATCAACTGCTTTGGAACGGGTGTAGCTGAATGCCGCCTGTGCAGATTCCTTCATAACGTCTCCCAGTTTACCCGTAAGAATCAGTTTACCACTACCAGGTACGACCGTCACTTCAATCATCAGTGTTTCACCACCGACCTCTGTCCATGCCAAGCCTGTAACCGTACCGATCTGATCCTCCAGTTCTGCAACACCGTAACGGAATTTAGCGATACCCAGATAATCCTTCAGATTATCCGGTGTGATTTGAATTGGTCCTTCGCCACCAGATACAACGGACTTCGCCGCCTTGCGGCACAGAGAAGCCATTTGCTGCTCAAGATTCCGCACACCAGATTCACGCGTATATTCGCGAATGACACGCAGTAGCGTATCCTCCCCGATAACCAGTTGTTCCTCGTCCAAGCCATGCTCTCTCTTCTGCTTGGGCAATAGGTACCGATTGGCGATTTCCAGCTTCTCCAGTTCGGTGTAGCCAGGAATATAGAGCGTCTCCATGCGGTCCATTAGCGGACGCGGGATGTTGTGTGCAGCATTGGCTGTCGTTACAAACATCACATTGGACAGGTCAAACGGCAGCTCAACAAAATGGTCACTGAACGTATTGTTTTGTTCAGGATCAAGCACTTCGAGCAATGCCGCCGATGGATCTCCTCGAAAATCGGAAGCCATTTTATCAATCTCATCCAGCAAAAATACTGGATTAGACGTTCCTGCGGTCTTCATCCCCTGAATGATCCGCCCCGGCATCGCACCAACATAAGTCCGACGGTGACCGCGGATTTCCGCTTCATCCCGCACACCTCCGAGAGAGATGCGGACAAATTCCCGACCCATGGATTTGGCAATCGAACGGGCCAACGAGGTCTTGCCGACCCCTGGCGGACCCACGAGACACAGAATCGGTCCCTTAATGGTCTTCACCAGCTTGCGTACAGCCAAATACTCCAATACACGCTCCTTGGGTTTATCCAATCCGTAGTGGTCGTTATTAAGTACCTCTTCAGCTTTGACGATATCCAGATCATCATCGGTAAACTTGTTCCATGGCAAGCTTAATAACCAATCCACATAATTACGGATGACGCCACCCTCGGCAGAGCTTGCCGGCATTTTTTCCAGACGATCGATTTCCTTTTCGACCTTCTCCTTCACCGGAATAGGCAACTCCAGTTCACTTAGCTGGTTGCGCAGTTCTTCAACTTCTCCCGCGCGACCTTCCTTCTCGCCAAGTTCCTTCTGAATTGCCTTCATTTGTTCACGCAGATAATACTCCTTCTGCGTCTTTTCCATCTGCTTCTTCACACGCTGGTTGATTTTACGTTCCAGCTCCAGTACTTCACGCTCATTGTTCAAAATATCCAGAAGCTTCTCCAGACGCTGAGTAACGTCGATCGTCTCCAGTATATCCTGCTTTTCCTTAATTTTGAGCGTCAAATGACTTGTGATTACGTCTGCTAGCCGTCCCGGCTCCTCAATATCCGATACCGCAGCGAGAGTCTCCGGTGTTACCTTTTTGGACAAGTTGATATAATGCTCGAACTGAGTTAATACAGTGCGCATTAGCGCATCCGTCTCAGGCTGTACGTTTTCTGCCTCGTGCAGCTCCTTCGCCATTACCTCGTAATATTCTTCATTGTCCGTATATTGAATAATCTCGGCCCGTTCCAGCCCTTCCACCAATACTCGAATGGTTCCATTAGGAAGTTTGAGCATCTGGCGTACCTTGGCTACCGTGCCGACTCGAAAGATGTCCTCTTGTGTAGGTTCTTCAATATTTACTTCTGATTGAGAACACAGGAGAATCAAATTGTCTTCAACCATCGCTTTTTCCAAAGCCTTGACCGATTTTTCCCGGCCCACATCGAGATGCAGAACCATACTCGGGTAGACCAGAAGCCCTCTTAAAGGCAGCAAAGGAAAACGACGACCTTTTGTCTTGGTGGGTCCCATCGCTTTCGCACCTCCAGTGATTCTCAGGTTCCGGATTTTACAATCCTCAAGTTGTTATCTTTCATATTTTATCAAATGTTTTATGAAAAAACCAATGAAAGGGTGGTTCATCAGCAAGATCCTGTATCTGATATCGTCCCGTTATGCGTTCCATCAGCCTGTAACAAGGAAGATTGGGATGGGCGAAAAGTCTCAATTGGCGCATGTACAGGCGAATCCGACGTTATCTCTTCCCCGAACACATGTCGGAACACTTCGGTAACCGACTGTACGGGAATCACTTTTAAACCCTCAATGCTGTCAAAAAGAGCTTGCCAGTTGTCCTGCGGAATGATCACTTTTTTGGCTCCTGCCTGAAAAGCGGCTTCAACCTTGGCTAATACACCACCAATCGGTTTGACACGACCATGGATGCTAATTTCGCCAGTCATTGCAATTTCATGATCCACCGGAATTCCCCGCATCGCGGAAGCAATGGCTGTTGCCATCGCAATTCCTGCGGACGGGCCATCTACCGGCGTACCCCCAGGGAAATTGATATGCAAATCGTAATTCGACGGAGACAATCCGAGCGTACGCAAAACGGTTAGAACATTTTCTACAGAACCTTTAGCCATGCTCTTACGGCGCAGTGTACGGGACCCGCCTCCGATTTCTTCCTCATCCACAACCCCCGTAATATTATAGCTGCCCTTTCCCTCAGGAACCGGAACTGCTGTAACTTCAATTTCAAGCAGCATCCCCATGTTCGGGCCATATACAGCTAATCCGTTAACAAATCCGATTTGCGGCAAGCCTGGTATTTTTCGGTCAGGACGCGGTTGAATTTGACTACTGCCCGCTACCCATTCGACGTCGGAAGCATTGAGACATTCCCTTTTCTCGGTAAGTGCCAAACCAGCAGCCAGCTGGATCATATTGACCGCCTCCCGACCGTTCGTTGCGTAACGCTGTACAACTTCTACCGCCTCAGGACAAGGGCCAAAGCCTAGCTTGTGGACGGCATCCTCTGCAATACGAGCAATCTCCTGTGGCTGCAAGGCACGGAAATAAATCTCCATGCACCGGGAGCGAATCGCAGGTGGCAGTTCATGCGGCGAACGGGTCGTCGCACCCACCAAACGAAAATCGGCTGGCAAACCGTTTTGGAAAATATCGTGGATATAAGCAGGAGTATTCGAATCTTCCGAGTTGTAATACGCACTCTCCAAAAATACCTTGCGATCCTCCAGTACTTTCAAGAGTTTATTCATCTGCGTTGGATGCAGCTCACCAATCTCATCAATGAACAGCATCCCCCCATGCGCCTTCGTCACAGCTCCGGGTTTAGGTTGTGGGATACCCGCTACCCCCATCGCTCCTGCCCCTTGATAGATTGGATCATGCACTGAACCTATCAGCGGGTCCGCAATACCGCGCTCATCAAAGCGGGCCGTCGTAGCATCAATCTCCGTGAATTTGGCGTCTCCCTTGAACGGAGAGGACAGATTCTTCTTAGCCTCTTCCAGCACAACGCGTGCAGCAGCTGTCTTCCCTACACCCGGCGGGCCATAAATAATGACATGCTGCGGATTCGCACTACATAACGCAGCCTTGAGCGCGCGCAGTCCATCCTTCTGACCCACGATATCCTGTAATGTGGCAGGACGTGTGCGTTCAGCCAACGGCTTGGTAAGTGAAATAGAACGCAATTTGCGTAGCTTATCCAATTCCTTGCGGGATTCCCGATCCACCGCACTACGGTTCGTTTTCTGGCTCCGCAGGAGGTTCCAGAAATACAGACCAATAACAATCCCGAAAAACATTTGCACCAATAACAAAATCATAGTCAAGTCCATCGTATTTCCTCCGTTTCTCATCTCAGCAATTTTAAAAATGCCGCTCTATGAAAAACAGTATTTCCTTTTCCGCGATAGCTAAACGGCGGTCTTTCAAAAGATCAGAGAGAAATACAAAAACACCGCGAAGAACAGTTCTGTAGCAGAGCTGCTCTCCACGGCGTTTAAATGATGACAATAGATTATGACTATGCCTCTTTATAATAACTGCTTTTTGCCTACACCTTCTCGGCGGTATGACGTTCTTCACGTCCAGGTATTTTCCCTGTTTCCTCATATGCTTTGACGATGATATCAATTTCTTTTTTCAATTCGTCCACCATATCAGCCTCAGGTACTTTGCGAATCATTTTTCCATAACGGAACAAAAGGCCTTCACCGCGCGCTCCGGCAATTCCAATATCAGCTTCCTTCGCTTCACCCGGGCCATTTACTGCACAACCCAGTACTGATACTTTAATCGGTACCTTGAGTTTTGCAATGTAGTCTTCTACCTCGTTGGCAATAGAGAACAGATCAATATCCAGACGTCCGCAAGTCGGACAAGAAATCAATGTAGCTGCGTTTGTGATTAATCCAAACGTCTTGAGCAACTCACGGGCTACCTTCACTTCTTCCACCGGATCAGCACTAAGTGAAATACGCATTGTGGAGCCGATGCCTGATGCTAGCAAAGCGCCCATACCTGCCGCGCTTTTAACTGTACCCGTAAAGAGTGTACCCGCTTCGGTAATACCCAGATGGAGCGGATACTTAATAATTTCAGCGGCCTTCGTATAAGCAGCAATCGCCATAGGAACATCAGACGCCTTCAGTGACACGATAATGTCATGGAAATCAAGTTCTTCCAGTATCCCGATATGATACAGCGCACTTTCTACCATCGCTTCTGGCGTAGGGTAGCCATACTTATCAAGTAAATGCTGTTCCAATGACCCGGCATTCACACCAATTCGAATCGGAATCCCTTTTTCCTTACATGCCTTCACGACAGCTTCTACTTTTTCACGTCGTCCTATGTTACCTGGATTAATGCGAACTTTATCAATCCCATTTTCAATTGCCAGTAGAGCCAGCTTGTGATTAAAGTGAATATCTGCAACTAGCGGAATATGAATCCGTTTTTTAATTTCCTTAATGGCTGCGGCAGCTTCCTCATTGTTGACGGTAACCCGCACCAGTTGACATCCGGCTTCTTCCAAGCGAAGAATCTCGGCTACAGTTGCTTCCACATCTGCTGTTTTAGTTGTACACATGCTTTGGATGATGACTTCATTGCTGCCGCCAATCGTCAGATTCCCGACTTTAACGGGACGTGTGTCTTGTCTTAAGAACATGTACTTTTCTCTCCCATTAACGCCAAACCTCCACCCCTTAAAACCTCATACAGGTTTAGTGAAGTGGAGATCCGGCTTCTCATGTTTTAGAGATCGCGAAGTATCAATCCTTAGGCGCTCTCTTCTTGTTTTTTATCCTTATCTGTACCACCGAGTTCCGGTGCGATTTTGTCTTTTACAACCTGCTCATTGATGACGCAAGTAGTCACATCCTCACGGGAAGGAACCTCATACATTACGTCCAGCATAATACCTTCGATGATCGCACGAAGGCCACGGGCACCCGTGTTACGCTTGATCGCTTCACGAGCAATGGCTTCCAGAGCATCTTGCTTAAACTCCAGTTGCACATTATCCAGCTCAAGCAGCTTCTGGTATTGCTTGGTTAACGCATTTTTCGGTTCGGACAGAATACGAACCAATGTGTTCTCATCAAGCGGCTCCAGCGTAGAAATTACTGGCAAGCGTCCTACAAATTCCGGTATCAGACCGAATTTCAAAAGATCCTCAGGCAATACCATTGAAGTATATTCGCCTGGTTTCAGGTCTTTTTGTTCGCTGGTAGCGTTGAAGCCGATAACCTTTTTACCGATACGACGTTTGATCATTTGCTCCAGACCATCAAAGGCACCACCGCAAATGAACAGGATATTCGTGGTGTCAATTTGAATAAACTCTTGATGTGGATGCTTGCGACCGCCTTGAGGTGGTACAGAAGCAACCGTGCCTTCCAAAATTTTAAGCAACGCCTGCTGTACACCTTCACCCGAAACGTCACGCGTAATGGACGGGTTTTCGGATTTGCGGGCTACTTTATCAATTTCGTCAATGTAGATAATGCCGCGTTCGGCTTTTTCTACATCATAATCGGCAGCTTGAATCAGTTTCAGCAAAATATTTTCAACGTCTTCACCCACATAACCTGCTTCCGTAAGGGAAGTGGCATCTGCGATAGCAAAAGGAACGTTCAAAATTTTAGCCATGGTTTGCGCAAGCAACGTTTTACCCGAACCTGTAGGTCCAAGCATCAAGATGTTACTTTTTTGCAGTTCCACATCATCAATTTTGTTTTGAGTATTAATTCGTTTGTAGTGATTATATACCGCTACAGACAACGATTTTTTCGCTTGATCCTGACCAATAACATATTGGTCCAGAATGTCACGGATTTGCATTGGTTTCGGAATGTCTTTCAGATCTACTTCTTCTTCATGACCCAATTCCTCTTCTACAATCTCCGTACACAACTCAATGCATTCGTCACATATATATACGCCCGGTCCGGCAACAAGCTTGCGAACCTGATCCTGAGATTTACCGCAGAAAGAACATTTCAATTGTCCTTTTTCATCATTAAATTTAAACATAGAGCCACCCCTTTACAGATTAATCGGTTTAGACAGCACCTGGTCAATGATACCGTATGCTTTTGCCTCTTCCGCTTCCATGAAGAAATCCCGGTCAGTATCACGTTCGATTTTTTCGAGGGGCTGACCCGTACGCTCTACATAGATTTGATTCAGCTTAGCACGTGTTTTGATAATCCAGTCCGCATGAATCAGCATATCGGAGGCTTGCCCCTGAATGCCACCAAGTGGCTGATGAATCATGACTTCACTATTGGTAAGCGCGTATCTCTTACCTGGCGCACCCGCTGTTAGCAGCAACGAACCCATACTTGCAGCCATGCCTACACAGATCGTCGATACGTCCGGCTTAATGAATTGCATTGTATCATATATACCCATGCCCGCAGTTACAGAACCGCCTGGCGAGTTAATGTACAAATTAATATCCTTCTCTGGATCTTCCGCAGAAAGGAACAATAGCTGTGCAATGACGAGATTGGCGACATCGTCATCAATCGGGCCACTTAGGAAAATAATACGATCCTTAAGCAACCGCGAGTAAATATCGTAAGATCGTTCTCCTCGATTCGTTTGTTCCACAACCATAGGGACGAGACTCATCACGACCAACCTCTTTTCTTTATTAAAATGAACACCTGTATTCATCCGCTTCCTTATGTCCCATTAAAACGGAAGCAGCAAGCATGAAACGTGAACACCTTACAAAATATTTTAACATGTTCAGAGTCTCGTGTCATATTTGCATGCGCTCATATATGCAGTGCGGGCTATTTACAGTACACTCTGCCGAGACCTTCTCATATTTAACCATGTTTCGTATGTATGTGCAAATATACGGTAGTGACTTATGTAAAACAAGAAAACGCGACTCACAGCACTTTCCATAAACGACTAAAATTTGGGTTATCAAAGGTAAAAATAAGGCACGTAACTTTCACTACGTGCCTTATCCCTATCTAATTACTACGTTTCAGCTTGTTACAGCATACTCCGTATATTTTATCGTCTGAATTACTCAGCAGCTTCAACTGGCGCTTCTACTTCTTTGCTGTTTTCCACCAACAAAGCAATGGTTTTGCGCAGTGAAATTTCTTCTTTCAGGTTAGCGAACGAGCCGTTACCTTCCAGAATGCTACGGATTTCTTCAACTGAACGTTTGTAAGCTTCAGCCATGTTTTTCAGTTCTTCATCAATTTCCGCTTCGGAAACTTCGATGTTTTCTGCTTTAGCCACTTGCTCCAGCACGAGGTTGTTACGTACGCGCTTCTCAGCATCAGCTTTCATTTGCTCTTCCAGGTCTTCCTTGCTTTGACCAGAGAATCCAAGGAACATTTCAAGGTTCATACCTTGGCTACGCAAACGGTTGTCGAAATCGCGAACCATGTTTTGCACTTCGCTCTTCACCATTGCTTCAGGAATGTCGATTGTTGCATTCTCAGCAACCTTCTCCACTACAGCACCCTCGCGAGCTGCTTTAGCTTCGTTTTCCTTACGATCCAACAATTGCTTTTTCAAGTCTTCCTTGAATTCAGCCAGTGTGTCAAATTCGCTTACATCTTTAGCAAATTCATCGTCCAGCTCAGGAAGAACTTTGCGTTTCAGTTCGTGAACTTTCACTTTGAATACCGCTTGTTTGCCAGCGAGGTCAGCAGAATGGTAGTTCTCAGGGAACGTTACTTCAACGTCCTTGGAATCGCCAGTGTGCAAACCAACCACTTGCTCTTCAAAACCAGGGATGAATGTGTTAGATCCCAGTTCCAAAGAATACTTCTCAGCTTGTCCGCCTTCGAATGGTACACCGTCCACGGAACCGTCGAAGTCAATAATAGCTGTATCACCGGATTGAGCAGCATCTTCATCAACGACAACCAGTTCAGCATGACGTTGTTGCAGGCGCTCCAGTTCTTGAGCCAGTTCTTCGTCGCTTACTTCGAGTTTGCTTACAGGCACTTCTACGCCTTTGTAATCGCCCAAAGTCACTTCAGGTTTAACAGTAACCTTTGCTTTGAACTTGAAAGATTCGCCTTTAGCAAATTGATCAATTTCAACGTCAGGGCTGTCAACCGGGAAGATGTCCGTTTGCTCTACAGCTTGGCTGTAAGCTTCTGGCAACAGGATGTCAATTGCATCTTGGTACAGACTTTCAATACCATAGCGTTTTTCAAAGATAGGACGTGGTACTTTACCTTTACGGAATCCTGGTACACTTACTTGTTTTGCCACTTTATTAAAAGCTTTGTCGAGTGCAGCGGCTACACGATCCGCGTCAACCTCAACTTCAAGAACCCCAAGGTTCTTCTCTATTTTCTCCCAAGTTGCTTTCATTTTATGCTTTCCCCTCCAACAAAATCTTCACTTAGTTTTCATTACAATCAACGCACACAAAATAACCACTATAGTATATCTAACATTACTGTCTTTTTCAAGAGCAGCCCTTTGAATGCTTCACAGGTAAACGTTTCCGGTCACTAAGGAGTGTGCATTCCCGCCGCTACGAATAGTCGCATCGACCGATACGCCTGCTCAAAACGGAAGCGCAACGCATCTGTAATACCATATATAGCACGGGTTTCTTCCTCATTATTATTACCGTTCAAACTTTCCGAAACGGTCTGATGGAGTGCTGCAGCCCAAATATCCGGCATTCCGTCCTCTTCCACCAACATGGATCTATAATCATTCGTACCGTATACTGCCATCACAAACTGTGACCACAACTCCTGTGCAAAATAGAATAGTGTAGGCTCGTGCACCTCAGTCTGATCAGCCACCCGTTCCAAAATACGCATAATCGACTCTGGAAAATCACCAGGCTGTAACGGAACCGTTTCAATGTCGATTTCCGCTTGTTCATCACCCCGTCTGATTTCTATCGTCCCTTCCATTCCGCGTCGTCGCATTGTCTGTAGAACACGGAATTGAAGTAAAGGATGGATTTCCCGGTCCATAATCCAGCGAAGCAAGGCATCGTCGATTTCTGGCAGTTCCAAATAGGACAACTGCTCCAACGCTAAAATCGTCTGTTCGGATAAGGGTTCATCCATAGCCATCCGCAACAGCTTGTTGCCGTAGCCCGCATCCTGCTCCTGCTTAAAGCGTGCATGACGGCGAGCTAACTCTACTTCACTGACCTCTTCTTCCACAGCGTCCGTTATCGCCCCGCTGTCAGCGTACTGTGGAAATGCAGCTTCCAGCCATTGTAATAGAGCGTTCCATTCATCGTATTGCTTCTGCTCCTGTCCCTGACACTGCATTAAAAAACGCAGCATCGCCATCGCCTCTCCGTAACGTTCGTTTTCAAGCATCACAGTAAGTTGGATTTGATAATAGTCCAGTGTCTTCGGAAACAATACAATATTATTTTCTTTTGTCGTCACCTTGGAGTCCTTTATTCAAGGCACCCCCTCTCCTTCACAAGCTCAAGTATTTGTAGATTATATGAGAAACAGTAGCCGAAGTCCAACCACTCGTCTTACACATATTCACCTGTATTCTAACATACCCTTTTATAAGGCAAAAAAAACTACGTCTACTCAGAATTTATGCTGTATAAAGCCTAAATAAGCGATATATGCAAAATAAGACTTGAATTTCTTTTATCCATATGATATATTAATATTCGCTTGAATTTTATGTCCCAGTAGCTCAGCTGGATAGAGCAACGGCCTTCTAAGCCGTCGGTCGGGGGTTCGAATCCCTCCTGGGACGTCATAACAAGAAGCTTCCATAATGGAGGCTTTTTTTGTTCTCATGAGATAACTCACAGGGTAACGTCGGCCCATCGGCATCGTTAGCCTATACTTCGCAGTCAACCATAGGGAGAGTATCTCTCTTGATAAATTACATCAAAAAAAAGCTTCCGCAAGGGAGCTTTTTTTGATGATAAATAATGTAGAAAGAATAGTCTGCCACGCTACTTTAGGCGCTGGTTTCAAGTCACTACTCTTTCAATAAAACGCAGATATTGCTATCATCTATCATGTTACACCATTTTGAAGTAAAGGAGGTTGGCTGACTCCCTTGACTACGAATAAACTCCAAAAGTCGCGGGAAATTCATCGTTTTGTTGCCACTTTGCTTTCTATATTAGGTACTGGATTGGGTATGTTTTATCTCGCCATTCCTTCCTATATGATTGGAGGAGCGGCTCTGATCATCACACAGGGAATTCTGATCTATTTTACATTATTTTCTCTCGGATACCTGCTTATTATTTCGGGACCGCTGGCCATTATTCTCCACATTTTAGGCATTATTTTTACAATACGATCTTTTCAAATTACAAGCAATGTGGGTAGCGCGCCGACAAGTGCATCGTTGCCTTCCAAATGGCGCATGTTGCTCAGTCTCACTGTGGGAGCTACACTTCTACTTCTTGCAGTCACAATGAAATACGTAGATATTATAGAACCTTTTACACAAACAGGTGAAAATAAACGCAACGTAGCCGCAGAATCAGAGCAATATCTGGAGCAGAAATACGGAGAGGACTTTCAAATTCAAAATATTAGCTATCATAGTATTCCCTTCACTGAATATACCATGGAGGCGATCTCTAATCGTCATCCTTCCGTCCTCTTTAACATGACCAAGCGTCCTTATGAGGATGTCCCATTTAGAGAAAAATATCTTAACGCCCTTTGGGAGAGCCAACTGGACATGAAGCTCAAACCTGTTATACAGAAGCTATACAATGATGCAGCCGCTGTTCATTCTGGGGTGCAAGAAGGGGAAACAGATAAAATGATCAAAGAATACGACGATTTTAAACTGAATCCCGAAGCGGTCGGCGATCAATATATTCGTATAATTGTATTCGAGGATCTAACTGACTCAGGATTGTCATTGGAAAAAGAACGGGTATTACAAACTGCAAAAGTTCTCAAAACAGTGTTGGCCGGAAATAAAGCCTCATTAGACATCGAATACTTCCCTTCGGCTATGAATACCAACCGAAACCTTAAGGCAATAGAACTAAACGATTATATGTTTGGTCAGGACCATTTTGATGAAAAGACCTATGAAGTCAAGATAGAAGACATTTATAAGCTTATGTCAACAAAGGATATACAAATCACATCGCTTGACCGCGTGAAGTAGCAAGGAGATTAATCAAATGAAATTAATATCTTGGAATGTAAATGGCTTAAGAGCCTGTGTGACCAAAGGGTTTTATACTTATTTAAAAGAAACGAATGCCGATATTTTTTGCGTACAGGAAACGAAGCTTCAAGAAGGGCAGATCCTCATGGAGAACATGGAGGAATACACACAATACTGGAATTATGCTGAGAAAAAAGGGTATTCCGGCACGGCTATTTTCACCAAAATCAAGCCGCTCTCTGTGCATTATGGACTTGAAGAAAATGAAGAACCGGAGGGCCGAACCATCACTTTGGAATTCGAAAAATTTTATCTCGTCAATGTGTACACACCGAATACCAAACGGGACTTATCCCGACTGCCCTACAGACTGGAATGGGAAGACCGTTTTCGCAGCTACCTGCAACAACTGGATGCTTTGAAGCCTGTCATCGTGTGTGGAGACTTGAACGTAGCTCATCAGGAGATCGATCTCAAAAACGCCAAAGCTAACTACGGAAATGCCGGTTTTACGCCTGAGGAACGGGAACGCATGTCACAGCTGCTAGACGCCGGATTTATAGATACCTTCAGAACCTTTTATCCTGACCGGACGGATGTTTATTCCTGGTGGTCCTACATGCCAAAGGTGAGAGAAAGGAATATCGGCTGGCGGATCGATTACTTCCTCGTCTCAGAGAGACTTCGTCCGCTATTGATGGATGCGAGCATTGATTGTCATATTACAGGCAGTGACCACTGCCCTGTGATATTGGATTTGCAAGATATTTCAGCATAAGTCCCCTGCCCTGACACAAGGATTTATGAAACTTTAAAAAGCGGTCATGCTCTGTTATTGCAGCATGACCGCTTTAATGAATGGAGCTATGTCCCCAAATATACCTCGATACGGGAAATCAACCGCTCTCTCACATCTTGTGCCTCTTTTTGATCTAATACTGCCTGGCTTATTGTCTTCTTTTCGCCACTAGCGTAATGCAGTACATACTGGGTCACTATGCATTCCGGTGCATAAGTATCCTTGCGATCCGTATTAAAATAAGTCACCTGACAGCTTCCGAGAAAACAGAAAGATAGCTCACCTGTAGCTGTAAAAAGCCAGCCTGGCAGCTTGGGCTCCAGCTTCAAGGATAGGCCCCTATGATCATAACCAAACGGCTGCCCGCCCGTCATCATCCATATCCACATATGAATAAATTCTGCCGTAGATCCGCTCAGCCTCGCGATATATCCCGTTCCATGCAAACTTGCATCAGGATTAGCACTGCTAGCAATAAAGGAGCTGTTCGGTTGGCCGGAAAAAACTCCATGATAGCTCCATTCTTATCCTCCACACCAAAGCTCGCAATTCCTTGTCCACGATTAACATAATACGCCCACAGAGGAATTCCCTGAACACCAGCAATACCGGGTAGAAAACTGGAAAAGGGCTTGGCCTGCGCAAAATTCTCAATCACAAAACGTCCTTGATCGTCAAAATAATACTGCTGCATCGTGCACCCCTTTTCTTTTTAAAACCCGTTATTCGCCATCACTTGCTTGAACCACAGCGCACTTTGTTTGGGTGTCCGTTCCTGCGTGTCGTAATTGATGTGTATAATCCCAAAACGTTTGCTGTATCCCCAGGCCCATTCGAAGTTATCGAGGAATGACCATACAAAATAGCCCTTAAGCTGACCTCCCTCCCCAATAAAGCGATGGCATGCCTTTAAATGTTCCTCAATGTAATGCTGACGCCCAATGTCTTCAATCTTTCCATTCACCAGTTCGTCCTTCATCGCTGCTCCGTTTTCTGTAATCAGGATGGATAATCCTCTGGTAAAATCCTTCTCAATCCGTGTCAGCAGCTTATAAAAGGATTCAGGGTGAATCTCCCATCCCATATCCGTTACCGGTTCTTCTATGGAAATCTGCTCGACCTGAAGCAACGAAGCGTCTGTAGTCGCTCGAATGATACTGCGGGCGTAGTAGTTGATGCCCAAAAAATCCCCTGGCTGCTGAATCAGCTCCATATCACCAGGCTGTACAAAATCCAATCCGTTCAAGTGCTCCCCGTACCATTCCACCATATCCTCAGGGTATTTCCCGTTAAACAATGGCTCGGCAAACCAACGATTAATAAAGCCATCCCGCCGGACAGCAGCGGCTACATCCTCGGAGTGTTCAGAGGCTGCATCGACATGCTCCATGTTCAGCGTAATACCGATATTGCCCGTCAGGCCCTTTTCCTTGTGTAAGTTCATGGCTATCCCGTGACACATCAGAATATGATGAGCGGCAGCAAGAGCTTCCCTCCAGTTCTCATGGCCGGGGGCATGCTCGCCTGTACCATAGCCCAAAATAGAGGCGCAGTAGGGCTCATTTATCGTATTCCACCAGCTTATACGCTGTCCAAATCGATCCATGATTACAGAGGCATACGTTTTAAAATGTTGGATAGTCTCTCGCTGCGTCCAGCCACCCTCGTCCTCAATCCATTGCGGCAGATCCCAATGATACAGCGTCAGCATTGGAATTAGCCCAGCCGACTCAATCTCATCCAGCAGACGCTCATAGAAGAGTAGCCCCTGTTCGTTAACCACGCCAGGTGCGGGAATAATGCGCGGCCAGGCCACGGAAAAACGGTAATGTAAAAAGCCAAGTTGCTTCATTAATTGCACGTCTTCCTTAAAGCGGTGAAAATGGTCACAAGCCACATCTCCGCAGTCCCCTCCGATCACCTTCCCGGGTACTTGACAGAAAGTATCCCAAATAGAAGGCGTTCTTCCTTCCTCATCCACGCCACCTTCAATTTGATAAGAAGAGGTCGAAGTTCCCCACATAAACGTGGTGGGGAATGTATAGGTATTCTCATTCATACTTGGTATCATCCTTTCAGGAATCAAGACTTCACAGCTCCGGCTATCTTAGAATAAATGCACTTACCTTTACGAAAGCGGTTTAGTTAATTACAGCTACTATTATGTATCGGATAGCCTGTATTTGTAAATAGAGATTTGTAAATTATCAAATAAAACACAAATCACCGTTATTACTCCTTAAAATATTAGGAACCATCCTTTATTAGCACGGTTGACTCACTTCTATGAGGTAGCATAGAATACGAGTAATCATTAATTTTGAAAAACAAAGTCAATTTAACTAAATCAGTTTAGTTGCGGAGGATTCCATGAATATAAAAACAATAGCTAGCATGGCAGGCGTTTCAGTAGCAACGGTTTCGAAAATCATTAACAATTACACAGACATCAGTGAGGAAACCCGGCAGCGGGTACTTAAAATCATGGAGGAAACAGGCTATAGACCCTCCTCCTCGGCTAAAACGCTTGCTACCAAAAAATCTAATCTGGTAGGCGTTATATTTGCTGGTAAGCTGAATGTTGATTTTAGTCATCCTTTTTTTGTAGATATCATTAATGTCTTCAAAAAACAGATTGGCTTGCTTGGTTACGACCTATTGTTTTTTTCAAATGAGAAATTTCTGGATAATGGAGAGGACTATTTGGCTCGCTCGAAATATTTTTCAGTGGACGGGTGCATTATTATTGCTGGAGATGAAGTAGAGAAGAGTGTTTTTGATCTCGATGCCAGCCCTATCCCCTGTATCGGTGTCGATATTGAACTAACCGGAGCCAGTTCTTGCTACATTATGTCCGACAATCAGAAGATTTCAATGAAGGTTGTTGAGCACTTTTACATGAATGGATACCGCGACATGGGGTTTATAGGCATTGAACGCCCCTCCTTGGTTATTAAAGAGAGAGAGGAGGCCTTTATTGCTTCACTAAAACGGTTTAGTCTTGATGTTAGACCTGAATGGGTCGTGTATGGTAAGGACTACGCGGCAGAAGATGGATACCAGGTCGCGAAAGCGTGGATACAGCAAGGAAATTTACCAAAAGCTATTTTTGCGGCTACCGACCTGCTTGCCTTTGGTGCCATACGTGCTTTCAAGGAAAGCGGCTTGAGGGTACCCGAGGATATTGCTGTAGTGGGATGTGATGATATAGAAGCCTGTCGTTATACCGAACCTCCACTGACGACTGTAAAACAAGACAAGCAAAAAATAGGCCGTCTAGCTGCTATGGTGCTGTTTGACCTGATGAATAAACAAATGGATACCAAATGTATTAAAGTCGAGCCGGAACTGGTCATTCGTAGTTCCTGCGGAGCCGGCCAACATTGGAACCATACGAAGGTCAAAGGTTAGCTCATGCCTTAAAAAAGATGACTCCTGATAAGATTCAGAAGTCATCTTTTTGCAGTTTAATATTCAGAGACCCAGCGCTTAATCATTACTTGTAGGCCATCGTCGCATTCACAGCCTTTTTCCAGCCTTCATACAAGCCTGCACGTGTTGATTCATCCATATTCGGGGCAAAAGAGGTTTCCACCCTCACCCGCTTACGAAGTTCATCCGTACTCTTCCAATATCCAATAGCCAAACCTGCCAGACATGCAGCCCCCAGTGCCGTCGTCTCATGGATCACTGGCCGCTCCACCGTTGCATCTAAAATATCGCTCTGGAATTGCATCAGAAAATTGTTCAATACAGCTCCTCCATCCACCCGCAGCGTCTTCACCGCAATACCTGAATCGATCTCCATGGCTGTAAGCACATCCTTGGTCTGATAAGCGAGTGACTCCAATGTGGCGCGGATAAAATGCTCCTTCGTGGTCCCTCGTGTCAGGCCGAACATTGCTCCGCGCACCTCGCTATCCCAGTAGGGGCTCCCCAGTCCGACAAAAGCGGGGACAAGATACACTCCTTCCGTAGACGAAACACGAGCGGCATAAGGCTCACTGTCTTTCGCTTCACGGAACATACGCAGCCCGTCTCGCAGCCACTGGATCGCCGACCCCGCTACAAACACACTCCCCTCGAGTGCATATTGCACTTTGCCTTCCTCCAGTCCCCAAGCGATGGTCGTAATCAGGCCGTGTTTAGATTCAACAGGCTGATCCCCCGTATTCATTAGCATAAAGCAGCCTGTGCCGTAAGTATTTTTGATCATCCCTTTTTCGTAACATGCCTGACCGAACAAGGCTGCTTGCTGGTCACCTGCTGCACCGGCGATCGGTACATTCTGACCGAAGAAATGATAATCCACGGTGTGCGCATATACCTCAGAAGAAGGTCTTACCTCAGGCAGCATGATTTTCGGAACACCCAGAATGTCCAGCAGCTCTTCATCCCACTTTAGCTCATAAATGTTGTACATGAGCGTCCTGGCTGCATTCGAGTAGTCCGTCACATGTGCCTTTCCGCCGGATAGTTTCCAGATCAGCCACGAGTCAATCGTACCGAATAACAGGTCACCTCGTTCCGCCTTTTCCCGCGCGCCCTCTACATGGTCCAGTATCCACTTTACTTTAGTGCCTGAAAAATACGGGTCGATCAGCAGCCCTGTTTTGCTGTGAAACAGTTCCTCGTGCCCTTGTCGCTTCAATTCATCACAGATGTCCGAGGTTTGGCGTGATTGCCATACGAGTACATTATATACGGGCACTCCTGTATTTTTGTCCCACACAGCCACCGATTCTCGCTGATTGGTAATGCCGATGGCAGCCACTTGATTTGCTTTTACACCGGATTCGGAAAGACAGGAGGCAATGACTCCGAGAATAGAACTCCAGATTTCATTCGCATTCTGCTCTACCCAGCCGGGATGAGGAAAATATTGCGGAAATTCTCGCTGAGCCGAGTACACTACATCTCCCTCGCTATTGAACAAAATCGCTCTTGAGCTTGTCGTTCCCTGATCTAGTGACAAAATATATTTTCCCATTGTTCATCTCTCCCCGTGTAAATCCATCGTTTTTACGCTATAAGTTTGTGATCCTTTTTATGATTTTTATAAGTACGACTCATACGGAAGGTAATCAAGAGTACAATCACGATGATCCCTAGTAAAATCCAGAAAGCTGGAGTCACACTCCCCTTAAAAACAGCCTGATAAAATGGCCCTGCGAAAGATCCCCCCAATAGCGGTCCTATAATGGGCACCCATGCATATTTCCAGTTGGACGCCCCCTTACCGGGAATCGGTAGTAAATAATGCATCAGACGCGGCCCAAAATCCCTCGCTGGATTGATGGCATAGCCCGTTGTGCCTCCAAGGGATAAACCGATACTGACAACTAAAAAACCAACAATCAGCGGTTTCAGGCCGTCTGTAAATGAATTGGCACCAAACGACAGTAAAGCAAGAACAAAGATGAAAGTACCTATCATTTCACTAAGCACGTTGGCAAACGGATGATCAATAGCTGGTCCTGTCGCGAATACACTGAGTTTGGCTGCTGTGTCCTCCGTCTCTTTCCAGTGGGGCCAATAATGCAAAACGACGATGATCGCACCCGCCATGGCCCCAAGAAGCTGAGCCACAATATAGCCGGATACATCTTGCCATGGAAAACTACCCTGAAATGCCAACGCGAGTGTAACTGCCGGATTCAAATGCGCTCCGCTGATTTGACCCACTGCATACACCGCAATAGCTACCGCAAGCCCCCAACCCATTCCGACCACAATCCAGCCGGAAGCGTGGGCAAATGACTTTTTCAGGGACACCCCTGCGCACACTCCGCCACCTAGGGCAATAAGAATCATTGTCCCTATGAATTCGGCTGCGTATGGCGACATACAACCTACCTCCTCAATAGATCACCCGATTTTGATCGCTTTCATCGCACAAAAAAAAGAAAAGCCATCACAAATCAACCCTGTGCTGTACCATGGGATGTCTGCGTGGCTCTCTTGTCTCCGTCACGATTATTAACTTAAATTTGATACTATATAAGCATGTAAGCGATGTCAACTGCGGATTTACGTCATTTCATAGCTTAAAATAATCGTTGACCATGTTAGATCCCCCGATTTATGATGTAAAAAAATGGGCACAAGTAAGGATTTCAGGATGAATACGACACTCCCAAACTCGATGAAGAAGGGAAGATTGTTATGCTGAAATTTCTGCAAAAAATCGGCAAGTCGTTAATGCTTCCAGTAGCTACTCTACCCGCCGCAGGGATTTTGCAAGGATTAGCTCTGATTAATTATGAAACGGATATACCGTTTGGTCCCGTAGTTGGCGGATTTCTGAATCATTATGTCACTCCTTTTCTGAACGAGGGGGCGGGGGCTATCTTCGGTAACCTTGCGCTCATTTTCTCCATTGGTGTTGCCATTGGTCTGGCAGGCGACGCAGTAGCCGCATTATCGGCAGTCATTGCCTATATGGTGTTGACCCGTATTTTGGCGGCAGTGCCGGGTATATTTGCATATATTCCAGACGACGTCAAGCTGGACATGGGCGTATTGGGTGGTATTTTTATCGGTGGATGGTCTGCTTTTCTGTTTAAAAAATATCATAATATTCAGCTCCCGGATTGGCTTGGCTTCTTCTCAGGCAAACGTTTTGTCCCCATGATTACCGCCTTCACGACCATGATTCTGGCCATTCTGCTCGGAATGATCTGGAGTCCGGTACAAGATGGGATTGCAGCCTTCGGCAACTGGATTGCCGGGTTTGGCGGAATCGGATCAATGGTATTCATGATTGCCAATCGGCTGCTGATCCCGCTCGGTTTGCATCATGTACTAAACTCAATCGCGTGGTTTCAGATTGGTAACTATACGAATGCAGCTGGCGAAGTTGTTCATGGTGACCTGACCCGTTTCTTTGCAGGCGATAAATCAGCTGGTCTATTCATGTCCGGTTTCTTCCCTATTATGATGTTTGCTCTCCCGGCAGCCGCTCTCGCATTCATCCATACGGCTAAACCGGAAAAACGTAAAGCCGTCGCTTCCATTTTCATCGGTTCTGCGCTGGCATCGTTCCTGACCGGAATTACCGAGCCCCTCGAATTTTCGTTTATGTTCATTGCACCATTGCTTTACGGCGTTCATGCTCTGCTGACAGGCCTGAGCGGCCTGGTCGTATACCTATTGGATGTCAAACTGGGCTTTTCCTTTTCAGCAGGACTCATTGACTATTTGGTCAATATGAAACTCTCCACTCACCCATTGCGAATGATCCCGGTCGGGCTTGTCTTCGCCCTCATCTATTACTTTCTGTTCCGATTTATCATTCTCAAATTCAACCTAAAAACTCCTGGGCGTGAAGATGATGGAGAAGACAGTCTCCTGTCTGAGGCTAACGAATCTGTACCCAATAAAAAAGCAAACGCTACATCCGACACTCCGTCCAGTCAGGCAGGCAGGGTACTAACCTATCTCGGCGGTTCGGACAATATCCTAAGCATTGATGCCTGCATCACACGGCTGCGTCTTGTCGTCAAAGACGACAAAGCAGTTAACGATCAAGCTCTCAGGCAGCTCGGAGCGTCGGGAATCATCAGGCTTGGTAACGGTACCCTGCAGGTTATTTTCGGGACTCGGTCCGAAATTCTGAAAGATGAAATACTGCGGTTGATGTCATGAGCTGAATCCCTAACTTAAGTACGTGCGTTCTTCATATAACAGACGCACGTGCTTTTTTTTATGGATAAACGTTTCAAATTTTTTGTTTTTGGTTAAGGCAATGCACATAAATGGGTAACAGCTTCATATGATGGAGCTAAACCATTTACAACTTGTTTAGCAGGCAGATTATCTCAGACAGCAAGGAGGGAAATGATGTGAAGACAGTACAATGGTTGGTATTATGTCTTGCTTTTCTCACTATGTTCAGTGCTTGTAGTGGACCCTCGTTCTCTGAAAGTCAATCATCTGAAACTAATTTGTCAAATGGAAAAAAGATAACGCTTACATTATGGTATTGGAACCGTTCCATTGATGATGAACTACTCGCCCAAGCGGAAAAACACTTTCCCAACATTGAATTAAAAACTCAAAAAATAGGTGGTGACTTCAAAGCTAAACTGAAGACAACGCTCGCAGCTCGTTCTGGTGAACCAGACATCGTAGCTCTGAACGACTGGATGGTGGAGCTATTTCCAAGTGCGGATCGTTTTTATGATTTAAGGGAGCTCGGAGCAGACCGCCTAAAAGATCAATATTTGGAATGGAAATGGAATCAGGGGATCACTCCTGATGGTAAAATGATTGCATTTCCCATGGATACTGGGCCTACTGCCCTCTTCTATCGAAGCGATCTATTTAAGCAAGCAGGCTTGCCTAGTGATCCTGAAAAGGTTAGTGCCTCGATCCGCACATGGGATGATTACATGGCAGCCGGAGAACAACTTCAGCAGAAATTCGGAAGCCGTTCGTTTTTGGCTGATAATATTGTAAACGTTTACAATCAAGTGCTCGCTCAGCATACAAACCTCTACTTCAAGCCGGATGGCAGCTATATTGGCAATCAATCTCCTGACATCCGTCTGGGCTGGAAAACCGCTGTCGATTTCCACAAGAAGCATCTGCTCGCCAATGCGGATGGCTGGACTCCCGAATGGAACGCTTCGGTCAATAACGGCAAAATTGCCTCTTTTGTAGGGGCTGTTTGGATGAAGCAAGTTCTCACAGAGGCCGCGCCGGATACAGCTGGCAAATGGAGAGTCGCCCGTGCTCCTGGAGGAGACGGCAACCTGGGTGGTTCGTTCATTTCTATCCTCAAATCCAGCAAACATCCCAAAGAAGCCTTTGAAGTCCTGACCTGGCTGCAAAACCCGGAACACCAGTTGGAAGCCTACCACAAAATCGGTCTGTTCCCGTCCACTCCCGGCGTCTATAACGATCCTATCATGGGGACACCCGAGCCTTTCTTTGGGGGTCAGGCCACCGGACTCATCTTCGCCGCCTCCGCACGTCATGTGAAAAGCAGCTATTTCGGCGAGCGCTACCCTGTCATCCACGGCATTGTGACCCGTCGCCTTGCTAATGTTGCCAAGCAGGATGCTAATCCTGATGCATTATGGACGGAAACCATGGAACGAATCGAACGGGAATTACAGCGATAAAAAAACAAAATTCAAAAAAGGCGTGTGGACAATATGCTGAGAGAAATCTGGAAGCACCGTGCCGTTTATGCTGCGATCTCGCCGTTTTATCTGCTGTTTGGCATCTTTGGACTGTTTCCGATTGGTTTTTCATTATACCTGGCGTTTCACAAATGGGACGGAATCGGAGACATGACCTACAACGGCTGGGGCAACTTTCGCTACCTTGTAACAGATCATGAATTTTGGCAGGCTGTAGGCAACACCTTTGTGATCTGGGTGTATGCAACAATTCCAATGCTATTCTTCGCACTGATTATTGCCTTTCTGCTTTATGCCCCATTTGTGAAAATGCGCACCTTATGGCGAGTTGGATTCTTCCTGCCCAATGTGACGTCTATTGTGGCTGTCGCCATCATATTTGGTGCCTTATTTGCCAACAATTTCGGATTTCTCAACTACCTTCTGCAACTCTTGGGACTGCCCATGGTTCAATGGCTGAATGTGCCATGGGGTATCCAAATTGCCATTTCTTCTATGGTCGTATGGAGATGGATGGGCTATAACGCAATCATCTATCTGGCCGGACTTCAGAGTATTCCGCATGTGCTGTATGAGGCCGCCAAAATAGACGGAGCAACCGGAGCGCAAGCTTTTTTCCGCATCACTATCCCCATGCTGCGCCCAGTCATTCTGTTTACGGTCATTACGTCCACCATCGGCGGTATGCAACTCTTCACCGAGCCACAGGTCCTGGTCGGTAATGACGGCGGTTCCGGGGCAAGTGGCATGACCATCGTTTTATACCTGTACCGCGAGTCGTTCATTAACAACTATTTTGGATATGGTGCAGCCGTCGGATGGGGCATGTTCCTCATCATTGCTCTATTCTCCATCATCAACTGGAAACTCGTTCAAGGTAAAAAATAACGATGGGAAGGAGCTTCACAACATGATGCAGACACGTGCAAAATCCTTTGTTTTATATGCCGGATTGTTGGTGGGAATCATCCTGTCGATGTTTCCATTTTACTGGCTGATCGTCATGGCAACCCGTACAACTTCAGACATCTATCGTTTTCCACCGCAATTGTGGTTTGGCGGCCACTTCTTGGATAACATAACGAGAGTATTGCAGCAGATTAATTTTGCCGGAGCCTTTTTTAATACCCTTTTTGTAGCCGGTTCTGTTACCTTATTGGTTCTGTTTTTCGATTCGCTGGCAGGTTTCGCATTCGCCAAGTTTGATTTTCCGGGCAAAAAAGTGCTATTTATCGTTCTGCTAGCTACAATGATGGTCCCTTCACAACTTTCGCTTGTCCCCTCCTTTGTCATGATGGCCACCTTTGGATGGGTAGGTACGTTCAAAGCGCTTATTATCCCGGGGATGGTAAATGCCTTCGGCATTTTCTGGATTCGTCAATATGCGGAAGAATCCATTCCAAAGGAGCTGCTGGATGCGGGGCGGATGGACGGATGCAGCTTTTTTCGGCTGTACTTGAATGTAGCACTGCCTATTCTACGTCCTGCGTTCGCTTTTCTCGGCGCGTTTACCTTTATAGGAGCCTGGAATGATTATTTATGGCCGTTAATCGTCTTAACGGATGAGCGTAAATTCACACTCCAGATTGCACTGTCCCAATTAAACGGGATATACAATACGGATTATGCGATGGTCATTGCGGGCACCCTGCTTGCTGTACTGCCACTTATAATTTTATTTCTTTTCATTAGCCGCCAGTTTATTTCCGATCTTGCCGCCGGAGCGGTCAAAGATTAGATTTATTTGAATTCCCTTATTCATTTCATGTATAATAGTTAATCGTCATTTCAAATAGCTTACATGGTAAAGTTAGGTATTCAACAGGCAATCAGGTTAAGCGATTTACGATTTGAACATGAACTATGAACTGAGGGGAACTTTCCAGATGAACAAATTCACATATTATAACCCCACCAAATTAATATTTGGAGACAATCAAATTGAAGAACTGCAGCAGGAGCTGCTGAATTACGGCAAAAATATTTTACTGATATACGGAGGCGGAAGTGTCAAGCGAAATGGTCTGTATGACCAGGTATTAAACGCGTTAGAGCCGCTACATCTTAACATTCATGAATTGTCCGGCGTAGAGCCGAATCCGCGCTTGTCCACCGTTAAGAAGGGCATCGACATTTGCCGAAATGAAAACATCGACTTCTTACTTGCAGTAGGCGGCGGAAGCGTTATTGATTGCACCAAAGCCATCGCAGCAGGGGCTGAATATGACGGCGATGTGTGGGATATTATCAATAAAAAGCACATGCCTACCCAGGCTCTGCCATTCGGTACCATCCTCACACTCGCCGCTACCGGTTCAGAAATGAATCCAGATTCTGTTATCACCAACTGGGAAACAAACGAAAAATACGTATGGGGCAGCGCGGTGACGCATCCGAAATTCTCGATTCTGGACCCAAAAAACACCTTCTCTGTGCCACGTGATCAGACGGTATATGGCATGGTGGATATGATGAGCCATGTATTTGAACAGTATTTTCACAATGTTAAAAATACACCGTTGCAAGATCGTATGTGCTTTTCCGTGCTGCAAACCGTAATCGAAACTGCACCTAAGCTGTTGGAGGATTTGCACAACTACGAGCATCGCGAAACGATTTTATATGCCGGAACGATTGCTCTTAACGGAACACTGCAAATGGGCTACTTCGGGGACTGGGCTTCGCATACGATTGAACATGCATTATCTGCTGTATATGATATTCCTCATGCTGGCGGTCTGGCGATCCTATTCCCCAACTGGATGAGACATACGGTGGATCAGGATGCTGCACGCATGAAACGGCTGATGCTCAGCATGTTTGACTTAGACACCGTAGATAAAACAGATAGAGAAATCGCTTTGGAGGGTATTGACCGTCTTAGTGCATTCTGGACAAGTCTCGGTGCCCCTTCCACCCTGGCCGGTTACAATATTAATGATGAGCAATTGGAAAAAATCGCAACCATTGCAGCCCGTGAAATGGAATATGGAGGCTTCGGTAATTATAAAAAGCTGAAACAGGAAGATATTTTAGCTATTTTGCGTGCATCGTTATAACATTCAAAAAGGAGTGTCCTCAAGCCTGTGATGGCTGAAGGCACTCCCTTTTGGAATTTATGAATTAACTGTTTGTCCCTTTTCTTCTACTTGAATAGCTGCCCCTACACTGGCACCTGCAAGAATGCCCTTTTTCTTACTAGAATTCAGAGAATCCATATAGGTTCGGGTTTCTGCAACGACAATGCCTGATAAGCCGAGCAGTGCAATCAGGTTCGGGAAAGCCATCATTGCGTTAAAGATATCTGCCAGCAGCCAAATCGCATCCAGTTTAATGAACGCGCCCCCGCCAACGAGTAGAATGAACAGATAACGGTATGGCTTAATCCACTTGACGCCAAGCAAGTATTCAACACAGCGTTCCCCGTAATAGTTCCAGCCGAGCATGGTGGTGAACGCGAACATAATCAGAATAATTGTGAGCAGTTCTGCCCCCAGCGGGAATGCGCTGGAAAATGCTTGCTGAGTCATCAGGCCCGCATCGGTAGGCCCGCTCCACACACCGCTAACCAGTAGCGTCAACCCGGTCATCACACAAATAACCATCGTATCAATAAACACGCCTGTCATGGAAATCAGCCCTTGTTCCGCAGGCCATTTGGTTTTGGCAGCTGCGGCTGCAATCGGTGCGCTTCCCAATCCGGCCTCATTGGCAAAAATACCTCTGGCTACCCCACTTCGCATCGCCAGCATAATCGTAGCTCCGGCAAATCCGCCCGTTGCCGATGTAGTTGAAAATGCCGAATGGAGCACCAGCGCAATTGCGGCAGGAAGCTGGTCAGCAAACCGAATCAGTACGATGAGACAGATCAGTACGTACAAGCCTGTTTTAAAAGGAACGACCTTCGTCGATACCTTGGCAATACTTTTGAGTCCTCCAATAGTAACCAGTCCTGTGAGGATAGCAATAATCAGTGCCGTTACAATGGGCGGAACACCAAAACTGTTTTCCGTCGAAGATACAATCGCTTTGACCTGTGGAAACGTTCCAATCCCGAACAACGCTACCAGCATGCCCGAAAAAGCAAACAGCATCGCCAGCGGTTTAAAACGGCGTCCCAGACCTTTCTCAATATAATACATCGGGCCGCCGGAAAATTGTCCATTCCGATCCTTCACCCGGTATTTTACCGCAAGTACACCTTCCGCATATTTCGTCGCCATCCCAAAAAAGGCTGCAACGACCATCCAGAACAAGGCACCCGGCCCGCCCAGCTTAATGGCTGTCGCTACGCCGACAATACTTCCTGTGCCAACTGTAGCCGCTAGCGCCGTACTCAAAGCCGCAAAACTACTTACATCCCCGCTGCCTTCATTCGGGGCCTTACCGATCAGCTTGATCGCCAGGGGCAGGCGGAATACCTGCAACATTTTCAGACGTATGGTCAGCCACAACCCCGTTCCCATGACAAGAATGATGAGAGGCGCCCCCCATATCCAACTGCTAATCGCTTCTAACACATGTACCAAATTCATTTCAACCCGCTCCTCCAGCATATTAGAAAACAAAAAAGAGTCAAATCAGCTGATTCGACTCCTGGAGAGGTTAAAGGCACGAAAAAATACAACCATCTTGTGCAGGTTTCTGCCTCTAATAGCTCATAAAAAAGCCTAGGGCATTCCCTGTCACAGGTTATTCGCGTCTCTGTCCTTTTGCCTGAGAGTTTAAGCAGATGTTCTCTGCGGTGCACCTTCGGCGCCCAATTAAGGGTCTCTCCAGAGTTCTGTCCGTTTACGGTCCCCGCTTGTGGCTGTAAACAGCCTAAGCACCTGAGAGTTTTGCCCCTTCGGTCGGAACTTTCGTTCCATCTCCCGCAAACATCAACCAGACATATGAAATTTTTATTCATTATACAGAAAACTTTCAGCTTATTACAAGTGAAAAGTTTGTGAAGCCCTCTGAAATATTATTATGTCTATCAAAAAAGCGGGTACAGCAGATTGCATCCTTAGGATGTCCTCTGCTATACCCGCCCGAGACGATATGAAATTACAATTCTTCACCATTGGTTGCTATCACATTTTTATACCAGTTAAAAGAGTCTTTTTTGGAGCGTTTGAGCGTTCCGTTACCGTCATCATCCAGATCAACGTAAATAAATCCGTAGCGCTTGGACATTTCGGAAGTAGACATGCTCACGAGGTCGATAGGGCCCCAGCTGGTGTAACCAATCAGATCAACACCGTCAGCAATCGCTTCCTTCATTTGGACAATATGCTGACGCAAGTAATCAATGCGATACGTGTCATGCACAGAGCCGTCCTCTTCCACCTTATCATATGCACCCAAGCCATTTTCCACGATGAACAGCGGCTTTTGATAGCGATCATAAAACGTATTCAGTGTAACACGCAGGCCGATCGGATCGATCTGCCATCCCCAGTCGGAGGACTGCAGATACGGATTTTTCACGCCGCCAATCAGGTTTCCTGCTGCTTTCTCGCCTTCTGGACCTGCCGATACGGTCAAGGTCATGTAGTAGCTAAATGAGATAAAATCAACCGTATTATTTTTCAAAATTTCGGCATCGCCGGGTTCTGTCTGGATCACAATATTATTTTCTACAAAATAACGATTCATATAGTTGGAATATTCCCCACGGGCATGCACATCCGTAAAGAATAGGTTCATCTGATTTTCATGCTGGGCTTTCAGTATATCCGCTGGGTTACACGTATGTGGATAGCTTTCTATACGTGCCAACATACAGCCGATCTGAGCACCCGGGATGATCTCATGTCCCCGTTTGGTTGCCAGTGCACTAGCTACAAATTGATGATGCAATGCTTGATATATCGCTTGTTGTTTGTTTTCTACACGGTCAATAACCACACCGCCACCGGTGAACGGACTCATGGTCATTACATTGATTTCATTAAAGGTCAGCCAGTATTTTACTTTATCCTTATAGCGTGTAAACACCGTTTCGGCATAATTGACGTAATGCTGTATGACTTCACGACCCAGCCAGCCATTATACTTCTGAGTCAGACCTAGCGGTGTTTCATAATGTGACAATGTTACCAAGGGCTCAATATTATATTTGCGCAGCTCATCAAATACATTGTCGTAGAATTGCAATCCTGCTTCATTCGGTTCGTGATCATAGCCATTCGGGAAAATCCGCGACCAGTGGATGGACATACGAAATACTTTAAAGCCCATTTCAGCGAACAATGCAATATCTTCTTTGTAGTGGTGGTAAAAGTCCACACCTTCACGTTTTGGGAAACGGGCATTGACTTTGCCTGCCAAAATGTCTTCGAGTCGCTCGGACGAAATCTCTATAGCGTGATCGTTCTTACGTTCCGCTTTGGGTACATAAGCAATCATGTCTGCGCTGGACAAGCCTTTTCCATCTACGTCAAAAGCACCTTCCAATTGGTTGGCTGCAGTTGCCCCGCCCCACAAGAAGTTTTTCGGAAATCCTTTTAGCATCTTCGTCATGGTATAAAGACCTCTTTCCGTATATAAGATTTTTACTTTGGCCTAAGTAATCCCATCAAATGCTGCAAATGTGAATCCATACCTAACGGTAACCGTTCTCCTTTGAAATGCATTGACAGATGCTTTAAAATAGATGTAATGCCCTCATAAGCATCCTAATTGTTGTAACGCGTTTCATGTCAAGTATTTTTTTCTTATGTGAGGAGAAGCACCATGTCGAATCTTGATCAAATTGCAAAACTGGCGGGCTTTTCCAAGGCTACGGTATCCAGAGTATTAAATCAGTCCCCCCATGTCAGTCATGAAACAAGAGCTAAGATTTTGAAAATCATGCAGGAATTAGATTATGTTCCTAATCGGAATGCCATTTCCCTATCCAAGGGTCAGACGCTTCAGATTGGTATCATCACTTCAACGATTAATGAAATTGTTCTTGCTTTTCTGGACAGCTTTGTAGAAATCGCCGGACAATATGAATTCCAGACCATTATTTATACTTCGGGAGAAGACAAAAAGAAAGAGCTTCAAGCTTTTGAAGATTTAAAAAGAAAAAGAGTCGACGCGCTGGTCATCATTTCCTGCGTGAATGACACTGATTTTTTGAGTACCTATTGTAAATATGGCCCAATCGTGGCCTGGCAACGAATGGAGCATACCGATATTCGCTCCGTGGCAATGGATCAATATGAAGGTTACATGCTAGCACTAAAGCATTTGATACAAAAAGGCTATACTCGTATAGCCAATGCTTTTGGCCGTCCGAGCAGCATCAATACCCATAGCAGACAACGAGCCTATGAACAGATCATGAGTGAGCACAATCTGCCAGTGTTGCAACACTGGAATCACTCTTCAATTTATAATATCCGTGATGGCGAACAGGTCGTACGGGATTTGTTACAGCATCGGGGGGAATTCCCAGAGGCTATTTTATGTGCTAACGATTATGTAGCTGTGGGCATTCTCTGCGAAGCACGCAGACAACGGCTGAACGTACCGGGAGATCTGGCGATTGTTGGGTTTGATAACACGGAGCTGTCGCATACGTTGGGGATTACAACGATTCAAAATCCTATCATGGCTCAAGCACAAAATGCTTTTTTCATGCTTTCCCCCCAGCTGATTGGACGCCAAATGGAGCTTCATTCGCTAGAGTACAGCCTCATTGAACGTACGACCACATAAGGTAACGCTTTACTTGCAAATTAGGCAAAAGGGTCTTGATATAAAATGTTTTTTGTCGAAACAGAATAAAAAATGTTGAAATCGCTTTTTTTTGTGCTACAATAGCACTATATCGAAGGATTGTGACCGGTGATGCGGGCAATGCCTGAGTTCAATTGAGTACTATTGCTAACAATAGTATTGAATTGTGCTTAGGCATTTTTTATTGGTAAAGGATGGGAGGGGGAACTTCAATGATTATTGAGAAGGTGCTCAATAACAACGTCCTATTGACTAAAAACGATAAAGGCAAAGAGGTCATCGTGATGGGAAGAGGTATTTCCTTCAAAAAGGTGGCTGGCGATCAAGTCGATGATGATAAAATAGATAAGATTTTCATGTTAAATGAAAACGAGTTCACGGCCAAACTAACCGAGCTGCTGAACGATATTCCTGTATCTCATCTGGAGGTCGTGAATGAAATCGTAACCCATGCAACAGAAGTGTTGGATACGGAGTTAAGCGATAATATTTATTTAACGTTGACCGACCATATTCATTTTGCCATACAACGGCAAGAAAAAGGACTGGCACTCCAAAACGCGATGCTGTATGAAATTAAACGCTTTTACAAAAAAGAATTTGCAGTTGGACTGGATGCTCTCCAAAAAATTGAAAATACGCTCGGAGTAAAATTGGGCGAAGATGAAGCGGGATTTATTGCATTGCATATGGTGAATGCACGGATTGACGGTAACGAAATGAAATCTACACTGAAAATGACTGAGATTGTCCAACATATATTGAACATTATTACGTACCATTACGGGATTGTGCTAGATGAGTCTTCTTTTAGCTATTCGAGATTTTTGACACATTTGCAATATTTTGCGATGCGAGTGATTCGTAAAGAAGTCATTCACAGTGGTGAAGAATTCTTGTACAACCAGGTGAAGCAGACGTATACCGAAGCTTTTGCTTGCGCCCAAAAGATCAATGAGTATCTGGAAAAAACATACGATCAATATTTAAGCAAGGATGAATACGTATATCTAACTATCCATATTCATCGGGTAACTGAGCGTAATAACATATAAGACTAACAACTTCATACCCCTCATCGTTCATGGATTGTGACTGGTAAGGCAGGCAAAACCTAAACTGATGGTGAAATCGACGTTCCCTTATAGGAAGAGTGCGCAGTTTTCACCACGAGTTTAGGTTTTTCTTGTTTACAAGGTTAAAAAGATGCATGCCGGCGCATCTTAGCAACAAATGTAAACGGTAAACCCTATCAGTAGCAAGAATAACCCATAAGGAGTTCTAAATATGAGTGATAAAGAACTATCTAAAAAAATAGTGACTCTCGTTGGCGGCGAAGAGAATGTCAATTCCGTATTCCATTGCGCTACACGCTTGAGATTTAAATTAAAAGATCGCACAAAAGCAGACAAAGCTGCACTGGAAGCAACACCTGGTGTCATTACAGTGGTGGAAAGCAGCGGCCAGTTCCAAGTGGTCATCGGCAACAATGTAGGTCAAGTATTTGAGCATATGATGGCAGAAACGAATTTGCAGGATGCAGACAATCCTAATGCCAAAAAGGAAGAATCTTCCGAAAAAACAAATGTTCTCGGCAAAGCGGTCGATATCATTTCCAGCATTTTCTCACCTCTCTTGGGTGCTCTTGCCGGAGCAGGTTTGCTCAAAGGGATTATGGCCTTAATTGCGTCGCTTCATTGGATTGATACTACAAGCGGTACGTATCTCATTTTGAACGCCGCTTCGGACAGCGTATTTTATTTCTTGCCTATATTCCTGGCTATTACTTCGTCCCGTAAATTTAAGACAAATGCCTTTGTATCGGTCGCAGTTGCTGGAGCACTCGTGTACCCGGATGTTATTGCAGCGGTGGATCATCCGGCAAAACTGGCTTTTCTCGGGATTCCAATCATTCTGATAAAATACAGTTCCAGCGTAATCCCAATTATTCTCGCGGTATGGGTACAGTCCTATGTGGAACGTTGGTTTAATTCCTTTGTTCATCAATCGGTTAAAAACATTATCGTCCCTATGCTATCACTGCTAGTTGTTGTTCCGTTGACGTTTTTGGCCTTTGGTCCAGTCGGTAACCTGATCAGTCAAGGCTTGGCGAACGGTTTTACATGGGTATACAATTTAAGCCCATTGATCGCCGGAGCTGTGGCTGGTGCATTCTGGCAAGTGTTTGTTATTTTCGGTGTACATTGGGGCTTCGTTCCTATTATGCTGTCCAATATTCAAACATTGGGTTATGACACGATGCTTCCAATGCTTACAGCAGCCGTACTTTCTCAAGCCGGTGCAACACTGGGGGTATTCCTGAAATCACGAAATACTCAAATGAAGGCTTTGGCGGGTTCCTCTACACTGGCGGCTGTATTCGGGATTACAGAACCAACGATTTATGGTGTAACTTTGAAATTGAAAAAACCTTTCATTTATGCTTGCATATCCGGTGGTATTGGGGGCGCTATTATCGCTTCTGGCGGAGCGACTGCAAAATCCTTCTCCCTGCCTAGTTTACTGGCGCTGCCAACTTATTTTGGAGCTGGATTCTTGTGGGTAGTCATCGGTTTGCTCGTTGCCTTTGTACTCGCAGTTGTGTTGGTTATGATTTTGGGCTTTGATGATCCAAAAGAAGAAACTGCAAAAACAGAAGCTGCGCCTATAAAGAAAGAAGTGACAATCGAGAAAGAAATTCTCGTAAGCCCACTGCAAGGTAAAGTATTGCCTTTGGAACAATCTTCTGATGTTGCTTTTGCTTCAGGTGCTATGGGGAAAGGAATCCTTATTGATCCTACAGAGGGTGTGCTGACATCTCCTGTCAATGGAACGATTACGACCGTATTCCCAACCGGACATGCCATCGGTATTACTTCCAATGACGGAGCAGAAATTCTGATTCACGTTGGTGTGAATACAGTGAAGCTGAAAGGACAATTCTTTGACAAGCGCGTCAAAGGGGGTGATGTAGTGAAGCAAGGGCAATTGTTGCTCGAATTTGATATCGAACAAATTAAGGCGGCAGGCTATACAACGACTACGCCGATTATCGTAACAAATTCCGCTCAATACCTGGACGTATTGAACACAATGGAAACTGAAGTGAAGCGTGAGGATTACTTGTTGACTGTTGTGGTCTAACATTTAATTATCAGACTAGGGCATTTTGCATAAATCCCAGGAGCGTTTTCAAATCAGCAGTATATAGATCGAAATGCTTTAATTCGTCTATATACTGTACTTACAAGCGTTGGGAATCGAATTATGCAAAATGCTGACTAAAGAAGCTTTCCCTACGGGAAAGCTTCTTTTTTATACATAATGAGACAAGTGTTACAGTGAAAAACGAAAAAATCATTTATTGTAAGTTTGAGATTGTAAAAAAAGGAGGGTTTCTGTGAAAAAAGGATATATCGCCGGGTTAAGTGTCATTGTATTGCTTCTCATTGGTATCGCTATTTCAGCTGTAGTTAAATTTCAAGATCTGGAGCAGGTTGTTCAGCAGAAAGATAAAGAGATCCAAGCAAGCAAAAGCAATTATCCCGAAATATATGACCACTTGAATGCGGTTACACTAGATGGTTTTAAGCGTTTGATTCAGCAGGATCAAAGTGTGTTTGTCTATGTCGGCAGACCCAGTTGTGGAGACTGCAATCGGTTTGAGCCTAACTTTAACAAGATGATCGAACAGTATAATCTAGGCTCTAAAATTACTTTTTTGAACGTTCACAAAATCCATAAGGACAAGCCTCAATGGAATAAATTCAAAGAGGATTACAATGTTAAATACACCCCCACTATTGCAGAATTCAGAAACGGCAAGCTGGTTGATAAAATAGAATGGACGCCCAAAAGAGACCTCAGTACGGATGCTGTAAAAGAGTGGCTGACTTCCAAGAAAATTATTATTTTATAAGTCTCTTTTCTATTCAATTCATTACAAACACAGAGAACTGTTTATGCAAAAAAAAGGTATTCATTCGTATAACGCATGAATACCTTTTTAGGAATGCACAGGTCTTCCAAGCTCTAATAAAAAAGGGGCATTCGGATTTTATGGTGGAGACAAAATCAAAACATTTCACTTAAAAATCGGAGAATATGGTGGTATTTTTCTAAAGACTTGATTTGTAGCGATATCTTAGTACAATGGTTTTATGACTACTCAAAAAATAATAAATGATGAGCTCAGAGTCAAAATATTTAAGGCGTTAGCTGATGAAACAAGATTGGACATCATACGAGCTCTATACGCCAGCAAGAAGGAAATGAATTGTGGAGAAGTAGGACACATTCGCGATACTACGAAATCGAATACTTCGTATCACTTGCGTGCTTTAAAGGAGGCGAAATTGATCAAGGTACGAAAAGAAGCTCAAACGAAGTATATGAGCATCGATTTGGAGACATTTCAAACTTACTTACCTGGATTTCTGGATACATTGTAGAAAGAAATTCTTTTTTTATTCATTAGTTCAATAATCTTTGAACTATAGAACTAACTAAAAAGGGTGAATAAAATGATCAAATTAACTGCTTTATTTTTCCTCATCATGTTTGTTATCGGTACGGATACGTTTTTGATATCTCCGCTCATCCCCACTCTTCAGAGCTTGTTTCATATCCCAACTGAATATTCCGGTTGGATGGTAGGGTCTTATGCTTTAGGTTATGCCATTTTTGCACTGATTGCTGGACCGCTTTCCGATGGATGGGATCGCAAAAAAGTAATGCTTTCCGGCATGATCTGCTTCTCTGTTTCAACCATGTTATGCGGCTTTGCCACAGGTTTTTGGTCGATGTTCTTCTTCCGTTTTTTAGCCGGAGTCAGCGCAGCATTTACGGCGCCTCAAGTCTGGGCCTCGATCCCTACTCTGTTTCCAACGTCAAAAATCGCCAAAGTATCAGGATTCGTCATGGCAGGCTTGGCTGCTTCCCAAGCGTTCGGTATCCCTATTGGAAGTCTGCTTGCCTCAACCCATTGGTATTATCCTTTTTTTACAATCGGTGCATGTGCATTATTGGTAGCAGTATTCATCTTCTATGCTTTGCCCGAAATGAAACCAAATCAAGGCCAAAAAACCAGGACTCCGATTTTCAGTAGATACATCCCACTATTGAATAGCCGAATGGCAAGAAAGGCTTTCCTCGCTCATTTCTTATTTCAATGTGGATTCTTTGCTGCCTTTTCTTTCATTGGAAAATGGGTGACGGATCGCTTTCACCTTTCAATTGATCAAACGGGATACGTAATGTTTTTTCTAGGTCTTGGGAATATAGTCGGGAGCTTTGGCGGTGCCTATGTGATCAAAACGTTAAACCGTTTCAATACGCTGGTTGTAGGCTTTCTTGTCTCTATCATATGTTTTATTGTGTTGCCTCTCTTGCCGTCGGTTGCGGCTTTCGAAAGTGTTTACTTTTTCATATTCGTTAACATGGGGATCTCTTTTCCCCTAATATTGGGAATGCTGAATTCACTAAATCCGACCATCCGCGGCACGATCTCCAGCTTGGCCAATTCAAACATGTACGCTGCGACAACGCTCGGTTCTTGGATCGCAGGCCTGATTTACGCGACTTTTAACGGTTTTTCCGCCGTAGGCATGTTTGCGGCTATATGCTTTGCCGGTTCGTTGTTATCTTTTATATTCAGCGGTATTTTGACCAGTCACGCGAAAACAAAGAAGGAGTTTGCATCATAAATGTATAGAAGAAATTCATATGGATATTTTAAATCTTCCAAACTTCAACATATTAAGTATTAGTGAAAATGAATTTGATTTTCTAATACAAGTGGTGACGAACTCTCCACCTTTGGCTTGCCCTCATTGCGGATGCATAGCCAACCTCTACAAACACGACAGCAGGGAACAAGTTTATATGGACTTGCCCATTCATGGCAAGCGTGCAGGCCTTCTTATAAAGCGTCAGAGGTATCGCTGTAAAGATTGCAATCGAACCTTTTGGGAACACTTAGATCACACCATAGACGAAAAGCGAAACTGTACCAAACGATTATTGTCTTATATAGAGAAGCAAAGCCTTAAACGCACGTTTGTCAGCATATCCGAGGATGTTGGATTGCATGAAAAAACGATACGTAACATCTTTCGTGATTACCTCAATCGTCTTAAAGTAACGCTTCGTTTTGAAACTCCTAATTGGCTTGGGATTGACGAAATACACATTATTAAGCCAAGATGCGTTTTAACCAATATTGAGGAACATACGTTGTTAGACGTTTTGCCCAATCGTAACAAGGAAACCGTTATAGACTGCCTCTCACGCCTTCCAAATAGAGGACAAATACGATACGTCACAATGGATATGTGGCAACCATATAAGGACGCCGTGAGGGCTATCTTGCCAAAAGCTCTTATCATCGTCGATAAGTTTCATGTTCTCCGTATGGCAAACCAAGCGTTAGAAACCATTCGTAAGCAGCTCCGAGAAGGATTATCGCCAAAAGAACGCCGCGGGCTGAGGCACGACCGTTTTATCCTCCTAAAACGCCATATAGCGCTTACAGAGATGGATAAAATTACGCTTGACCTTTGGACAAAGAATCATCCTTCTCTCGGCACTGCTTATGACTTAAAGGAATCATATTTCGATATTTGGGAATGTGATAGCAGACAGACGGCATTCCTTAAATACAACGAATGGAAAGCTAAAATACCAACTGAACTGCAATCCGCTTTTGAACCACTTACAAAGGCTATGAAGAACTGGGAAGAGGAAATATTCGCCTACTTCGACCATCGCATTACAAACGCTTATACGGAGTCTCTAAACAGCCTTATTCGAGTCATTAATCGTTTAAGCAGGGGATACTCTTTTGAAGCCCTACGAGCCAAAATACTCTTTACAGAGGGACTTAAAAAGCAACGTAAGCCTAAGTACCAGAGGCGGTTTGATAGCTACGATCTACGGGAGGAAAACTTCCCGATGTTTAATATGCCACCTATTGAAGTTGTTCGTAAGCCAGAAGAAATAATCTTGCTGGGAATCGATTTTTCCACCTTGATCGAGAAATTGGAGAAGGGCCAGCTATAAACCCTTCTCCGCCATAAAATCCGAATACCCATAAAAAATAGTTCCTACTACTCTTCACTGCCTTCTGATAAACCTCGTTCGTATCTATCAGTCCCTATATTGTAGACACTTCATGAGTATGGTCGTCAATCGAATCAGGAAATTCATAACGGATAATATCCGTTTCGGATACGATATGTCCGATTTGTGACTCAATGAATTCTAAATCTCCTTCTACTGCCCCTATAAAATGCTTTGTACCGGGTTCAATGACGATGACCTCACCGGGGCTGACTGTCTGTATCACGCCATTGATAGAGACACTCCCGGTTCCAGAAACTATAGTCCAAACTTCTTTACGAAACTGATGCTCATGATAGCTGATAAATCTCCCGTTTGAAATGACCACGCGTTTGGTCACTGTCTGCAATCCACTTGCTGCCGCTTGATGGGATAACACCGTTTGCTTTCCCCAGAAGCGCTCCTCAAAACGTGGTCCGATTTCAATTTCCGCCACCATATCCTTAATTCCTGTGGATGACTGCCGATCCGTAACCAGCACGCCATCCGGCCCGGCAACGACGATAATGTCCGGGACATTCCAGATACTGACCGGAATCTCCAGTTCATTGATGATATGCGAGTCATGTGAAGCTTCTGAAATATATCCTGGACCACTCAGCTTCGAGCTTACTTCTCTCACCAACGAATCCCATGTGCCCAAGTCTCTCCACTCTCCATGATATGGAAGCACAGAGAGCTTATGAGTATGCTCTACTACCGCGATATCGAAGCTAGTTTTAGGCAAGTCTGCATAATTTGTCGAAAGAGATTCATAGTCGGCTGGTATACCCATTTGCTTCAGAATATCCAATAAAAAGCCCAGTCTAAAAGCAAACACCCCGCAATTCCATAAGGCCCCTTCACGGATCAACGCCTCTGAACGAATCAGATCCGGCTTTTCTACAAATGAACTAACCCTATAATATGGCTGGTCAAGTGAAGGAGAGGCTGAAGGCACAATATATCCGTATTTATCAGAGGGTTCCGTCGGAGCAGCCCCCATTAATGCGATATGGCTTCCTGATTGCTCTAATATGGAAGGAAGCCTGCGCAGATGCTCAAAAAATTCATCTCCCGTATACCCGTCCACAGGCATGACCCCTACGATCTCGTCGAGTGATGCGCCTGCAACGTCATGCAAGTAGGCCGTAGCCAGTGAAATGGCCGGGAAAGTATCTCGCTGAGTCGGCTCCTCAATCACTACAGCATCTCCGCCAATTTGTCCTCGAATCAGCTCGGCCTGAGTTCCACTCGTCGAAAAATAGGCCTCATCTGCCAAATTCGCCTCATCTAATTGCCTCCATATTCGTTGCAGCATACTTTCGGGCCGTTCGTCGTGACGTAGTATGGAAAGAAACTGCTTGGGACGGTTCACATTGGATAAGGGCCACAGACGTTTACCCGAACCTCCAGATAATAAAATCATTCGCAAAGATGCAACCTTCTTCCTGTAAATTAATATTTTTCTTACATTATAAGACTGTTCATTTTTCGCATTTCTGCCGAATACATAAGTATGTATTATCGTGGCAAATACATGATTATGCAATGCTATTGTATCTTTGTCTGTACAGGAGATGTCAGTCATGCCCATAAAAATACTCATCATTGAAGATCAAAAAGGTTTGGCAGATATGATTGCTCTTCACCTTCAGGAGGAAGGCTATCATACCGAGCTTATTTATGACTCTAGACTTGCAATTCCTACACTCATGCGTTTTAAGCCGGATATTATTGTGACTGCTCTAATGTTTTCCGGTAAAGTCGAATGTGCGCTGATCAGCCAAATCCGTCAATTTACCACAGTCCCTATGCTGGTCATCTCTAATAACACCGTGCTGAATATAAGAATAAAAGCTCTGGATGACGGAGCAGATGACTTCTTATGCAAGCCGTTCAGTCTGATAGAGTTAAATGCCCGCATCAAAGCCCTGCTGCGCCGCTGCGGCCGCAACATGCTCACTGAATCGCAAACGGTAACTCAAAAGAATAAAAAGGTAAGGGTATGGGTGAATGATTACCGTCATTGTCTGTTAGTCGATGACCAAGAAATAGAAGTCACTCAAATCGAATTTTCTATTATAAAAGAAATGTCCTGCAATCCAGGTAAAGTCTTTACCCGCAGCGAGCTGATGGATCGGATCAAAGGCGGAGATGGCGCTTATCTGGATCGCACTATCGACGTACATATTTCCAGCCTCCGCAAAAAAATAGAACGTGACCCTAAAAATCCTCAGCACATCCGTACCGTCTGGGGCAGAGGCTACAAATATGAGATGTAGCCGTATCATGGCTACCCATTTCCCCACTGAGCAGCTTGCTTTTTATGGAAGGTTTCGCTTCTTCCATCGCCGATAAGGAAGAAAACAAGCTGCTCCACCCAGTATCCCTATGAGGAACAATCCCCATCCAAAACGGTAGGCGGAAGCCAGAATAACGACGACTTTCCCGTTCCCGTTACCATTGGTAATGAATCCGGTAGTTACTCCATTCACAGACAGACGGGCTCGCTGATTTTCGCCACCCAGTCTGAACTCCCATAGTGGATTGGGTGATTCGGTCTCCCGGATCAGCACCTGCTGATGCGTCGGATTATATAGCGTAAAACTACGTTCCATGGAATTCTCACGAGTAGCCTGAATGCTTTCCGAAGCATGTGGTGCCATAAAAAAGGTATCCATATCCGTTCCCTCAAACAACGTAAATTGATCCACTGTAATCATGGCTTGATAAGGGATAATGGAATATTCCTTCATTTGAAATAAGCCTGACTGCTTCTTGTGCGCATGCGCTAAAATTTGAAACTGCATCATGGCGGTTCCTGCCGGTGCCTTCACAATTTGATCATAATGATTCCATTGTTCCTTATCTCTCTCCTCCACCTCATCAATATAGGAGGTTTGGAGAACCTGGGACACTTTATTCAAAAAAATGACCTTCATGTGCCGACTTCCAACTTGTTCGGATCGCGCATCCAACTGCACGGCATACTCTTGCAGCGGCTCGGCCTTCATTTTCTTGGACGCATAAATATTCCAGTCACAGGAATAGCTAGGTGCGTAACGGATAGAGAGTCCTTCGTCCATAAATGACAGGTTCGTCTGGCCAGGTCGTATATCCGCTACACATCCGACATCCGTGTCTAATGACTCCTTCGTGTTCTCCCCAGGCATTACCGTCACTTCCTGCCCGCCCATTCGATGAATATCTCCAAAACGGCTCAATGACGGTACTTGGCTGTCCAGCACAAGGGTTAAGTGATACTTTCCCTTGGTTAGGAACAGATTTTTGAATTCTATTCGGCCATAGTCGTTCAGCAGACCGGGAATTTGTATGATTTTCTTGGCAAAACCATCCTGATCGGGCACCGTTTCAATAACCTGCTTTTCAGATAAAGAGGTAGCGGGTAACCGCTTATACGACTCTTCCGTACGAATCGTTCTGGTCAGCACCTCTCCCGTCTCTTCATTCACCCACTTCATCGTTAATGACCCATGGTATCCTGCAGGTAGATTGGCCAAAATAGCTGTGGCATAGGTTCCCGTTTTGGCGACTTCCACATCCCTGCTTAACGTCCCCTTCTGATAGCTGATCCCTCGCCCCATACTAAGTCTTGGCAAAGCACGCTCCGTCTGCACATTCCCTTGGGCGTTAAAATCGTTCTCTGCCTCCAAGGTGAAAAAGAGCTTGCCCCGCTTCAATGCCTGCTCCACTGGAAAAGATAACTGATCTAGCTGATCCACAGGCACAATCGCAAATTGATTGACCGCATTAAAACCTTGCAGGTTATTAACCGTGACTGGAGTATCTCCTTTTGGAAAAACATGTTCTCCCAGATCGACCCATTGAAATTGGTTTAAACCATCATCCTGGGTCTTGATACTAACCACTTTGTCCGGTAACGTGACTTGTAATTTCCCGCCTGCCTTATTCATAAACACTCTGGCATATACATGCGAGGTTTGAGGTTGATCCAGTTTTTTGTGCATCGTAAACGTGTTAGGCTTACTGTATTGCCCCAAATCACGTAGCTGGATATCATGAATCCACCAGTAATTTTTTTGCTGTGGACGCTGCAGGGTTAACAAATCCATTCGCATCCAATAGCTGCCGGGCGGCGACACGTATTCCCCGTAAAATTTCACACTGTCAAAATTATATTCCTCCGAAGGCGCCACGACATAGCTAACCCCCAGTTCACGCATTTGCTTATCGTAAAATCTCATTTTCACATGCATTTTGTTCGTTCCGCGACCGGAAACAGTAATTTGGAACTGATACGGATTATTTTCCTTGGCTTCCAGCAAACCCGATCGAGCGACCTGCCATATATTACTCGGGTCACCCTTCATAATTTCGCCATGCAGAGTTGGCACATCATTCAATTCCTCACGGGGATTAGCCTGCACACTGAACAACTGCGGGTTATCCGGCTTGAAGAAGGTTTCGGTCCGCAACATGGAATCAAAGTCCACAACCGTCTTCCCTTCGATGCTGCTCATCTGATACGGGGCCACATCCAGCTTCTTACTGGCAAAGGTGACCGCAATCCCTGCATCCATTTCCATATCGAACGGAAAGTTCCGTATATTTTGGGAGGATAAATACCACAACCAATCGTTGGTCGAGGCAAAGGTTTTGGACCATTTTAAAAAGGCATTACCATCCTCAATGGCATCAAAAGGCCGTAAGTAATCCTCTGCTGGAAGCTGTGACAATAGCAAGTCATTAAAGGACGCCGCTTCCACATAATCCCCTTTGTTAATCGTCTGGATGGTTTTTAGCTCAGGCTTTAACGCACTGAACAGCACTCCAAAGCGGCTAAAATCAAAACCAGGCAGATGACTGTAGCTCTCTAGTCGGCTAAAACCGTAAGGTGTTACAATTTTACTGGCAAGGATGTTCATATAGGGCGGTGTCTGGTCGAGATTGAATATGGAAAATAGCCCGTTCTGGTACGTACGTTTCAGCCCGGTCTGACCTTCCAGCTGAGAGAGGTGGAAATCCTGACGCTTCTCCTGTCCCACATATTCATCATGGTAGACCAACTGGTTGACACCAAAGGTAGAGAACAGCCAACCTAATCGGGAGCTTAATCCGTTGTCCATGACATACTGTAGAAAATTCATATAGTATGTAATACCGGGATCATTGCCCTCATGATGAAAGATCGTATTTTTAGGAGAAGAGTATACCTGAAAATCTCCCGTTGCCTTTTCGTTTGCGGTCTTCCCTTTATTCCATTTGGGCGTGGCTACTCCGTTATAGCTCTGAATCATATTGTCAGCAATCGGAAAGTATAATGCCTTGCTATCGAAACGATCCGGATCAGTCAGCTTTTCAGCCATTTGAGCATAAGCCTCTGGCACTTGTACTGGCTTGTAGTACCCCTCAATGAACTGAGTGCGCAAGGGAGCAAAATATACCCCCAGGCACAAGACAACGATAACGACCGCCAGCTTTTTATATACACGCTGTAGCGGCGAGGATCCGAACCATTCCATAAATTGAATGACACCAAAGGTCAGCAACACCCCGAAGTTAAGGGCAATCAGTCCAATAAATTTGTTAGGATCACGGAAAACCGAACCAATCACAGGGGTTTTCGTAACCAGAATGACAAACCACTTGGCAATCGATGGGAACGTCGTCCCGGTAGCTGCAACCAGAAACAGCAGCGTAAGTAGCGAGAAGATCAGAATGATCGGATTTTTATGTGAACGTGTCACCATCGCATACCCGATCAATAGCAACAAAAATCCCCCTCCTACATAAAACATGACAGGCAGTGAGGACAAGGAAAACATGGGCCACCAATAGCTCAGTAAATAACCCACATTATTTAAACTGCTGTTGCGGCTGAACAGAGACAACGTATCCACGACATTGATATTATGCTGAGACGCTTGAGCGTCCATCAACATGCTACCGACATATAGAGACAACCAATAAAAACTGAGCAGACCGAAAAACATGCCAAAAATGATCCCTTTACGCAAAAAATTGCCGTATAACGGCTGCAAATAGGTGCGACCAGCCTTACGGTGGGTCCAGGTCAGCTTGATCAATAGCAACATGGTGAACAAGCCCAAATAAATCATGCCGAAGAAAAAATAGTGAATTGCCGCAGCACTAACGGTGAATACCGCAGCCAACAGAAACAGGTCGATCCAGTTCCGCTGATACAGCTTGTGGGAATGATAGTTTTTAATTTGTTGAATTTGAAACTTGGGGTCCACCGCACTGAAAAAGAACCGCAGCATTAACGGAAATAAACTATATCCACAGAGCAAATAAATATGCTGAATGCGGAAAATAACCCACGGATTCAACGCATAAAACAACGAGCCGACCATGATGGCAAAAATACGGGTCTTCGTAAAGCTTGGTGAATAATACACGCTAACCAATCGTTTGGCAAAGGCATACATCGAAAATGCCGAAACAAATAACAAGCCTGTAATAAACGACTTGAGCAAGACCGGTCCGCTTTCCTCAAATAAGAGTGACAGTCCATAGAAGGGCAAGATGTACAGGATACGTGGAGCATTGAACAAGGTCGAGGTAGACCATCGCTCGTTCCATACCCCGGTTATTTCCTCCAGATACCGATGAGAGGTGGCTCCAAAAGCAATGTCGCTAAACACAATTTGCCCTGGTCCATAGATGGGTGCAAGATATGCAACAATCGCAATCAGCATCAACATCATTGCCGCCATATCGTAACGATAGTGAAATACCCATTTTTTCATGCTTGTCCCCCTCTCTTGAACTTCTCGTATATCTGTCGGTTATCTTGGACCTATCTTCTCAAACGAACGATTGCCTGCAAGCCCTGATCGGTATTACGCAGCTTTAAACGGCCGCCTATGGTCTTCAGGTATGCATCCATATGGTACAGGCTGAACGCATGCTCCTGCGAGTTTTGGGAATAGTCTGGCTGGAAATAGCTCCAACGCATTTTATCATCAATCCCGCCGCCTGTGTCCTCAATGATAATAACAATTTCTCCTTCTTCCAGCCGTGAACTAACCTTAAGCACTTGAGATTGTCGCTTGGACCGCAGACCTGTTCGGCCCTGTTCCTGATCCTCAGGCAGTTCTCCGCCTTGGCGTCCCATGGCCTGCACTGCATTTTCCAGCAGTCCCTGAATCGTTTTGTACAGCATGGGTGCTTGTGCTGCAATCGATGGAACAGGCTCTTGCCGCAAGATCACTTGAATGTTCTTCATGTTCAATGAACGGTTCGCCCATTTCAGCGACTCAGACAATACTTCATTCATATCTGTAAAGCTAATTCCACTATTATCATGCATCTTCTCTTCCAGCTCATCGCGCAAGCTACGAACTCCCGTCAGTAACTCTCCCAGTGAGGATTCCTGTCTGAGACGACCCTGGATAAAATTTTCATTCAACTCGCGAAAATACTCCAGTTCCTCATGAGAGGCTCCTTTTCCCTGACTGGATGCCGCTTCAAAGCGGTTTGCTAGATCATGATAGAATCCCAGCAGCTTCAAATCATCACCGCCTGTGAGACGGCCAGTCTGCTCTTGCAGCTCTTGTAGCTGCTGCTCAATCGTCTGCATTAACGGCAAATAATACGTGTCCTGCTGCTGTCGCATATCTTCATCTCGCCGTTGATCACGCACCTGGTTGTTCACGATGGCATCCTTCACAATCCTTTTGCGGAACTGTACGAGCATGGCCCACAGAATGAACAATATTAGAACCATGACCATCCACAACTGTTTGCCGAAGGAGCTGATTCGCTGTGCTGTATCCTCGCTGACATCCTTAACCGATATGTAAAGGGCTTCTTCCCCAATGCGGCTAAATCCTATCCCGTATTTTTCACCGTCATCTTCAATGACACCTGTATTGCCCTCCAGCAGCCTACGGGTGACGCCCGTGATGTCCGTTCGGTTAATATCCGGATTACTTCGGGAAGCTACAACTTTAAATTGACCGTTATAAAATAAAGTCTCATACTGGTTAACCGGTTTACTTTTAATAATTCCGCTGAGCATATCAGCGTCAACCTTGCGCACCATAAAACCGCCCATCTGCGCTCCTTGAATCCTGCATGCGATATACTGGGCAGGCTGATGATCCTCTGTCACAAAAGAGCTTACTGCACAACCATTTTGCAGCCACTTAATCTGCTGGACCGCACTTTTCATCTCACGATTATCTCGTCCGACTATCACATGATACTGTTCATCCAGCACATAAAAGGCCCCGCTTTCACGCTTAAACCCCTCAGGATACTGGCGTGTTCCCTGATTCAGCATATCTCTGCCCAGACTGGACGACAGCTCCTTCAATTCAGCCTGCCATGCGGCATAACGCTCGGTTATGCTGCTAGAAAGTTCCTGTACCTCATACTGGAGCTGTTCATTCTGAATCTCCGCCAAGTGAACACTGAATTGTCGCACGACAAACCATTGAAGCACAGCGGCCAAAAACACGGTCACACCCAGTACGATCAGGTACAGGATCAGTTTTTGCCAACCTGGTTTCAACAAAGCCCATTGTTTCATGCTTCCCTGTCCCCTCCATTTTGTTCACGACGGCTCAAAATAGCCTGCATCAGGCATTCCAGCTCGTAGCTGACCAGCGGTAGCCGTGCGCACAGCAAACGGGGAGTGCGGCGCTGGAGGGCAGCAAACCTCGCAGCGGTTTCCGTTGCCCCGTCCGTCAGTAGGATCAACTCGCATGTTTTTGCGATATATAAGCGATCCAACTCTTCCTCGCCGTATTCCCGCAGATCAACAACGTAAATATCATGACGATCGTCCATATGCTGAAGTGCGCTGGAGACAACCAGGGTCACCCCTGTATGCCGTGCAGCATGATACTGATGAAGGAGACGCATACCTTTTTCCCAGAGGGCATGCTCAGCCGAATCAAATCGTTCACAAAAAAGACGCAACGCCCGTTCTGTATTGACATCTTTCAAAAATGCCAAAACGCTGATATTATACATGTAGTTCCTCATTTCTTACTTCCTGATTGGAGTTGCGCAGTTCTTATGACACCCCAAAACATTCTATTTGTTGACGACAGCCCTATGGTTCTGTCCCTACTTGAACGGACCCTGACGCAAGAAGCATTCACCTTACATACCGCTCACACGCCCAAAGAAGCCCTACAAGTGCTGGAACAGCACCCGATTGATGTGGTCGTTTCCGATCTGCTCATGCCTGGTCTGGATGGGATTACCTTCCTTCGCATGATTAAGAAAGATTATCCACATATCGTACGAATCATTTTGTCTGGTCACCTGCATACGCAGTCCATTTTATCGGCGATTAATCAAGTCGGTGTGTTCCGTTTTTTGACGAAACCGCTGGAGCTGGATGATGATACGCTAAAAAAAATACTGTATGAGGCGCTTGATCAAGCCAAACTCAATCGAAACAGCCTGCATGCAGCAGACCAGAACGTAGCTTCCGACCTGTCAGTATTTATAGACAGCATTTTGAATGCTCCGTACCGACCCTATGTGCTGCTGAATGAACAAGATATCGTAACCGCTGTACACATTGCACTTGCTGAGCTGTATCCTATTGGGCGCTCACTACGTCATCCTGACGGGGAAGGTATTCAGTTAACCACGCATTCATTATACATACCGTATGAGGAGTCGGAATCTTCCGATCCCGACCTGTACACGCTGGATACGCTGACCCTCGGACATTCATCGTTACGCCTTATCCGCCTTAGCGAGATCGCCTGAGTGACGGGTGCCGCCCTTTAACACGGCGGCTACCCCAATCACAGTTAGGCATACATACATCCACAACATCCCCATCGTCAGCAACGGGTGACGGATATAGTTTTTCAAATTCCCCCACGTATACAGCACCGGACGGAAGAAATACCAACGTTCCAGTGCCTTTCGTAATCCGCCCTCTTCAGATGACATCGTACGATCCATCACTGAAAAGTAGTAGGCTTTTTTACGTAATACATCGTGCAGATAGACCTGTTTTTCATCATGATATACCCGTGTAAATACCGCCCGGCGAATGACTCCACCAGACTCTATATAACGTAAGGTCGGCTGTATTTCTTCAAAAGCAATCTGCTCCGCATTAAACCCGCCCGTCGATTCATAAGCGCTCATTCGCCAGAAGCGTGCCGCTTCAATGGAGCGTTTTCCCAAGGTCTCACCCGCGTTATTAATCACATTTCGCTCAAAAACTTTCACTTTGGAAAAAAAATTGTCCGCTTCCGAATACGCCTCCTCCGGAACGACCAAAGCGCCAATATCCTGATGATCATCAAAAAAGTCGATGCTCTGCTGAATCAGATGTTCGGCTAAAATCATATCGGAATCCAATACAAATATGTATTCGGCACCCAAGCGTTTCGCTTCCTCAACCGCTCTAACCCTAGCGACTCCCCGCTCCCCATGGGGAAGCTCCAATACCGTTACGGGTACTGCGCTCCCTGCCGACAGCATACGAATCGTCTCGACGGTCCGGTCACTGGAGCCATCATCAGCAATTACAATATGCAGATCCTTGTAATTTTGCCCCATACAGCTTCGCAAACAAGGCTCTATCGTCCGTTCATTGTTGTACGTGGAGAAGAGAATGACCACTTTGTCCACTCTGTTCCGCCTCCTCTATCCAATCTTCCATCAACTGCTCAAACGCAGCAGCCGTATGATCAAAATGGAATCTTAACGCATATTGATACGCCCGCTCACGGATGGCCATGTAATCTTCGCCGCCCTTCGCTGCTCTTTCCATTTGTTCAGATAATCCCCGGATGTCGCCGTGAAAGCATAGATATCCGCTCTTCCCAAAATCCGTTGCATCCACCAGACCCGGTGAATTGCTGACAATGCTGGGCGTTCCAACCGCTGCCGCTTCGGTAATTGTCAACCCCCAACCTTCACGCAAGGAAGGAAACACCAGCGCGTGGGCACGACTCATCAGCTCCAGCTTATGCTCTGCTGAAACAAATCCGTAAAAGGTAATATCAGCTTGCGATTGCCCCTGTTCATCCGGTTCTCCGTATGTTAATCCATACCGTTTCATAATCGGCAACAATTGTTCTGCCACATAGGTTTTATCGGTTTTTCCGGCAATCCATAACATAGCCTGAGGGAACTTTTCCTTGAGCTGCCCAAAGGCCTCAACGACCAGATCAATGCCTTTATATTTGACGAAGCGCCCAGCGTACATGAAGGTCGGATTAGGTTCCTTCGTTAAAAATTGTTCGCGCGGCCAATGATCAAACTCAATGCCTTCCGGTAAAAGATGAACACGATCCGGGTGAAAGCCCAGCTTAAGTAGATCATACCGAGTAGACGGAGATACCGTAAGCGTTCGATCCTTACGAGCCAGCTTAAGCATCAAGGGTTCCATATGAAACCCAATAACATTTAGCGGGAATTTGGCGTTCTCAAACCATATTTCCCTTGTTAGCTGATGTATGAAAAAAATCCGCTTGGATGCCTCCACCCAAAATCGGGTAAAGAATTGATGCGTATTCGCCTGGTTAATCACATAGTCGATCTTCCTTCGATGACGACGGTAATAGCGCATCGCATAATAAATAACACTGTATATGTTTCCTTTTCGAATATACGTAATACCGTCGATAATTTCATGCTCAGGCATCCCCTCAAATTGGGGTGAAAAATGAATGAACTGGAAGCGGCCTTGTTGTGAGCGTTTAAGCATTTCGTGGGTGAAAATTTCTGCTCCTCCGCTTTTAGGTGAACGTATGTCACGCCAGGACAGCAATAGAACTACGGTTTTACCGTCCTGTTCATGTATGGTATTCATGGGGTACATCCCCCTTTATCTTTATTTTGAACAAATGCACATAGGCGTCTATCACAAAGTAGAGAGCCATAGCTCCGTAAACCATGAACTCAGATAGCAAGAAATCTACCGGCTCTGTGTGGGCAATATGAAAGGCTACTAATAAAGCCGCGGCTCCTGCCATCAGACTGAACATAAATTTGCGTCTGCCCACCAATACGTGCACATGCACAAAAAACAGCACGATGGAAAATAACCAGTACACCCATCCCCCCCCATGGAATATAGGCCTCGGCCGATTGGTAAGAGGCTCCGAATAATATGGGTATAGAGGATGGGAACACAAAGGTCGTGCCCACATATACACAGATCGCAGCTACAGCCATTAATCCGGCATAGACGGCAATCAACTTGCCCAAAGCTTGGCGGTCATGCCCCTGCGCACCGAGCTTTGGAATAAAGGCAGCAATCAGGCTATACGAAACGTAATAGACCAACTGGCTGTACTTCAGCGCAATGGCATAGCTGCTGGCCTGCTCGGGAAAGTAATGCTGTACATACAACATGTCGATAGAGATACAAAACAAAATGAATAAATTCGTCATAAGGCTATCGGTGAAATCCTGACCCAATGACTTCCATAGCCCAGAAGGGATATGTTCTCCACTGGTTGTGAATAAGGACAAGCCACGAGCCGAAACGATCCAGCCGTGGAGTAGCGACAGCAACATTCCCCCACAGCTCGCCAATAGTAGGGCTTCCAGCTTTAACCCCAGTGCAGCCAGAACAAAAAACAAGCTCAGCTTCCCTATTACTTCAATGTAATAGTTCACATTGAGCGCCAACATGCGTTCCCTACCCTGTAAATCTCCACGGCACGAACTCACCAAAATATGTAGGCCGATCAAGCCATACAGCATGAATAGCGGGGCGGAATCGACGCCTAAAAGCGAGCGCAATAACGGATGAATGATGAGTAAAATGATCATGGCAAGCACAGTTAGCACCAATGGTGCTTTTAGTAATAGAGAACCGAGCGGTAAGCTACGTAGCGCAAGCATCTTGCCACCCTTGGATACCAGCTTGGCGGTCAATAGCTGGATGGATAAGCCCAAAACGGACAACAGTGCAAAGAGGGCCAGCAGCGCATTCGCTTGACCATAGGCTTGTCCGGTAAGATACCAGCTCGCTGCAATGTGGAAGAAAAAATTAAACCCGTTAAGCAGCACATTAAAGAGAGGAAACATCAACGAACGCAATCGGTTGTTCACGTTGTTATCTCACCCGCCGATCCAGTCGCCAAATATCAATGATAGAGCGCAAAAAACGAATAGAATCCTTCCAGACATGGATGTGCGATCCATCGCGGTCAATACATTTGACGGGTAATTGCAGCACACGAAGCTGGAGTCGCTTGGCAATAAACATCATTTCTAGATCCAGCGCCAATCCGAGCTGTTCCTTTAAATGCGGAAACATCCGTTTCACTGCAACCGAACTCATCACTTTAAGCCCAGTCTGGGAATCCACCACACCTGTGGGTAAAAAAGGACGTGAAATGACCCGCTTACCAAAGCTGACAACAGATCGCAATAAAGACCGATTCTCGGCGGTCATATCCTTGGTTCCGATCACGACATCATAATAGCCCTGCTGAACAACATTAATCATTCTGGCAATATCCTCAATAAAAAAGGAGTCGTCCGCGTCCACAAATACGTAGTAATCCGCACCAATGGTCCGCATCCCTTCCAGATACGTCCCTGCCTTACGTGTATTGCGTCCCAATTCCCTTGTTTGAAGCAGCGGACTAAGATTCTGATTAATCCGGTTTACGGATAAGTCCGTTGCTGCCTCCAGCGCTTTAATCAAGGCATGGGTGCCATCGTGGCTGCCATCATCAATGAGATAAATCGAACCTTCAATAATATGGCTACGGATAAAGGCTTGCAGTCGTTCAGCAAAGGTTTTGACATGAACAAAACGTTGCTCTTCGTTATATACAGACAAGATAAATGCAATATGTTGGCTTTTGGTCGAATACTCGGGATAGAGCAAGCTTTGTATTTCCGAAAGCATTTCTTCGGTGTCATTGGCTTGCCAAAATAGCAGTCGCAAACGGCCTACTCCGGTGATTTGCACCATATGCTGATCACTGAACGGAAATGTTACATCCGTCACCAGTAACAATGGCATTTGCGGAAATTGGCTGCGGATCTGATTGGCTTTCCGCACCGCCTCCCCCGGCTCCCTATAATCAATCAAGCAGCAACATGCGTTCTCGTAGACTGAAGCTGCCTCCGTGTCCTTGCACTGTATATATTGGTAAAAATAAATTACATTGGGATAATCAATAGCCCTGTCGTTATCGCTAAAAATGGCTATAGGTCCCTGCACACAAACCTCTCCTTTTCCTCCGAATAGTTCTATTTTGTTGAAAAAGAATTAAAAATGTTTGTTTATAGGGGTTAAATTAATGCCCAAATACTTCATATTTTCTTAACAAAATAGCTGACACTCCATGATATATAAGGGAATAAGAGAAGAATAACTGATTTTCATATTTGATAAAAACAGAGTATTTAGACCCGATTCATTAGAACCAAAATCCTCAGTATTAATTAGCGAATCCATACTGAAAGTTAGTCCTTTTAGATCAATAGAAAGAAATGAATATGGTTATTTTGTCATATATAAATAAACGAATAAAACAAATTGACACGTCCATACTATGGATAACATGTCATCTTTCGTTATGAATAGTTATGTAAATGAACAGAAGGAAGGTCTTTCTATGGAAGCTTTTTATGTCAATCGCGATGGGTCATTATCTACTCCTTTACGGGGGAAGGATGTGTTGGCAAATCCCCTTTTGAACAAAGGCGTTGCTTTTACAGAAGAAGAACGCAAAGAACTGGGTTTGGATGGAATCCTTCCTCCCACCGTCCTTTCATTAGAGAAACAGAGCGTACGGGCATATCAGCAGTTTCTGGCACAACCCACCATGCTGCGTAAAAATGCTTCTCTCAACGACCTTCATAATCGAAATGTCGTACTCTACTACCGGCTGTTAACCGATCATTTGAGTGAAATGCTGCCCGTAGTCTACACGCCGACCGTAGGAACTGCGATTCAAGAATACAGTCACGAGTACAACCGTCCTGGGGGCGTATATTTGTCGATAGATAATCCGAACGGTATTGGACAAGCATTCTATAATTCCGGTTTGAGCGGCGAGGATGTGGACCTGATCGTCGTGACGGATTCCGAAAGTATTTTGGGGATTGGGGACTGGGGTGTCGGGGGGATTAACATTGCTATTGGCAAACTTGCAGTGTATACGGCTGCGGCAGGCATTCATCCCGGGCGGGTGCTGCCCATTGTACTGGATGTAGGTACGAATAATGAAAAGTTGCTGAATGATCCACTGTACATCGGAAACCGCCATAAACGGGTTCGCGGAGAAGCCTATAACCAGTTTATTGATACTTTTATCAGCAAAACGTTAGCGCAATTCCCGAAGGCGCTTTTACATTGGGAAGATGTGGGTAGCGTAAATGCACGCCATATTATAGGAAAATACGGTCAAAGTATACTCACCTTCAACGATGATATACAAGGTACAGGAGCGGTGACCTTGGCTGCAATTCTTTCGGCGGTGGGTGTCACCAAGACTCCGCTGCGTGAGCAAAAGGTACTTGTCTTCGGCCCAGGAGCAGCAGGGATCGGTAACGCTGACCAAATTCGGGGCGCTATGATCGCGGATGGTCTTTTGGAGGAGGATTCATTCAAGTCCTTTTGGGCTTTTGATTACCGCGGGCTGTTAACGGACGATATGGAAGATGTCCTGGATTATCAGAAACCGTATGTACGTAAAAAAGAGGAAGTCAGCTCATGGACGCGGTCGGATGACGGCAAAATACCGCTGCTGGAGGTCATCCGTCAGGTGAAGCCTACCATATTAATCGGAACTTCTGGAGTAGCCGGTGCCTTTTCTGAAGAGATCATCAAAGAGATGGCGAAGCATGTAGAACGCCCGATCATTATGCCCATGTCCAATCCTACAAATCTTGCAGAAGCTATACCTGAGGATCTAATACGGTGGACCGATGGCAAGGCATTAATTGCTACCGGAAGCCCCTTTGACCCCGTCACTTATAACGGTACGAAATTTGAAATTGGACAGGCGAACAATGCCTTTGTGTTCCCGGGACTGGGTCTGGGTGCGATTGTGGTTAAAGCCAAAAGGATTACCCCTGCGATGTTTACAGCCGCAGCAGATGCCGTTGCCAATGGCGTAGATTCGAATAAGCCTGGCGGTGCGTTGCTCCCTCATATCCAAAAATTACGTGATGTTTCGTACGTTGTTGCGGTTGCGGTAGCGAAAGCAGCGATTCAGGATCAGGTAGCTCAGGCACACATTTCAAATGTTGAACAAGCTATACGGGATGCAATGTGGAAACCGGAATATGTCAAGGTCAAAGCAGTGGAAAGCGTAATACATCACCCTCACTAATGCTCCATTTAAGAAAGAGATTGCCTTGTTCAGACAGGCAGAATACGTCAGTTCAAGCAAGGAGAATCAATCTATGAGTGTCGGACATATCTTGTATATTTTGGTGCCGATTTTTTTCGTTATTATTTTAGGGTGGTTAGCGGGGCATTACAAAAGCTTTGATGCCTCTTCCTCCAAAACCCTAAATGCGCTCGTTACCAAATTTGCACTACCTGCGCATCTATTCATCGGTATTACGACAACGGACAGGAAAGCGCTCATCGAGCAATGGCCATTCCTGCTGGCCCTGTTCATTGGCATTGTCGGCTTTTTTACCGTTCTCCTTCTACTGTCCCGCTTTGCGGGGAAGCAGTCGGTCAAGGATGCCGCCATGTTTGCTTTGAACTCGGCACAGCCGACCTTTGCTTTTATGGGCATTCCTGTGCTTGGAGCCATCTACGGTTCCGCTGCTGTCGCCATTCCGATTGCGCTTACCGGGATCGTAGTCAATGCCGTCCTTGACCCGGCGGCTACCATTATAGCTACCGTAGCCAGCAGGAATTCAGGCAAAGAACGGAACGGTCACCTCGGAAGGTTAATCTGGGACTCCATTCTTCATGGATTAAAAGAACCGCTGGCGCTGGTTCCACTGATTGGTGTAATTTTGACCTTGTTCGGCTTCCATTCACCGGATTTGTTGAACAAATCGTTGAATCAAATCGGAGACATTACGTCCGGGGCCGCTTTATTCGCTGTCGGAGTGACCATTGGCGTACGCAACATTAGTTTTAGTGTAAGTGCCTTTGCCATCGCACTGTTAAAAACAATTGTACAGCCTTTATTAATGCTGCTGATCGCCTACCTGTGCGGTCTGTCGTCTGCAGATACTGTGAAGGCAGTTCTGCTCGTTTCCTTCCCGGGTTCAGCAGTCGCTGCTATGATCGCCACCCGTTTTGAAAGCCTGGAATCAGAAACAGCCTCCTCCTTTGTCATCAGTGCTGTCATATCGCTCGTTACACTCCCAGTACTGATTTCTCTATTGGTATAAATGCTGATTATTTGGACATTGGAGCCTGCCGCGAATTCCTTCGTGTAGACGGAACTGATCTTCTCCAGCGCCTTTTTCCCTCTCGGAAGCGAACTTCAGCTCTGTCGTTTGGCCCTTGACCAGATAGACATGTTTGACATAGCGTATGAACGTATGTACAGTAATAGTCAAAAGAATAGAAGTCCACTAGGGGAGCCGCTATGGCTGAGACAAGAACGTATCTTGGACCCTTTGAACCTGATCTAGTTCGTACTAGCGTAGGAAAGTGGAGCCTTCGTATATAAGGTTTCAAGCGTTTTTTGCGTATTGGGCCTATTGTTGAAGCCGCTCCATTTTTCTGGGGCGGCTTTTTAGCGTTGTTCCGGAATTATATTCTTACAGGACTTCTTGCTCTTCAATTTTATGGAGGTGGCGAAATTGAGTTTTACACAAGAACTCCGTCGGCAGGCGGACGGCATTTTTCAAGCGATTTTTGAGCATCCCTTTGTGAGAGGTATTGCTGAAGGAAGTTTGACAAGGGGACAGCTGATTCACTATGTAAAACAGGACTTTGAATATTTGAACGCCTACATGCGGATATACGGCATCGCAATCTCCAAATGCACGAATCGGGAGGACATGGATGTATTTAATGAACAAATCTCTTTTATTCTCCACAGCGAGGTTCATCCGCATCAAAATTTCTGTGCTGTCGCAGGGGTGACCTATGAAGAATTGCAGGGATATCCGCTCGCTCCGTCGGCTCATCACTATATCCGGCACATGCTGACGGTTGCGCATGAGGGCAACCTGGGCGAGATCTTGGCTGTGCTGCTGCCATGTATGTGGACGTATGCCGAGATTGGCCGCAGGCTGCTAGATGAAGTAAAGCCGGATAAGTCCCATCCGTTCTATGAATGGATTGGCTTTTATGGAGACCAGCTTGATGATACAACACTCAAGTTCCGAGAACGTGTAGATGCTTGGGCGGAAGGGGCAACGGCTGCTGAGCGGGAGCGGATGATTGAGCATTTTATACTGAGCTGCCAGCTGGAATATAAGTTCTGGGACATGGCTTATAAGCAGGAAGAATGGCCGGTCCAGATGCAGGCAGCGGTCTTGGAATAGTCAGCCTGTCAATTCGATGAGTGAAGTACGGTTAATGTCCTGTTAAACCACCAACTATAGAGAGGATAATCATGATGAGTACATGGGAAAAAAGTTATTCGGATCTCCTAACGAAGGTACAAAATAGCAAACCCCTCGTTCACAATATCACCAATGTGGTAGTCACCAACTTTACCGCCAACGGCCTGTATGCATTGGGTGCCTCCCCAGTGATGGCCTATGCACCCGAGGAAGTAGCAGACATGGCAAAAATAGCGGGAGCCGTCGTATTAAACATCGGTACGCTGAACCGCGAACTGGTGGATGCCATGATCATTGCTGGACAATCAGCAAATGCACACGGTGTTCCAGTCCTGCTAGATCCGGTCGGTGCGGGAGCAACGAGCTTTAGAACCGAGTCTGCACTGCGAATCCTGAATGAAGTCAAAATCTCCTTGGTACGAGGCAACGCGGCCGAAGTCGCGCATCTTGTTGGAGAAGCGCGTGAGATTAAAGGCGTAGATGCTGGTGACAGTGCTGACAGCGGCCATGTCGATCTGGCAATTCGGGCTGCTCGAGTGCTCAATACAATGGTTGTCATCACTGGAAAAGAAGACGTCATCACCGATGGGGCCGAAGCACGAATGATAAGCGGCGGAGACGTACTGCTCACGAAGGTAACCGGAGCAGGCTGCCTGCTGACCTCTGTGTTAGGTGCCTTTGCAGCTGTTGAACCCAACCTGCTGCTCGCAGGTACAGCAGGCTTGGCATTTTACGGTGCAGCAGCTTCCCGAGCCGCAGCACGTACCGCAGAACTGGGGCCCGGAAGCTTCCAGATTGCCTTTCTCGACGAGCTCGCCAAACTACATACAGGTTCGCTAGAGGGGCATGTCAAGGTCCGTGAAGCCGGAACAACCACAGCAGGTGGTGCGCGATGACAGACGTTCGTGTACCCAGAGCTCTGACGATTGCCGGTTCGGACAGTGGCGGCGGGGCCGGAATTCAGGCCGATCTCAAAACCTTTCAAGAGCTTGGCGTATACGGTATGTCGGCTATTACGGCCGTTACCGTACAGAATACTTTAGGGGTCCACGGCGTATATCCGCTGCCACCGGAAGCAACAGCGGAACAGATCGAAGCTGTAGGATTAGACCTTGGAGTGGATGCCCTGAAGACTGGCATGCTGTTTAATGCGGGTATCATCCGTCTTGTGAGCGAGCAGATCCGAAAGTTCGGCTGGAAAAAGGTCGTCGTCGATCCCGTGATGATTGCCAAGGGAGGCGCTGAACTGCTGCAATTGGAAGCGGTGCAGGCTTTGAAGGACGAACTGCTCCCCTTGGCCCTGGTCGTTACACCGAATATCCCGGAGGCGGAAGCCCTGACAGGGATCAGCATCCGTACGATGGAGGATCGCCGCGAGGCTGCAAGACATATTAGCAGTATGGGATCAGAATTCGTTGTGATCAAGGGTGGCCACGCTGACGAGAGCGAGAGCAGCGAACAGATTGTTGACCTGCTCTTTGACGGAACCGCCTTTACAGAGCTGAGCGGCAAGCGAGTACGGACTGTCCATACACACGGAACTGGGTGCACCTTCTCGGCAGCGATTACCGCAGAATTAGGGAAAGGGATGTCTGTACCGGAGGCTATCTCGAATGGCAAAGCCTTCATCCAGGCGGCGATTGAGGAATCTTTGCAGCTTGGACAGGGACATGGGCCCACCAATCATTGGGCCTTCCGTCGTCGTCAGGAGATGCTTCTATGAGCGGCAGAATGTTGTCAGAGGTGGTGCGCCGCCAGCTACAGATGTACCTGGTGCTTGGAAGCGTGAATTGCCTAGCGGAACCAGGCTGGGTCGTGCAGGAGGCTCTGGCTGGCGGGGCAACCATGGTCCAGTTCCGGGAAAAAGGCCATGGCGCATTAACGGGTATCCCTATGTTCGAACTTGCGCGCCAGCTACAGGAACTGTGCCGCCACGATGGTGTCCCCTTCATCATCAATGACGATGTGGAGCTGGCTCTTGAAATCGATGCTGACGGTGTTCACATCGGTCAGGACGATGAATCTGCCGAAACCGTCCGCGAGCGAATCGGAAATCGAATTCTAGGCGTCTCTGCCCATACCATTGAGGAAGCACGTCGAGCCATTCTGCAAGGTGCTGATTATCTCGGCGTCGGGCCAATCTATCCCACCCTCTCGAAGGATGATGCCCATGCTGTACATGGGCCAGCAATTTTATATGAGATGCGTAAAGCGGGAATTGATGTGCCAATTGTTGGGATCGGAGGTATTACAGTCGACCGTGTTGAGGAAGTCGCACGTGCAGGTGCAGATGGTGTAGCGGTGATTTCAGCCGTGACACAGACAAAGCAGGTTAGAGGTACGGTCAAGGAATTAAAGAAAAAGGTAGTGCTAGGCATCAAAAATCGAGGGATGTATGGATCATAGCAAATTGTTTCGATTGACTAAATAATTTCTCGTTTCATACCCAGCAGAAGACGATATGATTAATCAGATCGTCTTCTTAGGTTGTCGAGACTTTATATAAGACCAGTATTATAACCGATACGATCGTAGAACTGATTATGTTTATGATCTTATTCGGAATTATCCTATTTTTATTTATCTCAAAAGAAACACGATGGCATAAGTCGCTTTTAATTAATACTTATGTTCAGACAGAGTCGTTTCAAAAATAGAAATAATACATTATTCTTCAATTCCGAGCAATTCGGATACTTGTTTTCTGTATCTTGTAGCCTTGCGTGTCCCATGAATGAGATTTGACAATCTGGAAGCTGGAATATGATATGTACTACAAAAAGTTTTCTGATCCATTCTTTTCTCGAGCAGTTTTTGCTTGATCTCCCATCCAAAAGGGGTTACAGAATTTCGATGATTCAACATCACTACCTCCAAGTTTTAGTTTTTGGAATCATGTATTACGCAACATGTAATACACCAGAGCTTAATGATTCGATCTGCATGTTTGGTAATGATTCAACAGGTAATCCAACCTTTTAGATTGCTCAATTACTTTGGGGTGTGTTAAAAATCCATACTTTTTCTGGACTTGGTACAGTTTCCTCCTAGCTCTCTCGACACGAAGTAAAGTCACACCTTGGTTCATCAGTATGATCCCCTCCTCTATGTCACATTTTAGAATAAAAAGACGTTTTTTGGTTTTTCGGATGATGCGCCTAACAAAAAGAGAATATCACAAAAGTTTTCATAAATAAGGGCGTCCCTAAAATATGCAAAAAACCTCCGTTTCCACTAATAAAGTGGAGCAGAGGCTCTAGTTTCTATTAATAATATTTACATACAGGATTTTAATCCTACATGAATAAAAGGATACTACTACCAATAATAAAACGATCTTTCTCTTTGCCCTTCGCTCACTAAACTTTCGTACTTCATATGAGCCTTAACATCTGCAAACGCTTTAAACTTCTCAAATAGTCTTATGCACCTAATGAAAAAAGCTTCTTTATTAATGGTTAATGATTTAGATAAAACGTCTAGCAAGTATTTAAAGCCATGCGAGTAGCTACCTCTATTCAAGTAATATTTAGCAAGTTCATATTTAAAAAGCGTTATGTGTTCTGGTACGACTTGATGTGTGTACATATCAGTAGATGCTGGATCAAAAGAATTAAACTCCACTTCAAAACGTGAGAGTACATCATCAACATCTATTGCATATCGGTTAGCCGCTATTATAATGTTCAACAGCTTTGAGAGCTTTTCATCTTCGTTAGTAATTGATGTGGCTACAATATATTCAACATAATCTGGAAGCACACTGGTATCCCCAGACAGAAGTTTATTTACAAAGATATTACCTACTGCCCAATGCTCGAACAAGTTGATCCAGTGTCGGGTTTCCTCGTCCGTCTCAATCACCCAATCTAAATTTGCGTAGGCGTATGTAAACTGTAAAGCTTGCTGATAATTGCCTTGGGCTTCACAGACACTAGCACACAGTAAATCAGCATAGGTAATGTAAACAAATATGGGACGACTTAGCCTCATATAAGACTCCTCACTCTTTTGCTTCTTCTGCCGTTGTTTCATAGAATAATAAATTTCCGCTTTATGTCTCATTTTTTGAGCTGTTTCATAAAGCATATCCCACTCGTGTAATGAACGATACACATTCGCTAGATCCTTCAACGCATCAAGTTGATCTATTTCATCCAGACGTTCGACAAAGGGCTCAAATCGAGTAGCCGCCTTGAGATTTCGGATCTGATCGTTCCCTACCTGAATCGTAAACAGACGATACTGACAGATAGCCAAGCGTTCAGAGTGCTGGTACTTCTCGCCTTCCGCAATCCCCTCATAGAGTAACAAAGCAGCATTACGCTGACCTTGTGCGAATAACTTTTCTGCCGCATCGAATAGCTTCGGGGAATAAAGGAGGTTGTCCATGATATGGGCCACTACAAGCTGGATCGCATGTAACTTGTCCAGTTCCGCACAGCGAAATAACAACGGCTCAATTCGCCGCCAATCTGGGGAACGCTCAATGATATAATTATCTATGTATAGTTCGTAAAAAAAAACCTTCCGGTAATCCCATGGCTAGCGTGATTCGATCCAACTGATGTATAGCAACAGGACGATGCTTAGTAATCCAATTATTAAGTGTTCTTTGATGAACACCTGAATGTTCGGAAAATTGCGCCAAAGTCAAATTGTTTTGTTTTAAAAAATTCTCAAACTTATCTAAGATCGTAGGTGTATGTCCCAAGTCATAACCACCTTTCATATAAAAATACCAAATTTTTATAATCTCATCTCAAATTATTGTCCAAATTTTAACATACGTCAATGAGCATTAGTCAATATCCACATTATTAGTACCCCTTAAAAAGGTGAAAATACCACATTAATTCATATATTCATTAGCATTTAAATATTTGTAACAATGGATGGGTGAACACCTCCATCATTTTCATTGAGAAGCTTTGATACACAACCCTTTCAGAATTCAGGTGGTCGCTCGCTCTACTAATTTGAATTCCAGATGATGTATCGTTTCTTCCAGCCCTTCGAGGGCATTTCGAATCATAATGAACGCATTCTCAGCTTGCTTGTCTATCGGGTAATGAATCGTAGTTAAATCAAGCAAATGCGAGATTTCGGTGTTATCAAAGCCTACTACTGCAAAATCGCTTGGCACAGAAACACCGAGTCTCCGTGCTTCAGTCAAAAGACCTGCTGCCAAATAATCGGTAGAACAGGCAAAGGCGTCCGGCCTGTCAGTTTGTGCTCGTTCTGCCCACCAATGAGCTATTTGTTCACCAGCTGCTATTGAATTTAAATCATAAAAATGCGGGAAGGCCTCAGCATCCAAATCATATTTTTCACAAAAGTCATGATAAGCTCGAATGCGTTCTTTTGTATTCAATCCCCGCATGCTGCCGAACACATTCACAATTTTCCGATATCCTCGAGCGTACAAATGTTCCAATGCCAGCGTATAGCCCTGATACTGATCCATAAATACAGACGGGATTGCCTCAATGTTTACACGCTGCCAGGTCACAATCGGACCATATTTTGTATAATGCTCAATCACACTCCACTCATTGACGCGAATCATGCAGACCAAGGCGTCCAGTTGCTTTCTCCGCAACATTTCCAGCGCTTCAAGTTCTCTTCCTTTCTCCCCATTCGTAATAAACAGCGCTATATTAAAGCCATGCTCCTGGGCATACATTGTAAATCCACGCACAAATAAACCCAATGAATCATTAAAAGAAAGTGAAATAATCCCTATGAGCTTGGTCATACCCTTTTTTAAAGATACCGCATTTAAATTGGGAACATAATCCAGCCGATCTATGACCTCCTGCACACGCTGCCTTGTGGGTTCACTCACGTACGGATGGTTGTTAATGACACGGGATACCGTAGCCGAGGATACCCCCGCCAGCTTTGCAATTTCATGAATATTCGCCATTTTTCTCACCTCGTTCTTTCTATTTTAGCATGTTCGTGTTTAGCATGTTCGTAGTGTCCGCCCTATAATTGTCACCTCCCAAAATAAGTTTTTTAAAAGCGCTTGACCTGTAATGCATTACAGGGATTACAGTGAATTTGTGCTTAAGAAAGCGGTTTACAAAACATACTTAGGAGGCACTAACTATGAAAAAAGGCATAAAGATTGCAACCATTGGCGGAGGCTCCAGCTATACACCAGAACTAGTAGAAGGCTTCATCAAACGTTATGCAGAGCTTCCCATTCGGGAATTGTGGCTGGTAGATATTGAGGCAGGACGTGAAAAACTGGAGATCGTAGGTGCTATGGCCAAACGGATGGTGAAGGCCGCAGGCATTGATTGTGAGGTACATTTGACGCTGGATCGTCGGGAAGCGTTGAAGGACGCCGATTTTGTAACGACCCAATTTCGGGTAGGCTTGCTGGAAGCCCGGATTAAGGATGAAAGTATTCCGTTAAAACATGGCATGATCGGTCAGGAGACCAATGGGGCCGGAGGAATGTTCAAGGCGTTTCGCACCATACCCGTTATCCTCAGTATCGTCGAAGATATGAAAGAACTATGTCCGAATGCATGGTTGATTAATTTTACCAACCCTGCGGGTATGGTCACCGAAGCCGTGCTTCGTTATGGTCAGTGGGATAAAGTCATCGGATTATGTAATGTTCCAATCGGCGCGATCAAGAGTGCATCAGCTGTGCTGGACAAACCGGAAGAAGAGCTGTTCTTTAAATTTGCAGGAATTAACCACCTTCATTGGCACAAAGTTTATGACAAAACAGGGGCCGAATTAACAGAGCAAGTTATTGAAGGACTGTACGCTCCGGGTGCAAAGCCAGAGAAAGTCGTTGAAAATATTAAGAACATGCGCTTCCTGTATGATCAAGTTCGTCAATTGAAAATGCTGCCTTGTCCTTACCATCGGTATTACTATATGACGGATAATATGCTCAAGGAAGAATTAGAGGAAGCCAAAAACGAAGGAACTCGGGGCCAAGTAGTCAAACGTCTGGAAGAAAGTCTGTTCGAACTGTATAAAGATCCGAATCTGGATTACAAACCAGAGGAACTATCCAAACGCGGTGGTGCGCATTACAGCGATGCAGCCTGCGAAATCATTAATTCCATTTATAACAACAAAGGCACATTGATGGTCGTTAGTACACGCAACAATGGTGCGATTGATGATGTTCCTTATGATAGTGCCATCGAAGTGACTAGTGTCATTCGCGCCCATGGTGCCGAACCTGTCAACTTTGGCAAATTCCCACCTGCACAGCGGGGCTTGCTACAAGTGATGAAGGCAATGGAAGAGCTGACGATTGAAGCGGCGGTCACCGGTGACTATGCAACCGCACTACAAGCCTTCACCCTGAATCCGCTCGTGCCAAGCGGGGATATTGCTCAAACCGTACTGGATGAATTACTAGAAGCACACAAAGAGCATCTGCCGCAGTTCTTTGCTCATAAAGCGAAGACGACGGTATAAAGCTAGCAGCAATCATCCTGCTGGAACACAAAAAAGCTTCCTACATGTAGGAAGCTTTTTGCTATACGTCCCAGGAGTACTTGCTGGGACATTGGTGTTATTGGTTTGTACTTGGCTTGACAATCCGTCATTAAGCTTATTGATAAATTTGTTAGACTTTTTTAAAGTATGATCTCCGTTGAAAAAGCAATAACCGCTTTCCCCGTAATTTGAACTAATACGGGTTTTCCCTGTTCCTTTTTCACATGAACATGCATTGTTCCCTCTCTTTTGATTGCCTCACCTTGTAAAATATCAAAATCAAAAGACTGCTCATTCTCATTTTGCAAAATGTTATAGTGTACCAAATAGGCTCCAAGCGGTCCGTTTGCATTTCCTGTCACCGGGTCTTCAGCTATTCCAATTGCAGGAGCAAACATTCTTCCGTGAACCAATATATCCTCTTGTGGATTTAATGTAAAAACATAATATCCATTACATCCAATATGCTTGCTGATTTCTGTAAGCTTCTGCAAATCAGGTTTTAAACTATGTAGTATTTCATTGTAGTAAATCGGAACCATTACCTTAGAATGACCTGTTGAAGATATTGCAACTGGATATTCCATGCAAATATCTTTACAAGAAATACCTAACGCATTTGCAATCTGACTTCTTATTTCATCATTTAAAGGCTCTGATACAGAAGGTTCTCCCTGTGTCATTACAATAGAATAGTCATCTTCATACTTTATAACATCAACAGGCAATATACCTGCTTTTGTTTTTTGAATAATTCTTCCAGTTTCAGCTTTTCTCTCAATTGCATAAATATAATGCGCTGCTACTGTTGCATGACCACAAATTGGAACCTCTGTTGTTGGAGTAAAAAATCTTACTTCAACATCATAATTTGAAGAATCTGTTTCAAAAATAAATGCAGTTTCCGAATTATTTAATTCTCTTGCAATTCTCTGCATCTGCTCATCTGTAAGTCCATTTGCATTTGGAACAACCCCAGCAGGGTTACCATGAAATCTATTTTTTGTAAATGAGTCTACTTGATATATTCTATATTTTTTCATAATTTCGCCTCTATAAATACTAGTTTGTCTGTCTGTTAAATCTGATATTAACATACTTTTTAGGCAGTTTCACTTAAATTAAAAAATATAATATGGCCCTTTAATGAAAACGAACTGATCCTTATTATAGAATCGCGCTCTTTTATGGAAGATTGTTATTAAACTAAAGCCGCAGTTAGCTGAAATGGTCTTCTCAATCCTTATCTAAAAGTGGAATAAATCTTTTATGATTATAGATACTTTTAGATTCTGCCACGCCTGTTGAATAACCAAAATAAGTAACTCAATTCATGAAACAAGAGGTGCACTGAAGAAGAACGCGCCGAATCTGAATCAGCCATTCAACAGGTAGTTTTGAAGAAGAAATAGAAGAGAAAATCGCGCAAAGGAAAGAACGGCATGTTGGGGTCATGAAGTCTGAGCAGCAACAAATAGCCAATTGAGCAGGACATAGACGATTAGAGCACAGAATAATTGCCCTTAGACCGCATTTTCAGTCGTACCGAACAGCGTTGGAATATTCAAATGTTGCTTGATCCAACGAAAGAAGACTTCAATCTGCCATCAAGCCTTATTGATCTGTTTCGACCCCCTGAAGGGGTTGCCCATTTTCTGCTCGTAAAGCGACATGAAGTTTAATACCTGCACGTTCTCCGTGATAAGGAGCCCAATGGATCGATAGCTACCCCATTGTTCCAACGCAGCCATGCATCAGTATTGGAGTAAATGGTACACCGTAAACTTGCGGGCTTTGTCTTCATAACCTATTAACTTCACAACCCTTTGAACTTCTTCAGGAGTCAGCATGGATTGAAGGATAGATGTAATCGTGATAGAATTTTTCATGAGATCGTCTTCTTTCGGATTCGTTTGGATGGTACCAACGATTCTGCAGAAAAGACGATCTTTTTTCTGCCATTTTGTGGTTATTCAACAGGCGTGCTATTAGGGGTATTAGTTTATATAGCGTGTAAAAATCGTGTGTATAATTTGTGTAAACAGGTGTATTAATCACACCTTTTTCTAACGTTTTCTATCGTAACCCCAATAAAAGAAAAAAAAACGCCCCAAACCCTTATATATCAAGGATTTGAAGCATTTTTAATTTCGTTCAAACTTTACATATCTGAACGCTTCGACGTCCCAGGAGGGATTCGAACCCCCGACCGACGGCTTAGAAGGCCGTTGCTCTATCCAGCTGAGCTACTGGGACAAGATGGTGATCAATAAAACTTTATGTATTCAGCGCATTGATTATTATATCACATTTCGAGCAACTGTCAAAAGCATTTTTTTCATGATGTAGGGAAGCTGGCTGCAAAGGAATCATTTGGACGCTAACGGGGTATTATGTACAAAGAACCATGCATAAAGGAGGGGTTAATCCGTGAGAGGTCTTTTGTCGTCACTTTGTTATTTCAGCATTTTCTTCGCACCTTTTCTAGTGCCTGTCATTGTGTGGATTGCAGTACGGGACGAATATGTTCAGGGACATGCAAAAAAAGCTATTTTATCGCATATTTTCCCCATTATTGCGGCGATTCCGCTAGTGTATTTTATTATAACGGCGAATCATGCAGGTTCAGTGATCGGGTTTGTACTGCTATTCGTAGTGGTCTATCTCGGGGTTTTTGTGTATAACATCTACAAAGGAATTATGACGCTGCGTGAAGCGGCTTAGTTCAAAAGAAGCCTCCTATATTCCGCAAATTTGGCGGGATACAGAGGCTTCTTTAGGGTTATTTTTGATGAGTTGCTGTTGCTATTTAGTTCAATGGCTATGGCTACTTATTTATTCCCAAAGCGTTTAGGGCTTCTACGTACCTCATGTCTTACGTTTTTCTCCAGTACTTCTTCTGCAAACTCATTGTTATGAATATAACTGCTGCCTTTATTTTTCTTATAATTCGCTTTGCCGTCTATGATTTCCCCCTCCTTTCACGCTGATCCGGCGATGGCGCCGGGGCCCAAATCAACAAAAGCCGAGGCATAGCACACCATATCGTCATGCCCCGAACTCCTTGGCGAACTCTGTACTGAGTTGCCCATACGAGAGCAATTCTTTTTTGAACTTCTCTCGCTCCTCACCAGCAGTAATGTGTGTAGAGTCGGTAAAAGCCTTGTCTGTCACTTCCTCAAATGCCGAATGCAGATTATTGTCGTACCAATCCAGCTCCAGATTGGCGTCATTACGGATGATCCGTACCATGTCATAGTCATGCTGACCATCCGTCTGATCCTTGGCTGTAATATAGACCAGTAGTTCCGGGTCATCTGCGGCACCGGGCCGCACCTCTACCTCAGCGCAGCGCACTCCGTCCAGTTCAGTGAAGCGGCGTATTTTGGCATCCTTGATGTAGTACATGGTCTTCCTCCTTCCTTGCGAGTAGACGGGTTGCCCCATCAGTAGTTTTCGGAACGGACAGACATTTTATGCTTCTTTTCGGCATATATACTGTTGAACTGGGGATTTAGTTTTTGATTCATTCCAACACTGGATGAACACGATAAAGAGAGGATGAACAGACATGTGCGGAATTACAGGTTTCATACAGTGGAACGGAGACTTAATGCATCAATCTGAGCTGCTGCTGGATATGACACAAACGCTCTCCGATCGCGGACCAGATGCTGCGGGTACCTGGATATCCAATCCGTGTGCCTTCGGACACCGAAGACTGAGCGTTATGGACCCGGAAAATGGCGCTCAACCCATGATCCGGCAGCTGGAGGATATCACTTATACGATTGTATATAACGGGGAAATATATAACGCGCCTGAGCTGAAAAAAGAGCTGCAACAGCGCGGGCATTTTTTCCGTACACAATGCGACACGGAGGTGCTGCTCGAATCCTATATCGAATGGGGCCCCGAATGTGTGAATCGGTTAAACGGCATTTTTGCGTTTGCAGTCTGGGATAGTGAGCGGGAGCAGGTATTTCTGGCACGGGATCGGCTGGGAGTGAAGCCGCTATTTTATAGCCAGACCGAAGAAGTATTCGTATTTGGCTCAGAACCCAAAGCACTGCTTCAGCATCCAGCGGTAGAAGCAGCAGTGGACGCCGAGGGATTGGCTGAAATTTTTATCATCGGGCCTGCACGTACCCCCGGACACGGCGTCTATTCGTCTATGAAGGAGCTACGCCCCGGGCATACGCTAACTTACAGCCGCGACGGCGTGCGCATTCAAGCCTACTGGACACTGGAAAGCATTGCGCATGAGGATAACACCGAAGAAACGGCGCTTAAGGTACGAGAACTGTTGCTGGATACGGTGGAGCGGCAGCTCATTTCGGATGTTCCGGTGTGCACCTTATTGTCTGGCGGGTTGGATTCAAGCGCTCTATCCGCATTAGCTGTCGATTATTACAAACGTACCGGGCAGGGACAAGTTCATACGTATTCGGTCGATTATGTGGATAACGACAAGCATTTTAAAGCCCATGCGTTTCAACCCGGAGCCGATGCCCCCTGGATTCAGCGGATGGTGGATGAATTAGGGACAAATCATCACTGGGTTGAATTCGATACGCCAGAAGTCGTAGCAGCTCTGAACAACTCCACGCTAACGCGGGATTTACCCGGAATGGCGGACGTGGATTCGTCGCTGTATCTCTTTTGCCGGGAGATTAAAAAAGGGGCTACGGTCGCTATTTCCGGCGAGGCTGCGGATGAAGTTTTTGGCGGATATCCATGGTTCCACCGGGAGGATATGCTGAATTCGGGTACATTCCCGTGGGCAGTTGCACCTGACATGAGAGCCAGTCTGTTGTCTCCCGAAGTGCGGGACTGGATCAAGCCGCTGGAGTATTTGAACGACCGCTACTCCGAAGCGGTAGGAGAAGTGCCGAAGCTACCAGGAGAAACAGGAAAAGCTGCACAAATGCGCGTTATGTCCTATTTGAACATCACCCGCTTTATGCCTACTCTGCTGGACCGCAAGGATCGGATGAGTATGGGAGCCGGACTCGAAGTGCGGGTACCGTATTGCGATCATCGATTGGTGCAATATGTATGGAACATTCCGTGGAGCATTAAGATGACAGGCGGACGTGAAAAAGGTATTTTGCGCAAGGCGCTTGAGGGTGTACTGCCGGATGATGTGCTGTATCGCAAAAAAAGCCCATATCCAAAAACGCATAACCCTTCCTACCTTGAGGCTGTGAAAAAGCAGGCGCTGCAGCTGCTGGATGACTCCTCTTCCCCACTGCTCAAGCTGATTGATGCGCAAAAGGTACGCGATATTGCCGCCTCACCGGAGGCATCCACCAATCTGCCTTGGTTTGGTCAACTGATGTCGGGTCCGCAGTTGTTTGCCTATTTGGCCCAAGTGGATAACTGGTTGCGCACTTACAAGGTTGCGATTCGATAAGCTAAAAATACAAAAAAGGCTATCCGCAACTCATGACTGACGGATAGCCTTTTTTCGTTATGTGAATGGGGGATAATTTCGCCCCTGTTACCAAGCTATGCCTGTGGATTACCCAGCTTTGTTGCCAAATCCCGCAGAGCTATCCCTCGGTGACTGATAGCCTGCTTTTGTTCCAACGTCAGCTCGGCCATTGTCTTCTCAAACTCTGGCAAATAAAACAGCGGATCATACCCAAACCCACCGCTGCCGGCGGTTTCAGTAGTAATCCAGCCTTCCACGGAACCTGTCGATTCCAGCGTCTCGCCAGTCTGCGGATTATACAGAATCAAGGTACAGACGAATTGAGCCGGGCTTAGCAAAGGCTGTCCCGTATCATCACCCAGCTGCTTCGATTCCAGAACGTCGAGCAGCTTAATATTGTTTTCGTGATCGCTGGCACCTTCTCCAGCATAACGGGCAGAGTATACCCCCGGTGCACCGTCCAGCAAGTCCACGCAGAGGCCTGAATCATCGGCCAGCACGGGCAATCCGAGCACATCTCCAACCGCTTTAGCCTTTTTCAGTGCATTTTCGGCAAAGGTTTTGCCATCTTCAACGACATCAGGAATGTCGGGATAATCGTACATGCTTCTGACTTCCTTGCCAAACGGCGCAAAAGCATGCGCAAATTCCCGCACTTTTCCTTTATTTTTCGTAGCGACAATGACGACCGGGCCATCCAGCTGCATTAGGCGCCAGCTCCTGTACGTCCAGCACCGATCTTATCAGCAATCGGTCCAAGTACTTCTTTTTGACGCTCAATCATTTGCAGAATCCCTTGTTCGCCCAAGCTAAGCAGTTGATCCAACTCGTTACGGTCAAATGGGCTTTCTTCACCTGTACCTTGCAGCTCGACATATTTTCCACTGCCAGTCATGACAAGATTCATGTCCACTTTGGCCTTGGAATCCTCTTCATAGTTCAGATCCAGCAACGCTTTTTCACCTACAACCCCTACGCTGACGGAAGCCAGAAAATCGGTAATTGGAAAAACAGGCAGCTTGTGCTGGGTAGCAATTTTATTGACCGCAATCGCCAACGCTACGAAAGAACCGGTAATTGAGGTTGTACGTGTTCCGCCGTCCGCCTGAATGACATCACAATCCAACGTAATCGTCCGTTCACCAAGCGCCTGCAAATTGACCACCGAACGCAATGCTCTTCCAATCAGACGCTGAATTTCCATGGTACGGCCTGTCAGCTTGCCACGCGCAGCTTCACGCTGATTACGGCTATGAGTCGCACGCGGAAGCATGGAATACTCTGCGGTTACCCAGCCTTTTCCTTGTCCCTTCATAAAGGGGGGGGACGCGTTCTTCTACAGTAGCCGTGCAAATGACTTTCGTCTCGCCAACCTCTATAAAAACAGAGCCCTCCGCGTATTTATTTACTCCTGCTGTCAATTTCATCGGGCGCAGCTCATCACCGTTTCGTCCGTTAGATCTACTCATGCTTTTTCCTCCTACGTCGTATGCAACCTGTTCTTATATGTTTATTTTACCAAAGTGTGCAGGCAAAAGCACCCCAAGGACGATTCCCGCCCTTAAAGAGGTTGTTCAAAAAGTCGTCTTTCCATGACGAAGCTAATCAAGAAGCGGATTCAACGTCGAATCTTGAATTGAGCCGGGCCTTCCGTTGCTCACGTAGATCTGTCTACGCTCCGCTACTCAGTCCCTAGCTTCATCCAATCTTCTCGGTCCTGAAAAGCCGACTTTTGAACACGCCCTTAAAGAGGGATTTCGTTAATATGCTGCGGCTTGGCTACAGGCTCTCCATAATTTTGATTATTTTGTCCAATCACGCTTTTTTCACCATTCAGTTCAATCCGAATTTTTGTTTTGACTGCATCATCTGAATTGTCTGCCGCTGTCAGCACAACCGATTCCAAAAATTCAGCAGGCACGGCTTCTCCCTTAGCAAACATATCATCCGAGAGCGATACCGTAATGACGTTGTCTTTGGAGCGTTCTACTGATTTCAGTGCCGTCTCTCCTGTCATCACTTCTTGTAACCCATCTTTGGTCTGCGGCCCTTGAATCAATTGATGCAGTGCTGACTGGACACGATCTTTTTCAGGGCTGACCAACCGTGTTACAGGTACATAGTATTGAACTCCAGCAGGAGAAGATGAAGAGAAATACACAGTGACTGGACTAGAATCCAGTGGTGTTACGCCATGACCAATCTCCAAGTTAATACCTACTGCACGTGTCAACGGATGATCCAGCGGTGTGCCGCCAACAGGCATTTCGTTCAGCTTTTTGCCCTCCACCCAGATCTGTACGCTCTCAATATCAGGACGGTCGGTCAGGGTCCAGGTCAAGCTCTCCATTAATTTTCGTTCATCCTGTGGCTTATAGTTGGCGAAAGATTTGTTGAATTCGACAACAGCCAGCTTGTTGTTCTTGTCCACTGTCACACTTTTCACTTCCGTGCCTTGGGGAATTACACCTTTAAATCCCTCTGGCAATAATCCGGCATACGGCCCCCCCTCAACCAGGGCTTCCAGCGCCGACTTGGCATCTGCCTGTACATCCCCTGTAGCCATCGGTAAAGATACCGGGGCCAGCAAACCGTTATGATCTTGCAAAAAAACAGCCCTCAGTTGCCCTGTACTGGCGGGTGCTTTTCCGGTTACAGCCTTAATCATGGACTGCTCTGTCGTGGACGGCGGGGGGTCAATGGATGCCGATTCGTTGCCGAAAAGGCTGCAGCCTGACAACAACAGGGGTAGGGATAGCAGTCCAGCTACAGAGGTCATACGCCATGGGTGTTTTATATTCATAAGTGAAGTTCCTCCCTAACAATTTTGTACAGATTGTACTAATATGTATACAAGCCTCGCGTAAAAAATAACTACTTTTTCAGCAGACTGGACACACTGGTCATAATTGCAGTAGAAATCAGGATCTATACGAGGAGGGTAACTTCAATTTTATGGACAAGAAAAAAGCACCTTACAGCCTGAACAGTAAAAAGGTAGCTGATGCCACCCGCGAGTGGCTGCACAAGCGTGGCGTTAACATGACTGAAATCGCAGAACTGGTCATGCTTTTACAGAAAAAATATTACCCAACCCTAACGATGGAAGAATGTATGGAGAATGTGGACAAGGTACTGATGAAGCGCGAGGTTCAAAATGCCGTGCTCACGGGCATCCAACTGGATATCCTTGCAGAACAGGGCGCTCTTCTTCCCCCATTGCAGGATATGATTGAAAATGATGAGGGATTATACGGGGTGGATGAAATTCTGGCCTTTTCCATTGTAAATGTGTACGGCAGCATTGGATTCACCAATTACGGTTATGTCGATAAACTCAAACCAGGTGTGCTGGAACGCCTGAATGATAAAAGCCTCGGGCCGATCCATACGTTCCTGGACGACATTGTGGGCGCTATCGCAGCTTCGGCCAGCAGCCGTATCGCCCATCGCAAACAGGCAGAGCGTGAGCAGGAGCTTGGGGAAGAAAGCGCACCGAATACAACACGTTAAACAACATGCTAAATAACAAACAACGCGTGGGAATATAACAGATATATAAGGGTTAGAGGAGAACTAGACATGGCAAACATTACTGAAGGGTATGCATTCCGTACGATGCAGGCTAATGATTATGATCAAGCCATTGAGCTGTGGAATGGCTTGGACGGATTGGGATTAAGCGAGGCCGACTCACCGGAGCGAATTGCACGCTTTTTACAACGGAACGAAGGACTTAGCTTTGTCTGTGAGTACAACGGAAACATCATAGGCACGATTTTAGCGGGCCACGATAGTCGCAGGGGGTTTCTGTATCATCTGGGTGTAGCTGCAGCACATCGTGGTCAAGGGATCGCGCCCAGATTGGTGGATAAAGCGTTATCTGCTTTGCTGAGAGAAGGCATTGATAAATGTCATCTGTTTGTGATGGAGCATAACGCAGGGGGTCAACGCTTCTGGTCAGCTAATGGCTGGGAGAAACGGGATGGAATTTTACTATATTCCCGAGGACTAGAATAGGATCTAAGCGCTTGATCTATACAAATAGGAACACCGGGTCTGATTCAAGTCGAGCTATAAACGATCAGACCCGGTGCATAATACTCACAGCTTATTCATTGCCATTCTAACATTTCAAGCTCAGATTACCTTCATTCATAAATTACAATCCATTTTGTGGACGCAGTGCACGTTCTACAATTCCCAGCGTGGATTGACGAGAGAAGAACCGGGACACCTGAGCTACCCAATAGTTTTGGCGACCGGAAATGATGTGACTACGTCCCTTTTCAAATGCTCTCAACGCGTTCTTCACAACGGTTTGGGGAGTTTCCCTAATTCCAATTGACGCTTCACTTGCGCCAACAATATCAAAAAACGGCGTTTCTGTTGAGCCTGGACAAAGGGCCAGAACTTTAAGCCCCCGTTTCCGATTTTCGGCCCATAGCGCTTCAGTAAAAGAAAGCACAAATGCTTTGGTTGCTCCATATACGGCCATATATGGATCGGGCTGAAATGCGGCTGTGGAAGAAACATTGATGAGTCCCCCATCCCGCTTACGCAATAAATCAGGCATAAATGCATGTGTGATGTCGACTAAAGCAGCCACATTGAGCATCACTTCCTCATGCTGTCGTTCTCCTGAAACCTGCTCAAAGTATCCATAGGTGGCAAAACCCGCGTTGTTAATCAGGAGATCTACCTTTAGCTGTTGTTTTTGAACCTCCTGATGCAATGTCTGGGATGCTCCGGGTGTGGAAAGATCCAGCGCAATCACTGTTGCTTTTACGTTATATTTAGCTATGAGCTCCTTGGCCAGCGCTTCTAATTTGGTTTCATTCCGAGCTACCAAAATGAGGTCACATTTCTTAGCTGCGAGCGAATAGGCAAATGCCTCGCCAATACCGGATGATGCCCCTGTGATCAGAGCTGTTTTGTTTGCGTACATAAACATGATGATAACCTCCATAGTATCGTTGTTTTATTCTAGAAACATTGTTACCACTACTCTATAATGAACTGAAGTCATCTACTATGACGACCTCAGTACACTTCATTTTTACGATGGGGATGAGGATGTTTTAAATGCTACGAGCGTATTCTTCAGTGTAAATGCATACACCCCTTGAGCCATATCTACATCTGAAAAATGACCTGCAAACTGAAGATGTATGACCCCATGTAAAGCAGACCAAAACATCCGGACAACCAGCAACGGATCATGCTCTTTCAATGCTCCCTGCTCCATAGCGTGTATGACGGTTTGCAGAATTCGTGACAGTGCCGTTGTGGTCCCCTCCAAGCTCTGTTCATCCGGCTTGAAATCAGACAATGCCCCGCCAAACATCATTTTATAATAGGCTGAATGGAGCTGTGCAAATTCCCAGTACGCCCAGCATAGAGCTTCCAGATCAGCGAGTACGCTTTCGGTAACAGGTACTTGCTGGAAGGTTTCAGCCAATAGCCGACATCCATCCAGGTACATCTCATTGGCAAGACCATCCTTACTGCCAAAAATATTGTAAATGATCTTGGTGGAACAGCTTAATTTCTGCGCAACTCGCCGTACGGTCACAGCCTCAGGCCCTTCTTCCACAAGAAGGATGCATGCGGCATCGATGACATTTTTACGTAGCAATTGCTGCTGCTGTTGCTTCACTTCCGAATAGGTTTTATAGGGAGGCGATGGCTCGGACATGATTGAATGCACTTCCTTTTGCTTGAGGATTTTGCAAAATCCTGGCTTATTAAAAACTGTTGCTTGTTGCTACTATAATAAATTAAAGAACTACACAAGACTTTCGGGAAACGGTGTTTCCGTTAAGAATCATAGTATTCTAAGCCTGAGTATTTGTCAAATAAAAAAAGAAACACAATAAGTAGATACACTTACCGTGCTCTGGTTGATTGCTTAAAAATGAAGCTATGTTGGGTGTTTCACGATCAGTAGGCAATACCTACCCGTGTACGGATAAATTCGTAACTCTTGCATTGCCAATAAGTAAAATCAGCCGTATCCGCGGTGGTAATTTGTGAGCCACCTTCAGGCAAAAAATCTTTTTCCACGCGATAAATACCTGTCCGCGCTCCGTCCGGTAGATAGGTTGGACATACGATTGTCCAGTCTAGTGCCGATTCACGCAGCAATTCGTACACTCGCCGATGTTCCTGGGCCGCACGAGTGCTGCGTCGTCGGGTATCGTAGGACTCGTAACGATACAGGTCCGGTTCGGTCCGGCTTTGCAAAATTCCTGCCGTTCCTACCGTAATGAGCCGAGAAATGGACTGTTCCTGCATGAGCCGGATCAGCAGGGCTATATTAACGGATAAGGTAGTCGTTCCATCCGTATTCAGCGCACTGATCACAGTCGTCGCCCCACCCTTCAGCGCCTGTGCTACGTCCTCTCCATTAGTGGCATCGCCTTGTACGATTTGCAGCTGATTCCCATATCCAGGTATGTAATCCTCCAACTTGTCCGGTGAACGAACAAGGACCGTAACGGTATGACCGTCCGCTAACGCATAATCTAATATATACCGTCCTACGCGTCCGGTAGCTCCCAGCAGCAGCAAATTCATAAAGTCCTCTTTTCCGGCATGCATGCCGCTTGTCATGTTGTTTCGTTATGTCACTTGTTGGTCAACTTTCCGTGACTATTGACGGCAAAAGGGATAGAAGCGCGTGATTGGGTTCGTCTCGCTCATAGAGGCCCGTTCACGGCGCACCAGCTCCACCAGATGAGCCAGCGTCTCGGACATGGCAAACCTTAGCTGGTGAATACCCAGCTTGCCACCGAACATGGCAATGCACAGCTCATAGGCTGTGCTTCCCTCCGGTTGGATCAGCTGCTGAAATTTCTCCAGTCGTTCTTCATGATGTGCCAGCAACGCTTGCGTCCGCTCCCGAAAATAACCAAACGGATTGCGGTGCCCCGGATATGCCCACGCTACCTCCAGCTTACCTAGACGCTGCAAGCCGTCTACATAAGACTTCAACGGCTGGGCATCACTGCCCGGCAGCAGACTGATATTAGGAGAAATCTGCGGCAAAACTGCGTCACCGCAGAGGATAACACCGCTATTCGGGTCATATAAGGACATATGTCCGGGCGCATGCCCTCCCGTCTCGACGGGCAGCCAACTGCGTCCACCCCATTCCAGACGAGCGTCTATGCCGGTAGGAATAACGGTAATCTCAGGCTGTGGATTCACTTGCAAATAAGCCTGCCGCATATGTAATTCCAAGGCCGGCACTTGCTCCAAAGGAAAACCATGCTGGACAAAAAAGCTGGGAAGCCTGTTCTCCATAGCGACCGTCGATTCTGGAGCGTCCCACATCATCATCGCTTCCTTATGGCTTCGGGCTGACATATGTACACGAGCCTGACTTTGCTGCTGCATCCAGCCCGCCAATCCGTAATGATCGGGGTGATGATGAGTGACCACAATGTCCGAAATATCCCCAAAGGACATTCCCAGCTGGTGGAAGACATGCGCCCATTCTGCCTCGGTGTCCATATTGCGCGGCCCCGGGTCTACAATTGTAAAACCGTGCTCTCCCTTGAGCACATAGCTATTCACCCAGCGCAGCGGAAAGGACATGGATATTTTGACCTGAAAGCCTCCGTCTATTCGCTCACACGGTGTAAGCTCTGGCATTTTCATGGCTTCCACCCGCCTTTCTGTTTCAAGCCCGCACGCCGACAAAAATCATTCGAGGCGAAGCATCTTCAATATATTGATCTTCATTATAGCTTCCGTGTACCTGCTCTACAGATAGTCCGGCTTGCTCTAGCAATCCACGAAACTTCTCATATGGATATAGCTTCACTCGTTCATGATACACGCGCGCAGGTTCTCCCTCAGTAGGAGTCGTGCCCAGAGCAGAGGCTGCCTCAGTGCCCGTAACGGATGCAGCTGACCGAATCGCAATTTTCTTTTTCACAAATCCATCTTCAATGACCCGATGCTCCTCAATCCAATTCCCTTCATCCTCCCGCGACGAATGCGGTACCAAATGAGCGGCTACGTAAGCAGGGTTCAAATAATCTATGATAAAGCGTCCTCCCGGCTTCAACAGCCGATATATTTCCTTTAGCACTTTAAGCTGCTCCTCATCCTGTTCAAAATAACCAAAGGAGGTGAACAAATTCATCACCGCGTCATAGCTTTCATCCAGCGGCACCTCTCTCATATCCCCTTGATGCCAACTTACCCGTCCTTCGGAATCAGCTGCACGAGCTTCTCTCAGCAGCACATTGGAAAGGTCCACACCTGTCACCTGATAACCTGCATCTGCGAGCGCAAGCGAATGACGTCCCATCCCACAACATAAATCCAATACGCTGGAGCCTTGCGGTAATTTAAGCCAGGAGATCATTTTTTGCACTTCCTGATAGGCTCCCTGAAAGTCGCGATGCTTGTATACCAATAAATAATCTTCCCCAAAGCTTTGCTCGTACCATTCTGCCATATCGTTTCTCCTCCATGAACTCATTTCGCTCTATTACATACTATATTAGCTTTTTCAAACTGGAAACTCAAAAGCATTACGAATAAGGGTTTTGCAAAATCCTGAATAAGGAAACATGTTACAATAACCGTATTTGAGCTTAAATATTCATAGGAACTTCATACCAACTTCATGTGATTCACCCCATTTTATCATTAAAATGATTCATGGGAACGCCTTTAGAAGTTTTCATGAAGGAAAGGAGCGGGGAAATTATGATTCAAATTGGACTTACGGGTTGGGGCGATCACGATGACTTGTATCCAACGGGTACCAAAGCTAACCAAAAACTAAGTATCTATGGAAGCCATTTTCCGGTAGTAGAAATGGATAGCTCTTTCTATGCGGTGCAGCCCACAGATCGTATGGCACGCTGGGCGGCGGAAACCCCTGACTCTTTTTCATTTCTCGTCAAAGCCTACCAAGGCATGACTGGACATACCCGCGGCAAGCAACCTTACTTCAAAACAATAGATGCCATGTACGAAGCACTGCATGCATCGATAAAGCCTCTTCACGAAGCGGGCAAGCTCAAAGCCGTGCTGTTTCAGTACCCACCCTGGTTCGACTGTACACGTGAGAATGTCGCTGTACTGCGAGACACAAAAAATAGGATGGGAGAGGTCCCATCCGTACTTGAATTCAGACATCAAAGCTGGTTCACACCCGATTTTCGGAAACAAACGCTGGCATTCATGCGTGAAGAAGGCTGGATACACAGCGTATGCGACGAGCCGCAGGCAGGACCAGGGTCGGTTCCCATTGTGCCGTTGGCTACAGACGGTAATCTGACAATCGTACGTCTCCACGGGCGGAACATATCGGGCTGGAATCAAAGCTCTGCACCGAATTGGCGGGAGGTTCGTTATCTGTATCGGTACAATGAACAAGAGTTGACCGAATGGAGAGACAGGTTGCTGGAGCTGGAGCAGCAAAGCCGCGAGGTGTGTGTTATTTTCAACAACAACTCAGGTGGAGACGCCGCTGCTAATGCCAAGCAGCTCATGACCATGCTTGGCATGGACCCTAAACCTTTTCCCCCTCGCAAGCCACACGAAGAGAATAACGGGCCGGAACAGCTTGAACTATTTTGAGGAACGGGCTGAGGGTGGGGAGTTGGAAATAGCCTCCTTGAGCTTGCGTGCATTATCCAGTAAATGCGGGTCGTCAGGTAAATAGCGTAAAGCGGTCTGGTTATGCTCATACGAAGCGTCCAGCTGACCTACATGGGCATAGCAATGGCTGAGCCGCACATGAGGTAACCAGGAGTAGCATGGTAGTGGAACAGGTCGCATACCCGGAAGGTGATGCTGTTGCTCCAATGCCTTTTCGTACCAGTACGCGGCAGTGCTCCATTCGTTTCTTGTGAAAAACCAGTCACCGATCATGCAGCACAAGTCTGATTGCGGTACACCGTATCGAAAGGAACGTAACAGACGATCCAGCTGTTGCTCCGGCTTCCCGAGGTGAAGATAGCATTCCGCCGACCGCGCACAAGCGGTAATCCGATCCTCACGGTAGCCGCTCGGCTCCTCCAACAGAAGATTGAACGCCTCTACCGCCTCGGCATATTCTTTACGGTCAAAACATTCATTGGCGTGCAAATACAGCAGACGCCCCTCCAGCTTGCCGCTTTCGCTGATCCACCGGGCGAGAATACGTTGGTTACGGAGCATGTGGTCTTGCATTCGGCGGTGTGTTACTGCCACATCTGAATGAACGATTTGCCCCTGAGGTATCACCAGATCCTCATGCAGACGCCCTTCCCAGCGGTATTGTCGCTCGCGCTTCACGAGACGGATACGGCGTGAGGTGAACAACAGTTCACCCTGCTCCCCCTCTGCCAAATGAAGTGGCATCACCACTGCGTCGATATCCTTAGACAAACGCTGCTTCAAGGCACGCAGGCGCTCACGATCCGGCTCCAGCAGCACATCGTCCGCATCCAGCCACATGACGTAGGAACACGTCGCCTTGTCAAATGATTCATTACGGGCGGCTGCAAAATCATCCTTCCATTCAAATGTATATAGCCGATCCGTATAGCGCGCCGCTATCGTCTTCGTCTGATCCGTCGACCCCGTGTCCACAATAATGATTTCATCCATCAGGTCTGAGACCGAATCCAGACAGCGGGTAAGTGTGTGCTCCTCGTTCTTTACGATCATGCACAAGCTGATGGTCATTGGATGCTCAGTCATGACTTCACGTCATCCCCTTTACCTTTGGCTGATTCTCCCCTCGTTTTTCCGGTAGACTCGCCAGCAGTATATGCAACTCTCCTTTCAGCCTGCGTCTTGTCTAACTGTTCGACACGTGCATACCTTTCCATCGGCAAAAGTTGTTCCTCCATATACCGGATTCGCTGTACCGCCTTGTCGAGTGCAGCCTTTCGCTGATTCATTTTGCGAACATGCTGCTGCTCCACCAGTCGAAACTGCTCCTCGTCCAGTTTCATCCACTCATTCAGATGCTCTACCTTTGGTTTGGCCTCACGCAGTTCTTTCGACTTCTTGCGGCCGGCAAAGCACAAATATTTGTGATGCACCTCCAGCGCTTTTTCATCAAAATAAGGATACAACACACGGGAGAGGCTCCCGGCATAGTAAGTCCGCTTGTGATCATGAAACGGATGGTATCCATAAGGTACAGATAAGACGAGCGTTCCCTTTTTATTCAACAAGCGATAAGCATGAGCCAGCAGAGTGTCGGGATGCGCAAAATGTTCCAAAATCTCGCCTAAAATAATGGTGTCAAATCCACCGGGAGGACGCTCAAATTGTGAAATGTCCTTTAACTGAAAGTGGACTCTTCCCCGGACGGGTGCTGATTCCCGACGAAGTTCTTTTTTTGCATAAGAAATACTGTCCTCTTCCAAATCAATGGCCGTTACCTCAAAACCTTCCCGCGCAAGCAAAATGGACGTTATGCCCTGACTGCACCCAACATCCAGCACCGTATGGCCCTGTACATGGCGGCAAATCCAGTGAATTCTATTGCGGGTGGCTTCATGAGATTCTTCCGAATTGATCTGCCCGTAATAACGTTCGTTTACCTGATCACGGTTAGCCAACAGCGGCGCCCCCTCCATCACCGGGATGTCCTAAGATCACGACATGTCCACCTGTGCAATGCACTGTCGCATTACGTGTATCGAAGACCAGCGGGGCATGGTCGACCAACTGTTGGTAGTTCACCACAGAATGGTCTGTCGTAATGACTACGATATCTGCACTTTCCCATAGCTGGGCATTTGCCGTCCGAGATGGGATTTCTTCGCCGTTCAGCTTAAAACTCGATACATACGGGTCGGTGAAGCTAACCGAAGCACCCATTTTAGTTAAATGCTCGAACAGGACAAGAGCCGGGGATTCGCGAACATCATCAATATCCTTTTTGTAGGCCACACCTGCCAGAATGATGTTGGCCTTGTTTATGGCTTTATCTTTCTGAGCAAGCATAGCTTTAATTCGCTCCGCAATATACAGCGGCATACGCCGATTCATGCGATCTGCCAAGTCCACGAATTCCAATGGAAAACCATGCTGCTCGGATTTCCATGACAAGTATAGCGGATCAACCGGGATACAGTGCCCCCCGATGCCAGGTCCCGGATAAAAAGGCATATAGCCGAATGGCTTGGTGGCCGCTGCATCCAGTACCTCCCATATATTAATGCCAATTTTCTCACAGGCGGCTGTCAGCTCATTGACCATTCCAATGTTGACGCTGCGGAACGTATTCTCGAACAGCTTGGCGGCTTCCGCCACGGTTGTCGAGCTGACCGGTACAATTTGATCCAAAAAGGACCCATAGAAACCTACTCCCACTGCCAAACAATCTGGCGTGCAGCCGCCGATCACCTTGGGTGTGTTGCGAATGTTAAAATGAACACTGCCCGGATCGACACGTTCCGGTGAAAAACACACATAAAAATCTTTCCCCACCGTCCAGCCCCTGCGCTGCTCTATCACCGGACGAATCAATTCCTCAGTCGTCCCCGGGTAGGTGGTGCTTTCCAGAATCAACAGTGTCTGTCTACGCAAATGAGGTATGGCCTGATCAATAGCCGTTTCAATATAGGACGTATCCGGTTGGTGTCCGTCCGTCAGTGGCGTAGGCACGCAGATCACGACGATATCCGCATGCTCCAGTACCTTGATATCCGTAACCGGATGCAATTGCTGCCCGATCAGACCTTCCAATGCATCATCACCAATGTCTATGATGTACGACTTTCCTTGAAGCAGCTTGGCTACTTTGACGGGATCGGAATCCACACCATATACATTATAACCAGCCTTTGCCATTTCCACTGCCATGGGCAGCCCTACATAACCGAGGCCGATTACCGCAACCTTTACAGTTCCTTTAGTTATTTTTTCCATAAGCTGCAAAATACCCACCTCTTTCATCGTTACTCCATGCCTCGCAGTAGCTCAGCAATTCCAGCGCGATCCATTAACTCATCGTCCGAGCGATATTGATCAAAGCTCACTCGTTCCAATCCACCGTATTGGCTCAGTAAGCGCTTGTCTGCTTGCTGGGGAAGAATAACAAAATAGCGATCATCATAGCGATACGTATGCGGCACCTCATAGGGCGAAATCAGCACCTCATGCAGCTTTTCCCCACCACGTATACCAATCTCCTTCACTTTCAACGCAGGCTGACCCGCCTGTTCTTTCATCACTTCTGCCAGATCTGCAATATTGCAGCCCTTCATTTTCATCACAAGTGTCTCTCCCCCAATCGCCGTGACAGAAGCCTTCAGCAGCAAGCCAATCGCTTCTCCGAGCGTGAGGAAAAAGCGTGTCATATCTGGGCTCGTCAGCGTTAAATCCTGCCCATCCGCGATCTGGCGCTTGAACAGGGGCACGACACTTCCACTCGTCCCCAACACGTTGCCGCCGCGTATACACACAAAGCGAGTACGCTCACTTAAAGTGTTGGCGCGGATCATCAGTCTTTCACCTATCGCCTTCGTCATGCCATATACATTCACCGGATCTACTGCCTTGTCTGTAGAGACATCAATTACCTTGGCGACTCCCTGCTCAATGCTGGCCCGGATCACGTTTTCCGTACCGTGTACGTTCGTCTTGAAAGCCTCTTCCGGCTGTCTCTCACACACAGGGACATGCTTTAATGCCGCCAAATGGAATACATAATCCACTCCGCGACATGCCTCCTGCAATGCCTGAAGATCTCGAATATCTCCAATCATGAAATTCAGGCGAGGATCCGATAGAAATTGCCGCTGCATGGCAATCTGTGCAAATTCACCGCGTGAGAAAATACGAATCTCCGCCGGGTCCTCCTTCAGCAATTCAGCGGTTAGGCGTTGCCCCCAAGATCCCGTTCCTCCGGTCACCAGCAGTTTTTTTCCTTTGAACAATATAATCTCCTCCTGACCGTTACGAATTGGCAATGCCTGTTCCCAGAAATTCTGCCAGCACAGCATTCATTTCATTCTCTGACAGCCGATCCTTCGCCGGCACTTTTTTCACCGAAGTATTGGCAGCATGAATGACGTTCACATAGTTGCGAAGTGGAATGATCTCATGCGGCAGCTCCGTTACATATCCGTGCGTACCCTTTCCAGGAATGACCACACGGTAATCATTCAGAAAATCTTCCACTTGATAGCGAAACACATAAAAAGAAGGCGAACGGTGAAACACCGGTGCCATCTGCCCCTCAACCGCATCCCACAGGTAACCCATCTGGTTCACCAGCGCAACCGTCTCCGATTGAAACTTGTAATCATGCAACTGTTGTACAAAGGACTGGTGATACAAATCGTCGGAATCTATTCGAGCAATGAGCAGTTCGTCCGCACCTTCGATGTACGCATGGATACGACGTTTACTTTCGATGCTCGTACCAAAACGGATGTGGTCGGGAATGGGCTCATGTCGGGCCAGCTCCTCTTCCACGATGTCACTGCATCCGCCCGCCAGCTTGACGACAGATAGGAAATCCGCATTTGTCTGACTGAGTAAACTACGCAGCGTAAAGGTTCTGAATATATCCAGTCGCTCGCTGATCCACTCACGTGTCAGGCGGTTGGGATTCATCCCATAGTTATTAAAATTAATTTCAATTACAACCTTGCGATTCATTGATCTTCCTCCCTTTCAACCGTCTTCTCTCAAGTTATGAAGACGCTCCTGAAACGGCACGTACAGATACAACGAATCTTGTAAAAATAGGTAGAATCCAAAAAGAATAGCCGTTCATACAAAAACCTTTTCGCTTTCGACATATGATAGAATACAAAGTTTTTTACTCCATCTGAAAAGTTGAACAAGCAGGAACGACAGGGAGGAAACATGATATGACGAATCCAAAGTATCTGGAGATGGACGAGGTACTGAAGCGTTTGAAGCTAGCACTCGATCAGCACCAGTCCTTTTCGCTCATTCGTATTGGAGATGGTGAAAATTTGGTGTTGGCGCAGGATACCGTCTGGCCGATGGAAAAGGTGTTACAGGAACGTTGGGCGGTCAAAGCCAATCTCGGTCAAAAGGGACTGTTTCTACCAAATACGGAGCTACGGGACGCGGTGGCTGAGGCAGTGAGCAAAGCCAGCATTACTGGCATTTTGCCATATGATGACGAATCTATTAAAGCACCATCCTATATGAAGCGGGAGCTGACCGATCAGGTCTTTGCTCACTATGCTCTTTCCCCCCCGCTGACCTGCCACGCCTGCCTGAATCGGTATTTGGCTGGGACACCCGCTTTCTGGGACATGCTGAAAAATCGACGCATTCTGCTGGTCACCCGGACGGCCGCTGAAGTAAAGCCTGTTCTTGAGGCTGATCCGTACAAGCTGCATATCGCGCACACGCTGGCATTTCATCAATATGAACAAATGCCTGAAACACTCCAATGGATCGCAGCACACAAAGATGACTTTGACATTGCCCTGTTCTCTTGTGGTGTCAATGCAGTCGTGTTAGCACAAAAAACAGCAGAAATCACTGGCAAAGTAGGTATAGACTTCGGCAAGGCGACTAATATCGTCATGTTCGGCAAAGCTAATTAATAGATAAAATAATATTTGTGAAAAAATCCACTTAGCAAGTAATCTTTGCTCCGTATATCGAAAAGGCACTAGCAAATTTCAATTTTGCTGGTGCCTTTTTGATATCATATGTGGTTCTAAAGCGTGATCAAAAAGGATAATCCATATAAAGCTTTGAGCCCTTGCTTGTTTAGAAATAGAATTTGAGATTTCCTGTCACTTCTTTTACAATATTACAGAAACTAGCATTCATTAAAAACCATGAGGAGGGTGTTTAATTGTCACATAACAAGAGATTGAAGACATACACACTTACAAAAGCAAAGCATATAAAGGTTCATGGTCGAACTACGCAAACACGTACACCGCTTACTCTATTTTGGACAGGCAGTGGCATTGAATTGAATATCAAAGGCTCAGAGCTGTGGATTGAAATTGAGGCCGATTACCAGGTGTATGAGCCCTGGATCAGTATTGTCATCAATGGTGTCCCGATGAGTCGCCTGATGGTGACTGCAGGACGGCATTGGATCTGTCTTTTGAGAGGGTTAAACCCTGATACAGTCAAAAATGTCCGTGTGGTCAAGGATGTCCAGCCTATGAGTTCGGACCCGCACTGCTTGTTGCAAATTCATGCCCTGAAGGTTGACGGAGAATTGCTACCGGTCACTGATAAGCCCCTCAAGGTGGAATTTATCGGTGACAGCATTACCTCGGGAGAAGGAACGATTGGAGCGAAGGACGAGACAGACTGGGTTCCCATGCTGTTCACAGCACTACGCAATTATACAGCCATAACAGCCGAAGCACTAAATGCGGACTACCGAGTGTTTTCACAAAGCGGCTGGGGTGTCCTAACGGGCTGGGATAATAATCCCGATACGAACATACCGGCATATTATGAACAGATTTGTGGTGTGCTGACCGGTGAGAGAAATGAAGCATTAGGGGCATTTTCAGATCATGATTTTACCTCATGGCAGCCGGACGTGGTCGTAGTGAATTTGGGGACTAATGACGGGGGAGCCTTTTATTCTCCTGCATGGACGGACCCAGCAAGCGGTAAAGTGTACAAGCAACGCTTGAACGAGGACGGCACATTCAATGAAGAAGATTTACAAGCTTTTGAAAGCGCTATCGAATGTTTTCTTGTCAAGCTTCGGAATTGCAATCCTGCGGCTCATATTGTATGGGCCTATGGGATGCTGGATACTCCTATGATGCCCTCAATCTACCGATCAGTAGATGCATACAAGAAAAGAACGAGGGATGGGAATGTGTCTGTATTCCAACTGCCTAACACGACGGAAGAAACGATAGGGTCTCGCAGCCATCCCGGGCTCCCCGCCCATACCAAAGCGGCAGATGAGTTGACAGTGTATTTGCGAGAGATTCTTAAGAAATAGAATCCGAGAAGCACGATCAACTTTGTAGAACACGCTCATAAAGGAAATTACAACAACTAGGTCATTTGTGCTCTCAGTGTTGTTGAGAATTATAGCCACGAGTCTGTAGCAGCTGTCTGTCTATGCTCGTGGCTAGTTGAGCTTCTGCGCAGCGGCCTATCCTAGGAGAACCACGAACAGGCAGCGAGTATTTACTAAAGAAATATTCACCTGATATATTTACAGAAACGGAGTCGAAGCGATGCCCGTGAATACCTCTGGACCATTACGAACAGTGGTCGAAACACCAGAAATATAAGAAGAATATACTGTTTGTATTGCCAATGGAGCGGATAGATCCTGTGCATTAAAAGCTTGCGTTTCATTAGATCCGGTCACGCCCAGTACCCCCTCGGCGCGGTAGACTACCTCGCTCGGATCATAGTCGGCTCCACGCACGATTTCAACTGCATACGTATCGCCAAGCTCACCGATTAGACCAATGGAACCACTAAAAGTCACAATCGGACCTGGCACAAGAAAGGTTCGCAGAGTAATCAAACCGAATCGCTCCGGTATAGGACCCAGTTGAATATCGGGACCTTCACCTGTCTTTGATGAATTGGTGGAGCTTCTCATATCCAGAAAAAAACCCATACCATATCCCTCCAAATTGCAAGATACTCCATGTTATGCAAGAAATTCTTTGGCGTATTGGACAAATTAGTAATAAATCTATCAATTCAGCTCAAAATAACCGATAGTAAATACATATGATATAAGCTTTAGAAATGAATATATATATAGATAGAAAGCAGGGGTTAGATGAAACGACTGAAAACATTAACACTACGCAAGAAATTGACCGCAGCATTCCTTCTGGTCATGCTTGTTCCTAGTATTATTGTAAGTTCTTTTTCTTATCAAGCAGCATATAACCAGACGGACCGCCAATTACTTGATAGTGCGACAACTAGCGTTACTGCATCCGATCGTGCAGTTACTCAAACGATTCAAGCCAAAATCGCGGATCTCGAATATTACTCTACAACGATGACGGCTAGTGATAACAGTGCTGAAGCAGATGATGCCATTCTAAAAAGATTACAAGTTTATTTGAAAATGCACGCGGAAGCTGTTGATATGTTTGTAGGAACCCCCGAAGGTAAGCTCATTATTGGCAAAGCCGTAGGCTCCACAAACGATCCTCGTGAGCGCCCGTGGTACAAACAGGCCCTGGAGAAACCCGGTCAAACCGTAATCAGCCCTGTTGGACTCAATACAGCTAAGATCCCCGTTGTGTATATTTCACGTACACTTCCCGACAACAGCGGTGTTCTCGGCCTTTCCCTGAACCTGAAAAATTTGAAAGAAATCACAAATTTAAAAATCGGACAAAATGGCTATATTATGATATTAGATGGTACCAAACGTATCGTTACCCACCCGACAGAAGTCAGCGGAAGTACCAAAATGGGGGATACGATACCCGAATTGTTTGCCTCCAAAGAAGGCAGCTTTAGTTACGATCTTAATGGCGTAGACAAACACCTGATTTTCAAAACTAATGCGCTGACGGGCTGGAAAATTGCCGGAACGATGGACAAAGCAGAAACCAGTGCCTCCGCCCAACCGATTCTTATCACGACGATCGTAGTGTTGGTGATTGCAGCCATCATCATTGGTGTACTCGCAATGTGGTTAATCAGCAGTATACTTAAGCCCATCCAAAGATTACGTAATTCTATGGATGCCATCAGCCAAGGTAATCTTTCGATTAACGTGGCTACGACCAGCACTGATGAAATTGGTGAATTATCAAGATACTTCCAACAAATGGTAGATAACCTGCGTAACATGATTAGAGAAATTCAAGCGATGACAGGCAATTTGTCGGCATCCTCGCAAGAGCTGGCAGCAGGTGCAGAACAAACGACCCGAGCTATCGAGCATGTGACCATAGCCATTCAAGATGTGGCTGCAGGCAGCGAACGCCAAGTGAGCAGTGCTAAAGCTAATCAGACACGGGTTAGCGGCATGGCAACAGACATCACCGCTATGACCGAAACTATGGCTGAAATGACTACTTACTCCGCACAGGCCATTCAGGCGTCGGATGCAGGCAGTGAGCATATCGGCAACAGCGTCGTTTCTATTGATGGCATTCGCACTACCGTAGAAGAACTGGACACCATTATCGGTGCTTTGAATGACCGATCTGGGCGAATCGGAACGATTGTTACTGTCATTACGGAAATCGCCAGCCAGACTAATCTGCTCGCATTGAACGCTTCTATTGAAGCGGCACGCGCAGGGGAGCATGGCAAAGGTTTTGCTGTCGTGGCCACAGAGGTCCGCAAGCTGGCTGAAAACTCAGCTCATTCCGCACAACAAATTCGTGAACAGATTCAAGGGATACAGAGCGGTGTATCTGAAGCCTTGATAGCTATGGAATCCGCCAAGGAACGCGTAAGCGATGGTATCAATTCCATTGACCTATCCGGTCGCTCCTTCTCCCGCATCCGTAGAGCGGTAGCCAAATCAGCGAAGCAGCTGGATAACGTCGCAGCTTCTACCGCTGGAGTCGCAGATGGAACGAGTACAGTCGTCAGCAGCATGGAGGAAATTACACGCATCGCTGAAGAAGCGGCATCCCATACGGAGACCGTGTCCGCAGCCGCAGAGGAGCAGCTCGCCTCCATGGAAGAGATCGGTTCGTCTGCCGCAGATTTGACCCGTCTGGCAGAACAGCTTCAAGATTTACTGACACAATTCCAATTGGATGAAACAAAATAACCGTTCCAACCGATAAATACAGAGAAAGAGTCTTCACAATGAAGGAGGGTTGGAACATGGATATCGCAGCATTATCAACAGGTATGAGTCAGGCCAGCTTGGCCCAAGCCGCAAGTGTGAAGGTATTAAGTATGGCTAAAGATCAGGCTAGTGAACAAGGACAGGCCTTAGTGCAGATGATGGAAAAAAGCGTACAGCCTCATCTTGGCGGTCAACTGGACATTCGCGCGTAGATACATGCATATGCTTGGTTAAGGGCGATTCTACTCAGGTCTGGACAGACCCGGGTAGAATCGTTTTTTTATCTCCCAATTTTTCGTTCAGCACAAAACGTAGTAAACTAGACATATCGTCCACGACCTCGGTTCGGAGGATAGCGCAACATTCACACGATTTACATTGAAAAAGGAGGATACATAGTTTATGAGTTATTCTGAATATTTTAAAAAAGCCAGAGAGCAACAACTGGGCGAGTTACAGGAGTGGTTGTCCATTCCAAGTATCTCAGCATTATCGGAGCACAAAAAGGACATTAACCAAGCAGCTGATTGGCTGGCTGCCAAACTGACTGCTGCTGGTCTGGAAAACGTTGAAATCATTCCGACCAAAGGGCACCCGCTGGTATATGCGGATCATTTGCACGCACCTGGTAAACCAACGATCCTCGTGTATGGACACTATGATGTACAACCCGTAGACCCGCTTCACCTGTGGGAAACGCCGCCGTTTGAGCCATCCATACGTGATGGAAAATTGTATGCGCGCGGAGCGACAGATGATAAAGGACAGGTTTTCCTGCACATTAAAGCAGTTGAGGCCATTTTGAAGCAGGAAGGCAAATTGCCGCTGAACATTAAATTCTGCATTGAAGGCGAAGAAGAAGTATCCAGTCCGAACTTGCTTGAGTTTTTGCAAACTAGAGCTGAACGTCTGGCAGCCGATGCTGTACTGGTGTCCGACACTTCCTTGATCGAAAAAGGAAAGCCTGCCATTTGCACAGGTTTGCGTGGATTATGCTCGCTAGAAGTCGCCATTCACACGGCGAACACAGATCTACATTCCGGTTCTTTCGGTGGCGGCGTGCCGAATGCCCTGCATGCTCTGGTGTCCTTGCTGGCAACCCTGCATAATGACAAAGGCAGTGTAAGCGTCGAAGGATTCTACGACGATGTTGCTCCATTATCGGCAGAGATGAGAGAAGAATTCATGAAGCAAGGCTTCAATGAGAGCAAGCTGCAACAAGATCTTGCACTTGATTCCCTCTTTGGTGAAGAAGGATTCAGCTTCGTTGAGCGTGTGGGGGCTCGTCCGACACTGGAACTGAACGGCGTATACGGCGGCTTCCAAGGGGAAGGTACGAAAACGGTCATTCCGAAAGAAGCTCACGCTAAAATTACGTGCCGCTTGGTGGCTAACCAGAACCCGCAAGACATTCTGGACAAAATCGAGCGCCATTTGCGCGCCCATGTTCAGGCAGGAGCTACCCTGGATATTCAACAGGGCGAAAAAGCGAACGCCTTTAACATCGACCCGTCACACGCGTTTCTGCAAGCGGCGGCCGATGCTTTTGAGAAGGTATACGGTGTGCGTGCCCTCTTTACCAAGGATGGAGGCTCCATCCCAATCGTGGAGACTTTCTCCCGTGTGCTGACTGCCCCAGTCGTGCTGATGGGTTTCGGCTTGCCAGATGAGAACCTGCACGCGCCCAACGAGCATTTCAACTTGGACAATTTTGACAAGGGTCTGCTGACGATTGTGGAGTTTTTGAAATCGGTGTAAGTAAACTAAAAAGCATTCACAGCATGGAACCATCCTTGCTTCGTGAATGCTTTTTTTTTCGTTAGTTCTGTCGCTTAAGAAAAACGGGTATAGCGCAACAGATGAGCCAGCCGATTGAGCCGTTCTATCTCCCGATCGAACTCATGCAGCGGCTGTCCAGCCAAAGCAGCGTTTGCTCTCAGATCCCGTAGCGGGTTCATTTTCCGACCCATGAGTTTCAGCACCGTGGCCTTCCCCATGTTATTCACCACCACATATTGTGTTAGCGGGTCAAGCTCAATCCACAATACATGATGCTGTTGGAAAAACGACAATAGTTGCTTTTTTAACGCCTCCAGCTCTTCAAGGTCACCTGTGATTTGCGGATGATGATGAAAAGCCACATAGCCCATCACCCGCAGGTCACTTATGATTTGTTCCAAATGAAGCGTTTCGTGTATGTACACATTGTTCGTGCTCATGCGGTTTCTTGCACCATTCGTATGATCTTCCCGGATGACGTTCACCACCTGACTATCATTTATATCAAGCTTTATCTTTCCCCTTTTCCAATAGCTGCACAAGCCAGCAACCTCCAAACCACAATGCACCTACAGCAAAAAAAAACGGTATACACCGTATATAACGTGGTCAGTTCAAACAAGCTATTGTACCGATTAAGCAAGATCCCCCACAAGCATAGCAGAAAATTGCTACCATTTTGCTGATGAAAGCGATGCTTATAGATCCGTTGAATCAAAACAGCCAGGAATCCTATCAACAAAACGTGATTCAGCAAAATACTCCACATTTCCATAAGCCCCCTTTTTCACTATAGCGCAATGGCTTTGAAAAGTCAGGACGTACACAAACCTTGCGAACAAAAAAACAACCGGCTTATACGCCAGTTGTTTCCCGTTCCACAAAATACTTATTGGTCATATAATGGGCCTTGCCTCTGGAAGTATCCACCATTCCCTTTTTGTTGTCGAGAAAAACAATCTCCCGGCATTTGGTGCAGTACCACTTGGTCCGCTTAAAGGGAGATTCTGTAACATACGATGTACCACATTTGCAATCTACTTTAATTAAAGTTTCTGTTGATTTGTAAGCCTGGGACAACTCTTTTAGGCCAGTATCCGGTTGTTGAATGGGGATAATAACCTCCTGATAGCTTGAATACTGATTATGCACTTTAAAATCAGCCACCAGTTCCGCATGCAGTCCAAAGTACTCTTTGCCAATCTCGGTTACAAATTTCTTACCGATTCTGTAACACTCAAGCCATTCCTGTATCTGTTGATTAGACAAAGGCACTGTGCCCTTGATACCACTATTTAATGTGTAAGTCATGATGTATAAAGTATCATCTTGTCTATGTCCGTACATGAGAAGCCTCCTTATAATACACTTGATAATGTACTACAAAGCGCAAAAAACATCAATTTTATTATTTGCCAAAAGACTTATATCATTTGGGTAGGCACACAACAATTGTGAGTATATGGTTAGAAAGCAACTGACAATCTGTCAGTTGCTTTGTCTTTCCACATAGTATTTGTTGGTCATGTACCACGCCTTGCCTTTATCCGTATCCACCATGCCCTTTTTACGATCCAGGAACACAATGTTATTACACTCCTTGCATGACCACTTGGTTCTTTTATGCGGTGACTCCTCTATATAGGAAGCACCACATTTACATTCTACCTGAATTAATGTTTTATACTGGCTGTACGCCTCTACCAGTGGGTCCAGCTCTACAGCTTTGTGTTCCATTACAGGCTGTATTATGAATATGTGTTCTCTCTGCTCCGAGTATTCATTATGTACCTTGAAATCTGCTACCAACTCAGGGTTTAAACCAAAATACTGTTTTCCCACAACCGTTACAAACTTGCTGCCAATTCGATATGCTTTGATCCATTCCTGCACCTGCTTACTGGTTAGGTCGACAGTTCCCTTTATACCGCTGTTCAGCGTATAAGTCATCAAGTGTTGGTTGGGTGTCATATGTCTTAACATTCACCTCCGATCAAGAATATACCACAGGTAGCTCTAGGCAAAAGCTACTTCCTGCTACCTGAAGCAACGAGCTTTTTCTGCCTTGTGATTCTTCTTCAATCCATCTTCCATCCTGTCGTCATGCTGAATACTGTTTTTGTAGGGATTTATATTCTTAGACTATCACCGAATGCATTTCTAGCCTTGTATAACTTTGTGGTAATTCTTCTGATTTGATCACTTCTGCTAGTTTACCATGATCTCCAATGGTAGTTTCTTCCTTCTATATATAGTACATCATTTACACGCAATTTCCCACATATTTCAGCGGTTTAATCGTTTTACTTTTTTATATACCACAAAACAAAAGCCTTCCCGACCACCCTTCATTGTCGAAGGATCATCGAGAAGACTTTGTACCCCGCAAGGAACGAGAGGTCAGATTTTTAATTCGCCAAGCCTGATTAATTCCACGACCGCCTGTGAACGACCTTTTACGTTCAGTTTCTGCATTACATTGGAAATATGGTTTCGGACCGTTTTTTCGCTAATAAATAGCTGTCCGGCGATGTCACGTGTTGTTTTGTCCTGCACGAGCAGTTCAAATACTTCACGTTCACGGTGAGTTAACAAAAACTTGTTTTTATGGTCGTTACCCTTCGTCAATTTCACCCCTCCTTGCTCGGGTTTTGTGTGGTGTAACAAGGTTAAGGGATACAGTCAACACATTTTATGTCATGCGCTTAGGTATGGTTCAATATGCGGATAAAAATGGGCATAGGCACCCTACTAACTCCCTTCGATGGAGGGTTGGACTCTGCGTCTAATTTATGTATTGACAGGCATATGGGCCAGCCTTATGATAAGAAAAACCGCGACTGATAATCATTATCAAAATGATAATTTGATATAGATATCGCAACAGACTATGGTTCAAGGCCAGTTTGGCCAGAAAGGGTGTTCATTGATTATGAAACTACGTTATGCCGTACCGGCCGGAGTGCTGGTCTCTTCTATTCTGTTCGCAGGTTGCGGACAAACCGGAACTACTACTCAACAGCCTGCTGCAACGACCAAAGATGCAGGAGCCACAACACAGACAACGACTCCTGCCGCTTCTGCTCCCAATTTTGATCAAGCGGTAGCAGCTTACCGCACCTATGCCATCGAGCAATGCGATACGTTTGTGAAGAAGACAGAAGAATTCACGAACGCGGTCAAAGCTGGCGAGCTGGATAAAGCCAAGGCGCTGTATGCTCCTGCACGCATGTACTATGAACGGATTGAACCAATTGCAGAAGCGCTGGGTGATCTTGACCCAAATATTGATGCACGTGACGGTGATGTGGATGCAGCGGATTGGCGCGGCTTTCACCGGATTGAAAAAACATTATGGGAAGAAAACACAACCAAAGGAATGGACGAGTTCTCCGACCGACTACTGAGTGATGCCAAGCTGCTGCGCGCCAAAGTAGAAACAGTTAATATTGACGCCAGCCTGATGGTAACGGGTGCAGTCGAGTTGTTGAATGAAGTCTCTACCTCGAAGGTGACGGGTGAAGAGGAACGATATTCCCATACGGATTTGTACGACTTTGCAGCCAATGTAGAGGGCGCACAAAAGATATATGACATTTTGAAAACAGATCTGAACCAAAAAGATGCCGCGTTGGAAAAACAAATCGGTGAGCGCTTTACGGCCTTACAGCAGGAGTTGGCTCCTTTCAAGGACGGAGAAGGCTATGTATCGTATACAAAACTGAAACCGGAAGAAGTTAAAAAGCTGAGCCAAAACCTCGATGCCTTGGCAGAACCGTTGTCCCAAATGGGGAAATTGTTAGGAGTGTAATGATATGAAAGGCTTTAAGCGGCAAAAAGGGCAAGAAAAGCCGCAGTATGCGGAATCCCATAATGAACAGGGCGATCTGGTAAAAAAGGATGCGAAGCTAGTGAAAGATGATCCGTCAGGAAAAAGCAAATCCGTATCACGCCGAGACCTATTGAAGCTGGCCGGGGTAGGTGGACTAGGTCTCCTGCTTGGCGGCGGGGGCGTGGGAGCCGTGCTGTCAGCCGGTCAACGTCTCGAAAGCATGATGACGGATGCGGATACCAAAGATGTAATCCCTTTTTACGGGAAGCATCAGGCAGGTATTGTGACTCCGGCACAGGATTTCATCTGCTTCGCCGCTTTCGATCTAACAACCAGCGACAAGGAACAGGTGCGTAGCCTCTTCAAAGCCTGGACGGAAGCAAGCGCTACAATGACTTCTGGCGTGCTCCTTGGCAACGATAATGAAAACCTCAACCTCCCTCCGTCCGATACGGGCGAGGCGGCAGGATTGTCGCCGTCCCGCACGACGATCACCTTTGGTGTGGGCCCATCCTTTTTTGATGGACGATATGGCCTGGCAGGGCTTAAACCTGCCGGGTTCCGTGATCTGCCCCGTTTTCAAGGGGATGCCCTAGAGGAGCAATGGTGCGGTGGCGATATCGGAGTGCAGGTATGTGCCAATGACTTGCAGGTCGCTTTCCATGCCCTGCGTAATTTGGCGCGTATCGCCAGAGGAACGGCGGTGCTTCGCTGGACGCAGGAAGGCTTTCAGCGGACTGCACAAGCTGATCCTGCGGGAAGCACACCACGCAATTTGCTGGGCTTCAAGGACGGTACGGGGAACCCGGACACCTCCAAGGCAGACGAGATGAATCGGCTGGTGTGGACACAGACCAGTGACGGACCAGCATGGATGGGCGACGGCAGCTATATGGCTGTACGCCGCGTACGCATGCGGGTAGAGGTGTGGGATCGCTCAACATTGGGCGACCAGGAGGATACTTTTGGACGTCATCGCAGCAGCGGGGCCCCACTCGGTAAGGTCAAGGAGTTCGACAAGCTTGATCTGGCGGCCAAAAATCCGGAAGGCAAGCCAGTTACGCCTCCTACCTCTCATGTGGCTTTGGCTCATGGGGACGGGAGCATTAACATTTTGCGGAGGTCTTATTCGTATTCAAGCGGATTGGACAAGCAAACTGGACAGCTGGATGCCGGGCTGCTGTTCATCAGCTATCAGCGTGATCTATTCAAGCAGTTCGTTCATATTCAGGAGAAGCTTGCACGCAATGACAAGCTGAACGAATACATTGTACACAAAGGCAGTGCGGTGTTCGCCTGCTTCCCAGGTGTATCGCAAGGCGGCTACATCGGGGATACGTTATTTTAGCAGCAGGCAAGGAAGGGGATTTATATGAATCGGCGTAATAAAAGCTTGGGATGGGTGTTGGGGTTGGTGGCTGCTCTGCTGCTGACCGTAGCTCCGTTCCTATCCAGCTTCGGGTCGGTCGCTTTTGCACAAACAGATGCCAAAGCTGTCACCAATGATCAGCTGATGCCTGTAGTGGGCGGAGCGCTGGTGGAAGCGGGACAAGCCCAATGGACGGAAGCCTCCAAGGATCTGAAAGAATTCCGCACGCTGTGGGAGGCCGCCAAGACAAATGGTGGAGATTCAGCTCACATCGCGACTGTAGATCAAGCACTCACCGATGCGGAGCAGACACTCGCCAGTGGCGGCGGGGAATCAGCGAAAGCTGCCTTATCCGTGCTAGCGCGCTCGGTCAATGAGTACGTCACTGCTGCCGAAGGGGACAAACCAGCCCCGGCTGGAACCAAAGCAGCGGAAAAACTGCTTCCCATGGCGAAGGGCAGTCTGGCCGCCATGCAAAAAGGCGATTGGGCTGCCGCCCGGGTGGATTACGACCGAATCGTCAAAGCCTGGTATCAGGTAGAAACACCGATTCGTTTGGACAATTTTCCGGTATACAGTTCGCTCGAAACTAAAATCAGTCTCATTCGCATCTCCATGCAAGCTGAGCCCATTCGCCAAGAACAGGCTCTCAGGGAAATGCAGGAATTAACGACTCTGTTGTCTGATTATAGTCAGGGCAAATCTGTGAACACAGGTCAAGGAACGAATACAGGCAATACGGCTACCGGAACGACGAATGGTTCGACAGCTTCCTTGGGCGATGCAGTCACCTTGCTCAAATCCGCACGCCAAGATGCTGTAGCTAATCAATCAGAGCAAGCGGCTGACAAGGTAGTGCAGTTTATCGCTCTGTGGCCTTCTGTCGAAGGACATGTACAAATTGCCGATCCGACGTCTTACACTGCGATTGAAAATGAAATGACCGAGGCTTCCGGATATCTGCTGTCTTCTCCACCGAATACAGACAAAGCCATACAGACTCTTGATCAGATGCTGGACAGGCTCCGTCCGTTGACGGAAGAACGTTCTTACACTGCGTGGGATGCCGCACTGATTTTGCTGCGTGAGGGTCTGGAGGCCATCCTCGTGCTCGCAGCTCTGCTGGCGTATGCCAAAAAAAGTGGCGAAGCCGTGGCTGGACGGTGGATATGGGCAGGAGCTGGAACGGGGCTGGTGCTGAGCGGAATTCTGGCAGTGCTGTTCACCACACTGGTGGCAGCAGCCGCATCGGGCAGCATGCGTGAGCTGCTGGAAGGTGTCACCGGACTGGTAGCAGTCGTGCTGATGCTGACCGTTGGTAGCTGGCTACATAGCAAATCCAATGCTGCCGCATGGAACCGCTTTGTGGAAAACAGCGTGGGCAACGCATTGGCACGGGGAAGCCTGTGGTCGCTATTTGCGGTTTCTGCGCTCGCAATTCTGCGTGAAGGAGCCGAGACAGCTATCTTTTATGTCGGTATGGCTCCAGCCATCGAAACCTCGCAATTGCTGATCGGCATTAGCTCGGCGATGTTTATTCTGGTCATTCTGGCGTTTGCGATCATTAAATTTAGTGTACGGTTGCCGATTCGCGCCTTTTTCCTGACTGCCACTGCACTGATTTACTATCTCGTATTCCGATTTCTGGGCGAAAGTATTCATTCGCTTCAGGTGGCTGGCAAGCTTTCGGGGCACACTGCCTCCTCGCTTCCGTCCATTAGCTGGCTGGGAATGTATCCAACTTGGGAAACATTTGTCCCACAAATCGCTGTACTGATCTTTATGGTATGGCAGCTTGTGCGTCAGGAAATGCGCAGCTCCAAGCAACATTAAGTCGATACTACCCTACTCATCATGTAAAAAAACGCCAAATCACAGGTCCGATTTGTATCGGTTCCCATGAGTTTGGCGTTTTTTTTATATACTTCAGCATTTTGCATCATTCGATTCCCAACGCTCGTAAGTACAATATATAGACGAACTAAAGCGTTTCGATCTATATATTGCTGATTTAAAAACGCTCTTGGGATTTATGCAAAATGCCCACTTATATCACATCCTCAGGCAACGGAATCATGCGCTGATGACGCAGCAGGTCCGTGCGGTCACCGTGTTCACGAATGACATGTACCTCCCCACGAAAATCGAGCAGCTCCGCCGGGGTAGCATGTCCCAGAAATTGTAGTGGACTATAGCTTAATCCATAGGCTCCTGCATTCGGAAAAGCAATATAATCGCCCTCGTGAATCGGAGGAAGCTGCGCTTTTTTCACAATACAATCCTCGGGTGTACAAAGTGGACCGACAATGCTTACCGTCTCCAGCTCCATGGATGCTTCTTCCAAAGGCCCTCCTGTTCGGCTTGCAATCTCTTCTAATGATTGTTCGACAGCAACAGCCGTTTGAGCAGAAACGTCTCTCTGCCCCATCTGTAGGGTTGCTTCCAACTCTCGTTCTTTGGGTTCTTTCGATTCTCCCACTTGCCTGCGCATAATTCGTACCGGGTAGTTGTCCCTAATGCGGCGTCCTCGAAAAGTAGCTGCGGCGTAGTGATTCATGCCACCATCAGCCACGACAAACTTCTCTCCCTTGGATTCCTTTGTATACAATGCTCGGCAGACATACATGCCCGATTGAGCAACCAGATACCTGCCGCTTTCGATGATTAGTTTAACCCCGGGCATGCGGGTTCGGGTCTGCTCCGCGAGTGCGTTCAGTCCGTCAATGACGTGATCCATATCGAGCGGCTCCTCATGAGCAAAATAAGGTACGCCAAACCCGCCGCCCAAATTGATCGTATGCATTGCCACACCATACTGAGCCTGTACCCGTTCTGCCAACTGCAGCGTATTCGCAAATGAAGCTAAAATCTGATCCGATTTCAACATTTGCGTACCTGTATATACCTGAATACCTTGAAAATGGACGTGTGGGCAATCTTCCAGTACCTTAAAAAAGTGATCCAGCTGTCCTTCATCTACTCCAAAGGGGCGCGGAACGCCGCCCATCTTAATCGTTGCTCCAGACAGATCGTTATCAGGATTGATGCGAACCGCTGCCCTGACAAGCTGGCCCGCTTGGGCCGCAATGTCCTCCAGCAGACGCAGCTCCCTCACCGATTCGACATGAATACAGCCGATTCCATAGGCTATCGCCTCGTTCAGCTCGGCTACTGTTTTTCCCGGTCCGGCGTACAGCACGTCTTCCGCAGCATACCCGGCCTCCATAGCGACGAACATTTCTCCGGCCGAAGCAATCTCAACACCACAACCTAACGAGCGCAGCAACCCAGCCAAGGCTACGTTACCATTAGCCTTGAGCGCGTAATGTACACGCACAGCCGGGTGCAATCGGGACAGCAACGAGCTGACATGAGCATGCAGCGCGTCCCCGTCATAATAGTAAAATGGCGTCGGATGCTCGCCGAATCGTTCCAGTAAGGCTTCGTCCTTTTTATCCATCTACTGAATTCCCCTCCTCTCTTTGCCTTGATACTCCGTATTTTGCATCATTCGCTTCCCACCGCTCGAAAACACAATCATGCTCATACTGCATAGATCGTCTCGCCCGAGCGTGCTGCTTCATGAATGGCTGCCAGCAGTCTGACGCGTTCCGCAGCCTCGCGAAATGGTATGGGCTCCGCTTCTCCCCGGATGATACCGCAAAAGGTATTCAACTGATTGACATAATAGTTCATAGGCTCGAAAACCGTTTTGGTATACGAAGATGTCTGTGATAACACAGGCAGTGCGTCCGCATCCGCTATATTTGACGCGATATTCTTTTTGATCTCCGTCTTGAGTGTCATTTTATAAAAGCCTAAATTTGCTCGAAAGCAGTCCTTTAAAGTGACTACTGCCGAATCAAAGGTCAGTACATGAGCACAGCGATAAGGGCGCTCGAATGAAAAGAGGGCAGATGCCTCCAATCCACTCGGATAACGGGCTTGCGCACGAAATGTCCAGTCACAGCCATGAGGACCATTGAAATCCGATTGACTGTGGAATTCCGCCTGATCTAATCCAACGACGGCCTGGAGCAATTGGAGCCAGTACACGCCTAAATCCCAAAAACATCCCCCACCCTGCTCCGGACGGGATCTGTAATTGTCCGCATGCCCTTCTTTTGCCGGAATACATAAACTCGTCTCTATGGAGCATAAACGACCATAACGCCCCGATTCTACGATCCTCCGCAGCTCACGCTGCCACGGATGGTGCTGCACCATGACACCCTCCAGCAGGTGAACGTTACTCTGCTCGACTATAGCTGCCAAGGGTGCCAGATCAGCCGTATTCAGGCATAACGGCTTTTCCACCAGCACATGCTTATGGGCCCGTAGTGCTTTGCCAATCCACTCGGCATGCAAGTCGTTGCTGAGTGCAATATATACAGCGTCGATCTCCGGGTCCTTTAGCATATCCTCAGCATGCCGATAAACGACACTGACGCCAAAACGATCTGCCATTTCTCCTGCCTTGGCAACCGTGCGGTTCGCAAGCGCGGTCACGCGTGCCCCTGCAACATGTCGGATCGGTTCCAGCAACGCACGGGGAGCAATGGCAGAACAGCCAATGATCCCAAAGCGAATATCTCGCATCGCAGGCTCTTGCGCAGCCGCCGCAGCGTTCATGACCCCTGCTCCATTCCCGGTGAGCCTGCTAACATTTGGATGCTATTCACATAGGACTCTATATAACGCGGCGTTCGACTGCGCAGCTCTACGATCCTGCGATGCATATCCTCCAGTATCTGAGCACTGCCGTCATAGGTTTGTATCCACGTATCGTACCGCATACCAAGTCCCAGCCGTTCCCATAGATCTGCATTATGCTTTTCATGCACACCAAATGGCTCCAGCATGATGAGTGGAGTGGCTGTAGCGAACGAATCGGTTAGGCTGCCACCTCCTGGCTTGCTGACAATGGCCTGGACATGACAGGCTTGGTCCAGCATGCTATGGTAATCCGGTCCGACCTGATACACGGTCTTCTCGCCCTTTTTCACCTCTCCGAAAGGTGGAAATGTATGCTCCCCGGCTTCATTTCGCTGCCATGTCCTCCACTGCGGATCCATCTGAAAATAGCGTATACTGTCCCGCTGTTCATCCGGTTGATCCTGATCATACAACAGCAGATCCAGCTCCCAGCCCGCTTCTTCTAACCGTCCAACCTTGTCACGGTAGGTGCCCATCCCCCAACCGCCGCCATGTACGAATAAGCGGGATTGCCGTTCTTCAAACGGAACATACTCCACAGCCGGAATATCAATATAGTAGCTGACTCTATTGTTATCATTTTCAAAAAAGGTCGTTTCTCCACAGCCATCTGCAAAATGCGGATTATGCTTGGCTAGATTCTTCCAAGATGGGGAAGGCGTCGAATCCATGTACACGATGTCCACATGCACCGATTCAGGTTCTCTGCGCTTGCGATACTCTTCCAACACATACATCCAATGACCGGATAAGCATATAAAATACCGCCGATCCTCCTCCATCCATTGGTTCAACAGCACTTCCATCGCAGCGAGATCCAGTGAATTACGCATATCCTGCGGAACCTTCTGCGACATTAAGGCCACCGCAAAATTGTCATGGTAAGCTTTGCGGCTTTTGTCGACCTTAAGACGAGCCGATTCCGGCAGTACATTTTCAAATACATGAATCGCCGTATCCATGCCCAGCCTGCGAAGACCCGCTTGCAACAACAAGCCAGGGGTATAAAAGCCCAATCCGAAACCGGAACATAAAATCGTTACCTTCATAAGCTTATCGGTACTCCTACGCATGCTCATACGCCTCCCGTTTAATTCAGCACTGTAAAATGATGCTCTGCCAAAAAACGCTCCAGCTTTGTAGTCAATCGCATTTTTTCCTCATCGCTCGCGGCAACCAGTTCCAAATAAAGGCGCCCCTTGCCTCGTGCCCGTTCGCTTCCAGCGGTTTCTTTTTCACCATTCAAGTCCGGCTTAGCCGTGCCATTCCCTTCTGATCCGCCACCGCTGGCCCCAATTCCGCTCACACGAACCTGCTTGGCAGGCGATCTGCCTCCGCGCCCGGTTGCATTTCTGCTTGGCGTGCTTGTATGGCCCACAATCTTGTTCTCGCCATCTCGTCCACCTGTGTTCACATATAACGTATTGGCACCCAGAGGCATGACACCTTCTTCACGTTCACCTGTGAACAGCAATCCTTCACCTTTCAGCCCCTCCAGCAGTTCTTCATAGGATAGACTGCCATCATGGGACAGTGAATAATTCGTCAGCGTGCCACGCATATTTTTTCCGGCCAGAAAAGTATCAAGCTGATGCTTGATCAAGCTCATCGACTTTCTGGCATTAATTTCGATAATAGGCTCCAGCTTCCCACCACGAAGTGTCATGGAATCAATGCAAACATCGCCGTAATAACCATCCTGATACAATTGCCGCCCCACGTCCTGCATTAAGCTAAAATAGCCCTCGCGCTCCAGTCGCTCCAAAAAAGCCCCGTCCGGCGACAAGGATTCCCGATAGGAGAATTGTGTGTTAGCCAGCCATTGTACAGATATGATATCGACACTTCCATTATCACCAATCGTAAATTGGCATGAAAAATCCTGCTCTTTCTCCTGGAAAGGCTCCAAAAGGAAAAGCACCTGTTTGCCTTTGCGCTCCTGTCCACGTAAATACGACACGATCCGGTCCAGCATTTGTGTCGAGGTAATGTGCAGGTTTCCTTTGCCCGATACGCCAAAATCATCCTTGATTAAAAAGCTTCCATCCCGCAGCAGCTTACGCCCCGCCTCAGCGACATCTGCAAACGAAGTCACAATATAACCCGGGTTGCGCAGACCAAGGCTGCGTTTCAGATCAGAGGAATACGTTTTGGCATTTACCTTGCGAATCGTTTCCAGCGGTGGCTGATGTAGTGTTATTCCCCAAGCACGTGCAGCCTCCTCCACATGCGGTAAACCCGCAAACGGGCTAAGCACACAGCCTTCCAGTTGAGGAAATCCCTCTCCGGCATCGGCCTTGCGACTACCCAGCAGTTCAAATACGGAAGCGGTCGATACATTGCCTGCACGCTCCATGCCATCGGTCAAATCCCGTTCGTTGACAGCCGGATGAAAGCCCAACTGCGCGATATACTGACGATGTACGGGCGAAATGGCATAACGGGTCAATAACGCATCTCCCGGCTGGCAAAAGCTGAACAGCAGTTCATCCATGGCTGCTACAATCGCTGAAGAAGCCCGGTCAGGCAGGGCTGGCAGGGAAGCTAACTGGGCATCCCGCCAGTAAGCCTCCGCTTCGAATGTTCCCATATACAAATGACGCTGATTCGGTATCGCATTCATATGATTCGCTTCCTTTCCTGCTTCATTATTGGCCCACTACACGGTAGCGCTACTGACTCGCGCTCGTATAATCACGTAGAGCAAACTGCCATATCAGGCGGATGATCGCCAGCAGCCAGAGAGGTGCGAGAAATGCCCATACCACCAACCCGGGTTCCATTTTGCCGAGAATGAACATGGGCGGAAAATTACAAATGACAAACACCGGAAGCACGAACAAACCGATACGCTGAATCAGATTACTGTACACGGCCATCGGCACATAGTTTGTCTCGAAAATGCTGTTGGACAGCTCCGTAACGCCGTTCGTGCGGATAATCCAGAAGGCCAGCAGTTGGGGGAGCAAAAATACGGAGTATGCCGTAAGCACTCCGCATCCGAGCAGCACAGAGAACCCTCCTGCGGTTTCAAAATTAAACGGCAATCCGAGTCGATACCAGCCGATCCCCGTCATAATTCCGCCGCCAATTACATTTGGCACGGTATAGCCCAGTTCAAATTGACGCAGTGTCACCATAAATTGCAGCGATACGGGTTTGGTCATGAGCACATCCAGTGAGCCGGTACGAATTTTGTCAGGCAGGCTTGTAAAATTACTGTAGAACAATCCACTATAAAATCCGCTCATCATCGTAAACACGCCGATATATAACAATATGGCGTCAGGAGACCAGCCGTTAATGTCCGTCCCGGCGCGGTATGGTACCGATGCGTACAGCAGCTTGATGAGTAAATAAGCCGTTTCAACCAGAAATGCAGTTATAAAATTAATGCGGTATTCCATCTGCGACATGACGGAAAACTGGACAAACTTCCAGTACAGTCTGATGTAGCGCCTAACGTTTCGGAAAACATTTTTCATGTTACCCCCCCACCGAGACAAAGCGTTTGACCCCGGCTTGCCACACCCAGCGTGATAGGGCCGCCAGCGCTACAATCCAGAGCCATTGTACGCCAATGCCTTTAGCGGCTTCCAGTACAGTCAGCTTGCCCGTCAACGCATTCACCGGAAAAAATACGGTGTAGCTGAACGGTAGCAGACTGAACAGACGGGCCAAAACATCTCCAAAAATCGTCAGCGGAAACACGGTACCGCTAGCTACATAAATGACAAGCGACAGCGTATAAAATAGTCCCGCCGATTCCGTCACCCAAAAGGCTATGCCGCTCAACGCATAATAGACCACAAAATTAAGCACAAGCGCTCCCGGCAACGCCAATATGTAAAGCAAGATGTACGATAGCCCGAAGCTGATTTGTCCTTCCAGGCTAAGACATAACAGCAAAATAGCAGCCGCCAGCAGCACGACCGCGGACTGTATGACTTTGCCTCCGATAAACCGGCAAAAACGGTAAGCGAAATAATGCACAGGCTGTACCATGAATTTTGCCAGTCCACCTTCCTTGATATCTGTAGCAATTTCGTATTCAAAGCCCGTAGCAATCAGTTTTCCAGTGACTCCCGCCATGACCACATACACTAGCATTTCTGGCAGAGAATAACCCAGCACTCTTGCTTGTCCCGAAGAACCAAATACAGCTAGCCAGAGAAAAATTTGCGTCATGATGGGCAGCATAAATCCCGCCATTTGGAGCCAATAATTAGCCCGATACTCCATTTCGTTTTGCATGCCGAGCTGGAGTACCTTCACATATTTGTTATTTCGCATCGGCCAGCCTGCCCCCATCGTACAAATTGGCTATCCCCTCTTCCAGCGGGACGTCCTCAATCGTAAAATCAACGACAGGCAGTGCGTCCAAAATCTTTTTGGACCAAGCCAAGGTATCTTCTGCATCCAGCTCGAATACCGCCTCCAGCTCCGAGTTGGAGCGAAGTTTGCCGAGGCTCGCCAACGTTAGGTTGGATACAGGGGTCTCCAGTCGAACCTTGAGCAATTTACGGGCACCGATGACCTCGTTCACCTTGTGTAAGTCTCCGTCATAGACCAATCTGCCCCCGCTGATAATGATGGATCTACTGCACAAATCCTCAATATCCTTCATATAGTGGCTTGTCAGCAGGATGGTCGTCCGGTGCGTGCGGTTATAGGCTTTGAAAAACTCTCGAATTCGCCGCTGAGAAACAAGGTCCAGTCCGATGGTCGGCTCATCCAGCAAAATGACCCGTGGACGATGCAGCAGCGCGGCGATCAGTTCCATTTTCATACGCTCGCCGAGAGACAGCCGCCGAACCTGCACATGAAGCTGCTCCTCCACCCCAAGCAGAGTGACCAGTTCATCCAGTGCCTCTTTATAACGGTTTTCATCGATTTCATAGATAAGCTTGTTCAGCTCGAATGACTCGCTTGCAGGCAAATCCCACCAGAGCTGGTTTTTCTGTCCCATTACAATGGAAAATTGACGTTTAAACTCTTTTTGTCGTTTCCACGGGGTAAAGCCGAGTACCGATGCCTCCCCGTCCGTGGGATGGAGAATGCCAGACAGCATTTTGAGCGTCGTTGTTTTGCCTGCCCCGTTTGGACCGAGAAATCCGACAATTTCCCCCTCCTCAATGCTAAAGCTGACATTTTGCACAGCCTCTTTGGTCAGCTGCTCACGCCTGAACAAGTTTTGCAACGATTTGCGCACGCCCGGCTCCTTTTTGTAGTACGTAAATGTTTTCGACAATTGGTTTAATGTAATGGACGGCAATTAATCCCCCTCCTCTTTCCTCTGTGCAGGACACCTGGATGAACGGTCTGATACGACCGAATGCTTGGACTACTCGGCTGCTTGCTCTGCTAAAATCATCAGTTCCTCCAGCATATGCCGCTGTCTTTCAATTAAATGCAAAGCTCGTTCCGTAATCTCAGGCATCCGATGCTTGCGCAGTTGAAGCCCTGTTTTGTAAATATGCAGATTAAGCTTGTGCCAATCCGCGTACAGCCCCTGTGCCAATTCAATTACATGCTGTGTTTGTGGCCCCAGCGTGGCTTGGTGCAGCAGGCAATAATCAGCTGTATAATCCGTCAAATGAAGAGCACTGCCCAATCGCAGATTGTAATAGATTTCATGACAGTACGTCCGAAAATCCTGATCCTCCATGTCTGCCAACAGACGGAAGTCATCAACAAATGCCCGGTACCCCTCATCTCCCCGCTTGACCTGCTTGCCTGTTACAGCTTTCCCCGTTTGACTGACCGACTCATTAGACGTAGGTACGCCTCTCCAGATGGCTTCGTGTCCAGTCAAATACTGTCGTATATGGTGAGCACACGCAGCATGCATCTCACTTGGCGAAAGCGGGGCAGGCTGCTCCACCAGCCATGCATACTCAATAATGCCCTGCATCAGATCGTCGAGCCGGGCTGAGCCCACATAAGTCATGGCATGTCCCGAGGAATCGAGCAGGAAGCTATCATTCACCTGTGCTGTCCGTTCTTGCAAGTCCAATCCGCACAACTCTATCACGTGGCCCCTTGGGTAATTTTTCACATATACATCGTGATAGGTTAAAGCGGTGCTTGACGTATGCAGCATGGTACCGTAGCCCGATGTGAGTACCCGCAACAGGTCGGTTTCATCACTGACACCAGCGACCCACGGTTCCACCCGAATAACAGGTCCACCACTGGCTGCCATTTCTTGAAGCTGCTCCGGATATTTCTCAGGCCCGAAGCGCTTCAAATCTCCACCATACTCTGCGCACATACTCCCACACAGCATGAATAGCTCGGATTCGGCCATGGTCACCCCGTACCTCCGCAATGAGGTACGCAGGGAAGAATATACACAATGCTTCCCTGGAAGAGCGTTTGCCACTTCTTCTGCACCATAGTCCACAACGGAATTTTGACGAGTCTCCATATCGGATCCCTGCATCAACCTTGTCTTTTCGGCGCCCTTATGCATATTTGCTCAGCAGACGCTCAATGCCTTGCAGTGTAGATAGATGCTCCAGCACTAGATCGTCGTCCTCCATCGTAATATCAAGCTCATTTTCCAACTCTACGATTAATTCCACAGCGGATAAGGAATTCAGCCCCAAGGTTCGCAAATCCTGATCCGGAGTCAACTGTTCCAGCTCGCCCGGAGCCAGCTTCAAAATCTTTTCCAGCAAGGGTACTACATGGTATACATCTGTTTTCATTTTTGATTCCCTCCCATTTATGAGCATCCTAATCCAGCAATGATACCTTCCAATTTGTGCGCATACGCATCAGCTTCCTGCCAGCTGTCTGCCAAAATAAGTGTGAAAATCCGGTTCACATAGCCCCGCTTCACAGGGATACCAGACAATGTACCCGCTGTATACACAAACACCCCTTCTGGACGTTCGGGCGTATAGAGCAAGCCTTCCTCAGCGAGCAGCCCGCACAAGCGGCTGTAGGTGAGAGGTGTGGCGGTAACGTTGCGATAATAACGGGATAATGTTTTGTGCTGCTCTCCCAGGACGGATGACAAAAACGAAATATAGGTAGACAACGTAAATCTACCATTTATCTCAATGACTGGAACCAGCAAACCTTCTTCGTCAACAAAACCGTCAATAGAGGCCATTCCCGTATACCCAATGGAATAGAGATACGTACCCAGCTGATAGGCGCAGCGTCTCACTTCTTCCTCCAGCGCATCGCCAATCTCAGCCGGCACTTGAGATCCGATATACACGGTGCCATCCACGTTTTGCCTTTTTAGCGAAAACATCGTCACACCACCGCCCTCGTCAATACAGAGCTGGTAGTTCAGATCCATCTGCTTATTGTGCCAGCGCTCCACCAGCCAGCCGCCGGATGATGGCGACGAGCCGCCAAAACGCCTCATCACACTCAGCAGCGTGTCCAGCTTGGACAGCTCGTCCAGCATATACATGCCTTGTCCCGAGGCACCGTGCGGCTGCTTGATAATCAGCTTCACAGGTCCATCCGATAAGTCAGCCAGTCTGGCACACTCCCTGCGGATCGCCGATTCGTCTGTACATACAGCGCCTTCGCTGACAGCAAAACCAAGCTTTTGCGCGGTCAGGCGGCTGAATATTTTATCATTCACCTGAGCACTGACCGCGGATGGAGCGCCGATCAACTCCAGCCCGCAAAGCTCCGCAATCGCTTCCTCCTGCGGTGTGACCGCATAGGGGACGAGCCACGCTTTGGCTCCACTGCTGCTGTGGCCTGCATCTGCAACCGTACGCAGTCGTGCCAAAAGCGCCTCATCCGCCAGCACCAGCTCTGAAATCGGCGTTAGCGGATCAGAAGGCTCTGGCACCTCAATACGCGGCAGGCTAAAGCCCAACCGTTGAAGCATGTCCAGAAACGCCTCATCCGGATATTCCCGAAGTACAATGACATCCTGACTTCGACATAGCAGAAGGTTCATTTCCTCCATCCGGTTTACGACCTGCTGTTCATCCCGGTCTACCATGCCCCCCTTGCGGGGGGATGGATGCCATACTTGCTCTGCACCGATATTAAACAGCCAAATCAGGACTCCATGGTCCCGTTCATGCGCAAGCGCTTCCACAAGGTTAATTGTTTTAGTCGTCACGACTTATCATCATCCCTCTCTCTTCCATCCAGTAACAAACAACATTCATAGAAAGCTAAATGTATTTCAGAGAGCCTGCCCCGTGCAGATACAATACGCTGCATTTGGAGCACACCGGAGTCAATCCTTCATGATTAATCTTTTGACGGGTTTTCTCATACGCTTCCGAGTTCCATATCTCCTTCAGACTGTGCTCACGCATGCTTCCAATCGTGAACTCACTGAAAAATTTGCAAGGCATGACCTTCCCGTCTGGTAAAATATCTGTTCTGGAGGTGAGCGCCAAACAATGATTGGAACAACGGCTGACCATTTCCTCACCATGTATAAATTTATCAATTTCCTCATAATCCAAACCGGGCTGATAGCGCACGCGAATGTTCCATACTCGCTCATTGATCCGCTGTAGTTCCTGCATCAGAGGATCGATGTTATCCGGGTTGATTTTATATTTGAAAGCATGCCAGCTACTAATATTTTTTTCTTCGAGTTGTCGGAGCCAAGAAAAATTACGTGTAAAATATTCATCCATTTTGAGGGAGGTCTCTTTGGAAATGTACCAGGGGAACGTCAGCAGCACCAGATCCAGCCTTTTGTCCTCCAGCATTTGCAGAAATTCGTACATCCGTCCGATCATGTTATCGTTAATGACCGCATGGACAGTTACCCGTCCCTTGTACAATCCCTGGTCGCGCAGTTCAATCAGCTTATCCATCTGCCGCATTGTTTTTTGAAAGGTGCCTTTACCGCGAATTAGGTCGTGTTCTCTTTCAAAACCTTCAATCGCTATTAATAACTCCAGATTTTCGGACAAATCCAAAATCCGGTCCAAATATTTATCAATAAGTAATCCATTTGTACAAAAGGTCATTTCGCGCCGATCTTCCGCCAGCACGTCCAAAATTTCATCAAAACGCCGATGAAACATTGGTTCGCCGCCCCACATGTACAGTCTGGACTTGGCTTCCTTGGTTTCGCTCAAAATTTGCCGGAGCATGTCTGGAGCAAGATCCATGTTTTGTTCTTCTTTATCCATTTGGTGATGGTAGCCTTCCTCGTTCCATTCAAAGCAGTGCGTACATCTCAGGTTGCAGCGGTTAGTCAGCTTAATGCCGATCGTCTGGGGCATGTCCGTTTTGAAAGCAGGGTCCTGTGTGGCGTTACGGTAAGATACAGAAGCGTTTTTCAGGTTACGCTTGATGAGCTTGAACGCTTTCTCATCAATCAGCACATTGCTTTTGGGCTGCATGCTAACACCTCGTTTAATGGATTTTCAGGCACATGTACCTAGCTGTACGTCAGACCGTCTCCATTCCCTCCAGATGCGGCGCTTGTTCCGCATCGCTGATCCCCTGAATGTAGCTGCAAAACGCATCTACCGAGCTCAAATGCTCCAACTCAAAGGAATCAAAATCAATCTCCACATCAAATGCATCCTCCACTTGCAGCATGAAATGGACCAACTGCAACGAATCCAGTCCCGCATCATGAATAATGTCCGAATGTCCATCCAGCTTTGCGACCAGTTCAGGATCTTCCTTGACTGCGCTGATCATTTCAATCACTTGGCTCTGCATAGCAAACTCCTCCTTGTGAATGAGATTCTGTTCGTTCCACCCATCGATGCCCTCTGCAAAGAAAGCTCCTAGAAAAATTCCTTCACTGGAACTTTATTCAATTATACTCCTCCAATGAAGAGACAAGTCAATAGGTTGTTTTGTAAGTAAAACTCGCAATATGTAAATTAATGTATGATAACTTCTACAATTTTCGCTGGCTATTTTTTCGCAAAATTTAATAAAAATTCTTCTCACATCTCTTGCATGAGCGACAGAATTATTTTACAATACACGTGAAAATGTTTTTCTTAATATCATTCTTATAAACGATATTTATTTTCACGCAAATACTCTACAGCCAAAGGAGCACAGCTCATGTCCCCCATTCTTCATACATTAGCCCAAAGACTGGAGCTGCTTCCCGTACAGGAGCGCAAGCTGACGGAATCCATCCTGCAATCCCCGGAAGATGTGTTACATCTGGGTATTCGGGAGCTGTCAGAGCGTTGTGGTGTGAGTGCAGCGACCGTTACGCGGTTTTGCAAATCACTACATTTTAAAGGCTATCCCGATTTCAAAATGAAGCTGGCCGCCGAGTTGTCCCATTCCAACCGTAATGGTGAAGAATCCTATCAGGATATTGTCGCCGGAAATTCACTTCCCCGAATCGTGCAAGCTATTCAGGCGAACCACACCGCATCCATTGCAGACACGACCCGACTGCTGGATTACGACAAGCTGGAGCAGGCTATTGCATGGCTGTCAGCCACGAGCCGCATTGATCTCTATGGGATGGCGACATCGTCGATTGTGGCGCAGGATTTTTACCAGAAGCTCATCCGTATTGGCAAGAACAGCACTGCCTTTGCAGATTCACATATGCAGATTACCTCTGCCTCCTCGCTCGGAGTGGGAGATGTCGCCTTTGCCGTCTCTTATTCAGGAGAAACCCAGGAGACCATTGCGGCTCTACGCTGCGCCAAGGAACAAGGGGCCAAGACACTATCCCTGACCTCCTTCGGAAACAACACGCTGGCAGGCCTTGCGGATATTGCGCTATTTTCCTCCTCATTGGAGGAAGGAATGCGACGTGGGGATATGGCCTCCCGCATCGCCCAGCTTCATATCATAGATATTCTGTTTACAGGTATGGTGAGCGCGGATTTTGACAAATATATTCCGAGATTGGAAGGTTCATATCAACAAGTGAGCAAGCTCAAAAAACAACCGGGAGGTCACTAAGATGAACATACGCATTTTGAACAGCCGTGAAGACCTGAACGCTACTGCCGCCGCTGTGATCGCTAGCTTGCTGCAATCCAAACCACAGGCCATGCTTGGCCTGGCCACCGGTAGTACGCCGATTGGCATTTACCGACATCTTGCAGATATGTACCGCAAGGGACAGGTCAGTTTTGCACGCGCCTATTCCGTGAATCTTGATGAGTATGTTGGTCTTCCCCCAGAACATCCGCAGAGCTATCGAAGCTTTATGAATGAGCACTTGTTCCAACATATCGATATTCCGATATCCCACACACGTGTCCCTGACGGGAATGCACTGGATCTGGCAGCAGAATGTGCAGCGCACGAGCAGGCTATTCTGGATCATGGCCCCGTGGATCTGCAATTGCTTGGCATTGGTCATAATGGACATATCGGCTTTAACGAACCTGGTCACAGCTTGGCTGGAGCTACACATGTTGTAGATTTAAAAGAAAGTACGCGCTCGGCGAATGCTCGATTTTTTGGCGAAATAGATGCTGTACCCAGGCAAGCAGTTACGATGGGAGTAGGCACGATTCTTAAGGCGAAGCAAATTATACTGGTGGCTTTTGGTGCGGATAAGGCTGACATTATAAAGCAGGCTTTAACTGGACCCGTCACGACAGCGTGTCCGGCTTCCCTGCTGCAATGCCATCCCAACGTACTTATTTTATTAGATCAGGAGGCAGGAGAATGGTTCAATTGAAGTCAGATGAAATGAGTGGTACCGTACCCCAGCTACTGTATGGGCAAGTTGTCGTTGGGAATGACATCATTGAAAAAGGGGTTGTCGTCATTGAGGGGCAATCCATTGTATACGCTGGTTCAGAAGCGAATTTGCCCGCCGATTGGACAGCGTTAGTCTTCGCAAATCAGGAAGAAAGCGCAGCGAAAACCGCCAAAATTGTGCGTTTGGAAGGAGGCTATCTGCTGCCAGGCTTTATTGATATTCATGTTCACGGCGGGAACGGTGAGGACTTTATGGACTCCGATCCGAGGGTGCTGGATACGATCACCTCCTTTCACGGTTCACAAGGTACGACAGCTATGCTGGCTACCACGATGACCGCGCCCAAGGAACAGATTGACCGGGTATTGAGTGAAGTTCACGCATACATGGCACTACCTATGCCCTATGCTCAGTTGGAGGGCGTACATTTGGAAGGACCGTTCATCAGTCCGAAGTGGCCGGGAGCGCAAAACCCGGAACATATCGTGCCACCGAATCTCTCATGGGTAGCAGAATGGGAGCAGCGCTACCCGGGCCTTGTTCGCCAGCTCACGCTTGCGCCCGAACGGGAAGGAGCGCTGGAACTGATTGCATGGCTGCGCAGCCATGGCATTACCGCAGCTCTCGGTCATACGGATGCTACGTATGAAGAGGTTGAACAGGCAGCGACGGCAGGGCTGAACCATGCGGTGCATGCGTTTAATGCGATGACTCCGTTGCATCATCGCAAGCCGGGAGCCGCCGGAGCCGTACTTGCTGATCCGCGCATTGAAGCAGAAATCATCGCGGACGGCATTCATGTGCATCCCGCCGCCATTTCCCTGCTCGCTAGGTTAAAACAGGATCATAATCTCATTCTCATCACCGATGCCATGTCTGCTACTGGTCTCGAAGACGGGAAATATACACTCGGCGATTTGCCAGTGATTGTGCAGGGCGATGTAGCACGACTGGAGGATGGCGTCACATTGGCCGGAAGCACACTAACGATGATTGAAGGCTTCCGGTATTTGGTTCAACACGTGGGTATGAGTATTCCTGCGGCATCACAAATGGCCAGCCTGAATCCGGCTCGATCCTTGCACATTGCTGATCGTACAGGTTCGCTTGAAGCAGGTAAACAAGCAGATATCCTGTTACTGGATGGAGACTTAAAGCTGCAAGGCGTATGGATTAAAGGATTGCGCAAATAATTCAGTTATAGTTATCATTCCCCCAAAACTAAAGAGCTATCCACCAGCGTATTCGCTGAGATGGATAGCTCTTTCTTTGGCATTGCACAATTATAGGGTTTGAATTAGCGATGATTCATCGGGGCAGGGGTATGATTTTGTGGACGTGTGGGTGCTGTATTATTCATTGGACGGTTTGTATCAGCCGCCGAGGTCGGGAATACACGTTCAATTACATCCATCATACCATTGCTCAAGCCTCTAATCGGATGACCATTTTGCACACTGTGTGTAAAGTCAGTGGCTTGTTTGACAAAGTCCGGGTTAGCGGATACATGTACCTGTTCAATCGAAGGTGCAAATTGCTTCACTTTATTCGCGATACGGCTCTTGACTGCATCACTTGGTTCATATGCAGTTCTTGCTCCCTCGATTGTGGTGTTTCCGTTATCTGTGCGATTGTTGTTGTCCGTTAAGCCACGCAACATACCGTACGATCCTGTACCCATCGTACCAAATAAACCGTCATCACGACGCGCAGGTGTTCCATTCCCGGTAACTCCATTGTCTGTCATTCCAGGCGTTGTAGTATCCGTAGTACGGTTTCCTCTAGTGCCATTAACGCCATTCACACTCGGTACATTCCCGTTACGTCCAGTACTGTTTGCACTTGGAGTACCGTCAATACTTGGAGCACCGACACCTGTTCCGTTGGCTTGGTCTTTCAAGGAAACGGCTACATAGGCATGTCGTTCACCGACCAGCACTGTCGCAGACTTTACATCCGGCATCTCGGATATACGTTTGGACAAATTGCGATCGACTTGCAGATTACGGACTGGATGTCCGGTTCGGTTGCCATTTTCATTCAATGACATCCCGTCCATACCATTCGACTTAACCCCATAACGATTCACACCATCCATACCATTACGGTTCACACCATCCAAGCCATAACGATTCACTCCATCCATATGGTGCGTGCTTTGTGCGTTATAGCGGGTAGCGTTCGTGCGGACGTTATGATTCGCAGTCCCACATCCTGTCAAAGTAGCCATGCTTGCAAGTAAAGCAGCAGAAATCGTCAAACTAATGACCTTCTTAGTTCCTGGCATGAACTCATCCTCCATACATATAAAATGTGTGACGAGATTATCATGCGCCATGGATCATGGGGATATCCTGACTAAAAAATGACTAAAAAAATAAAATTTTAATGTAAATATGAAATACAATTGATGATTTACCACAAGATGGCATGTATAATAAGCTTGAAAAATACTTTATTTTACAAAGGAGGATTTTCAGTTTGAAAAAGATCACTGTTTTAATGCTCATTTTTTTGTTATCAATAACTCTTGTCCCCGTCGGCGCTTTTGCAGGTTCCACTACCCCCCAACCCCCGAAAGATCCCGCTGGAAGCTGGGTAGAAGGCCCATCACCTAATCGCGTTGATCCTACCAAGCCAGCACTTTTGTTCGTACATGGTTTGAACAGTAGTGCTGAAGTCTGGACCAAGAATAATAACGATATGCTTCAGCGTGCACGTGACGCCGGATACCAGACAGCCACCATTAATCTGTACGATACAAATGGCACCTCCCAAGATATGTGGGACAATGGTAAGCTTCTGGCCGACAAAATTAAGGTCATCAGTAATCACTTTGGAAAAAAACTTATCGTTATCGCCCACAGCAAAGGTGGAGTGGATACTCAAACCGCTCTCGTATATAACGGAGCCGCTCCCTATGTACAACGTGTCATCACCCTCAGCAGTCCTCATCATGGCTCACAACTTGCAGATCTCGCCTACAGTAGCTGGGCCGGATGGCTGGCAGATATCGTCGGCTCACAAAATCCCGGTACCTCCACTTTACAAACATCTTATATGAAGTATTTCCGATCCAAGACCGATGCACTCAGTAATGCGACTACAATTCCATTCTTCACGTTTGCTGGTGATAACTGGTCTGGCGGCACTGCTTCCTACATAATGGGCGGACTTTACCTCTCATCCTTTGGTAAGAATGATGGAGTGGTCACAGTCGACAACGCTAAGCTTCCCGGCGGACGTGTAGTTAAAGTCGGATCTTGGGATCATGCCAAGGTTCGTACTGGCTCCTACGTTTTCTCCCTGATCCAACCCTACCTCCAAGCAAACACTCCAGCATTGAATCAGGAAACTGAATCACTTTCAGCATCTTCCCTGACTGCTTCTGCTGTACAAGCCACCTATAGCGAGATCGACAATTCATACTTTATTCGAGGCGGCGATTATAATGGACAAGCCTCAGAAACCCTGACTGTTGAAAATGGTGTCAAATCCATTGATCTGGACTGGATCAGCGATAAACGTGTGAGTCAGCTGGAACTAACCAAGCCTGACGGTACTAGTGAAATTATTAATCTGAAAGCAGGCTATGATGACGATATTTTTGCTGGTGCCTGGCATCATAACGCCGTCATTCAAAATCCAAAACCGGGCACCTATAAACTGAACGTCACAGTTCCTGATCAAGGAGCGTATCTCCTGATTGCACGTTACCAGGCTGTTCAAGTTCCTGAACTGAAATACAATCTGAATGCAGTGGGTCCGAAGCTAAACCTGAAAACACAGGATTCCCCGGACAGCGTGACACAAGTCACCTACCAAGTTCAATATTATGGTGATCCGCAGCAAGGAGTCACTTCTGCACCTAAAGGTTTGACGGCACAGCAAAAAACGGTTAAACCTAATGGGCAAATTGAGCTATCCAAAGCGGACAAGCCCGGCATCTATTCTGTAACCTATGAAATTAGCGGCACCACAGAGGCAGGTTATCCGTACCGCCGTACAGCTGTTCAATCCATTTATATTGATGCAGACGGCAACAAGTATGTCGACTAAATAAATCTACAGCCTAAAAAGCCTGCGAATCCCTATTAAGTTGGGGCATTTGCAGGCTTTTTTTCATTGTGTTCAATCTGTTGTCTGATTCCTCAGCTTATGAAGCCAATAGTAGCGGTGTAAATCCATAATAAAATGAAAAAGAACAAATGCCAGCATGGAGTATACACTGATCAATACTGTGGCAACTAATTGTTGTGTAGCAAATCCGAGGGAAACATTCGCTATCAGATAACCAGCCCCAGTAAATGTGGTGATCGTCACTACAGGCGCTCTCTTGTTTTTTTTCTTAACTTTTGGTTTCTTCTTATGTTTTGAAGGATCTTTGAATTTCGCCAAATTATATTTTATAAAGTAATACAAAGCGACTCCATAAAGGGCAAAAGAACCTATAAAATACCATGAAGTATCCAGACCCAACATGCCATAAGCAAACTTTTGTGTCATGATCATGAAGCCCATAGAACAAATCAAACCAAATACACCACGGAATAAAATGTAATTCAATTGCAATTTGCGTGGCATGATGACCAGTACTAGAGCCCAAATGTTTATCAAAACAATCGGTGGCAACAGTACATACACGTAAACTGCAATGTATGGATTTCCCACTAAGGGGATAACCAGAAACAGATCTAACAGTAATAAAACAAGAATGATGACATTGGAACGAATACTGTTGACTGGGTACATCTTCATACTTTTCTCAAAAGAAGCCCTGTTATCAATCATAAACTTATAAGCCCTCCGTTAAATAAGTAAACCTACGGATAAGGATAGCCAAGGCTATATCCATTGTCCACTTTTCACTGTCTTTAACTCTTGTCGCAGTTCTTCTATAAAATCAGTCACAATGCTTTGGACAGCATCTTCACGGGACATACGAATATATCGACTGGTCTTTTGAATGTCTTCCTCGAACAATTGAAGTATCCTATACATGGCCTCCTGATCTCCACTTTGTACTAATTTTAGCAATTGGACGAACTCAGCATCCGAAATAACTCTTTCAGCATTTTCTTTTTCCATTTATTCACCGCCTGTTGGGATAGCTTTAACTCTTTTGCAATCTGTGCTTCGGTTTTATCTAGTATGTAAAGGTCAAAGATGATCATTTTTCCGATCTCAGAAGATAGAGAGTTGATAAGCTGTAATGTGTACATATGAGAGTTTGAAGATTCTGTAAAAGATGGGGCACTGACGGATTCGTTCTTTTCCATTACAAATTCATGATTGGTTTGTACCCGAGCACGATACTGGATTCTCCAGGCAATGCGGTACAGCTTCTTTCGATATTGTTCTACCAATGTTAGCTGAGACTGATCCATTGTAAATCACCCTTTCTCTTTGGATTTGACTTTTTCTAATCCTCATACTATAGGGTAATTTCCAAACCTATTTTACAACCAAAAACAGAACATTTGTTCTTATTTATTATACTATTTTTACAATCGGTTGTATATGGTTCGTTTAATTTACCTTCCTTTATATATGGCTAAAAAGGAGGGAATACATTGCAAATGGATGATGCTCTTTCTCTGGTTACCAACGTAGGCTTTCCGGCTGGACTTTGTTTTATTTTGTTGCGGCACATCCTGCACACGATGGAGGAAAAGCTGGATAAGCTGGACGTCTCACTTCATGAGCTGATTCAAGTAATCCAAGATTTAAACGACACTAACAACTCTTCTTCCAAAAGCAGCAAACCTGACGAATAACAAACACAAAGAAGCTCCAGACGACGATCATCCGCCGTTGGAGCCTCTTTGTGCAGCTAATTTAATTACTAATGGTTATTTTCCAGCCTGAGCTTGGTCGTGGGCATTCTGTTCAGTACGGTTCACGTCAGATACTGACAGACCATAAGCCCAGTTACTTTGTGGCGGTACAACCCATACGGTATCTGGATCATCTTTAAGCGTCCAGCCCTGATAGACCAGCTGGGAATCATCCTTACCCAGCGATACACTTAGCGTAAAGCGGTGGACAGGCTTGCTCAGCTCAGAGGCTTTGCGCAAGGCCTGACTGCTGGCCAGGTTTTTGATCTGCTGCGAGAGGGAAGTCGCCGTGTCGCTGGCTACTGACTTTCCGTTCAGCGTCCAAGATGTGGAGGCACTGTCTCCGGTCCCGCTGTTACCGGAGGATTTGAGCATCCATGAAGCATTTTGGCCTTCCCACTCTATTCCGCTCAGCTTGGTATCGTCCCAATCGAACGGCGTTGTATCTATAAAATCTTCAGCACCCAGCAATAACCCTGAAAGAGTATCTATAGGTACAGAAGCTATCTCTTTTTTGTCTGATAATACATAAACAGCATCTCCGGAAGGCAACGTTTCACCGAAAGCAAAGGTACGAACGTCACCCTGCTTGGTCTTAATCTCAATCTGATCATGGGTAGCGGAGATCCCATATTTGGCTACGTCTGTAGGGGAAGATTCCACCACTTCACCCAACTTTACATTTTGAATCGCCGCTAGCCAATGGTCTATTGTATATTGGTTTAGCGGGTAAGTCCGTGGCTTGCTCATACTCCATTGGCCATCATGTTGTTCTAGTTCCACCGACTTGCCGTCCTTTCCAGTGATTGCGAAAGACGTAATATTCTCTTGCGTAAGCTGAATCAGCTGACGAGCAGCCGGCGCTTGTTCATGAAAAAAGTTTTGGCTCTTTGCATAGATTATACCCGCTCCCAATACAACTAACAGCAGCACTGTGGGTATCCATTTTCTCATGCTCTTCTTCGCCTCCACCATAATAAGATTCCGATGACCGCGAACAGCAACGGCAATCCGATGACAGATATGGTCAATATCGTTTTCGCTTGTGCAGGAGTCAAGTAAGCTACCTTATAATCCTGCTCCTGACGAGGACGAATAGTGAGCCCATCAGAATGCTCCTGCACATAATTCAGACTGTTCAGCACAAAGTCTCGATTGCCTCCTGTGCCGATCTCAGTGTCGCTTAAGAGGGCAGACGTTCCGAGAATAACGGCTTTGGGCTTGCCGTCTTTCCCTTCTACCGCATAACCGAGATCCAGCGGCCCCTGCGGGTCCTTGTCATCCTTCTGTGTTTCGTTGTTCAGCAGACCTTGGATATTCGTTTCACCATAGCTAGCTCCAGAAGATTTCATCAAAAGCGTCGTCTTCCAATCCTTCTGCTCTCCTGCCTGCAAAGCAATAGACAATGAAAGAACAGGGTACAGATTGGAAGCCGCCAACTTATCGGTGATCGCATGACTGCCGAAGGTAGGAACCGTCCATAGCGGTCCAAGTGTATTCGTCTGTTCTTGATCCACCACGATGGCATGAGTGTCCTTCACTCCATAATCAGCCGCTAATGCATCAAGGTTTTTCCAATCGGACCCCATGTTCGGGTGAAAGCCTAGTGCCATAAAAAGCTTTCCGCCACCATTCAGATACGTACGAATACTCTTCAGTTCTGTTGCACTGATATCACGTTCTGGTCCAACAATAGCCAATACAGACGCATCTTTGGGTACACTACTCGCCTGATTGAGCTGAACTTCCTCTGTTTTCACATTATCTTGTGACAGTGAGCTACTTAATTCAGTCATTTGGGACAATGGGATTTCCTCATGTCCAGTTAGAAAGGCCACTTTTCCTTGACGGGTAGATGATAATCCCAACAATCCACTCGTCAGCTTTTCTTCCCCCGTAAATTGGTATGCCCCTTCACCACTCCCCTGAGCTTGCGTAAATAGACTCCCAATATCTATAACCCGTTTCTTCTCCCCCTGCACCAACACAATAGACGCTGCAGTAACACCATATTGCTTGGCCAGTATCGGTTCCTGATTCAGATCGTATTGCTCGACCTTGAGCTTGCTGTTACGCTTGGCGTATTCATTCAGCATATCCGTAACATCCCGGTTCAGCTTCTGATTTTGCGAGGTGGATACGGTAAAGGCAATCAATCGTACGTCTTCCTTTACATCCTGGATGGTCGTCAACGTTTGGTCAGACAGCGTATACTGCTTCCCTGCCGTCAGATCCAGTTGAAAGCCACCCAGCGAACGCAGAAATAACGTCAATAAAATAAAAATCCCTACAGCAGCAATCGATAGTACCACACTATTGGTATGACCCAGCCATTTTTTCATATTCATTACCTCCACCGTTTCCGTTCAACCACTTGGATGCTGAATAGCAAAAAGAGTACCGCCACCGTCACGTAGTACATCACATCGGCTCCATTCAGTAATCCTTTGGTGAAACTGTCAAACCGTGCGGTTAGTGAAAAAGGTTCCAGCCATTGCTGTACCGCCGCAGATGCACCCGTCTGTCCACCAAACGAATCCAGCATCCAGAACACAAGTAAAATAATAAAACTGACGACCGCTGACATCATCTGATGCTGTGAAAGCGTCGAAGCGAATAAGCCGATCGCCATCATGGCTGCGCCAAGCATAAACAGACCGATCACAGATGTTAATACCAGCGTCCAATCCAGCGACCCATAAAAGGACATCACGACCGGATACGCTAGACTGCACAGCACTAATATGAGCAACATGCCCAACGACGCTAAAAATTTACCCACGATCATTTCCGTCACACTCACAGGTGAGGTAAGCAGCAGTTCATCCGTACCTTGCCTGAATTCCTCCGCAACCAGCCTCATCGTGAGCAATGGGACGACGAACACCAGCATGGACAAGGTGTCACCGAGTACCAGCCGATAGTCCAGAATGCTTGGCTGATACATAACAAAATTGGTATAAAAAAGTAACCCCGTCAGCAGCATGTACACTGCAAGCGCAAAATACGTCGTTGGTGTCCACAGATAGGCTTGCAGCTCTTTTTGACAAACCGCGAACAAACGCCTCATGACCGATTACCTCCTGTATCCTTATCTTCTTCGGCCTTATCGTCCCCGGACGCAGCATCTCCATGCTCCACCGTGATAGCCGTAGGGGCTGCATTCTTCGAGGAATGTAGGTCTTGTACTGCTGGATCGTCGACCTGACCTTCTTCCGTCTCGCGTGTCGTTAACTGCTGGAAGATATTTTCCAAGCTAAGGCTTTCTTTTTTCATCTCCAAAATCGGAAGCTTCGCATCAGACAGCACATAAAATAGTTCTTCGCGAAAATCCTCACCGGAGGCTCCTGTGAGTAGCAATCCAGTCATATCTGACTCTGCGGCACTTAGCTCCGTGTTCGCTGAAGGCAGCGTGGTCGCCATAGATTCAACCTCTACTTTTCCCCAAGTACGAAGGACATCCATCACCTGCTCACGCTTGCCTTTAACCTCTACCTTCACCTTGAATCCATCTTCCATCGAACCGCCGAGCGTGTCAGGGCGCCCATCCATGACCAGTTTCCCTTCATGAATGATGAGAACACGATTGCATAACGCATCCACCTCAGGCAATATATGTGTGCTAAGCAATACCGTATGATTTTCGCCAATCTCCTGAATGAGCTGACGAATCTCCAAAATCTGATTGGGGTCCAAACCCGAGGTCGGTTCATCGAGCACCAGTAAATCCGGGTTATGAATAATCGCACCTGCCAGTCCCAAGCGCTGTTTATACCCTTTGGACAAACTGCGGACTAATTGTTTTTCCCGCCCATTCAGTCCTAGCCTGGAAATCATCTCCGAAATACGCAGCTTCTGCTCTCTCGCAGGCACGTCACGAATACTAGCTACAAACTTTAAATAGGATCTTACGGACATATCCTCATACAAAGGGGGCGTCTCCGGCAGATAACCGATTTTGGAACGAGCTTGTCTGCCCTTATCCTGAATCGGGATACCATCAATCGTAATCACTCCCTCGTTGGGTTGAAGATACCCTGTAATCATGCGCATGGTTGTCGTTTTACCCGCACCATTCGGTCCCAGGAAACCAACAATTTCACCGCGCTGCATTTCAAAATCCAGCTTATGTACACCCCGGTTGCCTTCATACCACTTGCTTACCTGCTGCACTTTGAGCACATGTTCCACCCTTTCCTTTATCGTAATCTTCTCCCTGCTGCTCCCCTACTTCCCTCCCCCCAAAATGTTGCATGGGAAGCAGGTAGCAGCAAAGCGGGGGATTTGGAGCTGGAGAAGCGCCAGCGTTCGCCTTTGCCTTGGGATTTTCACCTTTATATGTCTTATTTGATCATAGAAAAATCCCACGGCAACAGCGATCGGAAGCCCAAAGCCTTCGCGAAGCGGTCTCCTCCCTGCTGTTCCCCTCCCCCAAAATGTTGCATGGGAAGCAGGTAGCAGCGAAGCGAAGGATTTGAAGCTGGAGAAGCGCTAGCGTTCGCCTTTGCTGTAGGATTCTTACCTTTATATGTCTTATCTAATCAAAGAAGAATCCTACTGCAACAGCGATCGGAAGCTCAAAGCCTTCGCGGAGCGGTCTCCTCGCACTTCATGCTACACTTTTAAATTCTAATGATACCCCCCCACATATAACTCCAGCTTAACGTCACTTAAATAGAAGCTTAAAATAATGTGTCTAAAATGTGAACATGGAAATGCGCATCTGCCCTCGTAAACTTGTACGGTTCGCCACGGCGTGGATTCGCATCTACTATCATTACAACGTGTGAAGGGAGTGTATAAAAAACGATGACCGTACTATTTACCAATCTAGTTAATAACGGCGACTTCGAGACTGGATCTACCCTTTTTTGGAACGCTGCAAATGTGACCGTCACTAACTTATCCGTAAAAAAGACAAACTTTTATAGTGCGATCCTGACAGGAGGCGCAGTAGATGCATCTCTTTCCCAGGTCGTTTTTGCTGCACCAGGCGAAAGCTATACATTAAGCCTCTCAGCTGCAAAAATAGGAAGCCTGTCCAGTCCTCAAGTTAACATTTTTCTGTATTACTATGACGCAACCTTTAGCTTCCTTAGCACGGGGCTGACTACCTATTTGAGCGCAGGCACATTGCCAGACGCTGTGAACGGAACATGGCAAAGCCTGTATGAAGTAACAGCTCCTGTTCCAGCCAACGCAGCCTTTGCCTTTTTGGTTATTAGTAAAAATGCCTTGGCTAACACTGCTGATGTAGCCATTGATTCTATTGCTCTTGTTAAAGCAAGTGCAGCTGGAGCTGTGGGCCCAGCCGGACCTGCCGGGCCTACGGGTGCTACAGGGCCTACGGGTGCCACGGGTGACACTGGTGTTACCGGACCTGTTGGGCCTACGGGCGCCACGGGCGACACCGGTGTTACCGGACCTGTTGGGCCTACGGGCGCCACGGGCGACACCGGTGTTACCGGACCTGTTGGGCCTACGGGTGCCACGGGCGATACAGGTGCTACTGGACCTGTCGGACCTACAGGCGCCACGGGTGACACAGGTGTTACCGGACCTGTCGGGTCTACGGGTGCCACCGGCTTTACCGGACCTGCTGGACCTATCGGGCCTGTCGGACCTATTGGCGACACAGGCGCTACGGGACCCGCTGGACCAACAGGGCCGACTGGACCTACCGGACCGTTTGGCCTTGGATTTACTGGCCCGATTGGACCAACAGGAGACACTGGTCCACAAGGACCGATTGGACCTACCGGACCTACGGGGCCAACTGGACCTACAGGGCCTACCGGACTCTAACGTTCTTTTTTCTACCATATTATATTTAAGCGACGTACCATACCTTATCGACAAAGCCGCACAGCCCGTTTAGGCTTTGTCATCCTTGCCCTGCCGCGATTGCGGCAGGGCTTCTATAATCAGACCTCTTGATAAATAAAGCTTTATGTTCGACCTGAATCCTTAGAAGGTTCCCAAAGGAGTGGTACTCAATTGATCAGTATCAGCCTGTGCATGATCGTCAAAAATGATCAAAATACTATTGGCCGTTGCCTGGAATCGATCCATCCTATTATGGATGAAATCAACATCGTGGACACGGGTTCACAGGATCAGACCATTGACATATGTCGCAACTTTACAGATCGAATTTTTCCATTTGAATGGGTAGATCATTTTGCCCTTGCACGTAACTATTCGTTTGAACAAGCTACGCAGGAATACATTCTCTGGCTGGATGCCGATGATATTTTGAAGGAACAGGACGCCGTCAAGCTGCTTGAGCTGAAGCAAACCCTTGATTCCTCAGCCACACCAATCGTGGATTCCGTGTCTATGAATTATCACTATGCCTTTGATGATCATGGCAATGTCACCCTACATTTTCGTCGAAACCGCTTAGTTAGAAGGTCAGCCGGGTTCCGTTGGCACGGAGCCGTGCATGAGTACCTCGCCGTAAACGGGAATATTCAACATGCCGATATCGCCATAACTCACACTAGAACACACACGGTCTCTCCAGGACGAAACCTGCGAATCTATGAGAAATTGCTCGCCCAAGGTCATGCCTTCTCTCCTCGTGACCTCTACTATTACGCTAACGAGTTAAGAGACAATAAAAGATATGAGCAGGCTGTGCAGGTTTACCAGGATTTTCTGGATACTGGACAATGCTGGGCAGAGGACGCGATTAGTGCATGTAGCAAAATGGCTGATTGTCTACAACAGCTTGGCAAGCTGGAGCAAAGCATTACGGCGGCTCTCCATAGTTTGACCTTCGATACGCCCAGGGCTGATCTGTGCTGTCGGATGGGTCATTATTTTTTGCATAAAAATGAGATCTCCAAAGCTATTTACTGGTACGACATGGCTACCACTCTGAATCCTCCCGACACGATGGGCCCGGTACAAGACGCGTACCAAACGTGGTTTCCTCATATCCAGCTATGCATTTGCCATTTTCGGATGAAGGATTACACACGTGCGAATTGGCACAACGAGCAAGCTGCCATTTACATTCCCAACGACCCGTACGTCCTGCATAATCGACAGTTCTTCAGCTCAATCCTGAATCCTCCCCAATAAAAATGTCCCCCACACTCACCCCTTAATCTTTAAGTAAGTCAAAGGAGGAGCAAGCGGAATGCAACAATCGAATCGGTACAAAATAGCTGTCTATGCCATTAGCAAAAATGAAGCCCGATTCGCCAAACGCTGGATGCACACCATGCGTGAAGCCGATGTTGTCATTGTAGCGGACACCGGCTCTACAGACGATACTGTTTCCCTGCTACACGAAGCGGGTGCAGAGGTGCATCGTATAGAGGTAACTCCTTGGCGTTTTGACAAAGCTCGCAATGAGTCCCTACGGCTGGTCCCTGATGATATAGATATTTGTGTCTGTACGGATCTGGACGAAGTCTGGGAGGAGGGTTGGCGGTCGCGGCTGGAACGCAACTGGAAGGAAGGAACTACCCGGATGCTATATGCCTTTACACATGGACAGCCTGGGCAAGATACCGTTTATACATGGTTCTGGAAAGAAAAAATACACACTCGTCACGGGTACCGCTGGGTACGCCCAGTTCACGAGGTGCTTGAATATATCGGAGAGGGTAAAGAACGCAACATCCGATCAGACCAGCTCCGCTTGTATCATGATCCCGATCCGCACAAGTCCCGCAGCCAATACCTTCCACTGCTGGAGCAGTCTGTGCGCGAGTTTCCCGAGGATGACCGCAACATGCATTACTTGGGGCGGGAATATATGTATCATGGCCGTTGGGACGAGTGCATTGCTACGCTGCAACAACATCTTGCCATGCCGCAGGCACGCTGGGCAGATGAACGCAGTGCTTCGATGCGCTTTATTTCTAGAGCCTATAAAGCAAGTGAACAATGGCAAGAGGCAACACGTTGGTTATACCGGGCTATTGCGGAAGCACCGTATTTACGTGAACCTTACACGGAAATGGCTCAGCTGGCCTATCATACGCGGAACTGGCCCGCCGTCTATCATATGGTTGAAGAAGCGCTGCAAATTTCTACACGACCGGATACGTACATGCAAGAGGATTTTTGCTGGGACGCCACGCTGTATGATCTTGGTGCCCTCGCTTGCTACGAGTTAGGCCTTTTACACAAAGCATGTGAATTTGCGAAAGAAGCAACAGAACGCTCCCCGGAAGATTCTCGCCTCAGTCATAATTATGCGCTAATTCAATCCAGGCTTCCATAGAAACCCACACCCCGTCCTGTTGGTTGAATAACTTGGTATTAGAGCTTGTGGTTGGCAAAGGAGGTTATTGAGATCAAAGTTCTATTTACTTTTTATATACCCAGCGGCGGCGTAGAAACCTTGAACCGCCAGCGTTGTAAAGCGCTCATTCAGGACGGGATCGAATGTCATCTTCTCTATTATCAGCAGGGTACAGGGATGCAAAACCTGCACGGCGATATTCCAGTGTTCACGACTTCCTCTGAAGAAGAAATTCGAAAGCTGGTGGAGACTCATCGCTACGATGCAATTATCGTCTCTTCGGACTACCCTATGCTCCCCAGATTGCGAATGTTGGGCTATCAGGGGATATTGATCTATGAATCGCAGGGCTTTGGCCCTCACGAAGAAGCGGCTTGGGTTGTTGCAGATGCAGTTCCGTATCTTCAAAATTACGCCGATGCAGTGCTCCTACCAGATACGACTCATTTAGTGAATCTTTTCTCCACCATGTGTCCATGGCTTAATCGCTATGTGTTTCCAAACGTGCTGGATACCAGCGTATTTAATTATGTACCTAACACTCCTCCAACTAATCCGGTTATTGCCTGGGTTGGACGGCTAGAGCCCAACAAGAACTGGAGGCATTTTGTCGATATTTCTTACTGGATGCTGCAAAACCGTGCGGATCTTCGAATCTGGATGTTTTATGATGAAACATTGTCACAGCCGGAGGATAAAATACAATTCGAAAAAATGCTTACTCAGCTTGGCATGTCCTCCATTATCGAGCGTTTTAAAAGCGTACCTCATGCCAATATGCCCCTGTATTACTCCATGATTGGCGACTCAGGCGGCTACTTGCTATCGACCTCATTGGTGGAGGGATTCGGCTATGCAGTTGCTGAGGCGATGGCCTGTCGTTGCCCGGTATTAAGCTCTGATTCAGACGGAGTACGAGCATTCATTGACCACAACGAAACCGGTAAATTTTATCAGCAGGGGGACATCTTGCAGGCGATACTGCAAGGACTAGACCTGATGAACAACGTACCTCAACGCGAATCTATCCGCAAGAAAGGACTGGCGCGAATCGTTAACCTGTTGGCACCGGATAAATATGTGCGTTCCTTCAGACAGATGATGAACACGCTAGGTGTGAGGTAATTAAAAAAAAAGCTGACGACAACCCTTTTTATATACGGGGCATCGTCAGCTTTATCTTGCCTTTTTTATTATTGAATATTGGAATTGGAATCTATCTAATCTTTAGTAAGCGGTCTCCTGCATGAATATCCTTGGAATCTTCAACTAAAATATCCGTGTACACGGCTGTATTGGTTACAATGACGGATGTGGTAATATCATATCCGTCATCCTCTATAGCTTTGGGATCGAATTCAACCAGCTTGTCCCCTTTTTGAATCGTATCTCCTTCAGACACAAAGGAAGTGAAATGTTTTCCCTTCAAGCTGACCGTATTAATTCCAATGTGAATGAGCAGTTCAACTCCATCCTCAGAGATCAGTCCAATCGCATGTTTTGTTTTGAAAACGGTAACAACAGTTCCGTTAAAAGGTGCGTAAGCTACTCCTTCTCGGGGGATAATTGCGGCTCCCTGACCCATCGCACCACTGGAGAAAGCTTCATCTTTCACTGTGGTTAAAGGAATCAATTGACCATGTAGAGGACTGAATATCGTTTTTTCTTCTTCTTTGTTTTCATCTGCAACCTTAATTTCAGACGCAGATTGTGCATTTTTATAACCGATAAGATAGGTCAGAATAAATGCGACTACAAAAGCTACAACCAAAGATATAATAAAGCCGATGAAGCCTGCATCCATGCCTTTTGGATTAATGAATAGAGGTATACCAAAAATACCGCCTGAGGCAAATCCATATGCCGTTGAGCCGAGTAAGCCTGCTGCAGCTCCTCCTATACCTCCAGCAATCGAGGCTAAAATAAACGGTTTTTTGGTGGGGAGCGTAACCCCGTAAATAGCTGGTTCAGTAACCCCCATCAAACCCGCAATTGTGGCAGAAGTGGCGATGGGTTTTAATTTAGGGTCCCGTGATTTCAAAGCAATGGCAAAAGCTGCACCTGTTTGGGCAAACGTAGTACAGAACAACATACCGTTAATCGGATCAAACCCGTTCGTAACTACATTATTCAAGAGAATTGGAATAAACGCCCAATGGAGACCAAAGATAATAATAGCCTGCCAGAATCCGGCCAGAACGAGACCAGCTACAGCCGGACTTAACTGGTAAATCCACATAGAGCCTTTGGCTAACCCATCGCTGATAATAGTTGCGATCGGTCCGACAACCAGAAAAACAATCGGTGATATGATGACCAAGGTCAGAAAAGGAACAATGAACATTTTAATGGAAGCAGGTGCAAACTTGCTTATCATTTTTTCGACCTTAGCTGCCAAGAACGCCCCAATAATGATAGGTATAACAGAAGAAGTATAATTAATTAGAACGACAGGTATGGTCAAAAAGGACAGCGCCGTTTTATCCGTAAAGGCCGAAGTAATGGTCGGATACACCAAGGCGGCCCCCAAAACAGCGGACAGGTACGGGTTTCCTCCAAACTTTTTACCTGCTGAAAACCCTAGAATAACCGGAAAGAAATAAAACATAGCGTCCGCTGTCGCATATAAAATTTTATACGTGCCCATCTGATCCGTCATCCAGCCCAGGGATGTGCATAAGGCCAATAGTCCTTTTAGAATCCCCACAGCAGCGAGCACACCCACAACGGGCATGAACACACCTGAAATGACATCGACAAATCGACTGAATAGGCTCGCTTTTTCATTTTTTTGATCGTCTTCAACCATCTGATCTCCATGCTTTACTCCCATGGTGTCCAAAAGAGCTTCGTATACTTTGGGAACCTCATTCCCGATGACCACCTGAAATTGGCCACCACTTTCTACAACGGTAATGACACCGTCAATCTGCTTGATCTTTTCTTTATCTGGCAATTGATTATCCTTCAGTTTGAATCTCAATCGAGTGACACAGTGAATGACACTGTTCACATTTTCATTTCCGCCCACGGCTCTCAACACTTCTTTGGCTGTTTTTTTATGATCCATCATGTTCACTCCTTCTTGGATGCGCTTTCTATTTTTCTATTCGTAGTAGCTGGATGTGCAATAACTGCGACAATTACGGCACTAATCCCGCCTGTAAGTTTTCCCACGATCATGGCAATCACCATATTCTTGTCCATTCCAGCTACAAAGCCAAGATGTCCTCCGAGAACGAAAGATCCACTGACAGCAAAGGCAATACTGATCACTTTTCCTCTGGGCTCCATCTCTTTAACTAAAGTGAAGGTAGGAATATTATGAGCAAGACTAGCCACAAGACCCGCAGTAGCCGATGGATCTATGTTTAGCAAACGTCCTGCCCGTTGAAGCGGATTTTTAAATATTTTTGTAATCCAAGCAACCAACGGAAACGCACCAGCCAATACAATAGCAATCGTTCCAACCGTTTGCACACCGACAGACAACGGAGCCATATTGGGAATAATCACAAATCCAGTTAAGGTTTCGACCCCAATCGCTGCCAAACCGACAAGGGATAGAAGCCTAATGCCGTTACCAAACCACTTGAACCATCGGATCGTATACTCCGTAAATAGACGTAAACCCAGCATAATGATTATTGAAAGAAGCATGGGAATGATCAGATTTTTTAAAATCATAATCACGTCAAATCCGGCGATCATTCCCCCTATGAAACAGCCAACGGGAATGGTACTAATACCGATCAAGATACCTTTTGCAAAATATGGATGATCCCCTTTTTCCAAAATGCCGAGGGCAACCGGAATCGTAAATACGAGCGTTGGGCCAAACATGGTCCCTAGAAAAACCCATGAAAACACGCCCGCTTGCTGGCTGTGCGCCATTTCTGCCGCAAGTGCGTATCCCCCCATATCTACCGCCAATATCGTATTAGCAAAGGATGCCGGATCGGCACCCATTGCCACATATAACGGTGAAACAATGGGGATCAACCACGCGGCCAGTACAGGGGCCAAGGAAACAATCCCTATCATGACCAGAGCAAGAGAGCCCATGGTCATAAACCCATTGTTGAAGGCTTGTCCCAAACCCCAGCGATTTCCCAAACATTGATCCAATGCACCCAACACTAAAAAAAGAGCGATAACATACATCACAATATCGTTAATGGACATCCTGTTGCCTCTTAATACACATGAACTTTATGATTTTCTGCGCTGTCATAGGTGTCGAATACAAGCTGAAGGGTCTTGATATTGTCGTGACCACTCGTTTGAAATTCTTTTCCCGTGTTGAGGCAATCTATAAAATGAGCCTGTAGCTTTTTATGGCTTTCCTCATAGTTTAATTCAGTCTTTTCAACCAATACTTTTTCGACTCCCTGATTATTAATGAGACATAATTTACCTGTGTTGTACAGTTTTAGGGTAGCCTCATCGCCTTCAATCACCAGTTGTTCTTTATGATCGGGAAGAACCTGTTCCGACAGCTGCCCATCCAGTTCCCTGCGAGTCGCCCAGCTCATGTCCATAAGACCGAAATAATGTTCATAACCTAACATGATAATGCCCGTGTCTTCTCCTTGTGTGTATGGACTGACCCGCTTGGTTTCCGCATACAAACGCCGAGGTTCACCGAATAAGAAACGCCAAGTATCCAGCCAATGAACTCCCATTTCATAAAACAAAAGCTTGGGCATATCTCTGAAAAATGGCTGCGGCAGCTCTTTTTCCGGAGCAAACCTCGGTGAATAAAAATCGGTATGCGTATAACGTATAACATTCATATTTCCAACGATATTCTCTGCCAGCAATTTTTTTTATAATTTGAAAAGGTTCAAGCCAACGCCAATTTTCTGTCACCATAAGTCTGACTCCTGCTGCTTCAGCAATACTTACTATCTGCTCAGCTTCCTCAACAGAACGGGCAAAAGGTTTTTGGCACATAATATGTTTTCCGGCTGCGGCCGCCAGTCGAACCAGTTCCAGATGTGTCTCAGGAGGTGTAATGATGTCCACGACATCAATATCCGCTTCGCTTAGCATCTCCTCCAGGCTGGTATAACAATATTCAGTAGGGACATGGAATTGATCTGCTTTTTCAAAAAGTAAGCCTTTATTTCGATCACAAAATCCTTTGATTTCTGCATCCGAGATAAACTGCCATGCTTTGATATGTTTCTCCGACCAATATCCCGTTCCAATAACGCCGATTTTCCACATGTTGCTTCACTCCATCCACATTCTTCTCTGTTTTTATTTCGTTCCGATGATTACAACATCACTTTCAAAGCTGTGCATGTCTAGCACCGATTGATCCTTTTGGACGGACACGTCGGTTTGAGCAAACCGCTTCCCGGCTAAATCAATCGTTGTAAACTTGTATTCCTGCACGTTGATACTTAGTCGTACCTTTGTGTTAACCGGGACATACAACACAATGGTATTCTCGTTCCCCGCAGCTCTGATTTCCTCTGTCTTGTTTAAAACAATATCCAACGGCTTTACGCCAATCAGGTTGTACATTTCAAACAGATATTTAATAAAGGAATAATCCCATGCGCCCTCAAATTGCAATGCAGTTCTCCAATCATAGGGACTATCGAATCCTTCCCCTTCTACAATGCCGAATTTCTTTCCTTTCTTGTGCCAGCTCCAAATGCCATGCGCTCCGTAGGTAATGCCCGCACCCCCGCCTGCAAGGAGGCTTTGCCATGCCGCTTTTCTGGCATCCAGTGCTGTGTATCTGCCATACACATTGCGGCTGTAACTAATTTGTTCATAACATGGCTCTCCATTAATGACAGGCCGTATATCCGGCTTATAATAGAAATGTTGAGCAATCTCATGGGCTACATGTTGGAACTCGGAATTATGTCCTGATTGATACATATAGAATCCAAGACCCTGGTGTTTCTCAAAGGCTGGAGGAATTTCTCTCAATCTTCCTTGAATATGCAGCGTAGTTAAGCTTGCAGGGCTTAATTGTTGTACAATATCCAGTGCTTTTAAATAATAGGAATTGGCACGTTCGGTCGGAAAATCACTATCCCCGCTAATCAGAAAAATAGGATCAAATGGAGAAAAACGGTTTACCACGTACGTTACATAGGGTTCAACGCATTCAAACGGCATTTTATTACCTTTTTGGAACATCTCAGCCCATGTATCCGGCACATAGTTACACCACAACAGAACCAGTGCTGGAACAAATCCACACTCTGTAGCCATCTTCAACATGATTTCTGCCCGGTCAAAATAAGCTTCGTTTAATGTATGGTAGTCGAAATCCCCATTTTCCATTAATGCAAACGGCTGTAGATTCAGATCCGATTCACTTGCGTCCCATTGTCGGAGTATGTTGATTTGCAACACATTGAAACCTTGCATCTTCCGATAGTCAAGATAATCGCTCCACTCCTCTATCGTCGCGTTGGTAAATACACTCCACACCGTATCTGCCAAATAAAAAAAAAGGTTTTTCCTCTTTGGTAAAACTTCTTTGATTTTCAGCCATGTTTAAACTCAAATGAATCACCGTTCCTCTCTTGCTGTATGCGCAAAATTCTCTAAACAAAACTAAATAAAAAACTAAACTTATGTGTTTTTTACGTGAAATAAACTAAATTAGAGCGCTTTACACTTGAATATTAACATTATAAATTATAAAAGGTCAACAAATTTTTACTTTTAGTTATTTAGTTTAGTTTAGTTTATAAGCTAAACTTTCTTGCTGAGTAATGATATAATTTATGTAGTTTAGTTCAATAGGGGGTTCCACATTGAAAATTGATGATATTGCAAGGCTTGCAGGTGTTTCTAAATCTGCTGTTTCTCTTGCTTTTAATAACAAACCCGGAGTCAGTGAAGAAACCAAGGAGCACATTCTAAAAATAGCCCAAGAGCATGGATATAAACCACGCACCATGAAGACAAACAAGGAAGCCATTAAAAATCATCATGTGATTCGTTTTGTGGCCTGTAAAAATACAGACATCGTAACAGAGCACTATGATTCACTTCCATTTTTTAACGAATTAATTCATCATATTACCAATCAGGTGAGAGAACATGGAAACACCTTGATTTTTTCGTCTTTTGATAGCCATAGCCTCGAAGAAGAATTATCTACTTTGGAAAAAGATCAGCCCTCTTCAGGCATACTTCTACTTGGCACCAATTTAACTTCCGAGATTATTCATTCCATACAATCCATTCATTCCAATATTGTTATTTTGGATACTTGCTTTGAACACGTCGATGCCAGTTTCGTATCTATTAATAACTATCTCGGTGGGTATCAGGCAGGCCAATATTTAATTCAGTCAGGACACAGAAAGATAGGATACGTACAATCCAGTACCAGAATTCTGAACTTTAAAAAACGAAAGGAAGGGTTTATGGCGGCTTTAGAGGAGCACAATCTTTCCATAGAAAATGGGCTTACATTTGATATGCATCCCATGCTTGTGATGTCACAGGACGCATTTAGAACAGCTATTCATGAATTGGACGAGCTACCTTCGGCCCTATTTTGCGAAAATGATTATATGGCGATCAGTGCCATTAAAACGTTTCAGGAAATGAACATTCGAGTGCCTGAACAAATTTCCATCATGGGCTTTGATAATATACATGAAGCGAAGGTCATTAGCCCGGAACTCACAACCATTCATGTGAAAAAGGATATTTTGGCCCGAACGGCTGTAAACTTGCTTATGGAGAGGCTTAACCATCATCAGGGGCATCATACTCAGGTTCTTGTGAATACAGAGGTTATTGAAAGAAGGTCTTGTTTAGTCACAGAATGACCTATGATATGGTGCACGAAATGGGGTAATAGAGAAGATAAGAATGGGGGGATCATCATGATATATGATTATTTATGGTGGGCAGGTGCCGCATGCATAATACTGGCTATTATATTAAGTGGAACAGGGGTCAGCGGTGACCGCATGCGGGCTAACTTTTATGTTGAACAGGCAGCTGATCCCGAGGGGAAAGATAGAAAAAACAGATGGAAATGGTCCTTTATTTTTATGATCATTGGTTTATTATTGCTTGCTCTCTCTATGATTTTAGAATAAAGCCGCCATATTGGCGGCCTTTTCTATTATCGGATTCCATATTGGACATTTCCAATTTCTCGTCATTCGTTGAAATCTTCCTCTGTCAAATCCATATTTACGCTCGCAGCAGTTCGACTGCCGTCGGCCGCGGCAAAAATCAACTGAGAAGGCATGAAGTACGATGAATCCCCAGCAGCATATACACCAGGTATGGAGGTTCTCCCCGCTTCATCCGTCTTGATCCCGCCCGACTCCGTTCTTTCACAGCCCAAATGTTCTCCAAACGGTGCACTTTGTACAAACTGGGGAGTCACGAAGCCGCCGATCCTCGGGACTTGAGTGCCATCCGTAAAGCGCACGTGCTCAAGCTTTCCATTGTGGCCGATGAACGCCGCAACAGGTTGCTCTATTACTACTATCCCCTTGGATTGAAGCCGTTCTTTTTGCTCGTCCGACAGGGATGCATGACCGTTCGTACAGACGATCAAATCCTTGCTCCAATTAAGGAGTAGTTTGGCTGTATGAAATATAGCCGCCGATTCAGAGACAAGGACAAGCGGTTGATCCCGCAGCTCCCAACCGTCGCAATAAGGGCAATTAAACAAACTTTTCCCGTATAACGGATAAAAACCTGCGATCTTGGGGAATATCTCCTTTACGCCCGTCGCTAATATCAATTTTCGCGTTTGAACGCGAAGGCCTGACGAATCAAACACCTCAAATCCGGATACGTTTTTCATAATCGAAACAACCTCGGTTTGCAAATGATGAACAGACGGATAACGCAGCACTTCCTCATAAGCTACACGGCGGAACTCAGATGGCGTTACGCCATCTCTTGTAATAAAACCGTGCGACGCATGCGTAACCGCATTTCTGGGCCGATTATTATCAATCAAGGCCACACTTCTCCTTGCCCTGCCCAGCACGAGGGCTGCATTCAACCCAGCAGGCCCTCCGCCAATAATAGCGCAATCGTATAGCATAACACCCAACTCCTTTTAAAAGATATTAAAGACTCTTTATGTCTGCGATAGAACCAAAAAAACACCGTTTTACATAACTGGCAACCACCCTCTTTCTATATAAAATCGCTCACTTTACACTTGTGCTTGCTTTTGCGCCAAATCGACCAATTTCGTATTTCTTAGATGTCGTTCCATTTTCTCCTCTGCTTCCCTCATTACAGCTTGAATCAGGCACTCAGAACCGTGGACGAAATCACATTCAAACAAAGAATTCGTACCTTCAATGGCATGGATAATATCCAAAAAAGTAATGTCATCTTTATGACGGGATAGGCGATAGCCTCCATTGGCTCCAGAAACGGATTCGATCATTCCAGCCTTCACAAGCCTCGTCAAAATTTTTGAAAGATAAGTTGGTGAAACATTTTGGGATTCAGCCAGTTGCTGAACACCTACCGGCTTAACCGACGAATCAGTAACGAGCATGAGCATAGTGTGCAGAGCATAATTCGTTGCTTTTGTAAATTTCATAACTACACCTCAATCAAAGACTTATTGTATCTACTATATCGCCGAATCTGCGAGTGTGTCAAGATCATCTAGGATTCACGCTGTTGTCAACCCTTCTTTTGGTTACGCTCTAACCGTTGTATACTGTTCATCAGAAACAGCTAAGAGAGGGGGCTCGTTGTGCGTATTTTTGATATTCTTCGTATATTGGTTGCTGAACAGATGGTCAAAGGAGCACACTTGGCAAATGCATTGAAGGTATCTTCTCGAACGATACGAACGGATTTAAAGGAATTGGGTGCGCTGTTGTCAAAGCATGGAGCAGCAGTTAAACCCCTTAAAGGAACAGGCTACAAGTTAGAGATTCGGGACGAACAAGCATTTCATCATCTGCTGAAGCAATTAAAGGATGATGAAAATAATGGGCCCTATCCATTAGCGAGTTCTTCTGAAGCTAGAAATCGTTTTTTAATGAAAAAGCTATTGCTTACCAATGCATATGTCAAACTTGATGATTTAGCCGAGATCCTGTATGTTAGTCGATCCACTTTACAGAATGACCTCAAAGAACTGCGCAAGCTGCTGGCAACTTACGGACTATCTCTGGAGAATAAACCCTATCATGGTATTCGAGTCAAAGGGAATGAGGCCAAGCTGCGTTATTGCATTTCCGACTATATATTCAGTAGGACAGATGAAATAGGCGAGCAGCAGATGTCCCACCCTTCTCTGATCTCTAACGAAGAGATGGAATTCATAAGAGAAGTGATTCTGGATCGTATTGAGATCCATGATATTCAGTTATCGGACATTGCCCTGAACAATCTGGTCATTCATATTGCTATAGCATGTAAGCGAATTCGTGAAGAAAGGTATGTGTCGTATTATCCGCAAGAGATGAAAAAAATCGAAGCGCAAAAAGAGTTTAGGGTGGCGACTGAGATCGTATCCGCCTTGGAACAAAACATGAAGCCCTCCTTTCCACTTGTTGAAGTTGCGTACATTGCTGTTCACCTGTTGGGTGTAAGGACCGTCGTTAGTGCACGTATGGATGAAGTGGAGATTAAAAAGATCATTGATAAAGATATCTACGAACTGACTATCGAAATACTAGACCAAATTGATCAGCAGTTGAAGATGAACATTCAACACGATCAAGAATTGCTGATTGCATTTTGCCTTCACCTCAAACCAGTGATCAACCGTTATCAATACGGAATGAATTTGCGTAATCCTATGCTGGATGAAATCAAAGCCAATTACCCGCTTGCCTTTGAAGCAGGTATCATTGCTGCGGAGGTCATCAAGCAGCGGCTTCATATACACATCGAGGAAAATGAAATTGGTTATTTAGCCATTCATATCGGAGTCGCGATGGAAAGAAAGAAAATGGAGGATGCACCCAAAAGATGTATGATCGTATGTGCTTCTGGACTCGGCAGTGCTAAGCTGCTGTATTATAAGCTTCAATCGGTCTTCGGTTCAAGGTTGGATATCGTGGGAACCACTGAACTTTATAAGCTGAAACAAATGCCGTTGGATACACTGGACTTTGTCATTAGCACGATCCCCATTTCAGAACCGCTTTCTATCCCTATGATCCATGTGAATACATTTTTGGGCAGTTCTGATATTACTAAAATTGAACAAGCCATTTCTGAGGTCAGACTTCCTGCTGTGCAGTATGTACGAAAAAAATTGGTCTTCCTTCAGCAGAAGTTTGAGAACAAACTCCAAGTGCTTGAATTTATAGCCGAAAAAATACACGAAGCAGATCTTGTAAAAGGCCCTCTACTGCAATCCGTGATAGAGCGTGAAGCCGTTTCCCCCACTTCATTTGGCAACTTTGTCGCGATCCCGCATCCGATGGAACCTTTCGCAGATTCCACATTTTGGGCCATCTGTACATTACAAAAAGCAATCGATTGGGATGGCAAGCCGGTACAGTTTATTTGTATGCTCTGTATACAGCGTACGAAATCAGAAGATTTACAGACTATGTATCATATCTTGCTTGAAATTTTAAATAATGAACAGCTCGTCCAGCAGCTTATTCGCTGCAAAACGTATACAGAATTCATAGAAGTGTTGCATAAAAATAGTTGAACATAAGGAGTATGAAGAACGATTGATTTCCGTTAAGAAGAGGAAATAATGTGTGTTATGTTGAAAGCGATTCCAAATTATAATAGCCATACGAGAGAGGATTGAAAGGAGAGAGGATCACGTGAATCATGATGAATCTACAGAGCACGACGTGAACATGGAGGACATGGATGATACAGAGATTGTATTCCAAATTATATTATACGCAGGGAATGCACGCAGCTCCGCCATGGAGGCGATTGAGCTTGCAAAGGCGGGGAAATTTCGTGAAGCCAAAGAAGAATTAGCCTCAGCAAAAAAAGAACTGGTGTCCTCCCACAAGATTCAAACCAGAATCATCCGTAAGGAAGCAGCGGGTGAAAAAACAGAGATGTCTGTCATGATGGTACATGCTCAAGATCATTTGATGAATGCACTCACCATTCGCGATATGGCCTCAGAGTTTGTAGACCTGTATGAACGCATGGATCAATTCGTACCGAAATCGTAGAGGGAGGGACGCTATCCCATGGCATTCAAAGACAAACTGGTTGACGGCCTCACATCGGTAGCAAATGCAATCAACAATTTTAAATATATTATAGCGATCAAATCAGCTTTTATCACATTGATGCCCGTTATTATTGTCGGGGCCTTTGCTGTACTGATTTCCAATATGGTCATGGACCCAGTCAATGGTTTGGCCCATTTTAGGCCATTCTCATTCCTGGCTGAGTACAAACCGATTTTCTCAGGCATTAACTATGCCAGCTTGAATATCCTTACCATTCTGGCTGTTTTCATGATTGGTCTGGAGCTAGGAAAAATTAATGGTGAGAAAAATCTTTTCCCCGGTTTGCTTGCTTTAATCTGTTTTATCTCTGTGACACCAACCACGATAGAGTTGATGGTTAACGGTGACATGCAAAAAGTAACAGACGTCATAGCCCGTCAATTTACGGATACCAAGAGCTTGTTTTTAGGGATTTTCATAAGCATCCTGTCCGTCGAGCTATACAGCAAACTGGGTAAGTCCGACAAGCTAAAAATCAAAATGCCTGAAAGTGTTCCCAGCAATGTGGCCGTTTCATTCTCCGCACTCATTCCTACCATTATTACGGTGACTGTCTTCTCCATGTTTGGATTCTTTTTTCATAAGTTTACGGGACTCTATCTGTACGATGCTGTCTATAATGTGGTGCAAAAACCTCTGGAGGCCGTAGTACAGGGACTGCCAGGTATACTGGTGCTGATGCTGGTTGCGCAAATCTTCTGGGTGATCGGTATTCACGGAAACCAAATGGTAAAGCCCATTCGTGAACCCCTGCTGCTTGGCGCGATTACTGTCAACATGACTGCTTATGAGCAAGGACTGCCCATTCCGAACATTATTACGATGCCTTTCTGGGACGTATATATGAGTATCGGTGGTTCAGGGATTACGCTAGCCCTCTTGATTTGTATTATGATCGCTTCCAAGCGTGAAGATATGAAGGAAATAACAAAGCTTTCGCTCGGCCCAGGTCTGTTTAATATTAATGAGCCTGTCATTTTCGGACTTCCGATTATGTTGAATCCATTGATGGCTATCCCTTTCATTATTACTCCGCTCATCACAGGAACGATTGGTTACTTCTCGACGTTGCTTGGATTTGCAGGTAAAGCCGTCGTCATGGTTCCATGGACTACTCCGCCTATTATTAATGCCTACCTGTCTACAGGTGGAAGCATTGGAGCCGTCGTCACTCAGATCGTTTGCATTGTGGTAGCGATTATCATTTATTTCCCGTTCGTCAAAATTGCCAACAAGCGAACGACTGAATAATGCGCTACTATAGAAATACACTAATTAATTGAAAACGCATTCTTTATACAATGAAAAGGAGAAACATGTCATGGCTAAACATACGATACAAATTCCATCGAATTTCATCATGGGTGCAGCGGCTTCCGCCTGGCAGACAGAGGGATGGAGCGGTAAAAAAGAAGGCCAGGACTCATTCCTGGACCAATGGTACAAAAATGACCGCTATGTCTGGCACAATGGATATGGACCCGCGGTTGCAACCGACTTTTATAATCGCTATATCGAAGATATTGCGCTGATGAAGCAGATTGGCTTAACCCATTATCGGACTTCTATTAATTGGTCCCGCTTCTTAACGGATTATGAGAATATAGTGGTGGATGAAACGTATGCGGATTATATGGACCGGGTCATTGATGAGCTGATTGCGAGTGGAGTCGAGCCGATGATTTGTCTGGAACACTATGAGGTCCCTGCCTATCTGCTGGATAAATATGAGGGCTGGTCTTCCAAGCATGTAGTGGAGTTATTTGTAAAATATGCGGAAAAAGTGTTTGAACGGTACGGCGATCGGGTCAAGCACTGGTTTACGTTTAATGAGCCCATTGTTGTACAGACTCGCGTCTATCTGGATGCCCTTCGCTATCCCTATGAACAAAATACGCGGAAGTGGATGCAATGGAACTATAACAAAACGCTGGCTACCGCAAAGTGCGTACAGCTTTTCAAAGCAAAAAACTATAGTCAGCACGGGGCTAAAATAGGCGTGATTCTGAATCCTGAAGTCACTTATGCCCGATCAAGCGCCCCTCATGACCAGTATGCGGCACATGTGTATGATTTATTTTACAATCGAGTATTTCTGGACCCGCTTATTAAAGGCGAATACCCGCAGGAATTGTTCGATCTCATGGGCAAGCATGATATTGCATTTGAAGCTACAACGGAAGAACTGACCGTAATTAAGGAAAATACCGTTGACTACGTCGGAATCAATCTCTATTATCCCCATCGGGTCAAAGCGCAGAGTAAAGCGTGGAACGAAAACACCCCCTTCCACCCCTCTTACTACTATGAGCATTTTGATCTTCCGGGTAAAAGAATGAACAAGTCACGGGGCTGGGAGATTTATCCTAAAATCATTTACGATATGGGAATGCGCATTAAGAACGAATATCACAATATCGAGTGGTTTGTCGCAGAAAATGGTATGGGTATTGAGAATGAAGTTGCTTTCAAAAATGAGGAACACATCATTCAGGACGACTATCGTATTGACTTTATAACAGAGCATTTGTACTACACATTACAAGCTGTAGAAGCGGGCTCCAACTGTACAGGTTATATGCTGTGGGCCTTTACAGACAACGTTTCTCCCATGAATGCTTTTAAAAATCGCTATGGACTGGTAGAAATTAACCTGGACAATGATCGAAGTCGGCATTTGAAGAAATCCGGCTACTGGTATCAGGCCGCGATCAAAGAACGCTCATTTATTGCTGATCTGGATGAAGAGTACAAGTAGTTAAAAATGAATTCTGGAGGCGCTCAAATATGAAAAAAATTATTTTGGCATGTGCTGCGGGTATGTCGACATCCATTTTGGTTTCTAAAATGAAAAAAGAAGCAGCAGCAAGATCCATAGAGCTGAACATCGAAGCCATCCCCGAAAGCACCATCAAGGAAGAGCTGGAAGGCATTACAGATTCCGTGATTGCTATTTTGCTCGGACCTCAAGTGCGGATGCGTAAAAAGGCAGTCACCGAAATTGCAGCTCCCTATGGTATCCCAGTAGATGTCATTGACACGTTGGCTTATGGTAGAGGGAACGGTGCAGCTGTCCTAGATCAAGCCTTTAAGCTGGCTGGCGAGAACATCTAATTGCTATTCAAATGAAAAAGAGGCTGAGAATTCCCTCAGTCTCTTTCTTGAGTTGCGCGCTCTTTATCACGACATATCTTCTTTGCCTGAGCCCATACTACTCACATACGTTTCCTGTAAACCGGCAGAAATGCCGTATAGCGGTTCCCAACGAAGCCAATGTCTGGCGACTGCGTTACTAAGACAGCTATGGTGAATGTCTCCAGCTCGCGCTGGTGAATACACAGGGCGGACAGACGAACCATGCAGCTTCAGTAAATCGTAGGCCAGTCGATTGATGGACGTCGTTCGTCCCGTACTTACATGTACTGTGCGTTGATCCGCTGCATGAATAGCCGCCATATTCGCTCGAACTACATCCTTGACGTACACAAAGTCACGAGTTTGCGTCCCATCGCCGTGAATGAGCAAGGGGCTTCCTTTTTTCAGCCGCTCCATAAAAAGAGCGACAACACCACCCTCTCCCTTCGCGGCCTGACCGGGACCGTACACATTTCCATAACGCAAAATCGTGTAGTTCATACCGTGCAGCCGATAAAAAAGTCGAATATACGATTCTGCGGTCAGCTTGGACAGTCCGTAGCCTGAAATGGGCTCCACGGGATCGTCTTCCTGTATACATTGCTTTTGCAGCTCTCCGTATACGCCAGATGTGGAAGCAAATATGAATTTTGACACACCGGCTTCATGACAAGCCTGCAATAAATGAATCGTCCCCAGCACGTTCACATCCGCGTCCTCATCGGGTTGATGGATGGATTGCTGCACATCAGCCTGTGCGGCCAAGTGAAACACAATATCCGGGCTTTCCCGAATCAGCAACGTCCTAGCTTCAGAGCTGCGAATATCCGCAATATGCATGACCGCGCGCGGGTCCACATTTGCCATATTTCCGGTCGTCAGATTATCCAGCACATGTACTCTGATGTCCGAATCAGCAAGCGCACGTACCAGCTGAGAACCAATAAATCCAGCTCCCCCGGTGACCAAAGCCTTCACTAGCTCACCCTCCTTTTGAACCGAAGCATATGACTTCCCTTCGCATCATGTTATGCGACTCCCTATAGCTTGGCGCAGGCACACGCACAGTCCGAAGACAATCTATAATGTGCCTGTGGAATCTCAGCACCTCAGACGTGCAGTCTCACATTTTCCAGCATATAACGCCACATCCCATCCTGACCGTTCCATATATCCTCAGGCGGCAGCTCCACTGAAACCAGCCGCTCCAATCCCCAATCCAACTCCGTCACACCATCAGTCCCTGTATAATCCACGTATAACAAGCGAAAATCATGTGTAATCCTCTGTAATAACACATCATGTAGTTCCACCGCTTGCTCCCGATTGCCTCCAAGACGAACTAGTAGCAGACGGGACGCAAGCGTGAATTGATCCAGTAGACGTGCGATGCGGCGATCAAGCGTCGTTTTGAATCCAGGGTAGGAAGTCAGCTGCTCCGATGTATTTTGGCTAACCGGAAAATGGTGTGCCGCTATAATCTCATAGTTTGCATCCTCGACCATGAAGTTATGTTCGCCGTAATCATGTCCCGTGACACGTAGACTGTCAACATCCATAAAATCGGCAAAACGGGCGTCCAGCAAGCGACTGATCTGTGACAAGTTACCGGAAATCATCCAGCCCAGCGGACCCGCATAGGGACGCAGTCCGTTTTTATCCAGCTGAATGGAAGGCAAGCAATGTCCACCCAGACTGAATACAGCATCATAATCCCCCTGCAACCGCTCAAGCACGACGCCCTCCCCTTTCCGAAGACAAGGTCATCCCTTTAAAAAGAGTACGCCAATGCGGATCACTCTTGTAATTCCATACATCGGCAAAAGGCATTTCCACCGCGCATACATGCGGAAGCTGCCAATCCACCTCCGTCAACTCCGTTACGCCGGAACAATTCACTACCAACAAACAAAATTCATTCGCTACCATGCCTGACAAAATACGTTCCAGTTCCTCTACTTCTTCATAGGTTCCCAGCATACGGACGAACAAGCTGCGCTTCGCCATCTGTGTTTTTGCAAAAAAACGTTCAATACGACGGTCTATCTTTTCCTTGAACTCGGGATAGGTCACCAGATCTGAGGACGTATTGCGCTCCTGCGGAAAATCATGTACCGAGATCACATTATAAGCGATATCTCTGACCATATAATTCAGTTGGCTCGTACCAACGACACTCAAATTGGGCAATTCCATAAATCCGGCAAACCGATTTTCAAGCAAGCGGTTCACATCGGACAGCGTGTCAGACATCATCCAATCCAGTACCCCGGCAAACGGCCGCAAACGGTTCTTTTCCAATTGAATGGCAGGTGTACAGTTTTGCCCCAGACTGAAGACCGCTTCATATTCCCCTGCCAGCTGTGCGAGTCTCATAGCCGTGCCTCCTTTTTTAATACGACCCTTCTCTCAGTTCCTACTCTATCCTTCTTCTGTAGTCGAAAAAGGGACTTCAGGCCGTAGTTTGTTCCACTCTACATTACATGCACAGCACGGCGAAAAGGGTTGGACACCGATGCGCTTTTTGTCAAAGAGGCGTACAACTATCCAGTCCAATCCCGGTTATTTTTCATATCATATTAAGGCTGGTAACCTAACGGAATTCAAGGAGGCATCATCATATGTCCGTGTTTCTTTTAACCATCGATCACCATCTCGCTTACCACAGCGCCCATATACAAAGCTGCCATGTGACCTTTTTCAATCGTGAAAAGAGGGCCGTCGATGTGTTGCTGGAAATGGGGAATGACAGTGGCGTTTTTAGGCGGCAACTTCTTCGACTGGGCCCTTCTCCCGAAGCTGACTCCGTGCTAGAACTCAAGGATATGGAGGCAGCCCAAAATCCGTTTTATCTGCGAGTGATCACGAATATTTACAATCCAGAAACGCTGTTTATCCTGGCTGAATTTTTGGAAAACGGGAACGTTGTCGCTAAGCGTACAGCCAGTCATTTTACCGTGACACCCTAATGAACGGGCAGAGGAGGAAGAAGGTATGTTGAAATATTCAGTTCAAAACAAAGCTGAGCCAGGCACATATGCACTGCCTTTTCAGGTTACCGATCAGGAGAGCGTGCTCTCTACATTGATCATTCCTGCAAGTGAAGCTGAAGGACGTATTGTCATTGAAGTCTCTTTGGCATGGGAAAATCCGCTGCTCAACTGGGATATCGGGGAGCTGGATATTCGATTGCGTCGCAACGATGAGCGGGGACCTATGCTGGACTGGTTGCAGGATTCCTGTTATCAGGAGGGATTTGCCGAGTTAATCTATGAGGAAACGGGAACACAGGGAGAGCCTTATGTATACTGCCTGACCGTACAATCAGCCGACCGCCGTGCTGTTGTTACAGGACCACTCATGGTTCGAGGCTCTGTGTATGTAGATTCGATGGACGAAAACCCGGATGGACAATGAGCTGAAATAACTAAAGGCAGGTGGGAGTTTTAAGCCCAACCTGCCTTTTTATAGGGTCTGTATTCTCATGGCGCGGATTGCTTCAGACATTCTAAAATGTCAGCGTCCGGCAGCGTATAATCTTCTGGCAACGAAGTGTTAATTCGGTTCCATATTGCGTAATCGACCTTCAAATCCGGGTGTGACTGCTGGATTTCAAAAATACGGTTGTACAAGTCTCCAACGACAGGAAAAGTCATGCTCTCCCTCCTAACTATTGAATCAACGTATTCAACGTACTTGATTCAGCGCTTGCCCATAAATATTCACGAGTCGTTCAATCATAACATCCAGAGACCAATGCGCGATCCCCCATGCCTTGGCACGATTTCCCATGACTATCCGCACTTCATCCTGTGCCAGCAAATGCTGCAAATGAGCTGCCAGTGCCTCCACATCGCCAACCGGGGAGACTAGTCCGGTGTGTTCATGCTTCACCATTTCCGGCAGTCCACCCGCATCCGATACCACTGCCGGAAGCCCCATAATCTGCGCCTCCATGACCGAAAACGGCTGATTGTCCTGTATGCTTGGATGAACAAAAAGGTCCGCCAGTTGTAAAAGAGCAGGTACATCTTCACGATGCCCCAGAAAAACCACGTCTTCTTCCAGCCCTAGCTCCTTCGCCTGTGTTTGAAGCTCTTCCCTTTTATCTCCCTCCCCGACAATCCAGCAAACCCAATCCGTACGACTTGCTTTCAGCAGGCCAAGAGCGCTCATTAAATAATGCAGCCCTTTGATATAGACCAGCCGTGAAGGACAAATGATAACTTTTTTCCCCTCAGGTCGTATCATGTCCGTTCCCCGGGCGTGGACTTCCCAGAAGTGCTCGGTATCCAAACCGTATTGGAAAGTAGCAATCTGCTGCTCAGGCACTTCGAACTCACGCACAAGCGTCTGTTTCATCCATTCTGTAGACGTAATGGTAATATCCGCGGATAGAGCGCCATAGTGCTCTAGCGCCCAATAATACTTCCACATCAGCGTCTCACGGTAACCCTCCTCATGATCCCGCTCCAAAGCCATCATAACTTCACGAGCCAGCGAGCCATGAATATTCGCTACCAACGCGCTATCTTTGCGTTTGACCCGACTTAGCGCACGCGTCGCAATGACATCTTGCGTGTGAATCACATCATACTGCTCGACCCCGAAATACGCCGCTGCCAGCTCCATACAGTATCGATCCTTTTCCACCGTCTGCACCCATGAATCCAAATGTAATACAGGGACAGCCGATTCATTCAGCTTCGTATCCAGCAGGGGCAGCAGTTGATCCTTCAGCAGCTCCCTATCTTCAAAAACAATATGGTATTTAGGTGTATCCGGTCCGTTTCCCATCAAGTCTACCGTGTGGCCCAGTAGCTCCAGTCTCCGTTTAATTTGCATCATAAAGGGCCATACGCCACCCAAATGAGGAATCGGCCAGTACGTAGCCAACAAAATTTTCAAAACAGCCTCACCTCCTCTGTCTCGTACGCTGAGCTACATTCCGTTGCTTCCGTAAATTTGCTGGAAACCCGATAACGCATCTGTCCAGACCGCAAAAAACCCATTATTCGGCACGATCGTTACATCAATAAAATTACCGATTGTAACGACTGGAACCGGACTAATCCCGTTAGGATTAAAGGAGCTGTCTGTTATTCTGAGGTTCGTAAATGTACTTCCTCCGTCTGTTGATTCGGCCACAAATACGTCTAATAAAGAGGTCGTTATTTGATTGGTATAATATACGATCTTGATCACGCCGGTCACAGGCGAAACATCAATAGCCGGGAAAAAATGCTGTGCCCCTGCACTGGCCCCTGTCACCGATTGCGGCGCAGTCCAGCTTAATCCACCATTCACCGACCTGGCAAGCAGCACATCCGCATACCCTGCCCGATTATCCTGCCAGACCGCATAAAGTGTTCCCTGATTCGGGCTCGTAGAGCGATCCACGGCAATGTTAGCTGCCGGCAGCACATTGAAACCAAAGCCGGCCACGGGCAACGGACTCGGAACCGGGACCACAGAAGATACAGGTAGCGAGGAACTAAATGCTGTCCCTCCATTGAAGGACACAATGACCTGATATTGGTTAACCGGATTCGTGACAATGTACCCGACATAAATCACCCCTGTAATGCTCACAGTGATTTCCCCCCGCGTAATCTGATTGGAGCCAGCGGTGAGCACCACGGGTGTCCCCCATGTGATCCCTCCATCCTGCGAACGTTGGAAGAACATGACTGATCCGCCGAAAAAGTCAGGATTGTACTGATGCGTATAACATAAATAGATATTTCCGGTATAGGAGCTGACCTGAGAAGTATCGAATTTCACGCTGACCTCAACATTATTGACAAATGTCCCATACCCTCGCTGGGCAATCACAGGCGGATCAAATGTATTACCGTTGTCTCTCGACACATAAGTGGCGATGGTACCGCTCAAACCGTCTGCGGTAAATACGTGACAGGCTATGACAAACAAGTTGGGAAAACCGTAGCTGACGCTATGGGATTCCGCCCCTACATAGCCGGCTGGTAGCGGTAAAATCTGCTGTGTGAAAGAGGCACCGCCGTTACCTGAACGGTATACCGCCGTCAACGGCGGCCCTGTCGTAAAATCGATAGCCGCAGACACAATGGTACCGTCGAGCAGGTTGAAAGCTACACTCGGCTCCTGGGCCAGCCTTCCGTTAGGCGTAAGCTGTACGTTCGGCATCAGGCTCCACCCCCCGGTACACCCGCAAATATCGTCAAACTGCCTGTGCGCGTATCTGTCCAGACGGTAATATAGCTGTTCGGCGGTACAATGGCGACATCAATATAATCACCGATCAGCTCTGATTCGCCTCCACCGACATTCGGGTTAAAGGAGGTCGTCGTGAGACGACTGTTCGTAAAGGTGTTACCTCCATCGGACGACTCTGCGGCGAACACATCCAGATTAAAGCCGTCCACGCGATTGGTATAGTACACGACAACGACCAGTCCCGTCTTGGGCGACACTGAAATTGCAGGGAAAAAATTTTGCGAGCCGGGCGGGCTGTCTGTCACAATGACCGGAGCACTCCAGGTACCGCCAAAATCGCTTGATTTGGACAACAAAATATTGCTGTATCCCTGACCAAAGTCCTGCCACACGGCATATAGCGTATTTGTTGTGGAAGGCACACCCGAGCAGTCCGCGGCCAAGCTGGGGAAATTCAATATCCGAAAGTCATAACCAGGAACGGGCAAAGGATTGGGCACAAGCGTTATATTGGATACGAGAATATCCCCGCTGAAGGTTGCCCCGCCATCAAAGGAGCGTCGGATAAAAAAAGCTGGTGTTTGCGGTCCCGTACGAATCCAACTGACATATACGCTTCCATATTTGTCGACCGCAGGCTCAGGCCGCTCCGTTGAGGATTGGATATTGGAGAGCATTAACGGTCGGTCCCAAGTTAGTCCTCCATCGGTGGAACGCTGGTAGAAGGCCGCAGATTGAGCATTAAAATCCACATTATATTGGCGGTTATACGTGACATAGACGTGTCCGAGATAGGGACTTGCCCCCGCATTATCCGTCGTAATATTAGTCCAGTCATTATTAATGTAATCTCCATAGCCCGGGTTAATGACCACTGGAGGATCAAAGGTGGCTCCATCGTCCGTAGAACGGTAGATCACGACAGCCCCGTTTTCATTGCCCGGAAATACATGCGCGGATACGATAAAAATATTGGGGAACAGATAGGCTACCATTCCTGCCTCGGCTCCTGTATAACCCGGCGGAATCGGCAATAAAGTATCCGTCCAGTTCGCTCCGGCATCCAATGAGCGATACAGTCCAATCAAGGGAGGCCCACTGCTAAAATCAACAGCTACAGCTATAACAATATTCGGATTCAGTAAATTAACAGCAACACTAGGCTCAAATTTGGGCAGGCCGCTGGGTGTCACCTGAAAATTCAAAGGCATCGCGAGCATTCCCTTCATTATATAAATAGATACGCCTGAAGTATTTCTATCAAAATGTACTTTTTTCAGCACAGCCTAGAGACAACCATACAAGCTTTCTTTTCAATAGATTCATAGTATAAAAGCATCCCTTCAAGGGTTATCCAATATTCTGTTTTTTGAGAGGATGATTCGATTGGCTTTTACAACCGGTTATATGACGAACACTAGAGATTTTGGTACTGCCTGCTCCAATGTTGTTGTGAACTTGGTCAATGAGGACACAGTAAATGCGGCAACCGTGACCATCCAAATTTTTTTCTCGCTGGTACCGGATACCAAGACACCACTGTATGTGACATCGGTTAACTTGCCTGCAAACTCCATTGCCCGCCGTACCTTCTTTATACAAGGGGTTCTTGCCTATGAGGTACAATACAACGTGGCCTCCGCTGCTCCAGCGAATGTCGTGCTCTCCAACTTTGGACTGGATCAGTTTGGTAATGTTGTACAGGAGCACCGTGTTCTCCAGTCCGAGCTGACCACAATCCCTGCACTGTCCCCTGTTATTTAAAAGCCACCCTGTTCCAGTGCCTGATGCAATCTGTGGGTGTAATACACGTAATTCCATTCTGGCGGTACGGACTGAACCCCTCGTCCGCTGCCGATGGTGGAATGGTCATCTGTATAGTAGGAAAAGGCATGTGTATCCTGTAATGGGCGCAACAAATCCGTGAGATACAGTAGATCCGTCACGGCAATATAAGGTTTGACACCGAAGCATACAACAAAGCGAGTCGTGGTTTCACCAATAGCCTGAACCAGTGCTTCCTGGATCGAATAATGCTGCCGTGATGTTACGATTAACCGAGGGTCGAGCATCATCGACAGGAAAGCGCTAGCTTCCTGTTCTGGCGTTAAATCCAGCAGCCGTACCACGCAATTGCTGTAGTGCTGCTCCAGCAGATTATCCAGCAATGATTCAGCTTGAGCCATATCCGTGACAGGCATTAAAATCGTCATTTCAAGTGGGATGCCCCGGCGTGCTCTCGCCTCATACTTGGCGATTTGGAATGCGCGCCGCCAGCGTCGGTGCTCCTTTTGGCTGTGTAGGCCGGCCGATACACTAAATGTGGAATTCACCCGGTAATCCATCAGGATCTCCGGGATGAATTTCATATTGCACGTCTCGGTCAGCCGCAGCCAGTAATCATAATCCTCAACGGGTTGCAGCCGATAGCCGCCAATCTGGAGGGCATATTTGCTTTTGTACATAAATGAAACCCCAACAATGCTGGCGTTCAGCAATTCGTGATGTGGCTGACTTTGGTACCGGATCAACGCCTGTTGATGCTGCTCGTCATACAACGGGTTCCCATATGCGTCAACCTGGCGGAAGGTAGAAAACACAAGACCGAGTGAGTCTGGCCCCTGCTTCAGCTCTTGCCGCAATCGTTCAATAAAGGAAGCATTATAAACATTGTCGCTGGAGACCCAGGTCACATACTTGATCCCAGGATCTTTAAACAACTCATCGAATCCCCGGTTTAGGGCGTGGGATACTCCTTGGTTCTGAGGGAGTGTAACCAACTGAACGCGCGGGTCTCCCATTGCTGCATAGAGCGCTGGCCCCACCATTTCCGGCGCTCCGTCAATAACAATGATGAAGCGAAATCCCCTGTAGCTCTGGGCTAGTACGGATGAGATTGCAGCTTGCAGATAGCCGATATCCTGTTTGTACAGTGGCATAACAATCCCCGTATCTACCATATCAATCCCCCCTGACAGACTTTCGGCTTCATGAGGATAAACCACTCAATACCTGACTGAAGCGATCTCGATAACGTGCTTGGGTGATGTTGTACTCCCGCTCCACAGCGGGCCAATATTTTTTGGTTCCCATTTCATCATGCCAACGGTAGTTAACCAAGGACTCGTTCAGAAAAGGAAATGGATATCCCGCCAGCATCACGCGGTACCACATATCCAGATCATGTGTGTACGGCAGCAATTCATCAAACAAACCGATATGTGCAAACAGCTCCTTTTTAAACATAACCGTGCATCCATTGACCGGATTTCCTTGTTGAAAAAAACGGTAAAACTCCGTCATAGACGGAAACACGGCGGCTGCCTGGTAGCTTGTGACTTGGCTGTATTGATTGATGAAATTGAAGTTGGTATGGGAGATGTACGCACCGTTTTCCACCATAAAAGAAACCTGATTGTTAATTTTATCCCTATGATAGGTATCGTCGGAACTGAGCCACGCAATATAATCGCCACTGGCATGTCGGATACCATGATTCAGAGCGCTGGCTGTTCCACCATTGGATTTACCTAAATAATGTATATAAGGAAGATAGGCCTGAAGCATATCAACATGTTCCGTGGAGCCGTCATCGACGACAATAATCTCGAGTGGGCCATAAGTTTGCTCTAGTGCACTTTGCAAAGCCTGATCCACATATGCACAGTTATAAAAGGGAATGACGATCGTTACTTTCGGTCTCATATCGTTCCTTCCTTTCCGGCTCGGCGGTATTGAATCATATCCTCCAGAGATTGCCTCAGCTGTATGGTCGGCTTCCAGCCCATGTCCTCCAGCTCTTTCGCACGGTATGCCTCGGTAGATGCTGACTCTGCCACATCCCCCCATTGTATGGGAATAGATGTTTTGGCCAGCGCAACCATACGTTCCACGATATTGCCCAGTTCCACAATGCGGCCTGTGCAGACCGAGTACACTCGGCCTGGCACACCCTGTTCCAATAGCACACCGTATGCGCGAACGGCATCACGAACGTCGAGAAAATCACGTTGCGCATGTCGGGAAGATACCCGGAACGGGACAGTTTCAGTTGCGGACTGCCCCTCCCTACGTTCCGTCTGAACGATATACCCCGCGAGTAATGCACAAAATCCGGTAGATGGACCCGGACCGATCAAGTTGCAAGGCTCTGCCAGCATGACGGATTGTTCGAACAGCGCGCCCCACGAGAGCGCGACTGCCTCTTGAAGGCTTTTGCTAAGGCTGTATGGATGTGTTGGATGATACGGAGCCTGCAAAGCCGTCTTTAGCCGAGAACCCGCCACGACAATTCTGGCTTTGGGGAAAGGTCGCAGTACATCGAGCAGATACAGGGTGGACAGTACATTGGATTCCATGTATAGCAGGGGACTCTCCCAAGATTCAGGGACGGAATTTTTACCACCCAGGTGAAGCACATAATCCGGAGCAATCTGTCTAATTACTTCGCCCAGACGTTTCTTGTCGAGCAAGTCACACACATAAGGCGTAATACAGTTGCGAGTCTCCGCCTCTGGGCTGTTATTTTCATCATCGCGAGCCAGTAAGATCAGTTCTGAGACGGAAGCGGCAGTGCGAGTCAGCGCCGCTACCTCCCAGCCGAGCTTTGCAAAATGGCGGCAGGCATGCATCCCGGTATAGCCCGCCGCTCCGGTAATGACTATGACAGGCCGACGTTGTTCCGCTGTGCTTCCGTCCATTCCAGCAGCTCCTTCAGCATGATGCTGTAGTGAGGAACATCGTAGAGCAGATCGGCCCGGGTAGAACGAAGCGTCCGGTCCTGCACCGGCTCATCTTTCGGCACGATCCGAATATCCTCCCTATTCCAGATATCTTTGAACAGCAGCAGCAAATCGTGCTTGCTGATCGGTTCAGGGTGAACCAGATGAATGAGTCCGTCCAGCGGCTCATTCATCTGCACCTGTATCGCCTTTGCTAATTCCAGCGTCGTAACCCCGTTCCAAAAGACCCGGCGATACCCGTTAACGTCTCCGCTCTGCTGCAAGAACCAGTGCAGCAGACCAATGCCACTGGGCCGAATTTCCGGCCCGATAATGGAGGTACGGATAGTCAGATGCCCTGCGGCCTTTACTTCTCCGAGTATTTTCGTCAAAGCATAGGCACTTGTCCCATCGGGTTGATCCGTCTCCTTATATAAACCAGGTACCCGATTTCCCTCGAATACGCAATCCGTGCTGATATGAACCAATCGGGCACCGATACTGTCCGCTGTCCGCCGGAGAAGATGTGGCAGCAACCCATTAATTTGGTATGCTGCAATTTGATCCTCCCCGGCATGCTGATTCAGTACACCTACCGCGTTAATAATAACGTCTGGCCGTACACTCCGTACCAGCTGCTCCACCATAAAGCTGTCCTTTACATCCAGCAGCAGACCACCTTTATTTTCGGGATCACGGGTGGTGTAGAACACGTTATACCCGCTCTGGTTTTGGAAATACTTCACCAGAACATGGCCCGCCATGCCGTTACCACCCAAAATAAGCAGCTTCATTTGATGAACCCCCCGCTTTGGAGAATGCTGCGAATCTCCTCTTTCGACATCAAATTAAACTCCGAACTAAAGCTGCTGAATGACACGGGAGGGCACTGATTATAGCGGTCCTTTAATTGAGGAATATTCAGCGTTGGGAGAATGACTAAATATTGCTCGTCATAGACTACCGTCGTCAGGCTTTCAAAATCGCTCATCAAAATCTCATGAATTTTCTCACCGGGACGCACACCTTTTTCTACAATTTCTACGTTTTCCACACCTGAATCCTCAATGAGCACCTCAGCCAAGTCCAAAATACGGCAGGTTGGCATGGTCATGATAAAAATTTCCCCGCCTACACTTTCCACCGAGGCTTTGAACAGGAGACTGATCGCATCACGCAAGGTTAGGAAGAAGCGCGTCATGTTCATATCTGTGATCGAAACCTTGCCCTTTTGGCGAATCTGGCTTTGGAACAGATGCACCACGCTTCCGTTTGTGCCCAAAACATTACCGCCGCGCACCGTCACGAAACGCGTATCGCTATTCAGCAGATTGGCGTAAACAATCAGTTTTTCTCCTATTGCCTTCGTCATGCCGTAAAAATTGGACGGATTCGCGGCCTTGTCGGTCGATATATAAATGACTTTCTTGACCTGATTAACGACAGCGGCCTCGATTACGTTTTGAGTGCCTACGACATTGGTTTTGAGTGCCTCGTAGGGCTGATCCTCACAGACGGGTACGTGCTTGAGCGCTGCCAAATGAAATACATAGTCCACTCCTTGACAAGCGGTAGTCAGCGCATCCTTATCCCGAATATCTCCAATACAGAAGCTGAGTCGTTCATCCTCAAACTGCCTGTTCATGGCAACCTGACTGGATTCTCCGCGTGAAAAGATAATGACCTCTTTGGGGTTACGCGGCAGTAACTGGGCAACCAGCTCATGCCCCCAGGAGCCGGTACCGCCGGTAACCAAGATACGTTGGTTTTCAAACATGCCGTTTCCCTCCAAGCAGAAATTTAACTACCTTATCCGACACATCTTCCACCAGATAGCCTGCGGGACATTGCCACTTATGGGTCATCCCGGTCATTATGGCTACCGCGTTTGCTATAACCTCGCCATCAAGGCCGGACACGATATTGCTGCCGCAATCTACCGTTTCCGGCCGTTCAGTCGTCCGGCGCATCGTAACCGTCGGCACCCCCATGACACAGCATTCTTCCTGTACGGTACCACTGTCTGTCAAAGCGCAGCGGGCATGCCGCTCCAGCAGAACGAAGTCAAAAAAACCGAACGGTTCGTGAAATTCCACTAGCGGATCAAGCTGGATCGGCGGATGGCTTGCGATCCGGGCGGCAGTCCGGGGATGAATACTGCAAATGACCCGCTGCCCGAACTGCTGGGCTACCCGGTTAAGACCATCTAAAATAGCCAGCAAATGCGGTGGATGGTCGACATTTTCGGCTCTGTGGGCAGTGACCAGGAAATATTCTCCCGGCGACAGTCCCAACTTTTTCAAAATCCCACTACCGGTTACCTCTTTCTCATAGTGCTGCATTACTTCGTAGATCGGATTTCCAGTCAGTATGATTCGTTGGCTTGGGAAGCCTTCGCGTAGTAGGTGCTGCTTGCTTTGCTCCGTATAAGGCATATTAATGGTAGATATCGCATCAATGACACGCCGGTTCTTCTCCTCCGGCACATCCAGATCATAACAGCGGTTCCCCGCCTCCATATGCACGACCGGATAACCCATACGTTCCGCAAGTAAGGCACATAAAGCGCTGTTCGTATCACCGAGCAATAGCACATGATCGGGGCGTTCCTTGTTTAAAATATCCTCCATCTGCGAGTACATGGCGGACAACTGTTTGCCCAGTGTCCCCGCTTTCTCCTGAAGTACATAATCCGGGGCACGCAGTCCCAGTTCGCGAAAGAACTGCCCGCTCAGGCTTTCGGTGTAATTTTGGCCCGTATGCACAAGCACATGTTCATCTGCATGGCGGTCTAGCTTCGGAATGATCAGGCTGAGCCGTATAATCTCCGGTCTTGTGCCGAGCACGGTCAATATTTTCATGGTTTTGGAACCCACCTTTGCTGTCGTTGTTTCATTGAATTGTGGCGTTCAATGAAGGATAGCCATCCAGCAGACTGGCTGTGCTCCAGCTTAACGTTCATCTCAAAGGTCCGGCGTAGGTTCACCCGGACCGTTGTTTTGTATGCTGTCCAGCCTTGAGTGTGACTCGCTTCGGTTTGTGCGCGTTGTGTCGCCGTGACCGGTGCTTGATTTTCCGCTTGAGCTTCTGTCTGGACTTGGTTTTCGGATAAAGTCCCTTCGACAACGGGAACCCGTGAATTTTCTTAAGGCGACTCTTGCCGCCGCTTCTCTTATACCTGCGATTCCGAAGTCTGGTACGCTTGCGGCCCTTTGGCCATCTCGCCCGAATACTACGCTTGCCGCGGGGCAATTCGGGTGGTGACTCAGGTAAAGGGGGTGCTGGTTGTGGCAAGCCCTGAATGGCTGCATATTCGATTGGCGGCAGACCCAGCACAGGCAGCTGACACACCACCGATTCAGGAAATTCTCGAATCGTGCTGGTATAACCCTCCGGTATAGCGGTGACCTGACGCAGCCCTTCGCCTTCCCTCGTCCATACAGGTCCACCCGGCTGCTGAATCAACGGGAACCAATGCGGATGATGACATACCCATTGACTGACCATGAGGTGCATACTGCTTCGGTAGGAACCAGGTCCGTATACACGTGTAGCTGCACTGTTGTTACGGACACCAATCCGTTCCACTTCCTCGGGATGATCGAGCAGATAGCCCACTTTTTGCGCCAGCATGTCGCTGTTGCCCGGCTCTACCAAAAAATCTGTATTTCCGGTAGCCTCCATCAATTCCACAAGTCCACCCTGCGCAAAGGCTACCACGGGCTTACCGTAAACTAGCCCTTCCAGGGCGGTCAGACCAAAGCCTTCTTCCACCATACTTGGGATCACAACAATATCCATTGCGCTATAGGCCGTTGACACGGATTCCTCGAATGAATTGAACTGGAAGCGGCGGCTATAACGAGATTGGCGGATTAAAGAGACACATTTTACGTAATATTCCGAGTCCACCGAGCTGCCGATGATCCAGAAACGACACCGCGAATTGGTTTCGCACAGCTTTAGAGCCATTTGGACAAAAGGTAACAGCCCTTTGGCTTCGTAGATAAAGGAAGAAATATAACCAATGCAAATATGAAAATCCCGCAGCCCCAGTTTTTCACGTTTCCTTTTCCGTTCCAGCACATGCTCTCTGGGAGACGGCATATCCATATCCCGGCAGGGAGACAACACCGTATGCGGACGTGTCAGTCCCCCACCATGCAAAGGACGCATTACAGCTTGAGAAATGCCGATGACCCATTGGCTATAGCGCTCAATGATAGAAACAGAAACTGGCGTATGCGCATTCTGGTTAATGACTTCGGTAATTTTCCAGATCACCGGAATATTAAGCTCATGGGCAGCCATTGCAGGCATGACGTTCACACAGGTATTGACCAGCACCACATCAGGTCGAGCATGCCGAAGCATCTGGAACAACGGTGCATACGCCACATGGGTCCGCAAATTCTCCGCATCCTGCGCCAATCCCTCATATGGGGTATACATGCCATGCAGCATGAACAGATTCTGTGTCAGAACGGTGATTCCGCGCTTGCGGGCCATTGAGGTCAGCCGCCCTTCACCAGGCGTTACGAGAATACAATCGAAGTACGTACGCATATCTAGACAAAATTGCAATAGCAGCTTCTCGGCCCCCGTAATACTGCGGACGTTGCTAACATGGCTGAATAACATCATTTTCGGCTTGATCGGAGTTCACCTCCTTTAAAATAGCAACCACCGGACGTGTGAATCACCTTATGGAAATATGACCGACAACAGTTGGTCAATCCGGTGACCATACGTGTGCTCCCGCAGGGTTCGTTCCAGAGCACGCAGAGCAATCTCACGACGCTCCTTTTCATGCGTCAAATAAAACTCAACCTTCTCCAGCAGTTCCTGCTGAGAGCTGTAGGTCTCTATCTCTTCCCCTGGCTTGTAAAAACGAGCCAGATCATCTCTTGTATCTGTCAGTTGCAACGTGCCACTGGCAGAAATTTCAAACGTACGCGGATTGGGCGAAGCCCCCGGAATTTTCAGTGAGTTGTTGTTCACCGAATCATCCTGATGGGAACGATGAAGATTAATTACGATTTTGCTGCCGTTGTACGAATCATTGGTCTCGCCCGGAGACATCCAGCGACCCAGCTCAATTTTGTCGCCATACGACTGATAATCTGGGAGACGATCCCACCAGATTCCGTTGATTTTAATGTTACGAGCCATGAGCTGCGGCATAATCGGATTAAAGAAATAGATGCGGTTCCAGTAGGCTGAGCCTGTAAACCCAATCTCACGTCGTACCGAAGCGGGCGAGCTGAGGGGGAAATAGTGAGTCAGAAATGCTCCAAAGGGCAAATAGTGCACAGACGTGCAACCCAACTGACGGTACAGCTCCATGCAGTTCATTTCTAACGTGAACACATAATCATAATTCGTAACGATTTTGGTCGTCGTGTCGGTGTAATATGGATCGTCCGTTAGCCAGATGGCGGTGGGGATGCCCAACTGGCGTACCGCAGTAACCTGCTCCAACGGAAGATCCATTCCATCCAGTGCCAGCATCAGATTCGGACGGAGCTGAGCGGCAATATCTCCTACCGGCTGACGTGGGTCTGTTACGGTAACCTGAGCCGTCATGCTCTGCAATGTGGTAATGACCGCCTCATCCAGCGGAGAATACGGAAGGCCTTTGCCTGAGACGACATACAGTACATGGATTTGTCGAAAAGGGAAAACTGCTTTCATCCGCGCAACAATTGCGTTAGCACGGCCGCGCAGATATCCTTCGTCGTATCCGTCATGCAATCCCGCAGTTCTCCCCTTTTCCCAGGAGGCTGCCGCCGTCTGGTGAACAGCCGGGTCATACGGTCCTGTCGTAGATATCGTCATCACTTTCACTCCTCACTGTTTATGGTGTTTACTTTAGGCCATCGCCTTGTCCAGCAGTTCTTCCATGCGATTGGAGTACATATGCTTTTGCATAGTCGTGTACAATGCGCGCCAGGCCATGCGTTCGCGTTCCCAATCATGCTTGAGATAGTAGTCCAGCTTCACTTTCAATTCATCTGCTCCAGAGAAAGTTTCAATGTCATAGCCTGGTCGGTAATAACGGCTCAAATCCTTCCGAACATCCGTCATTTGAAGCGTGCCGCAAGCAGAAATTTCATATGTCCGAGGATTGATGGACTCCGCTGAAAGCTGGTGTGTATTCCGATTATCCAGTCCGGGGTCTGTCGGGCGGTGCATATTGATGACAATTTTAGAGCCGTTATAATATTGAGCGGTCTCTTCCGGTTCCATAAAACCCGGACGGATAAAGCGTTCCAGCACATCCCGCCGGGTCAGCCGATCCCAGTGCCCACCTACGATCAGCACTCTTTTGTCCGCCAAGAAGGGAGCTAGGTGGTCGAATAGCTTCACACGGTTCCAGAAGGCATTTCCAATGAAGCAAATATCATGCTGATGCTCCCGCTCTACCCGCCGAGGATAAAAGATACGAGCTGACGCAGCCAGCGGCAAATAGTGAACCCTCGTTACTCCCTGATCGCGATAAAACGGCAGGCAAGAAATTTCGTGCGTAAATACGACATCGTAGGATTGACAGATCAACGCCGTATCCTCCGTAAAGTAAGGATCATCTACAAACCATATGGCCGTCCGAATGCCTAGGGCTCGTATTTGCTGTACCTGCTCCAGATGATCCGCCGGAAAAACATGCAGCCCGTTCATGACCAGCACGAGGTCTGGACGTTGAGCCTCGGCGTCAGCTAGCATCGTAGCAGGCGTACCGATGGCGCATGAGCTGCATATTTGGCCTAATGCTTCTTGCACACCTGTGTCTATAGCTGCGAAACCTTGCGGAATATACAACACTTTCAAATGACGAACAGCAGGCTGTATGGCCACGACCTGTGACAGAGCAGCCGTGCAACCGCCCATTCTGCGTCCTTCCCGATAGCCGCATCGGTACGCTTCGCGTTCATTTCCGCTTTGTTGATCGTTCACATCCTTCACCCTGTCCTGTTGTAGGATAAACTTCTGTCACTCCTAAACTATATGCGGAGGGGTCAAACGCATCATGGACGACTGCCACTGCCCGGACAAAATTGGCGTTTGCCCGTCCAACTGCCGAACCGCAAATAACCCCGAAGCTGTGTAGCTTCGGGGGGTTAGCTGTCATGGATGTTCTGCATAGTTTACTGAGCCTTGTAAGCGACCTGGTGTCCATCTTCATAACCTTTGGCAAAGCCTGAATTGAAACCCTCGTTGTAAGCTGCATCATACCCCTGCTGAAATGCCTGCGGATCATGCTCCAATGCAACAGTCCCGGGCTGTGGATTCTCCGCAGAAGGGACTGCCACCGGGTTAGCTTGAGGTTTTTTTCGCCGCCGCAAAAGAGGATGTCTTCTACGTGCAGAATGATGTCCTCTTTTACGGCGTCTTAGAGCAAGCAGACGTCTTCTTCTCCGTTTTAATCTGCGAATGCTGGAACGCCGGGCATCTTTACGTCTTTTGCGGGCTTTTTCCCGAGTGGCGCGTTCCCACCTTGTGCTCATTTTCATTCCTCCTTTGCTTTCTCGTGGTGGTTTCATTTTTCTGAACAGGCACATGGAGCCACGGCTTCGTCGGTTTTCCATATACCTGTCGTCTTAATGGAATACCCGCCAACATTTGCGTGATTTCGCCCTGGTAGTTGCTGAGTATACGAATGGTTTCTTCCAGACGGGTAGCCGACATATCCGCATGGGGCGTCAAGTCCGCAAGACTGGTCAGCATCCGGGCAACGGCGTGCTGGCTGGCAGCAATAGACTCCATTATATCCAGCTTGATCTCACGTTCACGCCTCATGCTCATTAGTTCATATCCCCCGAGCCCATGCCTCCCATCATCCCTTCCATGCCGCCACCCTGCTGCTCATCCTGATCCAGCAATGCTTTGAGATTGCTGCAAAGACCAGTCTGAAGCCGCGTTAATCCCTCCAGCATTTCCACCATTTGCTCGTGAATCTCCAAAGGTCGCCCCAGCTGTTCTTCATCGGTGTCAAAGGCGTGGGGCGCCAGATGGTTCAGCGCCCAATTACGCACTTTTTCTGCTTCGACCGCCTTGGCCTCCAGGATCATAGACACATTCCGCTGCATTTTGGAGGCCGCATCCAGCATGTGAATCATTGCTTGTTCCCTACTCATGTGTTCACTCCCTGCCCTCGGTTGTTACGTTACTCCTCTTCCGGGTATGCCGTTTCCTTCACGACACGAACGAGCATTTCAGCCATTGCTTCCTGAAGATCGGCAATGCCGTTCAGATAGGCCACAATGCTTTTGTTTACTTGTCCCGAGCTGTCGAGAATGCCCGGAATTCCGTCAAAACGCGGCTCCTCATCTGGCAGTTCATGTATGATCTGCGCCATGCGCACAACCACCTGCCGTTCCGCATCCAACAACCTCGACATCTGCTGCTGCGAGTGCGAAATGTGGATCAGCAAATCATCTAACTCGTTATGCATAAGCCCCTCCTTTATGTGCTCCGCCGTGCGGAACGCACGAATTACCTACGGGCTTTCCGCTACTACAGCGTATGCCGCAGCGAGTAGTCGGTTCCGCCTAAAAGCGCCTATTCGATCATCACAAATGCCCTCGCAACACTGGTGGAGCAATAATAGGCTGCTTCTCCGTCAATGCCGACAATTCTTCGGAGGACAAAAATTGAATTGGATAGTCCTCAGCCCGCCAGCTCATCACAGCGTAGAGGGTAAGGAATGGTCTTTTCCAGCCGTTGCCGATTTGGTACAGTTGCCCACCTTCAGCATACAGTAACTCGATCCAGCGCTTACGTTGAGCGGGGATATGAAGTGTGGGCAACATGGACATGTTCCCCAGCTCAGGAGCCGCCAGCACAGGCAAGGGTTCCTCTGGCGACTCAGCTACAGGTGCATCAGTGCTGCCGGAAACTGTGACCTCCGGCTTCCCTACCAAGGGAAGTGCCAACAAGTCCAGCTGAGACAATCTGACAGGGCGCACGTTTTCACCTCCCGCAGCACTGACTCCATGCAGATACCGCCTTCTTCCCGGCTCTAACCGAAATACTACACCGGACGGTCCCTGAACAACCGCTCCGATGGGGTAAAAGCTTGCCGCTGATACGTGTGTTTCCTTATCTGTTGAGATCTGGCCGTCCGTCTCCGCTGTACTGAATTTCAGGGTGTGAAACAGCTTATCCGCATCCCCCCCACTTTTGTACAAAAAAGGATCGGTTCCGGCTGCTTTCCTCCATTGAACCGCTTGTTTCGGTCGTTAGAGGAAAACCATACACCGTATCCCGATCTCTTTCTTCATAATGGATAAAAGCATCTCCGGCAATTGCCATACGTATCCCCAACAAACGCACACGCAGTAGCCAATCTGCATGGGCCTCCTCAATACTGTGGCAGCCTTCGTCCCAGTAGCCCGTTTTTTTCAGTGTCTCTCTGCGCAGCAATAAACAAAATCCAGCCAAGCTTTCGGTCTCTCGCCATGCATCCGGTTTGGGAACATTGAAGGTCATGGCAAATTGACGTGCTCCATTTTCGTTCATATCAGGAACCTCAATCTGCTGTTCTTTGAATGGACCATTCGTTACAGGCCCAACAACACCCATACACGGATCGCTGTGTAAACACCCTAACAACCGATCCAACCAGCCGGGGGTCACCATGGAGTTTTGATCCAGTACCACAATAGTAGTGCCTTTTGCCATCATCAGCCCCTGATTCAGGCTACCTATCATTTGCACATCCTTTTTTAACAGCGCATAACGCACAGCGATGCTTTTACGGAGCAAATAGGTGGATGTCCCGTCCGTCGAGCCGCAGTCCACTACAATAATTTCGTGAGGATGGCTCGTATTCTCCTCAATACGGTGAATGCATGCACGGAGCTGTTGAAGCTGATTGCAGGACGGAATGATAATACTGACGCCTTCAAATACTTTGCCGAACGAAGCCTGACCCAACCTGTTACCTTGCTCCTGGCCCCTTTTATATCCTGACCAATAGCCTTTCTTTCCGAGCCGCTTGCTGTGTTTCCTTTGCATATTCAGGCGTTTCATGCCGTTCACTCCTCCGGGTGGCATTATGCCTATACTATATGCCTGGCCCGGTAGGATGGTGTTTCATTGAGATCAAGGTAGAAGTCCTTTCATTTTCAATCCAGCTTCCTGAAGGGAATCGAAGGTTCCTGCGTCGCTCCAATAACGCCGTAAAATATCATATTCCAGCTTGCCTTCAGCAGCATAACAGTTGTTAACATCCGTGATCTCAAGCTCACCACGTGCCGAAGGTGTAATTTGCCGGATTTTATCGAACACGGCAGTATCGTACATATAGATACCCGTAACGCAATATTTGGATTGGGGATGCTGCGGCTTTTCTTCAATCCGCGTAATGCTCTCCGGGCGCTCAGGATCAAACACGGGTACCCCGTAACGACGGGCATCTGCCACCTTTTTCAACAACACTCTGGCGCTCCCCGGGGGCTGTTGCTTGAATCGTTCGATCACAGGTCCCAAGTCTTCCTTGAACAAATTATCACCTAACAAAACAGTGAATTTCTCTTCTGCCTGCATATAGCTTCTTGCCAGTTCGAGTGCTTCCGCAATGCCGCCCGCCTTTTCTTGAATCCGGTATGTCAGTTGGACACCATAATCACTGCCACTGCCCAAAAAATCGGTATACAGTCCGGCCGATTGTTTACCAATAATAATAAGCATATCCGTGATCCCGGCCTGTCGCAGCCTCTCGATACCATATACGATCATGGGATACTTGCCGACCGGAAGCAGATGCTTGTTGAGTAATGTAGTCAACGGATGAAGGCGCGATCCGGTTCCTCCTGCGAGAATAACCCCTTTCATATCTTCCTTCCTCCTTCGACAGCATGTTCAGTGCATACAACCCCAGCGTTTCCAGTTTCGATGAACATTCTGGGATCTATGCTCCATTTCTCTATAAACAAACGATAGTTCCGCTCGATCAGCTCTTCGATCCAGGAAGTTTCCGAGCGTGAGAAGCTCGCATTCCCCTCGTGATAGACAAAACAGTCGTTGCACATGAGCAGCTTGTAGCCATGCACACGTGCGCGCAGACAATAATCGTCATCCTCATAATGTCCGGGACTGAACCGTTCATCCAGCAATCCGATCCGTTCCATCAGATCACGCCGGAATAACAAACAAAATCCGACCAACCGCTTAACCTCCTGCCACCTGGAGGGATTACTTACATTATTCTGCTCCGCATATCTCAGACAGCTGGCCAAATCTCCTTCCAAGCCGTGTATCTGCTGAATACCGCTGACGCAATTCGTCACCGGTCCCACCAATCCCACGATGCTTTCGCTCTGCAATGCAGCTAACATATTCGATAGCCATCGCCGCGTAACCGTCACATCATTGTTTAAAATAACGAACTGGTCACCTGAAGCCAGCCGGAGCCCCGTGTTACATGCTGCTGGAAAGCCTTTGTTTTCAGGAAGACGTATACTGATCAGCCGCTCGGATGCACAAAAATCATCCGTTCCGTCATTCGAAGCGTTGTCCACAACAATGATTTCATACGGTACATCTATCGTATGTGTCCGAATCGCCTCAATGCACGGCTTTAACAGATGCAGGCCGTTATAAGTCGGAATAATGATGCTCGTCAGACTCATAGCTTATTCCTCCCTTTGGCAACGTCTACCCGTGTTGGAACAGGCCCGAGCGGGGAGTACCCGGCTACCTGAAACACCGCCGTCAGTGCCTCTGCATGGTCACCGACGATCAACTGTTCCATAGCGTTCCCTTTGCCAACATTGAAGGTCCGCTTACGGTTCGTTTTAATGACATCAACAGCATGTACTGCCGCCACGATCATGCCATACAGAATTGCCATGGCGTGGGCTTTTGGCGGTACGGCAAGCACGGCTGAGCCAAGCTGATCCAGTAAACGCCGAGATAATGCATGCGGTACCGCGGTCAATGAGCTTGCTCCCAAATCCGGTCTGCGCAGTACGCGATTCAGGAATGCTTTGCACCGTGTCACGCTGTCTTGCTGGGCATAGGGGGGCAAATGTCTGCCCAGATCATTAAGCGCGACATCCGTTCCCTGATCCACCGCGTGGAGAAAAGGCAGCAAATCAGATGCTGGAATCGGCAAATCTCCGTCCACGAACAGCACAATATCAGCCTGCGTCATACGCGCGCCTACTGCACGGCCAACATCATGCCCCAGTCGATCGGGCACGTTGACGAGAGTCACATTAGGATGATGTTTGGCTACGGTGGAGCGCGTGCCGTCCGTGCAGCCGTTCAATACGACAATGATATCCGTAAGCGGGAGTTTTTCCAGCTCGCTCAGCACCCGTTCAATCGTAGCCTCTTCATTACAGGCGCTGACCACGGCCGCTGCGGTTCCCTGTAATACAATATCTCCCGGAACTTCGCGTTCCACAGGTGGAGTCACTTCGGTCATTCCTGTTGCCCGAGGTGTGGGCTTTCTCACCCTACGGCTATGCATTGAAGTCGTCGTTCCTCGTTTTCGCTGAACACGTCTGATCCCCCAGCTCGGTTCTTCACGCTTCCCTCTGCGATACGGTCTACTCACAGTTTCACCTCGTCTCTGATCCGTTTGCGCTCCAAATCCGTAAAGCCCGCACGCGTTCCCAGATGCGATGTAAGCCAGGCAATGGCATCCAGATGATCCTGAACAATTACACCTGCCAGCGGGTCCTTGCCGTTCTGTTTTTTACGTGTCGCATTTATTTTACCGACAGCTATTCCATATACAGTCACCACTCGTAACCCGGAAGCGATGGACATAGCTTGAAATAAGGGAGGTTTCTCCAAGGGCTTTGGACCTATTTTATTTAGAGCCTTTTGACTAATGGCGTGTGGAATGCCAGTCATAGACGCTCCCCCTAAATCAGCACGATTCGACAAGATATTCAATACATGCTTTGCCTCCACTACAGGATGTACGGGCGTACGATTCACAGGTCCATGGTAATCATTCAGCACCACATCCGCTCCTGCACATATGGCGTGTATAAACGGTCGGAGTCTAACGCAGGGAATGACGATATCCCCATCCAGGAAAAGCAGGATCTGTCCGGATGCCGCCTCCGCTCCAACACGACGGCCAACATCATGTCCGAGCGGTTCCGGGAAAGAAAGTACACGAGCTCCCGCCGCTGCTGCCACCTTCGCCGTTCTATCGTGTGATCCGTTCTCAACGACGATAACCTCTGTATGTGGATGGACACGGCGCGCCTCGCGAATCACAGCTCCGATTGTTTTTTGCTCATTCATGGCCGGAATAATGACAGATACGAAAAACTTTCCCACTGATGACGGTCCAGATGGTCGCTCTTCGCCGATCTGTGCCCCTCTCTCCGTGTCGAGTACCTCCCTCATGGCAGGGGTCTTATGCATGTTCGGCATTCGTAACGGCAGCCACATCTTAGAATGATAGTATGCGCCGGAATGCCGCCTCCGTTTGATCTTGTATCCAGCTCTTCCCTGCTTCTTCATGCTCCCGTCTCACCTCCCTTCCTGCTGTATAGATGGACAGCATGATTAGGACAGTTCAACATAACCTATGCGGTCCAAAAGCCGTGTGTAACGGCAAGCGTGGAGTCTTTTCGACATAGCAATTTTCGACTTTATTTTACATAACTTATTAATCCTATTAAATAAGTGAGTTATTAGGGTCTAAAGATTCATTTTGGATAAATTTGTGACATAGATCTTCTCGTCTGTCATTCTCTGTGCTAATATCAGAGCCAGATGATGGGAGTTCAAAAAATCAACATTAGTTTTTTTTGCATAAGTCATTCTTTTCCATTATCCACCATTATTCTATTTTCTTTATATACGACAGGAAAGGAGGAGTTTGTCACCTTTTTAGGCCACATGCTTCATACTGCAGTACCCTCTTTTCACGTACGCTTCATGAAAAACACTTCGGTATTTCTCTTCATGTTCCATTTTCTTCTATTCCAGACGACAACACGACCTACATAAATGGCGCAATGCCTTATTCAAGACAGGATGATTCATCCTGACATTAATCGAGGAGAGTGAATTTTTAATGAAAAAAGTATGGGTTTCGCTTCTTGGAGGAGCTATGTTGTTAGGGTCTGTCGCGTCTGGTGCATCAGCGGAGAGTTCCGTTTCGGGGCCGACTCAGCTTACACCGACCTTTCACGCCGAGCAATGGAAAGCCCCTTCCTCGGTATCGGGTGACGACATTGTATGGAGCTATTTGAATCGGCAAAAGAAATCGTTATTGGGTGCGGACGACTCTAGTGTACGTGAACAATTCCGAATCGTTGATCGCACAAGCGACAAGTCCGGTGTGAGCCATTATCGGCTGAAACAGTATGTAAACGGGATTCCCGTATATGGAGCTGAACAGACTATTCATGTGGGCAAATCTGGTGAGGTCACCTCTTACTTAGGAGCGGTGGTTACTGAGGATCAGCAAGCTGAAGCTACGCAAGGTACAACTCCAAAAATCAGCGCTTCTGAAGCGGTCTACACTGCATATAAAGAAGCATCTGCACGGATTGAAGCCCTCCCTACCTCCGACGATACGATTTCTAAAGATGCTGAGGAACAAAGCAGTGTAAGCAAAGACACTTACGCCGAAGCAGCTAACAACGAAAAAACGCTATCCATTGATAAAGACGAGCTGAGTCTTGATAAAGCGTCTGCCTTGAAAGATAGCAAAATTGAAGCGGTGGAGACAGAAAAAAGTTCCATTGCCAAAATCGCTAATCTGCAGCCAGAAGTAGATCCTAAAGCCGATCTGTACTTCTATCCTAAAGGGGATGACCTGCAGCTGGTTTATGTAACAGAAGTCAATGTTTTAGAACCTGCCCCACTGCGTACTCGCTACATTATTGATGCCAATGATGGCAGCATCGTATTCCAGTATGACATCATTAATGAAGCGACAGGCACAGGTAAAGGTGTGCTTGGTGATAGCAAATCATTCAACACGACGGCTTCCGGTAGTAGCTACCAGTTAAAAGATACAACACGCGGTAATGGTATCGTGACTTACACGGCCTCCAACCGCCAAAGCATCCCAGGTACCCTTTTGACCGATGCCGATAATGTATGGAATGATCCAGCCGGCGTGGATGCCCATGCATATGCTGCCAAAACATATGATTACTATAAGTCTAAATTTGGACGCAACAGCATTGACGGACGCGGGCTGCAACTCCGTTCGACAGTCCATTACGGTAGCCGCTACAACAACGCCTTCTGGAATGGCTCCCAAATGACTTATGGAGACGGGGATGGTAGCACATTTATCGCCTTCAGCGGGGACCCCGATGTAGTGGGACATGAACTTACGCACGGTGTCACAGAGTATACTTCGAATTTGGAATATTACGGAGAGTCCGGTGCATTAAATGAAGCTTTCTCGGACGTTATCGGCAATGACATTCAGCGTAAAAACTGGCTTGTAGGCGATGATATTTATACGCCAAACATTGCAGGCGATGCTCTTCGCTCTATGTCAAATCCTACGCTGTATGATCAACCAGATCACTATTCCGACTTGTATAAAGGCAGCTCCGATAACGGTGGCGTTCATACGAACAGCGGCATTATTAATAAAGCCTACTATTTATTGGCACAAGGTGGTACTTTCCATGGGGTAGCTGTAAATGGAATTGGCCGCGATGCAGCGGTCCAAATTTACTATAGTGCCTTTACGAACTACCTGACTTCTTCTTCTGACTTCTCCAACGCACGCGCTGCTGTGATCCAAGCGGCAAAAGATCTGTACGGTGCGAACTCGGCACAAGCAACTGCAGCTGCCAAATCTTTTGATGCTGTAGGTGTAAACTAAATCATATACGCTATAATCCTCATATTCTCGTCCATAGACCGTTGCCGTTGTGCAACTGTCATGTGGCCCTACTCATACAATGGACGAAAAAATAGGGGTGCAGTGTACAAGTCTGCGCCCCTTCCCCCCTTATTTATGGCGTCCCCTCAAAGGGGCGCCCTTTTCATATTCATAGAGTCCCTCCGATCATTTTCGACTAAATAAGACAAATAAACCGTAAATCAGGGACTAAAGATTCATTTTGGGGTATTTTGTAAAATTAATCTTCTCGTTCGACAACCTCTGTGCTAATATCAGAGCCGAGACGATGAAATTGCAAAAAAAATAAACCTTAATATTTTACATAAGGTCATTTTTATCCAGCCTCTTCACGTTTCAAAGGAGCAACAAGACTTACATATATGACGCTAGGCTTCTGCAAACAGGGTGTTTTTTACCCCAACATTAATTAAGGAGAGTGAGTATGAATTGAAAAAAGTATGGGTTTCACTTCTAGGAGGAGCTATGTTATTAGGAGCCATTGCGCCTGGAGCCTCCGCAGCTGAAAATTCTGTTCCCGATCCGACTCAGTTTACGCCAACATTCCAAACGGTGAACTGGAAGTCTCCTTCAACGGTAACAGGCGACAATCTGGTCTGGAGCTTTTTAAATCGACAACAAAAAACATTATTGAGTCTGGACGATACCCACATCGGTTCCCATGTGCGCGAGCAATTTCGTATCGTGGATCGCACCAGTGACAAATTTGGTACAAAGCATTATCGGTTAAAACAATATGTAGACGGAATTCCCGTATTTGGAGCCGAACAGACCATCCATGTGAACAAGTCTGGTCAAATCACCTCTTATTTGGGAGCTGTCATTTCAGAAAATCAACAAGCCGATGCTAAAGAAAATACAACTCCAAAAATCAGTGCTACTGAGGCTGTATATACCGCTTATAAAGATGCAGCTATACGGGTTCAGTCTCTCCCTTCCTCCGCCCCAATCGTTCCTGAACCTTACGAGGGTACAAGTAGTGTAAGTAAAGACACTTACGGAACAGCATCTAACAATGAATTTTCAATCTCTGTTGATAAGGACTCCTTGGATTTGGATAAAGCAGCTGAACTGGAGAACAGTACATTGGAAGTGGTAGAGCCTGCATCCTCTATTCCCAAGATTGCCAATCTGGAACCAAGCGTGGACCCTACAGCAGAACTGTACATCTATCCCGATGGAGACTCCACACGTCTCGTCTATGTAACCGAAGTTAATACTCTACAGCCCACTCTGCTGCGCACACGTTACTTTATTGACGCTAATGACGGAAAAATCGTATTCAAGTATGACATTCTTAACGAAGTAATCGGCACAGGGCGCGGTGTATTCGGCGATACCAAAACATTTGAAACCACAGCCTCGGGCAAGAAGTATCAACTAAAGGATACGACTCGTGGTAAAGGAATCCTAACTTATAACGTCCACAACACCGAGACGCTCCCCGGCACCCTGTATACAGATTCCGATAACGTATGGGAAGATCCTGCTGCGGTGGATGCCCACGCTTACGCTATTCGCACTTACGATTATTACAAGGATAGATTTGGACGCGACAGCATTGACGGGCATAGCATGGCCATCGCTTCGGCAGTCCATTACGGCGCAAAGAACTACAATAATGCCCACTGGGGTGGCACTCACATGCTTTACGGAGACGGAGACGGCACGTTATTTGCCCCTTTTAGCAGCGACCTTGAAATTGTTGCCCATGAGCTGACACACGGTGTGACCGAGCATTCATCAGGGCTCGTGTATTTCGCTGAATCTGGTGCATTAAGTGAAGCCATCTCAGATATTATAGGCAACGACATTGAGCGTACCAATTGGGATTTCGGCAAAGTCGCTTATACCCCTAATATTAAGGGCGATGCCATTCGCTCCCTTTCCGATCCTGTCAAATACGGTCAAGTCGATCACTACAGCAATCTCTATCCTGATCCTAACAACGAGGATTATGGTGGAGCCCATATTAATAGCGGTATTATTAATAAAGCCTACTATCTACTGGCACAAGGTGGCACTTTTCATGGTGTCAAGGTAGATGGAATCGGACGTGATGCAGCCGTATATATTTATTATAATGCCTTCACCAATTATCTGACTTCCACGTCTAACTTCTCCACCGCACGTGCTGCTGTTATCCAAACAGCCAAAGACAGTTATGGTGAAAATTCAATAGCCGTAACCTCTGCTATGAAGTCTTTTGATGCCGTAGGTGTGAAATAAGTGTAATAATATAAACTTCCCCGATATTACAAGTCTACCCCCTTCTCTCTTATGTATACGGCGTCCCACTATGGGACGCCTTTTTTCTACTATAAAGTTGATTATGGACACTTATATTCCTGGCTTCTTATTATTGCCCCATCGCAATCCAAAGGACCAACCCTTCACATAGCGGACCTGAGTGTATGCGTTCCACAGTAAGTACTGCTGAATACCTCTGACGTTGTGTGACGGATACCATCACTCCCGGTATACTGGCATTGGCTGTGATTACATACTGTGTATCTACAAAAGGTTTCTCAAATACAACGCTCACTTCACCCCTATCCGCTTGTGCGGGGAGGTGAAAAGAAATGCTCCCATATTGAGGTGAAGCTATATGATCGTCAGAAGCCTCGTCACTGGTCGCTGATCCGTCGCGAATGGCATTCAAGTCTAATTCTTTCTCCGTATCGAAAGCTAGATCGATATCTTGCTCAGGCAAGACCACGCGCTGCTTTGGGCGGTGTCTTCCTTCCGCAATGTGAATACTGGTTATGGAACAATCCAGTAATGAATCTTGCTCTGCCTGATCTTCCATCGTAATAGACGGTTTATCGTTATCCATCCTGCATTCCGTATCTGACTCAGGCACAGACAACAGCAGTACAGATGCTCGATTCATCTGCATCGCTTCCTCTAGCGTTTTGGGAAGCTTATGCTTCTTCCATGCCGCTTCCTCTACAGCTTGAACCGAGGTATCCTTCTCTACAGGGGCAGGGACCGTTGCCGTCCCGCGCTGGCTCGGTCTATGACTGCCGGAAGTCGAAGCCGCTTTCTCCTTGTTAACACGGGGGGAGGGAACCGCATGGGAAAGGTTACGCCGTGCTGTTCTTTTATCCTTAGGGCTATGGTTCGTACGATGGTTCATGGTGACCGCTCCTTTGGCACAGGAGTGAACCAGCGGTCGCTCCGCTTCATTCACCCGGCTGGGAATCATGGCTAATGCCTATAAGATAGCCTATGCGCGTAACAGCGCCTACGTCACTCCGTTACGCAGTCCGTTATGATTTGTGCCCAGCGTTGTGCTGAGTGCTGCCACAAAATCGTCTCCGTACCTCGCCAAGTCCGGCTTCTCCCATCCGTCGTCGCAAGTCAGGTTGCTGGAGCAGCCTGATGATGGCATCGGCCATTTCCTGCTCACCGTGAGACGGATACACAAGCCAGCCTGTCTCGCCGTGTTGTACTACCTCTGGAATACCGCCGATTCGTGAAGCGACCACCGGCACTCCTGCTGCCATAGCTTCCAGATTGACCAGCCCGAAGGCCTCATCCTTCACTGAAGGAACAACAGTCACATCGGCTAGCTGATATAGCGAGGCCAATGCTGGATGCGGAACATAGTCTAGGAATTGCACATGCTTCCCCAACCTTAGTTTACGCACCTGCCGATGCAACGACGCCGTATACGGCGTGAGGCGGTCATGCCCGTAATAGGCACTACCTGCAATGAGCAGCAGTACGCCCGGGCAGGCGCGGACGACATGCCGCAGGGCCTTGAGCAGCCGGTGAACGCCCTTCCCTGGCATCAGTCTGCCCGCAAATAATACGATTTGGCGGCCTGACCAGCCGAAATCGTCCAATCGCGCCGACCTGGCCGCTTCTGCTGCTGGAGTCCACCGTGGCAGGAAATCGCCAGGATGGATACCCAGCTTGTTTACGACGATGCGTTTCCTGACTGCTTCGGAACAGTCAGAAGCTACGATTGCTCCCAAATACGCACTGTTCACAATAATGCGATCCATTGATGCCAGTAGCCTACCCATGTCCTTCCGTTCAAGGTGAGGCTCCCGGATGAACGTGGTCGAATGCAAAGTCAGCACAACTCGGCTATTGGGCAAAGCCTCGCGAATGGCATACGCAACTGCCGGGCGGTTGTGTACATCTACTACCGCTGGTGACCATCTCTTTAAATCGGCAATCACCTCAGAAATATAACCTGCTCCCCGCGTAAAACGCATACAGGGAATTCCGTCGACATCGCCATGATCCGATGCCTCTGCTCCCTTTATGCCATAGATCTGCGCCTGAAGCTCATGACTAGCCAGCGGTACCATGCGGGCAATTACCCGCTCCACAGAACTGCTGCGGGGCGAAGGTATAACAAAGGAGCCCGGTGTAACAACTGCTACCTTCGGCCTCTGCATCACCACACCTACTTTCTGACCTTATTCCAACACTCTGCAACACTCATCTTGTATCATATCGTCTGCCTCCCTGAAAGGTGCCTCGCTTCTAACTTTGGGCTTACCGCAAGGCTAGCGTCCATGCCTGGCCGATCTTTGATACATATGATGGACTACAATCACAGTATGATCAGTTGGAGTGCTACAAGGAGGGCGGACATACTCATGTTGCATGTCGGCGTCATGCTCAACCCGGCAACCTACCGGGGCATTCCCGCCATGAGGACGCGATATGAATCCATCGCCAATTACGAGGACGCCGGGTTAAGCTACGAGCTCATCCCCTGCTTTCTTCGTCTGGAGGATATTCATATAGCGACCGGAACATGCCGGGCTTTTGTTAAACACGGCAACGAGTATCGGCAAATGACTCTTCCGTTGCCGCCGGTCATCCACAATCGGACTCTCTATCGGCAAAATGAAAATGCTAGAGATATCAACAAGCTTGTACAAAAGGGATACTATATTTTTAATGAACAAAACCGTTTCCCCAAAGACCATATACATGCAATTCTGCAGGAAGACCCTCTGCTACGCATCCACCTCCCCAAAACCTTGCAAGGCAACCTTTCCTCCATCCATACCTTAATGGAGGAAACCGGAGATGTTGTCATTAAACCCAGTAGCGGTAGCGTGGGTAGAGGAATTATGCGTCTGCGGCATTCCCGCGGAGGCTGGACTTTGCAATGTGCACATCCTTCTATACCTGAGCGTTGGTCCACACTACGTTTGCATGTCGGAGAACTCCCGTTATTTCTACACAAACGACTGCTGCATGTGCCTCATATCGTACAGGAAACCATACCGCTTGCTTTGTACAACAATCGTCCGTTTGATATCCGTGTGACGGTTCAGCGCGGATATGGCGGTATCTGGGGTGTGACAGGCATGTTCGCTAAAATTGCTCCTTCCCACACCTTTGTCTCCAATGTGGCACAGGGGGGGACGGCCCGTTCCTTACTGGAGGTGTTATCACAAACAGAGACGGTTCAGACTTTGAACGCAGTCCGGTTAATGAATGAACTAGAGCGGCTCTCGTTACAAATCGTGCACCGACTGGCACAAACCCTTCCTCGTCTCGCCGATGTCGGTCTGGATCTGGGAATTACCCGTGAAGGCAAGATTGTTTTTATCGAATGCAACGGTCGTGACCAGCGCTATGGCTTCAGCCAGGCTGGCATGCACAATGTCTGGAAAGAAACATACACTCAGCCGATGGCTTACGCTCGTTGGCTTCTCGAACGGATGCCTTCGTCAGATACCGAACGTTCACCAGGCCGTCCACTGTATTGATTTACGTCACATTCTGTGTCAATATAGTTCAGAGCGGCCGGACAGGTTCCGGCCAAGACGGCTCGGAAATGAACAAGGGGGATCTGTAATGGCAAAACAGTGGCTGCGGCTCATGACGGAGCTATCATCGCGCAAGTGGGTGTGCCGGATTGTGGGCTCCTTCGCGCAAAGCGGTGCAAGCCGACTTTTTATCCCCACCTTTATACGTACGTACCAGATCCAGACGCATGAGGCTGAACAGGAATGGAAGGAATACCGTTCTCTGAACGCCTATTTTACACGCAAATTAAAAGCGGGCATGCGCCCGATTGATACGAACGCCGAGGTGATGACCAGTCCGGTGGATGCACGGATTACTTTCACTGGCCCAATTACGTCCGGCACTCTTTTGAATGTCAAAGGGCAGGACTATACGCTGGAAGAGCTTCTTAACCGCTCTCCGCGTCTTGAAAAATACACACACGGCTATGCTTTTGTACTCTATCTCAGCCCGACGGATTATCATCGCATTCATGCACCAGTATCCGGTACGCTGGTAGAAAAAGAGCATCTGCGCGGCAAGGTATACCCAGTGAATGACTTCGGCTTGCAGCATATGCGAGCAGTTCTTAGCCGCAATGAACGACAGATTACGTACATCGCCCACGAATACGGTGAGGTGGCGGTCGTTAAGGTTGGCGCAATGAATGTGAGTAGCATCAAATATACGGATGATAAAGCCGTCTCATGGACAAAAGGAGACGATCTCGCCTATTTCGAATTTGGGTCAACCGTCGTTTTGCTAACTGAGAACGGTACGTTTGAGCCAGACCCCGCATTGAAGCTGGGGGATGTGGTGAAAATGGGACAACGTCTGGGTTGCTTTCGACATGATCCCAAAGCATAAGTGAATATATCATAACAGGATTATAGCTACACATATGAGCATTGGGATCGAATGATATAAATTGCTCATATAAAAAAGGACCCGGCGTAATGGCTCGGGTCCTTTTTTTGGAATTTATCCTTTATATTTGTCATGCGTTACTCCCATTATGCCTAAATCCGAAACAGCTTGTCCACCGTCTATAACATTACCGGATCTCAGACGGACTTTTCCCCGTGTATTGCTTGAATTGGCGGCTGAAAAAAAAGATGTCACGATACCCCAAAGCCTCTGCCACCTCGGTCACATTCATTCCCGCATGCAGCAGTAGATGCTGTGCACGCTCAATCCGCATGCTGATAATATGAGATTGCGCGGAAACACCTAGCAGCTCCTTGAATTTAATCGAAAAATAACGCGGTGACAGCCCTGCCCGTGCAGCTAAATCCTCGACGCGATGAGGAAGTCCCGGATGCTGACGCACGTAGTTGGCCGTTTCCCGAATGACCTCGGTGAGCTGGTTACTGGCCTGTTGCTCCTGCGGCTCCTTACGGTCCGCACGCAGCAGATGAATCATCAGTTGTTTTAGAATCAGCTTGCCTTCCTCGTCAGCTCCGTAAGCACGCTCCAGGCGCAGTCGAACGTACCTGGCAAGCATATGCTCTACCTCGAACGTTTCCTCCAGCATACGGTAGCTTGCAGGGACTAGCTCTGGTTGTTCGATGAGATCAAAATGAATATAGGTAAGTATGAGCGGCTTTTGCGGGTTATGTGTGGCACGGGTATCATCCCCCGGCTTGAACAGGAAGCAACTCCCCTTGCTCACCGGATACGATGTTCCGTTTAAGACCACTGTTCCTTCTCCGCTCCATACATAGAATAAATCATAGTTTGGCATCGGCTTCTCGCGTACCTGCCATTTCCAGCCCGGCTCGCACACAATTTTGGCGAAGGCCGACAACAGGATAAACGATGACGCAGATGTATCCAGCAAAATCTGCACCTCCTCTTGTTAATCTTTGGTTGTCCTCTATCCCGTTAATTTATAATATAAGCTCAGCGCCTTCATTAAGCAAAAAAATGCGTTTTTATGCTCCCAGATGCTTTTGCGTGACGCTTACCGTGTGTGATGCTATAATATGTAATCAAAATGACTTGGAAGGATGAAACGGGAATGAATCCACTGGCAGCGCAGTTAAACCAAAACATTCAGACAGGCAACGAGCATGTATATCAAATGCTTTCTCTTTTAGGGAAAGAAATTTATTTCCCAAAAGAGGGGATTTTGAGTCAATCCGCAGAAGCCGGGAAGCTTGCTAAAAAGTACAACGCCACGATTGGTATTGCTACGGAAGGTAACGGTCCTATGCATTTGGAGGTCATTCAGGAGAAGCTGTCCGCTTACAATCCCAAGGATTTATACCCTTACGCACCCCCTGCGGGCAAACCTGAACTTCGTAGTGTATGGCGTGACAAAATGCTGAAGGAAAACCCTTCATTGGCTGGAAAAGGTTATGGCCTTCCCGTAGTTACGAACGCGCTGACCCATGGTTTGAGCATCGTTGCCGACCTGTTCACGGATGAAGGGGACGCTGTCATTTACCCAGACAAAAACTGGGAAAACTATGAGCTGACTTTCGGTATTCGCCGTCATGGACGTTTGGTGAATTTCCCGTTGTTCACAGAGGATCAACGTTTTAATAGTGAAGGATTACGCGAGGCGCTACTGGCACAGAAAGAATACGGCAAAGCAATCGTTGTGCTGAACTTCCCGAATAACCCGACGGGCTACACACCGGGAGTCGAAGAGGGTAAAGCGATTGTTGCTGCCATTCAGGAAGCCGCAGAAGCAGGCATCAATGTCGTAGTTGTGACGGATGACGCTTATTTTGGTCTGTTCTTCGAGGACTCCCTGCATGAATCACTATTCGGTCAGTTAGCTGGACTTCATCCGAGAATTCTACCCGTCAAAATTGACGGAGCTACCAAAGAAGAATTCGTTTGGGGCTTCCGTGTCGGATTTATTACCTTTGCTTCGGAACATCAGGATGTACTGAGCGCACTGGAACAAAAAACATTAGGGATTATTCGGGCAACGATTTCGAGCGGTCCTCACCCATCTCAAACCTTCGTCCTGGATGCCCTCAAATCACCCGATTTTGAACAACAGAAAAATGAAAAGTTCCAAATTATGAAGGGGCGGGCTAATAAAGTCAAAGCGTTGCTCGATAGTGGAAAATACGGAGATGTATGGAGCTACTATCCTTTCAATTCGGGTTATTTTATGTGCCTTAAGCTGAACGGCTTGTCCGCTGAACGACTGCGCACACATTTGCTGGAACAATATGGGGTAGGAACAATTGCGCTGGGTGAATATGATCTCCGAATCGCATTCTCATGTATCGAGGAAGAGTATCTGGAAGACCTGTATGACATTGTTTACCGTGGCGCACAAGATTTGTTGAACGCATAATATGTAACAGATTCAATATAGCATCATTAGCGGTATGCCGGATGTTGTGGCATACCGCTTTTTAATGGACTGAACCATTGTAAGTCACACTTCGAAACAAACTATCCTTCAGCAGCGAGCATTGATTCTTGTGCGAGTGGCAGCAGGATGACTACCTCCGTTCCGACTCCGGGCTCACTCTCATAGTGTATACTTCCGTTCATGGCTTCAATGATTCGAAAGGAGACGACCGTTCCCAGTCCCGTTCCTACCTCTTTGGTTGAAAAAAACAAAGTACCCACTCGCTCCAGATGCTCCTGACTCATGCCTTTTCCTGTATCCCTAATATGCAGACATGCCTTCTCTTCCTGAATCGCCAGCTTTATGTATACCCTGCCTCCATCATCCGCAGCTTCGATCGCATTTTTCGTCACATGTATTAACGCCTGTAACAGCTGATTACGATCCATATGTACGTATATTTCATTCCTTAGCTCAGTATACAGTCTTACGCCTTGCTTGGTCGCCATCGGTTTCAAAAGCAAAACAATCTGTTGAACCATGCCAGACAGATCCATCAGCTCTGTGTTCCCAATCTGCGGTCTGGATAAGTTCAGATAGTCGCTAATAATTCTTTCAGCCCGATCGACCTCTGCTAGTGCCAAAGCAATATATCTGCGATTTTTCCCTTCTAGCCCTGACTGAACCATTTGCAAGAACCCTTTAATAACGGTCAATGGATTCCGTACTTCATGAGCCATAGAGGCAGCCAGTTCACCTAACGTATTCAGATGCTCAGCATATTTAATCTTTCTTCTCATTTCTTCCCGTTCCAAACTAAACTCCATCCAGAAAGAGGAGGCTCCAATGCTTAGGAATTGAATCATACCGAACCAGAGTATTGCCCGGATCAGCTCGATCTCATCCTTATCTAGCCTTCCATTGACCCAGGAATGTATTAACAGAAATATAAACATGGCAATACTGGTCCATATACTCATTAGCATATTCATGCCCACCCGAAGCAATATACTATTGAGCTGCATAAACTTTTTTCTCACCAAGAGAGGCCCCAAATAACACAACATCATGCTGGGAAAACTCACCACTATAGACTCAGGATCTATATACATACGAGCCATCACCATCAACGTTATATTCAGAAGCCCTGCCTTAGGACCAAAATATAAAACAGAAAGGATCAGAGGAACATATCGAAGATCCCAAAATAGTCCATACCAAATATACGAAAACATAAGGCAAAGCACAGAAGACACACCCAGCACCCCTCCCATAAGCAACGGGGTATGTTTCATATGCCGATGATCTGACAAAGCGCTATATACCAATAACGGTACAAACACAAGAAATATGTTCACGAGCAGCTTATCTATCAGCATCTCGTCTTTCCCACTTTCCAAGTGATAATGATTACGTACTTCTTCTATTCTCGACAATACGTGTCTTTTCCTCTCTCCTCCCCTACATCTGATGAAAAATATAAGGCGATTCAGCAACATACCTGAGCAATGGCCCACGCAATCTGAAAATCCACTTCATAAGATACGATGTATCCTTTATCACAATGACCGAGAGGAGAATGAGCATGGGAGCAGAAGAAACAAGAGGCGGTTACGGTGGTTACGGCGCATTCACAAGCACAGGAACAATTCTGGTACTGTTCATTTTATTAGTTATCATCAGCAAAACGATCTTTATATAAGCTGACGGATATCTGCACCCACGGCTATGATAGCAGTACAAAAAAAGGCTAATTCGCAAGCAGCAAGTGCTGCCTGCGAATTAGCCTTTACTTTATTCACATAGATACAAATCACACTTCTTCTTCATCCTGACCGTCCAAACGCCATTTTTTGGCTTGAGCGCCTCGTAGCAGGAACACTACTGCAACTCCCCCAAGCAACGTGAGCAGTGTAGACAGTAGATCTTCCGTTCCCTTTGCCAGAAAAGGAAGCCACAGAACCACAGCAGCCGGCAACGTCAACCGAACAACAAAGTCGAGAAAAGACGCACGACGACTATGCGCAGGAATCGGATACAACTGAAGCCATAACGAATCCTTGTGATACTGCCTTAGTGAAGTGACCTGTACACCAATGAGGAATATGAAAAATAAATATACTGCAATACCAATCCAACTAGCATGGGTGATATATATAATTAACAACCCCAGAATCCCGAGCCGAATGACAATACCTGCTGGCTCTGTGCGCAGGAACGTCTTAAACAGCAGATAACGATACGCTCCCCTTCTGTTCCAAGGTATGTTACCTCCCAACCAGGATAGCCAACGGCGCGGCGTCACTCTCTGCGTAAGGGCGGGCACATCGACAAACCAGCCCAAAGTGCGCATCACCCGAGCAGCCTGCATACCCTCTGTACGAATCAGCTTTTCCCAAGCCACTAGCAGCTTGACCGGAAAACGCAGAACAAGCACGTACACCACACCGACCAATATGATAAATGGTACGCTGTGTAGTGGAGGCTGCCATAGCCATGCGGCTACCATCAGCACAGCCAACACCCACCGAAGCAGACGATAGCCTATACTCCCGCCAATCGATACCATACGAAGCTCTTGCCAGCCGCCGTAGCTGAATAGCAGCTTTAATAGCACGAACAGTAGCAGGGTCAGTAGCAACGGCTTAGGCGCGGAATCACTGCGAATATACAGCGGCCACACTATAATAGACAGCAATAGCAAACCGAATATTTTATACACCACACCCCGAATCCGGCTGGCCTTAAAATAATAGTGCATTGCGTGCTCCTGTGGACGGAGAAAAACAATATCCGCTGCGTTTAAATACGTACGAAAGCTCGCATGAGCAATCGGAATAGCCACAATAAGCATGATCCAGCGGATGGGCAAATCCGGTGGAGTATGCATTAGTAGCGACGTGTACCATGCGGCAAAGGCAATCAGTGCAAAGCCGAACACCACCGCCAGACCGCTCTGAATGACATAGCCCAGATAAGGCAACACCTGTCCCCAGAACGCTACACGTCTTTCTTTATGCAGACGTTGCAAATCCATGCTCATTCCCTGCCCTGTACCAGCTCATAAAATGCATCTTCCAGCGGCATGCCCGGCTTACCCGCCTGTGCTGTCACTTCGTCCAGCGTACCCTGCGCAATGATGGCACCCTGATGAAGTACAATGAAACGATCGCAATAATTTTCAATCGTGGACAAAATATGAGAACTGAGTAGAATGGACGAACCCGAACGCTTCATCTCTAACATAAAGTCAAGCAGGGAACGAATACCAAGCGGGTCCAAACCCAAAAAAGGTTCATCTATGACATACAACGGCGGTCCCGCTAAAAATGCACACATAATCATCACTTTCTGGCGCATCCCTTTAGACAGGTGCATCGACATACTTCCACTTTTATCCCGCATACGGAACAAGTCCAGCATTTGATCACTGCGTGTGCGGAAATCTGCTTCGCTAACTCCGTACGCTCTGGCCGTGAATTCCATATGCTCCATCACCGTCATTTCAGGATACAGCTCTGGAGATTCAGGTACAAAAGCAATGGCTCCCTGATATTCCTCGGGATTTTCATCCTGCTTATGCCCCTGCACACGAATTTCTCCGGCCTGCGGTGTCATCAGGCCCAAAATATGCTTCATGGTCGTACTTTTCCCGGCCCCGTTCAGACCAATCAGTCCTACCATTTCGCCCGGTTTCACATCCAGCGAAATCTGATGCAACACCGGGCGCTTGGCGCTATATCCGCCGGTCAGTCCGTTAATTTGCAACACAGGCTGTTGTTCCATGGCTCCCCCTCTTCTCCCTTACTCGTTCGGTTTTGATCCTTTTTCCTTCAGCCATCTTGGTGCACCCTTGTTTTTGCGATCACGCTCGCGCTGTGCTTTTCCTGCTTTGGACAAGGCTGCACCTTTGCTCTTGCCTGGAGCTGAACCGTTCGCGGAATTCCTGCCAGGACGTCCGTTTTCGGCACGAACAGGTGCCTTTCGGTCCTCCGCCGATGCTCCGTTAGATAAGGATCTAGCCTCGGAGGGTCTTACAGGTGCACGCTTGGCATCCGCCGGACGCGGCACAACTACTCGACCTCCATGCAACGCACGCTCTGCGATGTCAATGCCCAGTTCACGGGAGAACTTACGCATGATGAACGTTTCACGGTCAGTGACAACCGATGCCACCAATCCTTTGCGTCCCATCCGTCCTGTCCGTCCTGCACGGTGAACATAAGCTTGACTATCCGTAGCCGGATCAAAATGAATAACCATTTCAAGGCCCTCAATATCCAGACCACGGGCTGCCACATCCGAAGCGACCAGCACTTTGAGCTTGTCCTCACGGAATCGGGCCAACACATTGCTACGCGTGACTTTATCCGCATCTCCATACAAGGATGCCGTAGTCAGCCCCATATGCTTGAGCTTGGCCTCAATCTCCCCGATGGCATTGGTTGTATTCACGAACACCAGCGCTTTTCTCGGATTAAAATGACGTACCAGACGGCGCAGCATATCCACCTTATCCCGTTCTTCAGATACAAAGTAATAGTGTTCCAGTCCACTGGCCGTCTTCTGGTCGGGATCAATCCCAATTTCTACGTATTCACGCATCTCCCGTTTCGCCAGCGACTGAATCTCGTCGTTCAGCGTTGCGGACAAGAATACCAATTGACGATCGCGTTGGGCGGTGCCCAATATATTGGTTACATCGCCTGCTCCGCCGAGCTGGAACATCTGATCCACCTCATCGATAACAATGGCTGTAATATTGTGCATTTTCAACTTTTTTGAAGCGATGAGTTCCCGTACACGTCCTGGTGTGCCCACGACAAGCTGTGGATGATCCTTGAGCTTTTCGATTTGACGTTTGATAGCCGCCCCACCAATCAGACCGAGTACACGGATTCCGCGATGCTCACCGTAGCGCTGACCCTCACGTACAATTTGCATGGCCAGTTCCTGGCTTGGAGCTAGTATCAGCTTTTGCGTAGCCTTTTTCTGCGGATCAATCGCTTGCAACAGCGGCAGCAAATAAGCCAGTGTCTTGCCTGTGCCAGTTTGTGAGCGCGCCAATACATGCTTTCCCTTCATTATTTCCGGTATAGCCTCTGCCTGAACTGGCGAAGGCTGTGTAATTTCATGCTCAGTCAGTTTGTCCAACAGATCTTGTTCAACGCCGAGCGATTCAAAATTCAATGTCATGAAAAGGTCCAACCCCTATACGTAAATTCGTTACTCTCCATTATATGCGAAAATAGCCCTGTTACCAAATCACAAAAATAAAAGATGTCCCTCACCATAGCTAATGGCTTACGGGACATCTTTTATTTCTTATTCATCACCCCATGACCCAGCCTGTCGGTCAGTCTGGGAGCTAACTGATACAGCTTGAGAAAAGGAGATACCCACCGTGGCAGATTAACCTCCTCCTTGCGAAGCTCCATCGCTCTTACGATATGCCGTGCTACCTTATCTGGTTGTAGCATAAACCAGCTTACATTTCGAACATATCCTCCTGAAGGATCTGCCAACTCAAAAAACGGTGTGTCGATCGGCCCCGGATTAATCGTCGTTACAGTCACTCCACTCCCGCGCAGCTCTTGCCGGAGCGCATTGCTGAAACCGAGCAAAGCATGCTTCGTCGCCGTGTAAGAAGACGATTTGGCTGTCCCGATTTTCCCGGCCATTGATGCTACATTGACAATCTGTCCAAGGCCCCGCTCTGTCATTTGTGGCAGAAACGCCTTGATGCAGCGAACAACACCCATGTAGTTCACGTCCATCATTTGTTCAAACTCCGTCAGGTCGGTTTCATTAAAATACTCAAACTTTCCGTAGCCTGCATTGTTAAGTAATATATCGACCCGTCCGTACTGTCCCAATACTCGTGCTGCAACAGCCTCTACCTGCTCCTGGCGGGTGACGTCCAGTTGGATAAGCTCATGTCTGCCGCTGATTCCCGCAGATACTTGCTTCAGTCGCTCCTGCGAGCGTGCTGTTAAAATAGGAATCGCGCCCTTTTCGCTTAACAACTGAGCGCAAAGGGCGCCAATCCCACTAGATGCACCTGTAATCACAACTATCTTGTCCTGTAGTATACTCACGCTCATCCCTCCACATTAAAGAAACTTGCTCCTTTAATATTAAGAGATCATCACCTGAATATCCAGCTCACCGATTCCTTCCACCGTGAGCGGAATATAAAGGGCACGCTGAGGCACAAAAGTGGTCAAGTTTTCTGATTTCATGACCTGCGGAGGCGTAATATCCACGACAATTCCCTGACTGGACAAAATCGTACTGGCATTACCACTAATCATATTGCCCAATTCTGAAATTGCGCTTTTTCCCATCTCATCAATTTCAGTCAACACAAATCCGCCCATCATCGCTGATACCATACGTAGCGCCACCTGTTCATTCAGGCCGAACACAATATTTCCGCTAAGCTGTCCGGTCATCCCGATCATAATCCAGATGTGGTCGTCCACCAGCTCGACATTTTTCACACCAAGATTTCCGGATGAAGGAGATACTTGGATCAATTGTTCAATGACCCGTCGCGCCGACTCCAAAAAAGGATTTATCACTTCTGCCTTCACGATCAAAGCGCCCCTTTACGATGGGCTTTTAGACACACAACAAAAGTCCCATTTAAATTAGAATTTTTTAATTAAATATTACTGTAAAACGAATCGATCCTCATTAAAATGCTCTCTATATCACTTATCGACAGCTACCCGGTAATTTTTTATAGCTAAACCACAAAAAATGTGAATAATGTCCTATATCTTTACTTCTTACCGGTTTTAGATTGATTATTTTTGAAGGATATCAGGACTTTAGTCTTTATTTCCCAATATACCACACTTTAAGGTGCTCTGCTTCGATTCATTGCCCTTCCTGCTCGAATAACCTATAATTTAATGAAATAAAGCATAACGACGGTTTTACATATGAACCTATGGATTGGCTAAAAATATTCATTCTATACAGCTGCGATAAGATTAAGAAAAGAGAGGAGGAACTTCATGAACATCAGTCAACTCGAAACACTTATCATGATTTCCAAAACGATGAGCTTCCGCAAAGCCGGAGAACTTCTCAATTTGACGCAGCCGGCGGTGTCCGCCCAAATTAAAAGTCTAGAGGATGAGTTCAAAACCATCCTGATTGACCGCAACCAGCCTGTCACCCTGACCGACCGGGGAGCTGTTTTTTTGGAACATGCCGAGCGCATATTAGAGGTTGTTGAGGAATTAAGACAAAAATTGTACGATCTAAACGAAACACCACAGGGTCACATTGCGCTGGGTACCACAACATCCATCGCTATTCAAATTTTACCGCGCGTGCTTTCCTACTTTCAGGATCAGTTCCCTCTCATCAAAACCTCCATTCAATCCATGGCTTCCTCCATGATTTATCAGCAGGTGGAGAACGGACTTATTGATGTTGGCATCGGCTATCTGATCGAACGTAATCCTAATTTAAGCACTTCGGTTCTGTATTACGATTCCTTTGAGCTAGTCGTGTCTCCTACTCATCCGCTGGCTTCACAACCACATGCTACCATTGAAGCCCTTCGGGAAATTCCGCTGATTCTGCTCTCTCCTGATACGGTGGGACGAAAATTCGTAGACGATGTATTTAAAAAGCACCAAATCGTGCCTCATGTCGTGATTGAGTTGTCCAGCAGTGAGGAAGTCAAACGGATGGTCGAAATTAATCTCGGTGCGGCCATTATTTCCAGACTATCGGTCACTTCTGAACTGCGTGCAGGCACATTAAAAATGATCCATATTCCTGAGCTGGAAGTTAGTCATCCGGTAGGAGTGATTTATAAATCCGGCCGATATCTAAACTCAGCCATGCAGCAATTTTTAAGTGATCTGAAGGGGATGCCGGAGACGAATTTCACCAGTTCTGAATAACGTAATTCGCTATGAACAACATACGCAATATAAACCCTGATTACGAAAGGAAGACAGGCTATGAAATTTGATCTGCACACCCATCATTTCCGCTGCGGTCATGCAGACGGAAACATTCGAGATTACATTGAAGCAGGCATTCAGTCGGGCTTACAAGCGATTGGTATTTCGGACCATTCCCCTTTCCTGGGCAGCGAACAGGATCAGGCTTTTCCTAAAATTTATATGGCCAAATCACAGCTTGCTGAATACGTAGAAGAGGTACAACAGCTTAAAAAAGAATACGAAGGCCGTATTGACGTGCTCCTCGGATTGGAAACGGATTATTTTCCTGATTTTGCTGAATTATATCGTTCCACTCTGGCTCCTTATCCATTTGATTATCTCATTGGGTCGATTCACAATGTCGAAGGGGACAGCATTTTTAACCGTAACCGTTGGAACAAATTAAGCGACGCTCGTAAAATCGAGGTCAAACAAGCCTACTATGCGCTCATTCAGGAATCTGCGCGAAGCGGCATGTTTCAGATTTTAGGCCATATTGACGCAATGAAGGGGAACTTTCCAGCCTTTTCAGACATTCCTGCTGATGAAGCCATTGATGAAACCTTGCAGGTAATTGCGGAATCCAATGTGGCGATTGAAATTAACACTTCGGGTAAAACCAAACTGAGTGGCGGATGGTACCCGTCTGCTTCTATTTTAGAAAGAGCGCACCATTTTGGTGTGGAGGTTACTTTTGGTTCGGATGCCCATAAACCTTCGCGGGTAGGCGATGACTGGGAAGAAGTAAAGGCAATGCTGAAGGATATCGGCTTCCGGGAATGGGTCTATTTTAAAGAAAAACGTAAAATTTCTGTGGCGCTTTAAAATTCAAGGTGGGAATTGCCTCTCCGCAAATCATTTGATCTTACGAACGCTGCTGCAATGGAATTGTTGGGGATTGTAATTTATAAGGTAATAATTCCATTGCAAAGGCGAATGCTTAGCAAGATTATGACATCTATGTGTGAGGAGAATTACATATGCACTTGGAAGATCCTATGGACAAATTTAAAAAGCTAAAGCATGACATCACGCGATTTATGCTCATTTATAAATTTGCGCTCGACGAAATGGAAACCAAGATTGAAATATTAAAGCAGGAATTTCAGGCATTACACGATTACAGCCCTATTGAGCATACCAAATCACGCCTTAAATCTCCTGAGAGCATCATGAATAAAATGATTCGTAAAAATAGCGAGTTATCGCTGGATGCTATCAAAGATCATATCAAGGATATCGCCGGCTTGCGTATTACTTGCTCTTTTATTTCTGATATTTATGATGTCAGTAACATGCTTCAGAGACAAAGTGACTTGAAGGTACTGGAAATTAAGGATTACATCAAGAACCCCAAGCCGAACGGTTACCAGAGCCTGCATTTGCTGGTTCAAGTTCCTGTATTCATGTCGGATTGTGTGGAGCTAGTCTGCGTAGAAGTGCAAATTCGAACCATTGCGATGGATTTCTGGGCCAGCCTGGAGCATAAAATCTTTTATAAATACAACCAGGCTGTTCCCGAAAGTCTGACACGTGAATTAAAGAACGCAGCAGACTCCGCTAATGCGCTAGATCTTCAAATGGAGCGACTGCATCGTGAAATTAAGGAGATTAAAGACGCTAGAGGTGAAGAGGACTCCATGGAGGAGCTTCGGAAGATTATGATTAATAATCAGCAAATTACGGTGCCGGTCAATTTCTTGAAGCTTCTAGGAGAGTAAGATTAGGCGGTGCTCCACCGCTATGCGATTGATTGGTTCAACGAATCGCATGTTTGTTCAAAAATGAAAGAATAGAATCATTGATTAAGATCGGCTTCTCTCTAAGCATGTGCGGTCGATGACTACAACCCGGAACAATTAGATAACGTGAGTCTTGGGCCCCTGAGCATAATTCCAGGAGTTGCTCTTCTGTGGCGAAATCGTCATGTTCACCCGCGATAAATAATGCAGGGCACGTAATGCTACTTAACTCACTACGTGTCAATTGCGGATATTGGCGCCAATCCTGTGCGCTCTGACGCATAATCAAATTCATCTGCCCCCTCAGGACATGCGACTCCACTACAGCCTATGGTCGTAACGGTCGCAAACATTTGAGGGTGCTTCACCGCACAATATAAAGCCACATTGCCTCGCAGCTGTACCCATTTTTTCGTAATACATTTCTAAATCCTGAATCTCTACGTATGGCATATGATCCTCCTTTTTTTCATTGCGTCCTGTATCTTTTACATTCATTAGTCCGTCTATCTTAATATAAATGAAAACCATTTCAGAAGGAATGATGTAAGTATGAAAAAGATACTTGTACTGGGTGGAACGCGCTTTTTTGGCAAGAGACTGGTGGAACGTCTGCTGGAGAGTTCCGAGAACTCCGTTACCATCCTCACACGAGGCCAAGCAAGCGATTCGTTTGGTGACCGCGTTCAGCGGATCTGTGCAGACCGTACCGACCCGCAAGCGCTCGCTGAGGCCGTAGGTGAGCAAGTGTGGGACGTTGTTTATGATAATATTTGCTTTTCCCCAGATGAAGCCAGCGAAGCCTGCCGCATTTTTGATGCTACAGCCAAAAGGTATATTGTGACCTCCAGCCTATCCGTCTATGATTCGAGCCCGGAAGTGCTGACAGAAAGCATCTTTGACCCTCAGGCTTACCCGGTTCGCAAGGGCGGGAAGGACGATTTTACATATCAGGAGGCTAAACGGCAGGCAGAAGCAGTTTTTATGCAGCAAGCTACATTTCCTGTAGTTGCTGTTCGTTTTCCGATTGTATTGGGGACAGACGATTATACGAAAAGACTTCATTTTCATATCGAACATGTTCGTGAAGGAATAGAATTCGGAGTCCCTAATTCCGCAGCACAAATCTCATTTATTCGTTCCGATGAAGCCGCAGATTTTCTGTTTTGGCTTGGTCACACTCCTTTTACAGGTCCTGTAAATGCTTGCTCCAACGGTACAGTGAGGATTGGGGAGATCATTTCGATCATTGAGCAGGTAACTGGAAAACAAGCTGTGATGAAAGAAAAAACAGCAGACGAGCACATGTCTCCATTTGGTATTACACAATCGTGGTACATGGATACGTCCAAAGCCCAGTCAGAGGGGTACTCATTTCTCTCCCTAAATGAATGGCTTCCAGAGCTGATAACCAGCCTGACCCGTTCCTAAAAACCATAAAAAAAAGGGGACCCGAAGCTTCGGGTCCCAGCAATATATATATGATTCAAAGGGGGTCATGTTTATGTTGTACCCACTCTATGTTAAAGTAACTTTGCAGTTATATTTCATTTTTGTAATAAATTGAAATATAACTGAGCACAGCCAAGGCAAGAAGGCTACTCGCTTCCGCAGAAATAGAGAAGGCACTACTATAGGATAACAAAAAAAGAGGACCCGAATGATCGGGTCCCAGCAACATATATTATTCAAAAGGGGGTCATGTCTGTATTGTACCCGTCCTGTGTTAGAGTTGTTTTGCAGTTATATTTCATCTTTGTAACAAAATATTCCAATGTTATTTCTACGCATAATCCCCTTGGGTCAGCGAAAATACCAATACACTCGGCACCTCTCCTGAGGGATCATAGGCACCAATGGTACGCAGCAGACGCATCTTATTTTTAATAAGCACGCGCATGGAAGCCTGATTATCCGCTTGGCAACGACTTTCGATCCGCTGGAGCTTCAAAGATCCGAAACCAAAATTCAGCATTTCTCCTACCACTTCTGTACCCAGCCCCTGTCCCCAAAAAGGACGATCCAGAATATAGCCCAATTGTGCCTCCCCCGTTCTTTCATTCCATTGCTGAAAAGAGACGATACCGAGCAAGGGTGAAGAGGTAAGCTCATTGGATTCACTAAGTAGATTGCTTTCTTCTGTATTTCTCGGATGCCATTCCACCGCAAAATGCAGAGAATCCAGAGAATCAGCAGATATTTTAATTTGCGCAATCAGACGCCGCATTCGTGCATGGACTGGCTTGCGAATTCGATTCACATATTGGATCACCAATGGATCGGATAGGATCCGTTCCAGCGCGGGATAATCCTCCGTTTTTAGCTGGCGCAATCGGACTCGGCGGGTGTAAAGCTCTGGTAGCCCAAGACGAAGCATTTCTCTGGTCAGCACAATGTTCCCTCCTGCGGATGGATTGGCTTTTAGAAATGAATGTTTCCATACTTAATCCAGGTCCTGAATCCCGCGGTAAATTCCTGTACGCAGCTCTCGAATATAATACGGCAAAGAAGGCACATCAGCTTCCTCCGCTTGTTTTACCGCCAGTTCTATATCATAAGGTACACGTACAAAATGAATGGAGAAGGACGTAGGCTGCTCCTCTCCCATCTCCCCCTCTAAAATGCAGTAGGAAGCCTGCGTAACATCCAACGGATTCCCGACACTGCCGACGTTAAAAAGTGTTTTCCCCTGAAAATGCTGGATAAAAGCATTGTGCACATCACCATATCCCACAACATCCGGAGCAAAAGCAACTTTTCCATTTTCTTCTGCTAACGGATCGAACATGGCAAGCCGTTTTTCCGGCTCATCCCATGGCTGCACACGGTGATACACACTTTGCGGCGAGGCATGCACCAGACGGATACGGCGTCCGCTCATTCTGAAATCATAATGAAACGGTAACTGTGCCAAATACTGCACTCGTTCTGCCCCCAAGCGCTCGGCTTGCCAGCTAAAATTGAGATCATCCGTAATACTGACCAGCTCATCCCAATTCCCCCGCACGACCACTTCACAACGTTGACGGACAGCATCCAGAACCTCGCTCGGGCTAGGCCCTTTGCCGATCAGATCCCCCAAACAAAACACACGGCTAATGCCTCGGGAAGCAATATCCTCCAGCACCGCCTCACAGGCAGGCCAATTGCCATGAATATCTGAAATGACAGCAATACGATCCATCTGAACCTCACTCCTTTGTCCGAAACGACTACATCTCTACACTACATTCAAGCCATCTTTATGTAGTTCCAAACTATATGACGAAGATGAAAAAAAATCATGGCCTATTGGCCGGATTTTAGTGTAATGACACTAAGCTCCGGCCTGCACAGCACGCGAATCGGCAGATGTGTCATGCCAATGCCTCGGCTAACATATAGCGGCATTCTCTCCGTTCCCACATGAAATAATCCCTGGATGTACTTGCGTCCACCCGGAGGCGGCATTGGCGCTCCAATGACCGGCAAGCGAACCTGTCCTCCATGCGTATGCCCCGACAATTGAAGATCAAAGGACATTTGCGCCGCCACATCTGCATAGTCCGGCTCATGCATCAGCAGGAGCTTGCACATCTCATCAGGTAGTCCGTGGATGGCACGCTGCGGATTGGGCTTGCCCATAATGTTATCCTCTAAACCGACCATGGCTACACGCTGCCCCGCGCGCTCTACAATCGCATGCTCGTTTCTCAGCAACGTAAACCCGGTTTTCGGATACAATTCCTGTACTCCGGCGGGTAAGCCTCTATAATCATGATTGCCCAGAATAGCAAATTTGCCAAGTGTGGCGTGCATAGAAGCCATAACTGGAACAGCAGCCTTCATGGATACTGCATAGTCATCCACAATATCGCCTGTAAAACAGAGCAAATCTGGCTTCAGACCTGCTATCCGGTCCGCAAGCTCGCGTAAATCCTGCTCATCCATGTGAAAACCCAAGTGCACATCACTAAAATGTACGACCCTGATTCCGTCAAAAGCAGACGGAAGACGAGGGATAGACAAGTTGAAGCGTGTAATTTCCAAATGATTAGGCTCCCATAAGGAAGCATATCCTCCAGCTAGAAGCGCGGTTCCGGCTGTGGCTAAAGCCGCTTTTTTCAAAAAATGGCGGCGCGAAGGATTGGCTGGTTCATTTGAAACGGAACGCCGCGAAGAACCGGGAGGGATAGCGGCCCCCTGATGCGGGCCATCCTGACTCTCGCGGCGGGTGTGCGGCGTCTTCTCCATATGCGTTCCCCCTTGCGATCTATTCCTTGATCTCACTTATTCGAATTCTTACCGTCCAGAAGCTTTAGCGATGGGTGGACAACCACTGCTCCGCATAGTCTACCAAATCACGTTGCCTCGCGAAAAAACATGAAGCCTCCCCAATGTTCACCCGCGTAAAAGCTGAGGGACAGTCCCGTTCAAAATCAAGTCCCAGCTTCTCAAAGTCATCTGAGGTAATATTAAAATCCTGAAAAGATACCCACGCTTTTGCTCCATCCACCATCATAGGAGCTTGATGGGTGATCACTTCACGTCCATTGTAGGCTGTTCGATATTCCGCCAAATGTAGGGACGTGTTGCTGTCATGTCCGCAGCCCAACAGCACTACATAAGCATCTGCCTCGTACAGCTTCGCCAAGGGCGAATGCTCACCCAGTCCAAAGTCGAGCTCATGAGCTGCCAGTAATTCCGAAGCTGTGGGTCCACGTGCCGCCAGAGAAACATGCGGATGCCCGCTGCGCTTGGTTCCCGGCAGGCCACGGAACGTTTCTACAATGACGCCCATCCCTCCGGTCAGCGTCCAGGCCGGATCATAAGCGGGCATTTCCTCGCGTACCAGTTCCCACCATGACTCATCCAGAGGCGGGTTCATCCAAGTCGAGGGATCAGTCAAGTCATGTGACTGTGTCGGCATCGCCAGCGTCCCTTCCGGGCCAACTGCTTCGGTTAGTGCGGCAAGAATGACCGAGGCCCCGCCTGGAACAAAGCGTCCAAAGCTGCGCATCGACGAGTGAGCAAGCAATGTCATGCCGCTCCGAACCCCCAGATCCTCTAATCCCTTCAATACATCCGACCTAGTGACAGGTCGATTCGTTATCGGTTGCACAGTCACCTGTCCAGCCTCCTTTTCTCCAAAAACGATACACAATACCATAATTATACCATAACTGCTATCCCGCGCTCCTTCCTCCATGTTACCCTCCATCATTCCTGAGCGCAAAAAACAGGCTTTCTCCAGTTTGAGAAAAAGCCTGTTTGGGCATAACCTATTCGCTGTCTAGTGCTATACAGTCAGCCAGCGCTTGAACATATGCTTGGTCGTTTCCTTGTTCATTTCGGCAATAGAAGTGGTCAACGGAATACCTTTCGGACAAGAGCGTACGCAGTTTTGCGAGTTCCCGCACCCTTCCAGCCCGTCGTCTGTCATCAACGCCTCTAGCCGCTCTTCCTGATTCATTTCCCCTGTCGGATGGCTGTTAAACAGGCGAACCTGAGATATCGCCGCAGGTCCGATGAACGTCGTCTTCTCGTTGACGTTCGGACAAGCTTCCAGACAGACACCACAGGTCATGCACTTGGACAGCTCATACGCCCACTGACGCTTTTTCTCAGCCATTCTAGGACCAGGGCCCAGATCGTAGGTACCGTCAATCGGAATCCACGCTTTGACCTTCTTGAGCGCATTAAACATCCGGCTGCGGTCGATGACCAAATCCCGAACTACCGGGAATGTGTTCATCGGCGCGATCGTAATCGGCTGCTCCAGCTTATCGACGAGCGCTGCACAGGCCTGACGCGGCTTGCCGTTAATCACCATGGAGCATGCTCCGCATACTTCCTCCAGGCAATTCGACTCCCAGCACACCGGAGCCGTCTCTTTACCGTGGCTGTCCACCGGATTACGCTGAATTTCCATCAGCGCGCTAATCACATTCATTCCCGGACGATAAGCCAATTCGAATTCTTCCGTATAGGGACTGGCTTTAGGATCAGCTTGCCGGGTCACAACGAACTTCACTGTTTTATTCGACTTCACTGCTTGCTCCGACATCTAATACACTCCCTTCCGTTATTTGTTCTTGGAATAATCCCGAATGCGTGGCTTGATCAGCGAAACATCCACCGCTTCATACGAGATTTGTGGTCCTTCCGGTGTCCAGTCCGCAATCGTCGTTTTCAGGAAATCCTCATCGTTGCGATCTGGAAAGTCTGGTTTGTAATGGGCCCCACGGCTTTCGTTGCGCAGCAGCGCACCTTTGGTCATCGCTTCAGCCAGCTCCATCATATTCCACAGTTGCCGTGTAAACGCCGCACCCGCATTGTTCCAGCGCGAAGCGTCATTGATGTTAATGTTAGAGTAACGCTCCTTCAGCTCCTTGATCTTGTGGATCGTAGCTTCCAGCTTGTCATTATAACGAACCACAGTCATGTTGTTCGTCATCCACTCGCCCAGTTCTTTATGAAGAACATAGGCATTTTCTTTTCCGTCCATATGCAAAATACGCTCATACTTCTCCGTCTGCTGATGAACTGCCGCATCAAATACGGAGGTAGCTATATCCTGTGCAGATTTTTTCAAGCCTTTGATATACTCCACAGCCTTAGGTCCAGCCACCATCCCGCCGTAAATGGCTGACAGCAACGAGTTCGCACCCAAACGGTTCGCTCCGTGGTATTGGAATTCACACTCACCAGCCGCGAACAGGCCTGGTATATTGGTCATCTGATTGTAATCGACCCACATGCCGCCCATTGAATAATGAACAGCCGGGAATATTTTCATCGGAATTTTGCGCGGATCATCACCGACGAATTTCTCATAAATTTCAATAATGCCGCCCAGTTTTACATCCAGCTCTTTCGGGTCCTTGTGGGACAGATCGAGGTAGACCATGTTCTCGCCATTAATACCCAGTCCATCATCAACGCATACACTGAATATTTCACGTGTCGCAATATCGCGAGGGACCAGATTTCCGTAAGCTGGATACTTTTCTTCGAGAAAATACCATGGCTTACCGTCCTTATACGTCCAAATACGACCGCCCTCTCCCCGTGCCGACTCGGACATGAGACGCAGCTTGTCATCACCTGGTATAGCCGTCGGATGAATCTGGATAAACTCACCGTTCGCATAGCGTACGCCTTGCTGATACACCGCACCGGCAGCTGTGCCCGTATTAATGACGGAATTCGTGGTTTTACCGAAAATAATCCCGGGCCCACCAGATGCCAAAATAACTGCATCCGCCGCAAAAGTCTTCACTTCCATCGTACGCAAATCCTGCCCGCAAATCCCTCGACAGATGCCTTCATCATCCAGTACAGCCTGTAAAAACTCCCAGTTTTCATACTTGGTCACCAAACCCGCAGATTCCCAGCGCCGTACCTGCTCATCGAGAGCGTACAGAAGCTGCTGTCCTGTCGTCGCACCAGCAAAGGCGGTCCGATGATGCTGGGTACCGCCGAAGCGGCGGAAGTCCAGCAGTCCTTCCGGTGTCCGGTTAAACATGACGCCCATGCGGTCCATGAGATGAATGATCCCCGGAGCCGCTTCGCACATCGCTTTTACCGGAGGCTGGTTGGCCAGAAAATCCCCGCCATAGACCGAATCATCAAAGTGAATCCAGGGGGAGTCTCCCTCACCCTTGGTATTTACCGCACCATTGATGCCACCTTGAGCACAAACGGAGTGGGACCTTTTGACCGGAACCAAAGAAAATAAATGAACGTGAACTCCCGCCTCTGCCGCCTTGATCGTAGCCATTAGACCTGCCAGACCGCCGCCCACGACAATAATGTTGGATGCTGCCATTTCTGCTCACTCCTTTTTTTCAGGATTTTTAACCAAATCCCCTTTTACGTTTGAAAATAGAATTTCAACACAATGTATAATGGATATGACTCATTTACAGTAGTTGTTTAAAAGTATTGCATTGCACCAAGGCAGTTGCTATTTCCTGAAATTCCGCGCTGCGGAATGCAAGCAGGGAGGCGATGAAGCCGATAGACACCACCACGAACAGGGTCATACAGATATAAGAAGATACTTTTTGCGCACGTGGTCCCACGGTAATCCCCCAACTGACCATAAATGCCCACAGTCCGTTAGCAAAGTGAAAGGATGCCGAAACGACACTGATTAGATACAAAATGAAATAAACCGGGTTCGTCACGATGCCATGCATGACCCCGCCTAGCTCCTCATGAGTTACATTACCCAGAGCCACCTGAAAGCGTGTGTCGTATACGTGCCAGATAATAAATACAAACGTAATGACGCCGGAAATACGCTGGAACAGAAAGCGCCAGTTACGTGAATAGCCGAACCTTTTGACATTCGGATCAGCCTGATAAGCGATATACAAGCCATAAATTCCGTGGAACAGTAATGGCAAGTAGATGAATAACGTTTCTAGTACAATAACCAGCGGCAAACCATTCAGGAAGGCCACGCTGCGATTAAATCCTTCCTTGCCACCCTCCACCGCTGTGAAGTTCGTCACCAAATGCTCAACAAAAAATAGAGCCAACGGAATGACGCCAAGAAGCGAATGCAGCTTTCTGGAATAAAATCCTCTCATCTAGGTCATGCTCCCTTCTCCCAATAATAGCGTTTTCAATAGTAATATAACATATAAAATGACAGTTCCCGACAGGAAATGTCCAACAAGGTGTCCCTTATTAGGAAAAACAAAAGTGTGAACATCTTGTGTCGCTTTCATGTTACTCCTTTTCGGCTTATAATGGAATTGCAATATACGTATTAATTATTATGTCTTTTTTGCATATAGAGAGGAAGTGGATGATTTGTTTGAGGATTTGAACGCTTTTGCCGTCATTGTCGAGCAGTCCAGCCTGAATAAAGCCTCCAAACTGCTGAATCTGTCCCAACCCGCCCTGTCCCGCAAAATTGCCAAGCTAGAGGAAGAGCTGGGTGTAAATCTCTTTGATCGTCGGGGCAAACGACTCGAAATTACGTCCACCGGCCGATTTGTTTATACATTCGCACTAGAGCAACGGCAACGGCAGCTTCGCTTCTTACAAAAGCTCTCCCAGCACAAAAATGAAGCCCAGAGTATGCTTACACTCGGCGCAAGTCTCACGACACTCCAGACAACGCTGCCTACCCTTGTCGAAGCTTTTATGAGCAAGCATCCTCAAACCGAGCTGAAGCTGCTCACCGGTAAAACCCATGAAATCGTCGCCTTTGTACGTGACAAAAAAGCAGACGCCGGTATTGTCGGGTCTGCCATTCATGAAGTCGGACTGCGTTGCATTCCGCTATTTGACGATCATTTGGAGCTCGTTGTTCCCATTGGACATGAATTAACCGTTAAGACAGGAACGGCCTCGATGAAAGATCTGCAAGGATTGCCGATGATTATTTTCTCCAAAGGAACCTGGTACCGCAGTCTGACGGATGACTTGTTCCAGCGCAGCGGCATCATGCCGGATATCCGCATGGAAATCGACTCCTTCGAGGCGATTGTACGCCTGCTTCCAACCTGTAAGGCTTCCGCCTTGCTACCCAAATCCTATTTGCGTAGCGAACTGCTGCGGGATAATGGACTCACTGCATTGTACTTGCCCGATTTGAAGGAGACACGCCGAACGACCTCCCTCATTTACTCGGAGACGACCGATCTCGGTCCGACAGCACGACGCTGGATTAGCGAGACACGTGCGTCGTTTGCAGGCTATCGTATGGTGTAGAGAGTTTAGCCCTCTTCATTGACATTAACAACCTCATCCTCAAAGCGGCCGATATTGTCATTTGAGCCGATGATGACCATAATATCGTCTGCTTTTAGCCGATCCATAGCCGTCGGTGCGATCAAGATACCGTTCGCCGTATGAAGCGCCACGACACTACAGCCAAAGCGGGTGCGAGCATTTAGTTCTGCAAGCGTTTTGCCGTTCAGACATGCAGGTACATTGAGTTCCACAATACTGTATTCCTTAGACAACTCCAAATAATCGAGCAAATTAGGCGTGACTAGCTGGTGAGCCACACGGATACCCATGTCCCGTTCTGGATAAATAATCCGATCCACACCGAGCTTTTCTAACGCACGCCCGTGCAGCACAGATATGGCTTTGGCTACGACCTTTTTCACACCCAGCTCCTTCAGCAAAATGGCGGTCAGGATGCTTACCTGGATGTCATCACCAATAGCAACAATGCCGCAATCGAAATTACGGATGCCCAGTGATCGCAATGAGTCTTCATCGGTAGCGTCCGCCACGACAGTATGTGTCAACATCTCACTCATACTGTCCACAACATCCTCATTCCGGTCAATGCCTAGCACCTCGCACCCCATATCCACCAATTGCAAAGCTAGGCTTGAGCCAAACCGCCCCAAGCCAATAACTACAAACTGCTGCGTTTTCATGTCTACTCGAAAACTCCCTTATCCTATAATCATTTTACCTTCCGGATGACGATATAATTCTTTACCCTTTTTCGGCCCCAGTGCATAAGCTAGCGTGAGTGGCCCCAGTCTACCTGCAAACATCGTCAGGGTAATCACCAGCTTGCCTATGACTGTCAAATCAGGTGTAAGCCCCATCGACAGCCCCACCGTACCAAACGCAGACACCGTCTCGAACAAGATCATCAGAAAATGATGATCTTCGGTTGCTGACAAAATCATCGTCACCCCGATCACGAACAGCAGCCCCAGCAGTGTAATGGTCAAAGCCTTGTAAATTCGTCCCTGCGCAAGTCGATACCTGAACAGCACAATATCTTCCCGCCCCCGCAGCATCGAAATCACTGCTCCAATGAGCAGCGCGAATGTTGTGGTCTTAATCCCGCCTCCAGTGGAGCCAGGAGAAGCCCCGATAAACATGAGTATGATGATAAAAAACTGCGTAGCCTGCCGCAAGCCAGCAATGTCCAGTGTATTGGCACCTGCGGTACGGGGAGTAACAGACTGGAATAAAGATCCCAGCAGTTTACCCCCCCAATCAAGCGAGCCAAGAGTCTTTGGATTCGTAAACTCAAACACAAAAATCACGAGCGTGCCGACTACAATCAGAGCGCCCGTCATGCTGAGTACCACCTTGGTATGCAGGGACAGTCTCTTACGCTTGCGATATTCTGCCAGGTCCGACATCACTACAAAACCAATGCCGCCTGAAATAATCAAAAACATGGCTGTAAAATTAACAATCGGATCATATACATAACCTGTTAGGCTGCGAAAGTGCCCGAATAAGTCAAAACCAGCATTGTTAAACATGGAGATGGCATGCCAAATCCCAAAATAAATCGCCCTGCCTACAGGCATATCAAACGACCAGCGAATCGCAAATATTACAGCACATATGCCCTCAATGACCAGCGAGTACAACAGCACCTTACGGATCAATCCGACAATTCCTTCGACAGAGGTCTGATTCATCGCTTCCTGTAAAATGAGGCGCTCCCGCAAGGAAATCCGACGTTTGAACACCAGCGCGATTAAGGTAGCCATGGTCATAAAGCCCAGACCGCCGATCTGAATGAGCGCCACGATAACAACTTGACCAAAGGTTGTAAAAAAGGTCCCCGTATCCTTTACGACAAGCCCTGTAACACAGGTCGCGGAAGCGGCAGTAAACAAAGCGTCTACAAACGCAAGTGGCTTTCCTGTTGTATTGGAGATCGGCAGCATTAACAATAAACTACCTATTAGAATGATAATGGCAAAGCCCGCAACGAATATCTGCGGTGGAGAAAGCCGGAGCCAGCTTGCATTGGGATTCATCTATTCATCACTTCTCCTACTTGGTGAATTATGAGCTTGGAGATCGCTACGGGTGCAGATTATTCTTCCGATTGCTGTTATCCCCGGATTTTTTGATTGTATAACCCCTTTAATGGTTAAAATCCGGAGATAGCTTATGCTTACGATGCGAGCTTTCCTACGGAAAGCTTTCAGGCAAACGCTTCGCTTCTTCAGAACAATTCTGCCCCTTCGCTACTGCCAGCCCATAAAATCACCAATCTCTTTTTAGTTTCTTTCGTCCGTTCTTATATAAAACAGAAAAGTATCCGCAAAGCGGGATACTTTTGCCTTTCAATACTCACTACTTCAGACCTCACTACCTTATGAAACGTTTGGTGACTTTAAGGCACGCAGCAGCGCAGCGGTCCATTTGAATCTGGAGAAGCGGTAGCGCTCGCCTTTGACTCTGAATTTTTAACCTTATTAAGGTTTCCTGATTCAATAAAATTCAGAGTCAACAGTGATCGGAAGATCAAATGAAACGCGCAGCGTCCTAACTCAGCAAACTTTTACACGCACATATACACACAAAAAAAGACACCGGAAAACCGAGTGCCTGACTTGGTTCCTGCTCATAGCCTACGAGGTTAGCTGACGGATTCGGGCAGCACAGTATGCCCTATTTACACTTCCGATCCACCAGTGATCGGCTGTAAAATTCACCCCAGTAACATGGTTCCCCCGTTTTCCCATAGAAATTCGGCTCAACTGTATATCATTACCTATGTATTTTATAGGCATTGCCTCAAGATTATAATCCTTCTATATCCAGATCACAAAACCGATTTCGTCGAAAAAACGTGAAATTGGCTTTATTTTGCGAATGGGCATCGTTTAATCGCAGCTTATCTTATTTTATTGGAACTTTAAAGTGCTTTCACTCTATTTTCATGAATATCGCTGGTCTGTTGGCGGGAACCTGTGCAGTATGATATCTTTAATGGATGTTCTTATTTACAGATTAAGGAGGAAACTCATGAATCCTATCGGGAAACCGGTCGTGCTCACGGCCAACTTCAAAAAATTAGGCTTGCTGGGCGGGATTGGCCTGATTTGCTTTTTTATCTTTCAATTGCTTATTCCCTCGCTTAGCAATCCGAGTCCAGAATCAGTAATGAATGCAAAGGTCATCAGCAAACAAGAAGCGGTCATACACGCATTGGACTTCGCCCGCTCCGAGCTGGGATATACTGAATCACAGCCAGAGGAGCCTCTGGTGACCTATCAGGCCGAAACAGATTTGTACGGTTATTTATCTAGAGAAAAACTGCTTCAACAGTACGACCGTACATGGAAGAAAAATTACCCTTACGAAACCTTTCGGGTCGATCTGCCTGAATCCTCAGCGAAGAGCAAGCTGCAAATTCACGTAGATTTATCCACTGGGAAGGTCGTTAGTTTTAAACGGATCACCTCCAGCACCAATTACACGCAGGCTGATATTTCTACGGATGAACAAGCACGTAACAGGCTTGTACGTGTGGCTGAGGACGGCATGACGCTTGAAGCCAAGGAGCAGGCGGCCGCTGTATGGGTGAAGCGCTTTGGCTTTAAGCCGGCGGATTTAAAGCTCGCGACCACTGAACAAGAAGGCGGATTAAAGTATACCATAGACGATAAAAAAATCGGCGCCTCGGTACTTACACTGGCTTTTACTTTTGAAAACGGTGATGTTCGCTCCTTCACTCAAAGCTTTTCGGCCCCGTCGTCCTATACCGATTATATCGAAAAGCAAACATTTTGGGCGAATTGGATGACCTATGCGGGTTATGCCCTGTTTAGCTTTGCGCTGGGTGTACTTGCCATTGTGTATGCATCACTCACCCGACGACATACTTCATTTGTACGCGGCATTGTTCTATCCGTTATATACTTTATTGCTAGTATAGCTGGGACCATGAACATGCTGCCTTTATTGCAAGCAGAAGCAGGCGGTAAGGGCATGCTTATATTTCTTATGGTGTTCCAGATTGGTGTTACCTTCGTCATGGCTGTAGCGCTCTACTTCTCCTTGGTCGGCGGTGACGGACTTATGCGTCAGGTTGGACTGAATGCATGGCCACGTGCGAAAGAGCCGGGCTACGGGCTGTATGTGCTTCGCAGTATGTATGTCGGCTACTTGTGGGCCTTTATTTTACTCGGGGTACAATCCATTTTATTCTTTATACTGGAGCGCACATTTAATACATTCTCCACAACAGATGCCACGCAATCCCCTTACAATATGGCTTATCCATGGCTGCTGCCAATTATGGCCTGGATGGCAGGTATTGGAGAAGAGACTGTCTACCGTCTGTTTGGTATTCCGATGGTCAAAAAAATAGTGAAAAATACTTTTGTTGCTTGTCTGATCACCACGCTGATTTGGGCACTGGGACATACACTTTATCCGATCTATCCAGTGATTTCCAGACCTATTGAGCTGACTTTTCTTGGTTTGCTGTTCAGTTTTGTGTTCCTGCGTTACGGCTTTATTGCCGCCATGTTCAGCCACGTTATTTTTGACAGCATTCTAATGGGACTTAGTGTGATGAGTCTGGGAGATACTGTGAACGTGAGCGCGGGCCTATTCTGGATCTTACTTCCAGCCATTGTGGGTTACATCATTTATTGGTTTAGTCCTAAAAAGCCGAATCGAATGATGTTTGAACCTATACAAAAAGAGGAGTCGCATTCTACGACTCCTCCTCCCGAAGGGCAGCTATAATCTGACGCGCAAGCTTATCCCCAATAGAGAGAGGCCGGAAGTCTTCGACACTGGCCTCTCTTATTTTTTTGAGCGATCCAAAATGCTTAAGCAGTAACTTACGCCGTTTCTCGCCAATGCCTGGAATAGAGTCCAGCCGGGAAGTTACCATAGATTTGCCGCGTTGCTCGCGGTGGAACGTGATGGCGAAACGGTGAACCTCGTCCTGAATCCGTTGCAGCAGGTAAAATTCTTCGCTATTACGTGCAAGTGTCACGGCCTCAGAGGATTCTCCCACCAATAGTTGGGATGTTCTATGTTTGGCATCCTTCACCAAACCACATACAGGAATGAACAAACCCAGCTCATTTTGCAATACATCGGTCGCCGCCTTAATTTGTCCACGTCCACCATCGACAACGATCAAGTCGGGACGTTCCAAATTTTCCTTAAGCACACGTTCATATCGACGCCGGATAACCTCACGCATTGTTTCATAATCATCGGGTCCCTGCACAGAACGGATTTTATATTTTCGATACTCCTTCTTGGCAGGTTTGCCATCAATAAACACGATCATGGCTGAGACTGGATCGGAACCCTGGATGTTGGAGTTATCAAACGCCTCCACCCGGTGCAAGCTATCCAGCCCAATGGCACGTCCGAGATTGCTTGCAGCTTTGGATGTTCGTTCCTCATCCCGCTCGATCAGCTTAAACTTCTCATCCAAAGCTACACGTGCATTTTCCGTCGCCATGCCTGTCATTTGCTTTTTCAGTCCACGCTGCGGTACAAGTACCTTTACATCCAACCATTCAGCCAGAGCGAGAGCCGCCGTACTTGGGTCCTCCAGTCCACCGGATAGTTGAGTTTCTGTTTCCTTTATCTCGGCATCTTGGTCACCAGCTTGATCTTGATTCGTTGCCGCTGCATAAGTTGCCCGTTCTTCAGCCACCAGCAGTGAGTCAGCAGAATGCTCTGTCTCCGTTTGTATCGCATTCTCATCTGTCTGTCCGGTAACATCGGCTGTAGGTGCACTGTAGAGTGCAGTTTCTGCCGCAACCGGTTGATCGACATTGACCTGTTTCGCCTGCATCAGCTTAGGAGAATCCGGCAGCAATATTTCCTGCGGCACTGCTGGGTTGTCACTATAATATTGCGTCACATAGGACATAAAATCACTGTAAGCCTCACCGTAGAAAGGAAAAGTCGACATATGGCGCTCGATCATTTTACCTTTGCGGACATATAGGATCTGTACACACATCCAGCCCTTATCTACTGAAAAACCGAATACATCTCGATCTTTCGCATCCGATGTGGTGATTTTCTGCTTTTCCATCATCGCGTCGATGCTGATAATCTGATCTCGCAACTCCTTGGCCCGCTCAAAGTACAATTCCTCTGCGGCCTCCTGCATTTTACGCTGAAGATCCTTTTTAATTTCCTCATGTCCCCCGCTCAAAAAGGAACCAATTTCCTGACCAATCTGGTCATACGTTTCCTTTTCGACCTCTTTCACACAAGGCCCCAAACATTGATGCATGTGATAATACAGACACACTTCCTTGGGCATCACACCACACTTGCGTAACGGATACATACGGTCCAGCAACTTCTTCGTCTGATGTGCCGCGTAGGAATTGGGGTACGGTCCAAAATATTTTGCTTTATCTTTCAGAACGCGACGGGTCACCTCCAGCTTGGGGTGTGCCTCGTTCGTAATTTTCAAATACGGAAAGGTTTTATCATCCTTCAATAGCACGTTATAACGCGGCTGGTACTTTTTAATGAGGTTGCACTCCAAAATGAGCGCCTCCATATTACTGCCTGTAACGATATATTCAAAATCACGAATATCGGAAACCAGTCGCTGCGTCTTGCCGTTATGGCTACCTGTAAAATAGGAACGGACCCGGTTTTTCAACACTTTGGCCTTGCCGACATAAATAATGGTGCCTTCGCTATTCTTCATCAGGTAACAGCCTGATGCATCCGGCAGTAACGCTAATTTGTGCCGTATGTTCTCCAGCGCCTTCTCCTGATTCTGCAAGTCCTCCGCATAAGGTTTCATTTGCCCGGTTCCTCCTTCCATTCTTAATGACTACTCAACTAACTACTTATAATATATAGGAATAATACACAAAAACGCCCCCGGTATTTACAACCGGAGGCATTGACCTTTCATGGCCGCTCCACCAAGCCCCCGCGGGAGCATGGGTCACATGCAATGATTATTGGTGTTTAGTAAGCATGCTTTTCAGCGCTTCTTTGGAGTTCAGTCCTACCACTTTATCAACAGGCTGTCCGTCTTTGAAAACGATCAGGGTAGGAATACTCATCACGCCGAAACGGGAAGCAGACTCTGGATTTTCATCCACGTTCACCTTCGCGATTTTGACGCTGTCGCCAACTTCTGTAGACAGATCCTCCAGAATAGGAGCGATCATTTTGCAAGGACCGCACCATGGCGCCCAAAAATCAACCAAAACGGTTCCTGTGCCTTCGACTTCTGCGTTGAAGGATTGATCGGACACGTTAACAATTGCCATTGTATGTTCCTCCTTTATAGAAAAGTCAAGATTATTATAACCTGTAATGTCTGTTTCGACACCTTTTAATTATATCACAATAGTCTTTTAATTGTAAGATATCGAAATAGCAGACGGATAAACGCTTACCCCCGCTGATTTTTTCCCTTTACGGTAATGACATCTACAAAAGGACGAATCCGGTCCATCAAGCGTTGTCCTTTATACATTTCCTCTCCATCCTTGCTCGTAAAGCTGAGATGCTTCTCCAGCCCTTGCAAAGAATAATTGGAAGTATAAAAAGTAGGTTTGCGGTTCATTCGGTAATTCAAAATAGAGCCCATCACGTGGTCCCGTACCCACGGGCTTAAATTTTCGGCTCCAATATCGTCAAATACAAGCAGATCACAATTTTTGAGCATTTCGGTCGTTTCCTTCAACTTCTGCCCATCCTGGATCATGGACTTTAAGTCCTCCACAAAATCAGGCATATACACGATCACACCGTTCAGACCCGACAGGGCCAACTCGTGCAATAAATAGCCCATCAAAAAAGTTTTACCCGTACCAAACGTACCTTCCAGATACAGTCCTTTTTTGGATAGACCCTGACTTTTCGTTTCTTCAATGTAACGGAATAGCTGTGTGACGGCAGGCATGCGTTGTGAATCTTTGCGCGCAATTTCAAGGGCGTTATATCCCTCCAGAAGTGCGCGTTCATCCACATAGAAGCTTTTAATTCGCTCACGCACCCGTTGCTCATGTTGGGAAGCAATCTGCTTCGCACATGGGGTCCGAATGTCTACAATTTCAGCAGTTCCATTCGGATATTCCACGCCCAGCTTGCAAAAGTGGCCCTGAAAATCGTTAGGACACCGTTCCAGTCCCGGACAATTGTCGCAATTTCGACGATCTCGGGCATACTGAAAGAGCATGCTCATGTTGAGTCGCAATTGTGTTTCGTCCACATCAGGATGCGCAGCACAAAACTCCTGCACGAGCGGATCATTTAGAACCTGATCGGCTACATTGCGAGTACGCTGGCGAAACGAAGGGTTCTGCATCTGCTGCAGCAAATCGCCCAGTGATTCCAAGAACGCTCCTCCTTTCTTAAAAAGTGCAGAGTTATGGATACCTTAAAATCTACCTACACCTTTTTCTGTTTACCGGATTGCATTCGTTCGGCCAGACGCAGCAGTTCATCCAATTCTTCCTCAGATACAGACTCCTCGGAAGGTTGATCTTGAACGATTGGAATGGATGGCTTGGCTGGCCCGTTATTTTTGGCATACGCGCGGGATCGACCGCCGGAAGGAGAAGCAGAGGACTGTTTTCCTTTTACCTTAGCTTGATCCCTTATATATTGAACGGCTTTCTCGTAAGTGTTTACCTGCTTAAGCAGCATATTGGAAGCAACGGCCTCGACAAAGTTGCGGTTAATCCGCTGATCGCTCCCGGATACGAGCAGTGACATCAAATAATGGATCAGCACGTTGATGACTTCGCCTGGCAGCTTATAGCTGATATCAATTTTCTCGAATATATCCAGCAGGTTACCGGGAACCGTGCCGGGGAAAAAGGTTTGCAGCAAACGGCGATAAGGCTCGTTGCGCAACATCATATTATATTGGTGAATGTCACACTTGGCTGTGAATTGTGGGGGAACCTCCACATAAAATTCCATTTCCACAGCTTGCTCTGCAGGCGGCTCTTCAGATGTGGAAGCTTCCCTTTGGCGCAAAGCAACTACCTTGGCGGCTTGAACCTGCTGCTCCTCCTGACGCTTGCGATCCTGTCTGGAGTGCTGGCTAGCCCGAAGCTGAAGCTCGTCGAGCAACAAGTCGCCTGCTTCGGTAAAAATACCATCCTCATCCAGCAATCGGCTAATATCCTGTACAGAAAGATCAAATTTGCGAACAACGTAATTGACCATGCCTAACTGCTCGTGCTCAAACCGAAGACGCTCCACGTGCTTACGATTGGCAGATTCACGCGGAAAACGGAGAATAATATCTGCATAATTCAATGCTTCCTCCGATTCTGACGCAAGTGGTCCAGTCTGACGGCTAGTAGACACCTCGGACAACGCCTGCTCCAATTCATAATCTATAACATGGGTATTCAGTTCAAATAACTCATAAAATGGAATCGAAATATTCTCTTTATTATAGGAAGATTGCGACCATTCGCTAGATTCTCTGCTCCACAATGATTCTCTCAGAGAAAGCACTGCAAACTTACCGATTTTGTCTCTCAACAAAAGGGTGAGATGCTGTGTTCTGAAAAATTCAGCAGGTGCGAGCGGCGGCTGCATCTCATATTCATACATATAGTCGTCCGTTTCGGGTGCATACAGCCTGGACGTCTGTAACAGACCGACGGCCTCCAGTTTGGAGGTCTGTTCAATCAAATACTTGCGTCCCTTCTCACTCGGCTCCAGTCCCAGTGTCAGAAAAAGGCGACGCTGCTGTTCCAACGGCGAATAACCGATTTGTCCGACTGGCACATGCTGGAACAACAGTCGATACAGACTGACCGCAAATGCGCCTACCATCGGCTGATAGACGCTTCCCAGCATCAATTCATCCAGTGCGCTCAAGCCAAATTCCCGATAAACGCAGTAGCGGTGGTTCTCAGTATAGTGCAGCAGGTTTTTCATCCGCATTCCAACATTCTTCCTTTCCTGACATAACGGTCTCCAAGATGTTTTTCTATTCTATCATACTTGCCTTCTGGTGGGACCAACAAAATAAGGGCAATTGTTCTCCTTTTTGGCAGCCGTATTCGTCTGAGTTCTACTTTTTTCGAGAATACTAACTATTTTATGACTTTGTGACCTGCATCATGGTAAAAATAAAATTCTTCACACTTCTTTCATTGGTGAAAAGCTTTACTTTGAGCTACAATATAATGGTTAAGTATCACGTATTGGATACAGGAATGATATTAGGAAGTACACATATTTCGGCTAAGCCGATTACCATTTACAGATCGTAAAGGAGTGTAGATCGTGAGTCAACATCAACCTCAACAAACCCCAGCAACACCTAACGAAGTAGCCTCCACACTGGAAGGCTGGTATGCGCTTCACGATTTTCGGTCCATCAACTGGACAGCATGGAAGACCGCAGACGATGAAGAGCGCGCCGGAGCACTGGACGAGCTTCAAGAGTTTATGAAGGAATGGAACGTTACCGAGGAAGCGGGTCTGGGCAGCTCAGCTGTCTATACTGTAGTCGGACAAAAGGCTGATTTTGTCATGATGCACCTGCGCGAAACGCTGGAAGACCTCAATAAACTGGAAAATGATTTTAACAAAACAACCTTCGCCAAATATACAACTAAAACCTACTCTTATGTGAGTGTGGTGGAACTGAGCAATTATTTGAGCAAAGATGAAGATCCTATGCAAAATCCACAAATTGTCGCACGCTTGAAGCCTGTATTAAACAAGGCCCGTTATATTTGTTTCTATCCAATGAACAAAAAACGTGATCTAGATGACAACTGGTACATGCTTTCAATGGACGAGCGTCGCACCTTGATGCGCAGCCACGGTTTAATTGGACGCAGCTATGCTGGCAAAGTAAAGCAAATCATTTCCGGTTCTGTCGGCTTTGACGATTGGGAGTGGGGCGTAACACTGTTCTCCGATGACGCACTTCAGTTCAAGAAGCTAATCTACGAAATGCGTTTTGATGAAGTCAGTGCCCGTTACGGTGAATTTGGCTCCTTCTATGTCGGCAGCGTGTTGAATGAGGAATCATTTGAAGACATGTTGAAGCTGTAAAGCACAACCGTCAGTACCATATCGCAGCATACAATTAAGGATTCCGCGAACTCCCACTTTCGGGACGGCAGAATCCTTTTTTTATTGCATCACAGGCTCCACCACGACGGACGAATCCTCACTTTTCGCCAGCTTTCTTTTCTCCAAAGCGATCTGAATAAAGATAACAAGCAGCAGACCACTTAATAGGATCAAAAAGCCGCCAAGCTCAGGAATAAAATACTTCAGGCTCCCACCTTTGAAGCCCATCCCTCTCAAAAACTTGAAATGCCAGGTCAATGGAAGAATATTACTAATATATTGCAGCGATGTGGGCAGCATAGCTACTGGCAATTGAGCGCCGCTCAGTAAAAACGAAGGCAGTATAATTAGCATGAGGCGTGGGGAAGCTTTTCCCGGATTCGCCGCATTCCACCCTAAAGCCATCGCAAACAAACTCAACGTAATCGTGTACAGGAGAAATGGGATACTGAGCTGCCATACATTCGCTTCAAAGCGCAGTCCGCCAATTTGCTTAAGTAAACCAATGGACAGGTAAAAGGAAACACATCCTACTAACGCATACGGCAACACCCTAAGAATCAAACCATACGAAAACTGAAGCTCCTCTTTTAATCTTCCTTGCTCCCGCAATCGCGGGACAATTGTCAGTACAGTAGCACCCATCAGTGAAATCATGACCGTATTAATGAACCCCATAACTGAGGTCATCAAAGTAGCATTGGTAGGATTATATAACAGGCGCTGCTGAAGCAGCATATTGGAAGTAAGCCCTGTAACCTGGCTGTCACTCATTCCCATACCCTTTAATCCACCACCAGCCAGCATCGCATTTTCCGTCGCCATGATCTCTGTGACTGCCGAGCGTAGATTTCCAGTAGCCTGACCTACCGTATTATCTACATAGAAACCGATGTTGCTCTGAACTCCTTTGATCCTATTTTCCTCCAACCCAGCTGGAAGGTAAATCACCGCAAAAAACTTTTCATTATATAAAAGTAAATTCGGATCGGCTTCATTCTCTTGCACATGGCGTACATCAATATACTGCGATGCATCCAATTTATTAATAAGCTGTCGGCTATAACTGCTATGATCTAAATCGACTACAGCTACAGAGGCATCGTTAAGCTGATTATTTTTAAAAACAAATCCAAAGGCTACAGCTACTACGATAGGAACGAGCAGCATGATAAAAACCATCTTACCACTGATCATCAGCTTCCATTCTTCTATAAACGCCTTCATTTCGTCACAACCTCTACCGTCATTCCAGGTAATAATTCAGATGTTCGCTGGACATCCACCCGCACTTGGAAGGAGCTTATATCCGACAGACCTTTGTCCCGACTCATTCTCATGTTGGTATACTGAGGGGCAGAAGTAATGTACCTCACCTTGCCTTGGACATCTTTATCTAAAGCTACGACGTGCGTATTCACATTTCCCCCAGCTTTAAACTGTGACATGGAATCCTCGCCCACATAAATATCGTAGTATAGCTGATTGGTTTCAATAACGACGCCCGTTGCCCCCGTAGAAACGATCTCTCCCATTTTAGGTACAATACGCGACACCTTACCATCTGCGGATGCCTTCAGCACCATACGTCCGCGCTGCAATTCCAAAGTTTTGAGTTGAACACTTAATGCCTGCTTTTGTTGAGCCAGAAGATCCACATTGTATTCGCTATTTTTAACATCTTTTCGTGTTTGCGAGGTTTGAGTCAAGGCTTCCTTTGCTTTTTCTGTTTTGATACGAGCCTGCTGGCGTTCCTCAGCAGTTGCGCCTGCCTCCATTTTATCCAAAGCGGTTTGCTGCTGAGCGATCCCATTTTTAGCAATGTCTGATTGTTTGCTAGCCGCTATAATCTGGTTTTTGGCAATTTCAACCTGATCTGTAGCTGTATCTAACGCGATTTGGGCATTATCCAGTTGGTTTTTGGCGTTATCCAGTTCTGCTTTGGTTCCAGCTCCAGCATCATATAACGCTTTGATACGGTTGTAATTCACATTAGCCAAGTCCAGAGCCTGTTGTCTGGATGATACTGTTTTTTGCGCGATTTCCGCATTCCTTTTGGCTGTCTCTACTCCTGTCAGAGCTGCGTCCAACGATTGCTGTGCTGCTTCAATAGCCAGCTTTTGTCTTAGAATATCCTCCGCACGTGTTCCTTGATTTAATAAGGACTCTCCTGCTTGCGCGGCTTGAATGTCCAATTGTCCCTGTTTTTCTGAAGTTGAAATTTTCTCCGACTGATTTTGCAGCCCGTCTTTAGCCTGTTTTATTTTCACATCAGCCTGTGCGATATCCGTTTTTAATTTCTCAATTTGCAAATCAAGGTCTACAGGATCGAGGGTCATGAGCACATCCCCTTTTTTCACCTGTTGTTCTTCCTTCACCTCAATCGTGTTTACTCTTCCCCCTACGCCCTGAAAAGCAACATTTACGGTATCTGCCGTAAGCAGTGTGTTTTTTTGTTGGGCTGCCATACTCACAGCATCCTTGCCGCTCATTGCCATCAGCGTACCTCCGGTACCTAATGCAACAACAAGTAGCACGTACACAATGATCTTTTTATTCATTGCAATAAACTCTCCTTCATGATGATTTAGCCAATGATAGGTTAAAAAAATAATAGTCAAAAACAAATAAGGAACCTGATAGTACGACATCTAACTATTTAAGCCGGGAAATTTGATTATTCCCGTTTTATCCGTTCAAGTCCTGAGGAAAACTTATTTAATAACGTAGCAAATAGAATATGATCTTCCTTTGTAAATTCATTCATTAAATCCGAAAAAAGCTGGATGAACATCGGAATTTTTTCCGTCATTAACTGTTTTCCTTCATCAGTCAAGGAGATCGCGGTCATACGTCGATCCGTTAGCGTACTTCTTCGGATGATGCCGTCCCGTTCCAGCTTATCAATGACGCTGGTTACTGTTGAACGAGTAACCCCTGAATATTCAGCCAGCTCTGATGGAGTCAATGCACGTTCATGTAAAAACAATGGCATTAAAATTTTCAGGTTGCCTACAGATAGCCCATATTCCGAGAGTCTGGAAGACACTCCATTGTACACTTCATGTGCTGCCTGCACGAAAAGTACCCACGTATTCAACGATTGGGAGTCCACATTTGGAAACTTTTCAGTCAATAAATGTATTCTACTGGGATCGGCATTGATTTTAAAATCAGAATTCAATGTGAAGCTCCCCCTCTGTAATTAGTAATCATACTATACGACGTCGAATAGTTATGAGTCAATATCTTTTTTTGTTCATTGAAATAAAAAAGGTCTCCAAGCTCCTTTTTAGGAGTCATGGAAACCTTTTTGCCTTAGAAAAACCGTCCTTTTTTCAGTACCAGTGGAATTCCGCCAATGATGAACAGATAGCGGAGATCGACAATTTTTTTCAATTGTGCGGCCACCCAACCTTTTATTTTGCGTTTGCCCACCACGGCGACGGCTTCGCCTTTTCCAAGCGAAGCAACCGTCCCTTTATTGGAAAATACGAACTTGTGCAGCTCCTTTTTGCGAAGAGTAGCGGCCAGATTCTTGGCACAAAGGACCCCTTGCTGCATCGCAATTTGGGCAGTCGGTGGATAAGGGCGTCCTTCGGGATTAAACATCAAGGAGCTGTCCCCGATAATAAAAATATCATCGTGGCCCGGTGCACGCAGAAAATCGTCGATTTTCACCCTTCCACGCATCACTTCGAATCCAGCTTTCTCAATTAATCCGTTTCCACGAATCCCTCCCGTCCAGACCACCGTGCAGGCTTCGATTTTCTCACCCTCACCAACGATTACACCATCCTGCAAGCATTCCTTAATCGGAATTCCAATGCGGAAGGTGACCCCTTTACGCTTAAGGACATCCATCGCATACTCCACCAGTTCAGGATCAAACCCCGGCAGTGCCGTAGGAGCTGCCTCGACGTTAATGATTTGAATCCGGTTAAAGTCGATGTCATAAGCTCTAGCCAGCTGTGGCAAACGATCCGCCAACTCCGCCACAAACTCAATGCCGCTAAAACCGGCGCCCCCTACGACGAAATTGAGGCGACCTGGTTTACCATCATTTTTATACAGGGCCAGCTGGTATTCAATATGCTCCCGAATCAGGCGAACGGAGTTAATACTGCGAATCGTCAGCGCAAACTTATCCATCCCCGGAATGCCAAATGTTTCTGGCTCCCCGCCTAGTCCAATGACCAAATAATCATAGGACAGCGAGCCGTCCTCCAGCACGATTTTTTTCTCCTTTGGTATGATTTCCTTAACCGTTCCTTTGACTAAATCCACCTTGAACTCATCGATTAGCTGCGCAATCGGAATCCTTGAATGCTCAATCGTATCCGTACCTGCCGCAGGCATATGAAGATGTGTCGTAATATAGTGGTAATCATGACGGTTGATCAGCGTGACATCCGCCTCATTGTGCTTGAGCTCCTTTTGCAATTGCTGAGCCGTCAATATACCGCCATATCCGGCGCCCACAATGACAATTTTGGGAATACTGCTCATGCTTTTACCCCTTCCGATATACATAATTATTCGAAGCTGTTCTCTCAAAACGGTTAATTTACACTCACAAAAAAGTCTTCATCAAATATTAATAGCTTTAACTTTGCAAGCGGAACCTGGCAGTTTATAATGATAAACAGTGAATCATGCGTTCGGCGGCTATCTGAACCTCTATGCGGCTGATTCAATAATTACAAATTCCATACTATCCCTTTCGGAGGTGTTTTTAGAGTGACAACTCAATCCACAGGCGCGGAGATCCGCGATCTGATCATTATTGGAGGCGGTCCAGCCGGTATTTTCGCCGCTTTTTACGGAGGAATGCGTCAGGCATCCGTCACCTTAATTGAAAGTATGCCCCAACTGGGCGGCCAGCTTGCAGCCCTTTATCCTGAAAAATATATTTATGACGTTGCTGGCTTTCCTAAAGTAACTGCACAGGAACTGGTCAACAATTTGGTTCAACAAATGAACCACTTTAATCCAGAAGTGCAGCTAGAAGAGAAAGTCGTATCGTTAGAGAAAAAAGAAGAACGCCACTTCATTGTAAAAACAGACAAAGGTGGCGAGTATCATGGTAAGGCGGTTATTATTACCGCTGGTGTTGGTGCTTTCGAGCCGCGCAGACTGGAGCTTCCAGGTGCCGAACATTTTGAAAAAACGAACCTGCATTACTTTGTTAGCGACCTGAGCAAATTTGCAGGCCGAAAAGTGCTAATCAGTGGTGGCGGTGACTCTGCCGTAGACTGGGCACTCATGCTGGAACCAATTGCAGAACAGGTTACATTGATTCACCGCCGCGACAAATTCCGTGCGCATGAACACAGTGTCGAAAACCTCCTGGCATCCAAAGTAAATGTTATTACACCAACGGAAATTACAGAATTGCATGGAGAAGACACGATTACGAAAGTCACTCTTGCTCATGTAAAAACCAAAGAAACACAGGAAATCGAAGTGGATGATGTGATCGTTAACTTTGGATTTGTATCCACACTTGGCCCGATTGCTGAATGGGGAATTGAAATCGAAAGTAATTCCATCGTGGTCGATTCTCGCCAGGAAACCAATATTCCCGGCATTTTCGCCGCAGGAGATATTACAACCTATCCAGGCAAGCTCAAGCTGATTGCGGTCGGCTTTGGTGAAGCCCCTACGGCAGTCAACAACGCCAAGGTCTATGTAGATCCAGATGCCAAGTTGTCTCCTGGTCACAGCAGTAACATGAAATTGTAGTCTAGTTTAGACTATGACAAAAAAGGGTATTTTACTCCAAATTTGAATGTTTGGAGTGAAATACCCTTTTTTACGGTGTGCCTATTCGTTGCAGTGATTGTCTGTAAAGCCATTCGAACCCTGAATGACTTTACAGTCGCAGTACGAGAGCTTGTCCGGTCTAATGAAGGACTACGGCTGTATTCATCTCTAGATTTCTTTTGTGAATTTCAGCCAGCAACAGTGCAATGAAGTCACATTCAAGTTTAAGCTCGATTGCCATCTGATAGGAATCCAAAAGCATCTCATCCGTCAGCATAGCCATCCTCGACACAACCTTTCCTTTTATTTCAAAATCTATTCTATCAAAATACCAAAAACGGAACAAGCGTTCTGTTATCCACAGCCAATTGTGGAAATCCTGTGTATAAATTGTTGGTAAGTGTCGTTAACCCTTATATGTGACAGGGGATAATGTGGACAATATTTATACACAGAATTTTGAAGCTTGAACACAAAAAAATATTTTTATTATTTATACAAATATATTATATTTAGCGTCTTGTTAATAGATTAAATTGGGATTTTATTGAAGAAAACAGAAATTTATTGAGGTCTTGTATTAACCTCTAAAATCCATACCCTTCCATTCTGATCAAGCCCGTAATCAAATCCTAGTTGTCCAATCCCAGGAAACCTTTTTTCCAGCACAGGAATACAGCGCTGTGTAAGTTCAATGATCTCTCGCCGCTTTCGCGTAGCAAGCCGCCGGGGATATATCATTCGAAGCGCATCTGTTCCCTTCAGCAAAGTTCCCCCTCTGCACAGATTCGTAATGACCAGTCCGGGACGAGCATGACGTGCAACTACCGCACGAAAATCCCATCTCTGCCCTTCCTTCACAACTTTGACTCGATAGTCGACAGGTCTACCTTGAATACTTGCCAGTTGGATCCCTTGTTGAATGAGATATGGGCGTTGGATTCGGAGCTTATGGATTCCGATTACAAGTGCTCTAAAATGACTGAACCGGTGCGTGTGCTCCATACGCGTGCAGGTGTATCCCCTACGCTCCTTTGCCACACGCATGACTCCGATTCCTCCGCCTCCTTTTACAGGTTTTATAAACACAAAAGCATGCCGCCGCAGCATCATGCGCAATTGATCTTCACTATATAGACAGGTTTCCGGTATATAAACGGCGGTATGTGGATGGTGGAGCAGCGCCTTCGTCTTTAGCCATTTGCTTGCAAGTTGTCTCATCTAACCCTCTCCTTTCGCCGTCAGGTATACTTATACATACTCAACAGGAATGTTCTATTCTTGGATGATTGTCCGCGGCATGTGTCTATTTCGACAAGATCATGGCGAACGGTAGCATGCACCGAATATCACTGGTACAATGACAATAATCTACTACCATTTGCACGGAACAGCGGAAATTACCGCCAAATCGTTTTTCAACAAGGAGGTCAACTCATGAATAGCAAAATTGGCATCATGGACATTGGCTCAAACTCCATACGTCTGGTGATCTATGAAATGACAGAGACAGGAGCCTATCGCATTGTGCAGGAATGCAAAGAAGCTGCCCGACTGAGCGAAAAGGTTGGGGCCAACGGCCGTATGGAACGGGAGGCGATTCGAAGCATCGCTCCATTGTTGCGCCAATTTATGGCGGTATGCCATATGCACGGGGTTGTCCGTATGCGTGCAGCAGCAACAGCAGCCATCCGCAATGCCACGAATTCGGACGAAATCGTCCAATGGATTGCGGAGGAGACAAATTTAACACTGGAAATACTGAGCGGAGAGCAAGAAGGCTATGCCGGTTTTCTGGGTGTAGTGAACACTATGAATGTGAGTGATGGAATCATCATTGACATCGGGGGTGGCAGTACCGAAATTACGCTGTTCCGCGATCGAAAGCGACTGCATACGGTGTCATTTCCCTTTGGCGCCGTCAATATGAACTGGCGCTTTGGACGTGAGGTCAAGAATGGCGAATGGTCTCCTCAGCAGATTGAGGAAATGGAGAGCTTTGTCCGTTCTTCACTGCAAAATCATGATTGGATCTTCTCCAATCCGGATCTGCCATTCATCGGGCTAGGTGGGACCCTGCGTACTTTGGCTAAAATCAATCAGAAGCGGCAGGATTACTCACTTCCTGTGACGCACCATTACGAAATGACGATAGAAGATGTCGATTACTTCTATGGCAGTCTGCCCCATCTTCCCTATGAAAAACGCAAAAAAACAGCCGGCCTGTCCAAGGACAGAGCCGACATCATTGTACCGGGTCTTATTATATTGAAAACGATATTTGAAGCTGCTCAAGGCTCCGCGTATCTGGTCAGTGGAGCGGGTCTGCGAGACGGCCTATTTCATGAGCTGGTCAACGCTGAACAGCCCGTGGTAGCTAATCCGCTTATCACATCCATTCGCAATATCCTTTCGTTTGCTGTCCCGGTTAGCGAAGCGCATGTCAAGCGGGTTAACGAGTACGCCGTCCGGCTCTATGACACATTAGCTAGCGGAACCTCAGCTGCTATGGACAAACGTTTGTTACTGACCGCAGCAACTCTTTACAAAACGGGAGCTGCCTTGAATTACTATCATTTTCGCCAGAATTCCGTGTTCTGGATCTTACATGCAGGCATTGGCGGTCTATCCCATAGGGAAACGGTACTAGCCGCGTTGATCGCGGATTACCATCCCAAGAACCGGACCCCCCGTTTGCTACGCACACATGCGGATATTTTGGAGCCTTCCGACGAGGAACGTGTACATCGGCTCGGCTCGCTGCTCCAGCTCGCGATTGGCATGGATCGGAGTGAGTCCGGAATGATTACCAGCATCAATCCTACTACAGGGGATGACGCAATGCATCTTCGTTTGGAAAGCAAGAGTGAACCCATATTAGAACAACGAGAACTAGAATCCGTTGCGAAAGATTTCCAAAAGGCGTGGAACCTCACATTGTCGTGGTCCATTCTACCTTCTTCCAATTTCTAACCTTCATCGCTTCAGATTGGCTCCTGATGGGAGCCTCTTTGTCGTTTCTGGACACAAATTGATAGCTGCCATTAGGCAAAAGCTGGCGCGCCTTCACATTATCCCTTAACGATAAATGCAGAATATCTGCCAGCATTTCTTTGATCCCGTCATCATAAATCGGGCACATCAGTTCAATTCGGCGGGTCAAATTGCGCGTCATCCAATCCGCACTGGACAGAAATAACTCGGATTTCCCTCCATTTTCAAAATAAAACAATCTGGAATGCTCCAGAAAGCGGTCTACAATACTGATGACACGTATATTCTCGCTGAATCCTTCCACACCGGGACGCAAACAGCAGACCCCTCTGATGATAAGATCAATCTTCACACCTGCTTGGGAAGCCGCATATAGTTCATCGATCATCTCCTGATTGGATAAGGAGTTGATCTTGGCAATAATCCGGGCGGGCTTACCTGCCAATGCTTGCTCTGCTTCCCTACGGATGAGTTCAAACAGCTTGTTCTTCATTCCCGTTGGAGCCACCGTAAAAGCTTGCAAAGTCTTGAGCGCAGAGAATCCCGTGATTTCATTAAACAGTTCGGAGGCATCCTCACCAAGTACTGGATCCGACGTAAACAATCCGATATCCGTATACACACGCGCCGTGCTTTCATTATAATTGCCTGTACCTACATGCACATATCGTTTGAGTGCGTTGCGCTCATGGCGTATGACAAGAATGATTTTGGCGTGCGTCTTCAAGCCAACCAACCCATACACTACGTGACAGCCTGCTTTTTCAAGCGTACGCGCCCAGGCAATATTACGTTCCTCGTCAAAACGGGCTTTCAGCTCCACCACCACTGTTACCTGCTTGCCCGATTCGGCCGCACGTGCCAATGCCGGAATCAGCTTCGATTCCCCGTTGACACGGTACAGGGTCATTTTGATTGCCATCACATCCGGGTCCTCTGATGCCTCAATGATAAAATCAGTTACCGCATCGAATGATTCATACGGATGATACACGAGCACGTCCCGTTTGCGAAGTACGTTGAAAATATCCTCCTGCGGGGGCAGTTCTTCCGGATACAGTGGTTTGATTGCCGGGAATTTCAAATGCGAATACCCTTCCAAATGATCGGCAAAAGACGATAAAAATGTCAGATCCAACGGCCCGTCCACCTCAAACACATGGTCGAACAGCTTGAATTCGCGTTGAAGCTCCATCAGGGCATAGGGATGAATCCCTTTTTCTACTTCCAGTCTTACTGGCGCGCCCCGTCGTCTTCGACGCAGCTCTTTTTCAATCTCTTCGAGCAAATCTTCGATTTCTTCTTCATTAATGGATAAATCGGAGTTACGTGTCACACGAAAAGCATGAACGGCCTCTGGGATATACCCAGTGAACAGCGTTTGGATATGATGCTTGATCAGTTCCTCAATTAAAATAAATGATTTCTTCTTGCTATTGGAACGTAACGGCACTGTAACCACACGTGGAATATTCGAAGGCACCTGCACAATGGCAAAAAGCGGTTTATCCTCCTCCGTATCCCCCGGACGTCTCAAAACGACCGCTAAATATACGTATTTATTGTGAACGAGTGGAAAAGGACGGCTCTGATCGACCGCCATCGGCGTGAGCACCGGAAATATAATTTCATGAAAATATGCATCCAGCGACTTGCGCTGTGTCGTATTTAAGTCTTCATATTCGAGCAGTAAAAGACCTTTTTTCGTCAAGAGGCGAGAAATATCACGATAGGTCCGGTATTGTTCCGATACCATCGAGACAGTACGCTTGATCAGGCGTTTGTACAAACCGGAGGGGGTATATCCCGTAAAATCCTTTTGCATAAAACCCGCCTTGATTTTCTCGCGCGTCTCTGCAACACGAACAGCCATAAACTCATCCAAATTGCTAGATACAATCGCCAAAAATTTGGCTCTCTCCAGCAACGGTGTATCTGCATCCTGAGCTTCCTGAAGCACACGGCGATTAAATTCAATCCAGCTTAAATCTCGGTTAAAGTAACGTTCTGACCCGGCTTTATCCTTATTCTGACTCTCTATCAACATATGGCCTCCATCAATTCATGCAGTATAGTTACCCTTTATTGTACTATTAGATGAAACGCACTAGCATCACAGTAGTGTAAACGCAATGTAAAATGTGTGTAAACACAAACTGGATATTTGAAAAGGTCATTCGGATGCTTTACAAAAATAGCATTAAGCGGTACAGTGTTTACGTCTGTTTCATAGAGTAGATTGAAGAACCGTTTCTTTTTCAGTTGTTTATGTTCGTTATGATGTGTAGTAACCACTTAGAAGCCACATTCAATTGCTGATTTTCAAATGGCATGATATAGGGAGGATTTACGTTATGGAACCCAAGAAAACGCCACGCGTACTGCAAAAAAACATCGAATTTTTCACCGCAGCGCTGTCTCAACACCTCGTTACGGTCTGGCAAGAGGACCCTACAGGTGTATACTGTGAGATTGGCTGTGGATATATCGAGTTATTCAGTAGCGAGATGATTCGGGTGCGCAATCAAGATGGAACCCCAAGCCATTATGACCGCAATATTACCATGTTTCAGCTAATCACAAAGGATCAGCCGATATAATTATTATATGCTATGCCTGCGCTGTTCTTCCAGATTAGAATTGCTTTATGTTTACAACTACCGATTTTCATATCTGCTGAATCTTGCAGTTTTTCAAAAAGCGCCTCAGAGCGCTTTTTTTGTCGACCTTTTTTGAACATCGTTTCGAAAAGCAGTATGATAAGGGAGCATATTACCTAAATTTAAAGGGGAATCAACCGATGGAGCATACAACATCAGATGAGCGCATCCTGGTTATGACCGCGGTTGAAGGCGAACGGGAAGCTGTACTGCGGGGCCTGAAAGGCGACACCCGTTTTGTGGTCGAGCTAGCTGGCGTGGGCGCACCGTCCGCGGCGGCTTCAACCGCGCTAGCACTGGCGGCGGCTGGTGACTACCGTCTGGTCATCAGCGCCGGAATTGGTGGCGGCTTCGCGGAGGTCGCTGCATTGGAGAGCGTCGTTGTTGCTGACGCGATCATTGCCGCCGACCTGGGGGCCGAGACGGCAGAGGGCTTCAGCAGCGTGGACGAGCTGGGGTTCGGCTCAAGCAAAATTGCCGTGAACGTTGCCACCGCGCAGCGATTGGTTCAGGCGTTGCGTGCCGCCGGACAGACGGCTGTCGCGGGGCCGATCCTGACCGTCTCTACGGCCACCGGTACGGCGGCAACAGCGGAACGGCTGGCCAAACGCGTTCCTGGAGCTGCTGCCGAAGCGATGGAAGGCTACGGCGTGGCCGTGGCGGCAAATAGGCTAGAACTGCCGACGATGGAAATCCGCACGATTTCCAATGCTGTCGGTCCACGTGACCGTGCAGCCTGGCGAATCAAAGAGGCTTTGCAAGCATTGGAAGCCGCATTTTCTACATTAACGGAGGTTATATAGATGCAAATTGCTTTTTCACCTTGTCCCAACGACACTTTTGTCTTCCATGCTCTGGCGCATGGTTTGATTCCGGGCGCACCCGCGCTGGACATTACATTCGCCGATATCGACATCACCAACAATCTGGCGATCACACCAGACGGACTGGATATTATGAAAATTTCGTATGCTGCACTCCCTTGGGTACTGGATGAATATGCCCTGCTGCCTTGCGGGGGCGCACTGGGCCGGGGTTGTGGGCCACTCGTGCTGACCAAGGAAGGTTCCACCGTCGAAGGCCCGAAAGCCCTGTCCGGCAAGCGTGTAGCCGTTCCGAGTGAACGTTCCACTGCCTATCTGCTGTTCCGCCTGTGGGCGGCCAAGCATGTGCCTGGGGGTGTCGGCGAGATCGTCGTGATGCCGTTCGACCAAATTATGCCTGCTGTCCGTGACGGGAAGATAGATGCCGGACTAGTTATTCATGAAGCACGGTTCACGTATCCGTCCTACGGGCTTAGTAAGCAAGTCGATCTGGGGAACTGGTGGGAAGAAGATACAGGACTGCCGATCCCGCTCGGAGCTATTATTGCCCGCCGTACGCTGGATCTGGATGCGATCACAAACTGGATACGCGCCTCTGTCGAATACGCTTGGCAGCATCCCGAAGCTTCGCGTGAATATGTATTGTCTCATGCGCAGGAGCTTTCACCTGATGTCGCCCAATCGCATATCGACCTGTACGTTAACGATTTTACCGCCAATCTGGGCGACAGTGGATATGCCGCCATCGAAGCTTTGCTCGGTCGTGCCGCGCAGGAAGGGCTGGTACCTTCGTTTGATTTAGCCCAACTGCGCCCTACATCCACAACAATACGTTAAAAGGGAGAGACATGCCTTGCATGTTTTCCTACTGAATAGAGTAGTTTAAACATATAAAACCTCCCGAACGAGCACATGGCCTAGCCATGCGCCCCATTCGGGAGGTTTTATCATTTCATATGGCGAATCTTCATTCGACTCGCTTGATCCCTATACTTAGTTCTGTTCCTGCTCCACAACCTCGGTCTTAAATACGTTATCCAGTTTGGTACCCAATCTTTTGACCAGCGGCACCTTGATATCCCGGCTCAGCTCCTTGAAAAAAGCGTCCATGTCACAATTAATCTTATCCAACACGACCTTCACGGTACCCTCCTCCAAGATCTGCTCATTCAGATCCTCCGGTACGGTAACCGAGATATCATACTTCTTGCTTAACGTTTTAATGTAGCGGGTAAAGATTTCGATAAGCTCCTCATTGTTGAACTTCTCAACTGCAACTTGCCCTTTGTTGGTAAATTTCAAATTCACTCTCACGTTAGCATTTCCCCTTTTCCTTTTGACCATTTATTTTGGATAAACGTTGAACCTTTCAGAGGCTCTTCAAAGAAAGGGCCTTACCGGTCGTTTTAGACTCTTGTCCTTTGATATACTAAGTATAACACATTAAGGCCGTTTTCATTTCCCAACTTGTCGTTTTATGATAAAAAATGATAAAATTTGCGCATTTTCAGCATAAATTCTTTCTTTTCATTCCAATCATTAGGAATATCCCCTACACAAATACACAAAAAAACGCCTATCTCGCAAAAGAAAGACGTTTCCGTATAGATGCCTAAGTGGTATGCATTTACAGAGGTTTCGTACATTCCCAACCATGTGAACGATACTCACGCACAGCGTCTCGTATATCCTCAATATCATCAGTATGCAGCAAAACGGCAGGTAGAATAACCCAATATTCATTCTCCGCTAGATCAATAAATACGTCCTCGACATCGTAATATTGCATATCGCCAAATGCCGTGTCCCTGATCTTCTGTCCAACTAAAGGTGTAAACGGAGAATCAAATGTTTTCATCACCTTCGTATATTCCTTCACGCCCGTTGCCGAGATTTGCTGTGAAATAATGACGCTCAATGCTGTTACCTCCCTGACCTAATAATGCTCATTATACCCTTCTCTCAGACCCTCTACAAAACCTTGCGTAAAAAAAATCATAAAAATCAATACATTAGGTTCCTCCTATTGCTGACCGGTGAGTTTAAAAGTGCCGCCTTCCCGCTTCCCAAGCGGATAATTTTGAACCGTCATTTCCACCCTCGTATTCTTATCCCATACCGGAAGCTTGTCAGATGTACCGTACTCTTTCATAGCTATGTTTATGACTTCCTCCGCCTTCTTCGTCAATGCAGCTGAGGACATATTATATTTACCATAACCTTGATAAGCACCGCCAAAACCAAGATTAGGTTGATTGTTCACATTCAGTAGCACACCCTTCAACGTGCCATCCTCTGTTACATCAAAAGTCACTTTTTCCAATACAAAATCATCGGTAACGACAGATGTCTGCTCTAACATATGCGTTATGGCTGACAGGTTAGCTGTTAATCTAACTCGTCCCAGTAGCGCCTCTGTATCGTTGTGTTGCTTCGTTAACGCTTGTGTTGTTTTATTTAGTGAAGCGTTCGCACTAGTTAAAGTATTGACCTTCGTATTCAGATTATAATTCCACACCGCCAAGGCTATACATCCTAGTACAGCTACTCCTGAAATGACTGTTGCTACAACTGCGAGCTTACGAACAGAATGTGCTTGCGGCTCCACAGACTGAGCATGACTGCTTAATTCTCCCATACCAAACTTCCTCTCTACTTATATAGTCATATTTTACTATTCCCTTCTCTGATAATCTAGTATATTTTTCCTAATTCCATATTTCTATGCATTTGTACAGGAATTCGTTTCATCAGCCCTGGAGTTTCGGTTCTTTCGTTTTCTAGGAGATGCTGTATTTACCAGATACACACTGCCTGCAATCAGCACCAGCCCCACAACAAACGTCAAAGTAAGCGATTCCTTGAGCATTACCATACTAAAGACTGTGGACAACACCGGAATCATAAACGTATATGAGCCGACGGTTCCTGCATCTCCATTGTCGATCAGTTTAAAATAAATTATCCAGCCCATCGCAATCACGAATATCGAAATAAACAATAGAATTGCGATAAAGGAGGTCGTCCAGTGAATATCGCTCCATTTCTCGGTCGTAAATCCAATCCCATTGAGTATAATCCCTCCCAAAATGAGCTGCATCGTCACCGCCCAAATGGAGTTCAGCTGCTGACTTTTTTTCTTCATATAAATCGTTCCGAGCGCCCAGCACAATCCTGAAGCTAGCCCCAACACAATACCCAGTACCGATAAATGCCCTGCCATTCCACCAGAGCTAATCACGATCACCCCGCCAAAACCCAGTACCAGTCCAATGACCTTCAGGGGAAACATGCGCTCCCCTAACCACATCCAGGAGAATAATCCCAACAGGATCGGCTGAAGGAATACTAAAGTGGAAAATAACCCAGCAGGCAAATAACGCAGCCCTACCGTCTGCAAGCCATAGTAGCCTGCAATATTAAATATGGACAGCACAAGATAAGTCCACGCATTCTGTCTAAAACGCAAGGTTTCCCGGTGACGTATAGCGAACAATAGCAGAATCACACCACCCAGCAGGGTACGGATTCCTGAAAAAAATATCGGCGGCGTATCTGGCAAAGCCAGCTTGGTCAACGGCCAGTTGATCCCCCATACCATCACTAATATCAAGACAAGCCACAACGTAGCTTTAGGTGTTAATTTTTTCATAGATGTCTTCTCTCCCTTAGATTTTTCATCGCTCATTGCTACCGACTAAAATCTGAATAGCCGTTTGCAAAGTTTTGCTTTACTAGCGTATACTGTGGTCACTAATAAATAAAATGAATGTTTTCAATAAGGGAGATAACTTTTCACTTATGACCATTACTCAGATTATGATCTTCGCTCGTGTAGCTGAAACGCTAAACTTCACCCAAACTGCCCATGAGTTGCATATGACGCAGCCCGCGGTCAGCCATGCCATCGCCAGCATCGAAAACGAGCTGGGTGTCCAGCTATTGCTGCGCGACCGAAAAAAAGGAGTGCTGCTGACAAATATCGGGCACAAGGTACTGCTGCAATTCCGTATGATGCTGCAAAGCATGGAAAAGGTACAGCAGCAGGTGGCTGCTGAAAAAGGTTTAGACGTGGGCACGATCACGATCGGTGCCTTTCCTTCTGCCTCAGCCTATTTTCTGCCCCCGATTATTCATCATATTCGTCAGCATTATCCGAACCTTGTTTTCGATCTACATGAAGGCTCCACGAATGAAGTCAAGGAGTGGGTGCATACCAGAGAAATCGAAGTCGGTATCATCCTGTTACCAGACCCTCAGGTAGATATCATCCCATTATGTCAGGATGACATGGTTATTCTCCTGCCAGACGGTCACCCTCTACAATCACACAATAAAATTGCCATCCGTGACTTGAATGAGCAGGATATGATCTTTTGTAAAGGTGGACATGAGGTCGCCATTATGGAAGGGTTTGAACGCGAACAAAGTCAGTTGCAGGCACAATTCATTACTCACAATGTCAGCACCTTGGTCAGCATGGTTCGACAAGGACTGGGTATGGGCATTGTTTCTTCACTCGCCTTGTCCACGTTCCCCCATGATCTGACCGTCAAGGAGACTTCACCTCTGATCACACGTCAAATCGGTATCGCTGTACCATCCCTGCACAATGCTTCTCTGGCTGTACAGTTATTTGTGCGTACTGCGCAGGAGCTGTTTACGGATATGAAGCAGTAGAAGCATTGGATTATGAACATAAGGAGGTCTATTCATATGCAGAGAAATCAAATCATTCGACCAAATAGCTAAATTTCTAACCTATAAGCTTATACATCACATATAATGCATTAATTACACTGGTATATTATCCCATCCCAGCGGGTAACCTATATGCTGAATACCTGCAATTTTCAAACTAGGAGGGTTTTGCATGGATCATCTCGTTATTTTGATCAGAAGTTTTTCTGCATTCGTTATCCTCATGCTAATTGGGAGAATATTGGGGAAGCAAACCCTTTCCAATATGAACTTTCACGAATTCGTAACGGCAGTTATATTAGGAGCTATGGCTGCTAATTTTGCATTTAACCAAAAAATAGAAGTTGTCCACCTATTAATAGCCCTGTCTGTTTTTACAATTACTTCTTATGTTTTATCCAAGTTTTTTTTGAAATTCAGAAACTTTAAGATGTGGACAGAGGGAGCACCCACCGTTCTCATAGAAGGAGGGTTCATTCTCGAAGATAACCTAAAAAAAAATAATATGACATTGGATTCTTTAAACCAACAACTTCGCCAGAAAGAAATTTTTAATATAGAAGAAGTGCAGTACGCCCTCCTTGAGATTAACGGAAAACTATCTGTTCAAAAGAAAAAGGAACTGCAAGCCGTGACATTAAAAGACCTGCAGTTGAATGCAGGTAATGCCACACAGTTCCCAATTGAGCTTGTAATCGACGGACAGCTTTTGCATGGCAATTTAAACTCCAATCATATTCCCGAATCATGGCTGCTGTCTCAACTGAAGGCCCGCGACAAAAAGTTAGAGGACGTATTCTATGCCGTTAAAGGCAGCAACGGCCAACTCTATGTGGATGAATATAAGGATAAAATCCAGCATCCAATTGATGTGGAGTAGTATTGACTTTCGGTCAATAGTTACCTGAGATTCAACGTAATCAGATAATTGTATTTGGCAGCGTGCTTAAGCTCATCCAAAATGATACCGTACACCGTGTCCTTATAGATACCGGCAGGCAAACCAAACCAGATGTTGCGATATCGTTCCACCGCACCCAACTCTCCCATCAAGGCGCGCTGTAGACCTTCTGTATAAGATTGCACCCTCTCATATTGCTCACTACTGATGCCTGCAATTTCCTGTCCTGTCAAAGCCCGATACATCTCTCTGAACATTTTATTGTGACCGCGCTCATCATTACGGATGCTTTCAATAATAGCCACCTGCTCTTGTGAGGGTGCCAAATTGATCAATTCATCGTAGAACAACTCATCGTTACGCTCCCCTTGTACCGCTTCCTTTATCATTTGTACTGCTTTCGGAAATCCTGTGTTCCAGATCGGTACAAAATCGGCCCGCATATAGTATGAATTTCCCCAGTAAGAAGGTACTTGATACAAGTTTATTCCTCCTAATGTTAGTTTTTAGAAAGTATATGCGCATCTGCCCATGTCGGTTCCTAACATTAGGAGAATATACTGATGATAGCTATCCTTCAATGTCGGATCAAACCTCCAGCTACATCATCCCAGCGCCAAGAAACCTCTTGTCCATGGAGATGCAGCCCCCCAAACCACTCATCGATCCCTTGAACTGCAATGCGGTCCGCTGATCCATTCAGTACCTCTTTACCCAACTCTGTCAGAATTACCTTTCGGTTCAGAAAATCCGGAATTTGTCTGAAATCCAAGCCAGCCTCATCCCCGTCAATCATCAGCAAAGGATGTTCGCCTTGCGCCAAAGCACGAATAAATTTCCAGTATTCGAGATCCCCCATGCCAAGCACATGCAGAACGTCAGTTACCTGACGAAACAATTCCAATGCCGTATTCACTCCATTATGAACGGCCTGAAGCGTGGTCTGTTCCACAATGCCAAGACCATTCTGCTCCGAGGGCAGCCGCTTGAGATGCGCTGTGAAAGCTTCATAGGCAAAAGGCAGGCCGGATGCTGCCAATTCTGCCTTCTTGTCTTCCAGCAGATTAGCCATTTGAACAGGATCAGGAGAAGCATACGCCTTCCAAAGCTCGCTTCCGAGTTCCATTTCTTGCCGCCCAATAGTCCGCCAGGTCCCAGATAATGTCTGAAGCTGTGCCGGAGTGAGCTGTCCCAAGCCATGAAAGCGTTCGATTCCCGGAAACTCCCCAATGCAGAGCAAGCTCAGCTTCGTGCGGCCCAGTTTCTGTCTTTTGAACCAGTGGAGCAGATAGGCGAGCATGCTCTGATCAAACAGGTCATGCTCAAACCACAATACGACTTCATCATACTTAATAAACTCACGAAGTTTCTGCTCCTGTTCCTCACAACCCATAATATATTCGCTGGTCGGAATACCCATCGATTCTTCTAGGACCCTGGCCCGCAATGCCCGTTCTTCCGCCCCCGCTGGATTTAAAAATATCGGTCCTGCCGGATATACCTCTCTCCATACAAGCACATCACCCTGTACAACACCCTGCTTCAACATCTCGCCTACAACATCACCGTTAACAATATGTAGCATGTTTTGCCCTCCCTCATACAAATGATTGAACACAGAAACGAGATCAGCTACCGGGAGTGTACCTTTCAGCTTTCGGCGAGCATCGTGCAACCGCTTCTTAAGCGTCGGGACCGGAGTGCCCAGATAATCGGAAATTTCCTGAAGAGAATAGCCGTAAAAATAAAACAGCCGCAGAGGCACGCGCAGCTTGGCAGACAGTGCCTTCACCGATTGTTGCAGAACTTGGCTCTCCTCCCTACGCTCCGCAATTTCTGCTACACCCGGTACTCCTCCCGATATCTGCACAGCCTCATCCAGAGGAAGCACCGAATGATGCTTGCGCCGCAGCATTCGCTGGCACTGTCTTACCACAATGGTCTTGAACCAGCCTGGAAAAGCAGACGGGGTCTGCAGCTTCTCCAGATTCTGATAAGCCTCTATGAACGCATCCTGCACGGCATCTTCCGCGAGATGGACATCCTTCAGCATGTCATAGGACACCGCATAGGCCATCCCGCGAAAATGCAGCATCAGCTGCCCGAACGCTTCTGCATCCCCTTGCCGTGCCTTTTCAACCCACTCCCTCATACGTCCCTAGCCTCTTTTCTTTCGTGTTCTTAGTCTTAAGTGCCAACTCCGTGCAGGAAGGTTACAAATCAGCTAGTTTCCAACAGAAATATATCATCCTTTATTTTTTACGAGGTTAAGTTCAATATGACTTCGACCATGTAGCCATAGCAGTTCGTCCAGTAAAAACGTCAATCCATCCTTACTACGCAAACGCTCGATCAGTTCTGTAACGACTTCCATAATCCCACGCTGTACATTCTTCGCTAGTTGGAGGCCCCCACTTTCCCCATCCACATAAAGATGTGGATGGTCCGGTTGTTCTACCTTTCTTACATGTCGCAGACACAGTATCCCATGTTCAAGATAAAAGAAATAACTACGATCATACAGAACTCCCTCAAATAATTCATACATATGAGGATCATCATCAAGTCCATATGTCATGGTAGCCATTTTTAAACTAACTGGATTGCTCATATATTCTTTCACTCCCTCAGAATTCAAATTGTAAGTTCCTATACTGAAATTCTAGTGAAGTAAAACTCTAATTAAAATAATGTGAATTTTTTATTTGATAAGTCCTGAATGTTTGTATGCAATACTGTAATTTATGTATAAGAAGTCGTTCATTAAATACATTCGCAATATGGTATATATACCAAGTTAACTTCTATTTTGTTAATGAGGTACTTATACTATATGTTTTGAATTCTTATAATCAAATTGGAGAGTGATACAATGAATTTTATAAAATCTATTTATACAAAACAAAACGTAAATAGCTCAGTACTCTTTTTTGCATTTTTAGTTTTATATAGTGTTTTTTCTAAGATTGAAATTAAACCCGTAGCTCTTTTGCTTTTTACAGTTGCATTTGCCTTTTTTAATGCCCTGAGTAAATTTGTCCAATCCACACGTAGTGATAATGATCCTAAGTAAGTAATCTCTACATATTAAAAAAGACCTCCAGGACGAATATAGTACGTGACTATACCGTTCTGGAGGTCTTGATTTACATTTTCGAATTGTTAACACCCCATCATGCAGGTTTGCAGACAATTCATTTCATTGTACCCTTTTAAACTACCTTAACAAGGCTCTTCGTTCGGTTTCCCGGCATCTGTAGCTGTACGGAAGCTTGAACCGCAGCCGCATGTAGCTACGGCATTCGGGTTATGAATCGTGAAGCCGCCTGACATTCCAGACTCTTCAAAGTCGATTTCCAGACCGTCCAGGTAGCGGATGCTTTCCTTTTCCACTACAATCTTCATATCCTGTACGTTCATATATATATCCTGATCCGTCTCGTTGTCGTCAAAGCCCATTGCATACGAGAATCCGGTACATCCACCTGGCGTAACACCCAGACGTAAAAACATATTCGGCGTTTCCTGCTGCTCCAGCATATCTTTCAAACGCTCAGCAGCGGAATCGGTGATGTTAATCATAGCTCCATCCTCCTCTTTTACTTCATGTTCTCCTTCAGTATACTCCACTATTTGCAGGTGCTCAAGTCATGGAATGTCCTTCCCTTACAGGCTTCAAGACCTGTTTTTCTATTCGTTTGTATTGAACACCGGTGGTGTGAGGTTTATAATAGGTGAAGAGTGTGTAAAAGAAACTGTCGGAAATTTGTCATTTCAAAGGCGATATTTTGAGATATTCATCATTGTAGCCTGGCATTGTAACATTTTTCACATATCGTATATCCGCGCTGCCGGATTCTTACCGACGGAACGGGACATCCTGTGCGCACCAAGCGCTTATGCCGCTGATTTGGCGGACAGCCTCGCACAGAGCAACTTGAAGGAGGAATAGGCATGTCCACATTAGTTACACCTTTTACAGACCGCAGAATGGCGGAAATTGTAGAAAAGGTACAGAACGGGATTCGTTTGAACCTTGAAGATGGTATATATTTGTATGAAACTGACGATATCCTCACACTGGGTCAGTTGGCTAACGAAGCCAATTTACGCAAGAACGGAAAAAAGGTTTATTTTATCGAAAACATGAGCCTGTACTTCACCAATGTATGCGAAGCGCGCTGCGCGTTCTGCAATTTCCGCAAGGATCAGGGGGAGGACGGCTCTTATACTTTGTCCGGGCAGGAAATGATTGATTATGTTGAGCAACACATCCATCCGGGGGTAAGAGAATTTCATATCGTTGGTGGTCATAATAATCATGTGCCTTTCCAATACTATGTAGACTCTTTGAAGGCGTTGAATGAAAAGTATCCCCACGTTACATTGAAAGCTTATACTGCAGCGGAAATTGACTTTTTCACACGCATAAGCGGCTTGAGTATTAAAGAAGTGCTTCAAGAGCTGCAAAAGGCTGGACTTCAATCCCTAACTGGTGGTGGCGCGGAAATCTTGTCCGATGAATATCGGAAGAAGATGCGTGTTACGAAAGCCAACGTGGACCGCTATCTCGAAGTACATCGCACGGCCCACAATCTCGGCATGAAAACTCATACGACCATGCTGTACGGTTCGGTCGAATCGTATCAGGATCGTATTGAACATATGTTGCAAATTCGTGAATTGCAGGACGAAACGAACGGATTTATGGTATTTATTCCATTGTCCATGCAGCCGAAAAGCAAAAACGCCAACATCATGCGCCGTAACTCCGCTTACGAGGATCTCAAAACCATTGCGATCAGCCGCCTGATGCTGGACAATATCGACCATGTCAAAGCTTACTTCATTAATATTGGCCCGCAATTGACGCAGGTCGCTCTCACCTTTGGCGCATCAGACGTCCATGGTACGATTGTGCGTGAGCAGATCAGCCATGCCGCAGGTGCGTTAACCCCTGCCGGATTGACCCGTAAAGAGCTGATCTGGCTGGTCAAAGGTGCAGGACGCATACCTGTAGAACGGGACACCTTCTATAACGAAATCGAAGTTTTCGAATAAATGTAATATCGGATTCAGATTCCCGCGAGCATTTCATCCCCATTACTCACACCATGCAGCATCATGCTGCCCCGGAATACGCTGGTCTGTCTGCCACAGGCAGGCCCGATTCTCGGGTTTTATAACAACAAAAACTTGTGTTAGATCGACGAGACACCAGACCATTTGCCGGGGACACGGTAGCGAAAGGAAGGCGGATTTTGATGAAAAATTTCGTTATTCTGGGGGGCGGCTATGGCGGCCTTACCATTGCCAAAGAATTGCTGGATAAACACATTCCCGACGATGTTCAAGTTATTTTAGTGGATCGAATGCCCTTTCAGGGCTTGAAAACAGAGTACTATGCCCTCGCAGCAGGTACGGTTTCTGATTTTGATTTGCGGGTGCATTTTCCAGATGAGCAACGTCTTATTCGCAAATACGGAGAGGTCACCTCGATGGATCTGGAGAATAAAATGGTCCATTTTCAAGACGGTGAACCCTTGCCCTATGATCAGCTTGTCATTGCGTTGGGTTGTACCGACCGCTTTCACAATACACCGGGGGCTGAAGAACACAGCTGTACGATCCAGTCGTTTAACCATACCCGCCAAACCTATCTGCGCTTGAACGAAATCAAGCCATATGGACATGTCCATATTGTAGGCGGCGGTCTTAGCGGTGTTGAGATTGCAGCGGAGTTACGTGAAAGCCGCACGGATTTGAATATTACCATTATGGATCGGGGCGAGCGGGTGCTGTCAGCATTCCCGCAACGTTTGTCTGCCTATGTACATGCTTGGTTCAAGGAGCATCAGGTTAATGCCCTGAACCATGTTGCGGTTTCTCGTATTGAGCCGGGAGCTATTTATAACCGTGACGAGCAAATTGTAACGGATGCAGTGGTATGGACGGCCGGGATTCAGCCAGTAAAAATCGTGCAGGATTTAGCTGTCCCTAAAGACCCTCAGGGTCGTATCGTGCTCAACGATTACTACCAAATACCAGATCATCCAGAGGTATATGTGGTCGGAGACTGTGCGAGCCTTCCCTACTCTCCAAGCGCTCAGGCAGCAGAGGTGCAAGGGGAACAAATCGCACATATTGTACGTGATCTATGGAAAGGTCAAACGCCTCACCCGCATCCTTTAAAGCTGCGCGGTACATTAGGCGCACTTGGCAAGAAGGCCGGGTTCGGCTATGGCTTTATGGGCAGCACTTCATTGCGCGGCCGTGTACCACGCCTGCTTAAAAGCGGTGTGCTCTGGAAGTCCAAACGCCATTTTGGCTGATCATGCTAAACAAACAAAGAAGACCCGCTCCCAAAGCAGGTCTTCTTTGTATATTGCGTGTATGGGCTAACAGAGCATTATATTTCAATCCAAGTCTAGGTTATCCCATGCTTCAGCTTCCTTAATTTTGTTCATAATCACTTCGTACAGAAGCTCTGCTGAATCTGCGGATACAATCTCACCATTGACCATCGCATAGGGTTCCGCGTTACACTGACCGCAATTGCTTAGGCAGCCGTATTCAATCACATCATAATCTGGATTCTGTTCCAGCTTGGACATGATTTCATCAGTGCCCCAATGCATATTACTGGTGCAAAACTCAATAATAGGTCTTAACATTTTTTCACCTGCTTTGGATGACGGGCATTTTAATTTGGCCCGCTTTGTAATATAATAATAAAGGTATAGGAAAGGAGTTGAATTCTAATGAGCGAAACACAAAGCGTTCAAATGTATGATGAAGTAGCAGATGTACTGGATAAGCTCCGTCCGTTCCTGCAACGCGATGGCGGCGACGTTGAGCTGGTTGACGTAGAAGACGGCATCGTTAAGCTGAAGCTGGTAGGCGCTTGCGGCAGTTGCCCAAGTTCCACAATCACGCTGAAAGCAGGGATTGAACGCGCTCTTCTCGAAGAAGTCGACGGCGTCCAAGAAGTGGTACAAGTATTCTAATGCTTGATGCATAAGATCATGAGAGTCTTGACTTCGGTAACGAAGCTCAAGACTCTTTTTTGTGTTACAGCGTCTGAGGGATCACTCAAGCTTATATGGTTGGCCGAATGGGGTCCAATCCTCCCGATACATCCATAATATTGCCTGTTATAAAATCCGAATGCTCCTCACACAAATAGGCGATCACTCGCGCAATGTCCTCTCCGCTCCCCGGACGCCCACGCGGTGTCTCTTTATCCTGCATGCCGATGACATCGGCGATTGACATTTCCTTATTTGCTCCTCGAATATCCCCTGGACAGATCATATTGACCGTGATGCCATAAGGAGCCTCCTCCACAGCCAGTGACTTCGTAAAAGACACCAGCCCCACCTTGGCGGCTGCGTAGACGGCGCGATGCGGCCAAGCCCTCGCTTCTCCAGCATGACCAAAGCCAAAATGAATAATACGTCCCCATTGCTGGCTACGCATGTGAGGCAATACCAAATGATCCAGCAACATGGTACCGACCAGATTCCCTTGTATCATGGTATGAATCTCAGCTACACTGTAATCCGCAAACAGGCGGCGTTCCCGGATGAACGGTCCAGCATTGTTCACCATAATATCGACTCCGCCTAGCCGATCCTGGACTTCACCAATCAGCCTCGTGATATCTTTCTGAACAGTGATATCCCCTTGTAAAGACAGGCAGCGTACTCCCTTAGACTCAATCACCCGCTTAAGCGCTTCGGCTTCTGCTTGGCTATGCACATAATTCAGCGCAATATTACAGCCTTCATTCGCCAGACGCAGAGCGGTCGTTTTACCTAAACCTTTGGCACTACCCGTTATGAATGCGACTTTATCTCTCAACAATTTTCCTCCTGTTCACAGAGAACGGTCACCCCCAAGTATAAAATATTTAAGCTTCCCCTACAACTCTATCCAAAAGAAACCCCAGTCCTCTTGTTCAAGAGAATCTGGGGTTTGCGTGCAATGTGTTCTCGTTCCCTACTTAAAATGCCGGGATAATTGCGCCTTGGTATTTATCTTCAATGAATTTTTTAGTTTCTGGGGATTGCAAAGCTTTAAGCAGCTTCTGAATCGCTTCAGAATCTTTATTATCAGGACGAGCTACCAGAACGTTAGCATATGGAGAATCTTTATCTTCCAGTGCCAGTGCATCCTTCGTCGGGTTCAGCTTAGCTTCCAGAGCGTAGTTCGTGTTGATCAACGCAATGTCCACTTCAGGCAACTGACGTGGCAGCATAGCCGCTTCCAGCTCCTTGAATTTCAGGTTTTTCTTATTTTCAGTAATATCTTTTACCGTAGCTTCAATGTTGCTTGCGTCTTTCAGCTTGATCAGACCTTGTTTTTCCAACAACAACAATGCACGGCCTCCGTTTGTTGCATCGTTCGGAATGGCTACCGTTGCGCCATCTGGGAGTTCATCAAGCTTTTTATATTTTTGGGAGTAGATGCCGAAAGGCTCCAGGTGAACCGCGCCCACAGAAACCAAATTCATTTTGCGCTCTTTGTTCATAACATTCAAGTAAGGTACATGTTGATAGAAGTTAGCATCCAACTGCTTGTCAAACAATTGAACGTTCGGCTGTACATAGTCGTTAAACTGAACGACTTGGAGACGAACCCCTTCTTTTTCCAACTGAGGTTTGATTGCTTCCAAAATTTCCGCATGCGGCACAGGAGAAGCTCCAACTTTCAGCTCCACTTCACGTGGTGATCCGCCTGTATTTTCGGCCGCATTGTTTGTATCCGATGTTGTGCTCTTTGTGCCGCAAGCAGCCAGCACCGCAATTAATGTCAAGCTTAATACAGCCAATACCCATTTCTTCATGTTATTACCCCTCCAATAATTTGTAATATTCAGGAGCAGACGTCCTGATCAATAAGGATATCTATATGTTTTCCCTATTTTCGAGTATAATGCCGCACGAGACGGTCTCCCGCCATTTGCAGCAATTGAACCAATACGACCATCAGCACGACCGCAACGATCATTACAGCCGTTTCATAACGATAATAGCCGTAGTTGATAGCCAGTGTACCCAGTCCACCGCCCCCGATCATCCCGGACATTGCCGTGTAGGATACGAGTGTAACGACGGTAATGGTTAATGCGGCTAGCAGTCCCGGAAGTGCCTCACGTAACAGCACACGCCGGATAATTTGTCCTGTCGAGGCCCCCATTGCTTGTGCGGCTTCAATGACACCCTTGTCCACTTCACGCAGAGACGTTTCGACAAGACGTGCGAAGAATGGGGCAGCCCCGATAACCAATGGTGGGATGGTTCCCAACACCCCGGTCGAGGTACCTACCAGCGATCGTGTAAAAGGAATAAGTGCAACGATCAAAATGATAAATGGCACGGAACGTAAAATGTTAACGATGAATGATAATACAATGTATATCACCTTCATCAGAGTCAACGAGGAGCGGCTCGCCAGAAACAATAATATGCCGAGCGGCAAACCAATAATGAGGGTGAACAATGCGGATGCACCGAGCATCTGAAGGGTTTCCATAGTAGAATTCCCTAGCTCTTCCCAACTCACTTGTGAAAAATCAAGTTCGCTCATTGTCCGATCACCTCCACATCAAGTCCTTGCCCAGACACTTCGCGCAGCGTATGCTCTATATCCTCATGATTTCCTTCAAAACGAACGATTAGCTGACCATAGGGTACATTTTTAATCGTAGATATGGTTCCCTGCAAGATCGCAAAATCAACCCCAGTGCTTCGAGCCGTACGCGACAGAATCGCATCATATGTTTTGCTGCCCAAGAAGGAGATACGTACCACCTGCGCCGACTCGCCCTCACCTGCTGCCGCAATCGCTGCTTGCAACTCCTCGGGATGTTCTGACTCCCGCTGGATAAAGTCCTTGGTTACCTGGTGCTGCGGCTTCAAAAATACTTCCGCCACCGGACCTTGCTCCACGATGTCGCCCTGATGAATGACGCCAACTTTATCACAAATGCTTTGAATGACATGCATTTCATGTGTAATCAACACGATGGTTAAATTAAAACGCTGATTAATATCCAGCAGCAATTTCAGGATAGACCCCGTCGTCTGCGGATCAAGCGCCGAAGTCGCTTCGTCACACAGCAATACATGAGGATCACTAGCCAGCGCCCGTGCAATTCCTACCCGTTGCTTCTGTCCACCTGAGAGCTGTGACGGATATTTTCCACTGTGTTCTTCGAGACCCACCAATTCCAGCAGTTCACGAACCTTCTGGTCCAACTTCTGCTTGGGCGTGTTTACCAGCCGCAACGGAAATGCAATATTGTCATATACCGTCGCCGAAGACAACAAATTAAAATGCTGAAAAATCATTCCGATTTTTCGGCGCTGCATTTGTAACTGGGATTGACTCACAGTAGTGAGGTTTACCCCGTCTACCCATACTTCACCTGAAGTAGGGCGTTCCAATAAATTAATACAGCGGATCAATGTACTTTTCCCTGCCCCGGAGTGACCAATCACTCCGAATATTTCTCCACGCTTTATAGAAAGATTCAACCCAGACAGCGCATTTACGCGTCGGTTGCCTTTGCCATAATGCTTGGTTAACTGCTTAAGCTCTATCAACGTGCTGCGACCCCCTTCACTTCTTCCTTACCCTTTTTACCAGTTGTCATCTCTCAGGATTGTATAAAATCGCTATTTATTTATACAAAAAAGAGCCCCTTTCACAGAATGAAAAGGGCCCCACCTTGCGATCCTTTTCTCATCTGCCAAAATCGCTATAACTCTAGCGGTTTTGTAGGAATTAGCACCATCATGTTCCCTCCCAGTGTATTACACCGGGAAAAAACGGGTTGCCGGGCTTCATCGGGCCAGTCCCTCCACCTCTCTGGATAAGAAAAATATGTTAAACTCCAGCTTTAGCTGTCCGTTAAGTTTATATAAAAAAACATAATTCAAGCATTTTTCTGAAACTAGGTTTCAGTATAGATAGTTTACATTGCTTTGTCAAAGGATATTTTCTATCATATTTTTGGGCGTACTGCCCGGTTCTTCCATTGTTTCGCAGTATAAGTAAAGGCGATTGACAACGACCGACACACCATTTCCAAGCCCTGCTGCAAATCTTCCAAATGGTGATCAAGGTCCTCCAGTTGGATTTTTCCATACAAAGCTCGGTGTCGTTGCCAGAGATCATCCTGCATTTCTGTATTCATATAGTGTATCTCCGTATTTCGCCGCTTACGCAGCCGATTGATCGCATCGTTGTATGTATCCTTGATATCATATAAATTATCGGTCAATACAGGATGCATTTTGAGATACTTGAGCTGCCGCAACACGGTAAAATACGAATAATGCGCCTTATACTGTCCTGTTTTTAAATCATACAGATCATTCAGCCAGTTGCCCAGCTTATCCAGAATGGAAAATACCCTCACAAACCCATCTTTATAAAAGAAAACATACAATGCATAGTCGGATTTTTCATCCTCACTCATATCTTCAGCATATCCGGCTTTCACTTTCATACGGAAAAAGGCGGCAGCATGATGGCTCTGCTCCAGTTCATCCAGAGATGACATTAGACCGCGTGTCAAAATATCCGCCTTCCGAAAATCGTGGGTCGGATCTCCACCAGCCTGAATTTGCCGTTCCAGCAGGTTCAACATATCTGACATGCTATTCATGGCATCTAGCAGGATGCCCTTGTTCACACGCGGCGGCTCACCCAGTAGCTTGCGTATCATGCTTACGCCTCCTTATAAATATAAAATCCGGCTGTAGGTTTAATTAGGGCGTCAAGCGAAATAACTTGTCCATCGTTGATCTACAAGCTTAACAATATCCTCACGCGGTAACACCTCATCCGGATACCCCGGCTTCATACGCGCATCCACTACAATCGGCAGCTTATAGTTCAGATGATGCAAACGCACTTCGCTGTCCGCGTACATATCCGTAGCCGGGTTAAAGCGAGTGAATACCGTCCACAGGAACGAGGCTTGAGAGCGAACGACTTCCTTGGCATCGTCCACAATGAAAACGAGCGGCCACTCTTGCTCACCCGCAGCTAATCGCTCCAATACACGCGCAGCGAGTTCAGGCTCCTGCTCAAAGGAAGAGCCGGACACAACGAGGCACCCTCCGCAATAGGGCTCAATTTCACGAATTCCCGGCAGATCGCCTCCCTCATAAGCACGAGGCAATTCACGTACAGGCTCACCTATTCCCATCAGGATCGCCTTACTGCCATGATTCAGCTTGCGGCCTGTGTAATCGAGTGTATCGTGTGACGTGTGATTGAAAATAAATAAATCCCTTGCTGGATTAAATCGCTCCAGAATGGTTTCTAACAGCAGGTTAAAGTCAGATAAATCAATGACTCGATCTGTCAGCATCAGGAACTTGGTCAATGACAATTGACCTTGACCCAAAATGGTAAAACCGGATACAAGCGCTTCACGGGAGTAGCTTTCACGTACGACTGCCGCTGCCAGCGCATGTACGCCCGTTTCCGCATACGCCCACAGGGACTTGACGGAAGGCATCACAAGCGGATAGGCAGGCGACAGCAGACGTTGCAAAAACTCACCGAGGTAGTAGTCTTCTTGCCGAGGCTTACCTACAATGGTTGCCGGATAAATGGCATCCTTGCGGTGATGCATATGTTTGACATGAAATACAGGGAAATCATGCTGTAATGAATAATATCCAAAATGATCGCCAAACGGGCCTTCCGGACGGCGTTCATGAGGTGGCACATAACCGCTGATTGCAAATTCTGCTTCTGCTGGAATCCGATGACCCCCAAGCGGGTCCTCTGTCATGGGCAGCTTGCCTCCCATAATAAGCGAAGCCAGCAACAGCTCAGGCAAGTTTTCCGGTGCTGGAGCAATGGCAGACGCAATCAGAGCAGGCGGGCCACCGATGATAATCGTCGTAGGCAACGGCTCATTACGCAGCTCCGCTTCATGATAATGGAAACCGCCGCCTTTATGAATTTGCCAGTGAATGCCCGTCGTCTGATCATCATAAATCTGAATGCGGTACATCCCCAGATTATGATCCTTGGGCTGACCTGGCTTCTCGGTATACACGAGTGGAAGGGTAATAAACGGTCCTCCATCCTCATGCCAACTGGTCACTTTAGGCAGTGGTGCCAGCGGAGCCTCTGTACGGCGAACTCCCAATACAGGAGCCTCGCTATGAGATACTGTTTTTAGGCCTACTTTTAGCATGTCCTTAATCAGGCCACGTTCATTCCACAATGCTTTGGGTGTAGGTGGAAACAATGTTTTGGTTGCTCCTACAATCGCATCCATCAGTTGCTCTGGGCGCGGGCCAAAAGCCATGTCCACACGGCGATTCGTGCCAAACAGATTACTGGCTACAGGAAACGGAGTTCCTTTTACATTCGTGAACAGCAGTGCCGGCCCTTCTTCCTCAATGACTCTTCGATGAATCTCAGCCAGCTCCAAGTAAGGATCGACAGGTGCCTCTATAATTTTAAGATGATTTTCTTTACGCAGTGCTTCAATAAATTGGCGCAAATTCTGGTAGATCAACTGGACGATTCCTCCTAAGCAAATCAAGCCCTCGAGAAACTCGTGGGCCTGGTTTGTTTCTTATATGCTATTATACGTGTTTAAACGCCACTTGGGCAAAAATCCGCTTCACTATGATCTATGAAATGCTTAGGTACGTTGTGCTTGGGTCGGAACAAGCTTGCGATCCGGTGACAATTGCCATACACGATAGCTCAGATAAGCCAAGATGGAGAACAACGATGCAATCACCAGCATATGCCCCAGCACGATAAACATGTAGATTTCAGGTCTGTTGACGTACAGCAAGATAATTCCAATCACCACTTGAAGCAGGATTAACAAGACCGATACAACACCCAATATACGGATGTCCCGGTGATTCGGGTGATAACGGTATGCGTAGTGACCCACAGCCAAGATAATGACGAACAGCAGACCGGCTGAAATCTGATGAAGCAACAGTGGAGATATGAAGCCTCCAATATTTACAACCTTCTGGATGACCGAGTGACTAAGCAACGCCCCTGAATAGACAGCAATATAGGTATAGATCGTCGATAGCCATATAAAATTACGAAAGCCCCGACTGACAGGCCCAGGAATCAGACGCGGAGTGTGGCGTGAGTCCGCATGCTCCTGCCAGGCCCCCAGCGTCATCATAGTCGCACTGGCAAAAGCGATAAGCGCAAAGCCAAAATGCAGTCCCATGACCGCAGCTGATTGGGAGAATATGACAGCCAACGCCCCCATTGCACCTTGTATGATCACAAACAAGAGCGTGAGCAGCGAGAATAGCTGTAAATCCTTTCGATGCTTCATAAACAGCAAAAAGCCAACAAATGAGGCGATAGAAAGAATCCCGGCCATGGCACTGACGGAGCGGTGAGAGAACTCAATAAGGGATGCGATCGTATGTGCCGGAACCAGCTTACCATTGCATAGCGGGAATTCCCGGCCACAGCCCAGACCCGAATCCGTCCGCGTCACAACACCTCCACCGAAGGTAGCCAAAAACATGACAATACATGTTACGAGTGCCAGCCATTTTAATATTCTAATTTTGTTATTCAAATTCACCCGTATCCTTCCAAATATAATATTTATTCACTTTATATGTTGTGAAATGATCACTTATAGTAATTATAACTGATATATCGTTCCTTGACATACGAGCTTTGTTGACAAAATGTGAACGTGTTCGTGAGAAAGCCGCCCCCTTGAAAGGAAGCGGCTTTCTGAATGTCTTGATGTTTAAAATTCAATTTGGAACCTTCATGTATGCATGTACAGCATTCATTATTTTGCCAAGCTCGTATGGACTTCAACAGCCCGATCCAAAAATTGCTCAATCTCCTCGCGGGATTTGCGCAGTCTGTTCACCAGACGTACCAGTTCTCGCCCTTCACTGTAAGCGATAAAGCTAGGAATCCCCAATACATTCTGCTCTTGACTGACGCTTTCGGCCTGTTCTACATCAATCTCAATTAATGTAAGCTTATCTGCATATTGTTGTTCCACATCAGGCATGAACGGATCAATGAAATGACAATCCCCACACCAGTCCGCCTTAAATACAGCCACCGTTACGCCCGGAGTGGATATTGCCTTATTAAAGTCTTCATGAGAGACGATTTTTTGCATGGATGATTCCTCCTTAAATTCTTTTTATACTGAAAAGATTGCACTTTCTATTGTAACGCCAAGTGAAGCTTTTGCACACTCCCCCATTCTGCTCACATGCCGATTGGAAGCCCTCTCATTGAGGCATACTAAATATATACTTAAGAATCCACCACATAAACGACGACATCCTAACAGCATACCCAACTTACTTGGCAGGATACGGGGATGCTTGCAGTTGGAAAGGAGGTTATTTAGTCATGTCTCTTACCGAATGGCTCCATACGGCATCTCGACAGCTTCAGGGAGGGCTAAAGTTACTGGGTTCCGTTCCCCGTGTTGCTGAGGAAGCTTGGGAAGGCAAACGGGCAGCCTGGACCGAATCCCGCAAATTACGCTACCCCTTGCGTGAACTAGCGTGGGATTATCATACGGCACAGGCCGCTATGAATGAAGCTGAAGCGTTAATATTGGTGAACGGACCCGCTACGCGTCCCTCTTCTCTGAATATGCCCTTATGCGAAACAGACTGTGAGCTGCTGGAGCGGATCAAGAACGATACAGCACAGGAGAATCGCAGCAACGTTACCCGCACTGCTGCTTACCTTGAATGCTATCGTGGCTACCCGGAGTTACACTGGGCATTACTGGCTCACCTGGTTTCTCGTAATGGCGGCTATCATATGACCGATCTGAAAGGGGGACTGATTGACAACCTATTCGGCGAGCAGGAAAAGGAATGGCTGTATCGGCTACTGGAGCGCTGTAACGCCCTTATTTTTCAAGACGCTTATCCGCAGTTGCAACTTTACATGCACAGCCGTCATTTAGGTCGGAGTTGCTTTCATTTGTTGCCTTATTTTCACGTTTCGCCATTCATGAAGCCCTTTTGGGAACGTTTCTGGGCATGGCGTGATAGCTCTCTGTTGACTGTGGCGCTCATCATTAATGAACAAAACTATATTGAAGGACGTGTAGTAAAAGATCCGTATTTTCAAAAATTTGTGACACACAAGCCGGGCTTTTATTTGCATGACTGGCTCCAGCTTAATCAGGTTATATTTCCACTTGGGCTAAACGGTGGGCTTGCTGGACTAGTGATGGAGCGTTTCGGCCATTTGGACGAGCGGATCGGCTTTGGCAAAAGTCTCTATGCTATGCTCTTCGGCCATCAGCAGGTGCTGGACCAGGCATCAGCATTCGCTAACAGTGTGCCGCATACGGGTTCACGCAGCGACTATTGGCCTGGACTATTCACCCCGAATGAACAAAAAGCGTTGCACTCTCCAGATGAAAGTGCAACGCTTTTAGCACATGAATGGCTACCGCCAGGACAACGTCTGTACAGCCCGGAGCTGAACGCCGTCTGGTCCGATACAACTTATGATCCAATCCCCCGGTATGACTGGTTTCAGGACGGCTCCACACTTGGGCATCTAAGCGAACCAAGGCGACCGCTGTTATTTGCCATGCGCCACGAGCATCGCCATGGCATACAAAAAACAGCAATGGCCCACGTTGCCCATAACAGCTTGCAACCTTTCCACTGAAAGACTGGAGAGCTCTTTTAGCCTCGCTGTCCTGTGGACTCACGCTGTAGGCGCATTAACGGACGTAGTACCTTTTGCAACATACGTGGGTAGTTGCCCAGCTCGTCCCTGCGCAATACGCGCAATACAACCAGCAACACCAAGTAGCATACCAGTACAGTCGCTCCGGCAATGCAGCATGCGATGAAGAAGGCTACACGCGCAGGCATCAGATGCACCAGCAGAATACAGGCTTCATTTACACCGTATCCGATAGCTCCTGAGACGACGACTGCGGTTAAGAAACCTGCCCAGCGACGGCCCATGATGGAAAAGGAGACGATCCCTTTAAGCACACGCAAATTCAGCAACGTGATCACGAGGAAACATAATCCGGTTGCGGCAATGATCCCGTAAATCCCAAGCCAACCAGCCAGCAGCCAGCTCGCTGCAAACTTGACGACGATCCCGACCATGACATTAACCATTGAAATACGCGGCTTGCCCATACCGATCAATATCGAATTAGAAGTCATCATCGTAATCTGGAATATCGTTCCGAGTGTCAGAACAGCGATGATACCACTGCCTCCAAGCGAGCTGAACAGTAAACCATTAATAGAATAAGCGGTCACACATAAAGCCAGCACAATCGGCATTCCAGTCAAAATAGAGATACGCAAAGCCAGCGTCATCTGATTTTGTAAATGCTGCTCATCCTTACGGGCAAATGCCGCTGAAATGATCGGAATAAGCGATTGACTGAGCGCAATGGCCAAAATCGGCGGAATTCCCGCCACACTCTGTGCCCGAGAGCCTAGATAACCCAACTGAGTAGTCGCCTGATCCAATCCCACTTGACCAGATAGCAGTCTCACCACAATCGACGTATCAATAAAGTTGACCGCCGGAACCGTCAGAGACGACAATACAATTGGAATGGAAAGCTTGAAAATATCTTTGTAAATGCGCATCATCGGTAGCGCGGAGCTTTCCTCTTGGAATTGATCTTGACGATCCTGTCGATCCTGACGACGCAATTTTACCGTGTAGTACAACATGACCGCCAGAGCGCCAAGACTTCCCATGACACCCCCAAAGGAGGCCCCAGCTGCAACCTCGCGATCTCCATAACCCAGCTTCAAAATAATAAAAGCGAGTATAATAGCGGTCGCTACCCGTGCAACCTGCTCCACAATTTGTGAAATACCGCCTGCGGTCATATTACCGCGCCCTTGGAAGTATCCACGCATCATAGCAATGGCAGGGAACAGCAGTAATGCTGGCGCCAAAGCCTGAATGGCCAAAGCGGATTGCGGAACCCCTGCTACATGCTCGGCAAAATAAGGCGCTCCAAAATACAGCAGCGCTGTAATGATAATGCCTGCCGCAGCCGCGAATATCAAAGCCGCACGATACACACGTCGCGCTTCCGAAGGTCGGTCCAGTGCATAACGTTCTGAAACCATTTTGCTCAATGTGCTTGGAATGCCGGCCGTAGCCACCGTGAGCAGCATCAAGTAAGCGTTGTTCGCAATGGTAAACGAGGCGTTCCCGACGGAACCGAGCAGATGCTCCAGTGGAACACGCTGTACCAGACCAAGCACTCTGGCCACCAAGGCGGCAGCGGCTAAAATAAGCGTACCTTTAAGGAATGTTTCTTTATTGGACAAAATGCGTTCCCTTCTTTCTTGCTGTTCACACGCATGCAAAAGCCCCGCACAAACTGTCATGGCCTGAGCCATCACCGGTGCGGAGCCGCATGTCGATTCTGTCTCTGCAAATCATAATAAACGAAAATGAATCTCGGGTTATAACACCCAAATTAAGAATACAATAATCATGGCAAGCTGCAAAATCACTTTCATCACGGTGCTGGTAAAAAGGCCTAACACAGAGCCAAAGCCCACTTTAATAGCTCGGTCCAGCGGGGCTTTGCTTATCAGCTCACCTAGCACAGCGCCAATAAATGGTCCCAAAATCAGGCCAAATGCCGGAATAACAAAGGGGCCAATAATAATCCCGATAGTACTCAGTATCGCTGACAGGCGCGAGCCACCAAATCGTTTGACTCCCCAGGCATTCACAGCGTAATCCGCGATAAAAAGGGCAACGACGATTAGCGTCTGAATGATCCAGAACAATTTATTATATGAAGCAAACGAGAAAAACCAGCCGTACACAAAAAACGCAAAATAGATGGCGAGCGCCCCCGGCAATACGGGATATACCGCCCCCGCCATGCCCACAATGAACAGCACAATGACAACAATCCAGCCTACAATGTCCATGGGCCTCCTCCTTCTCGTCCATTTATTCTGCTTGCTGCATCATTCGTTTTATTACACAAGCACATAATCGCGGATCACTTCTACAATGCCGTCGTCATTGTTCGAAGCCACGACCACATCAGCGGCTTCTTTTACTGTATCCTGAGCATTCCCCATTGCTACGCCCAGTCCAACCGCTTGAATCACAGCCAGGTCATTCAGACTGTCGCCAACGGCAACCACCTGCTCCAGAGTAATGCCAAGCAGGTCGCACACTTCAGCGATTCCACTGGCCTTGGATATACCAGCTGGGTTAATTTCCAGATTCGTCATTGAAGAATTGGAGATTTCAAGTCCACCCATGTCCTGAAGCTTCAGCAAAATTTGGTGGCGAATTTCGTCATTTTCCGTATTATAACCGAATTTAAGCCATTCCTGTGTGTCCAATGTATTCGGCCAACGATCTCTGTTATATAATTCCTCCGTTGAGTAAGCCCAGAACCAGGAGCCTGTTTCTACAGCAATCTGGTGCATCTTACGAACGAGCTCCTTATCAAGTAAATAACGACGCCACAACTCGTGGGGTGATTTCCACACCTCACTGCCGTTTACGGTTACCATTGGCGTCTCCAGGCCGAGTTGCTGACCGTAAGGCAGAGCATGCATCGCTGCACGTCCGGTGGACAAGCATACATGGATCCCTTCCTGTATCGCCTTGTTAATCCAGTTAATCGTTTCCAAGGAAATTTCATGATTATCATTCAGTAAAGTTCCATCCATGTCGAGCGCAAGCAGTTTGTATTTATATTGGTTCTCTCCCATAGTGTCTCTTCCTCCTGTATGTCCCTTATGTCCAACGACATTTTACCATGAAAAAGAGAAGCCCACAAAAAAATTCAAGTCCTCACTTTGCTGCCAGAGGCTTTTTAGGAGTACCATCTAGCCCATATACTTCGTCATACGCATCAAATATTTTACGCGCAACCGGTCCCGCGCTCGTCGCACCAAAGCCCCCTTCAGGAATGATGACCGCTACTGCCAGCTTCGGATTTTGACGTGGAGCAAAAGCGATGAACACCCCGTTATCTTTAACCGTACGTCCCACCACCTGCTCGGAAGTCCCCGTTTTACGGGCATAATCATAAGGAAATCCATTAAAGGCTTTAACATCCGTAGCCATACCTCGAATCACTGTATTCCAGTGCGTATCTGAAAAAGCGACCTCATTCAGCACCTTCGGCTTAAATTCACGTACAAGATTCCCCTGATCATCTACAATTTTGCTGACCAAATGAGGCTGCATACGCTTGCCCTTTGTTGCCAGCACAGTTGTATACTGGGCTAACTGCATGGCCGTATACTTTCCCTGCTGACCAAAGGATGCCTGTACCAAACGTGTCAGCGCACTTTCATGCTTGCTCATATACTCAAGTCTGCCTGCCCACTCGCCCGGCAAATCTACTTCAGTTGGTACGCCTAATCCAAATTCCTTCATATACTTGTCCCATACATCAATTCCCTGATGAATCCCTGCATTACTTCCGTATTTGTCATACATCGGCTTGCCGATCATATCCACCATAAACGTATTTGACGAGACCTCAATTGCCCTGCTAGGTGTCAAAGAACCATACACATGTCCGCTAGAATTCCCAACCCGGCTGGAGCGATTTTTACCGTAGTACGCACTTCCCGTATCCTGATAAGTCTGTCCGGGGGAAAACAGGTTTTCCTTCAACCCGATCAGCACGGTCAGCGGTTTAATGGTTGAACCCAGAAGTACCGAGGATTCTGGATGTGGACCTGCTTTACCGCTAGGGACGGATTTAATGGTTCCGTTTCCCATTTTATGCTGAATTTCGTCATATACCGAAGGTGGGGTACTCCCACTTTTCCATACATTAGAGTCATAATCCGGCATACTGGCCATTGCCACGATATTTCCGGTCTCTACCTCCATCGCTACAGCGAAGCCAGTGGTTGCGTCTTGATGAAGCTTCCCCGATACGGCATGAGTATGAAGCCAGCGAAGCTGATCCATAATGGCCTGTTCGGTTTTCTGCTGAATTTCCTTGTTGATGGTGGAATATAAATGATGTCCTTTTTCAGGAGGAGTAATGGATTCAATGCCCTCCGGCATGCTGCGAGGATTGACCTCTACCGTTTTATATCCGTTTTTCCCTCTCAGCTCGTCCTGGTACTGAAGCTCCAAGCCATCATATCCGACCGTTTCACTTTCCGAATAAACCTGTGCCGGTTTTAAAACCTCTGAATTCGCTTCATAGAGCTCTTTATATTTGGGCCGGTTCGTTCGAGCTCCTTTGAACTTGTACATATATCCAATCGTTTGTACCGCCACCCGATCCGGGTCATAATGGCGTACACTTTCTTCTACAACCTCTACACCAGGGAACTCTGTCCGATGTTCCAGAAAATAAGCGATTTCCTCCCGACTCAAGTCGGATTTGACCAATCGCGGGGTAAATCCCCTATATTGATTATAGTCCGGGTCCAGTCGCTTTTTTATTTCCTCTGCATTAAGCTGCTCCCCTTCGGTATGCCCCAGTTCGTTTAATTTGGCAGCAAGTCTGGTAGCAAAAGCATCGAGCTCAGGGAGCAGCTTTTCCCCCGGCTTGCGATCTTTCTCCGTACGTTTGCTATAATCCTTAGATAAAGTTACATACAAGGACTGTACTGAAGTCGAATACGCCAGCTTAACCGTACCTGTAGAGTCATAAATCGTGCCGCGACTCGGGGCTAACGGGACATTTTTTGTATTTACGGATTGCTGCTGCCCTTTCAGCTCCTCCGATTGTACAAACTGCAATACAGCTAGTCTGGTAATGATCAGGGCAAACAGCACAAAAGCACTAAAAAACAGCAGGTTGGTTCGTAAAACCGTCCGTTTTTTTCGTGACTCTTCATTCTCTTCAACATTTTTCTTTTTGAATGAAAACTTTTTATCCAAACTTCCTCTGTCCATATTAGCTTGTCATTACTCCTTCCAATAGGGTATATTCCTGATCCTACCATATCCAAAGCCATAAACGATGAATTCCGAGATGACAATTTTGTAAGAAAACATAGAAAAAACATAAAAAAGCTTCCCTCAGCCCAAAGGCTAAGAGAAGCTTTTATGAAATGATATCGTATAAAATGATTATGGCTGTTTGATTGCGTTAGGATCGGTTGCTGTGGCATCCTTTTTCTTAGGTACCCCGTCCAATCCATAAACTTCGTCGTAGGCATCAAAGATTTTACGTGCCACAGGTCCGGCGCTCCATGCCCCGAAGCCCCCCTCAGGAATAACAACCGCTACTGCAAGTTTGGGATTTTGACGTGGAGCAAAGGCAATAAATACCCCGTTATCTTTTAGTTCTCTGCCCACACTTTGCTGCGATGTCCCTGTTTTGCGAGCAAAGTCATAAGGGAAACCTTTAAATGCGCTGACATCTGTTGCCATCCCGCGTATGACCTCATTCCAGTAGGCATCCGGAAATTTTACTTCATTTAGTACTTTCGGCTTAAACGTTTGAACTACATTGCCGTTGGTATCTTTAATTTGACTGACCAAATGCGGCTCCATCCGTTTACCCTTGGTAGCGATCATTGTTGTGTACTGGGCAAGTTGCATAGGTGTATATTTACCTTGTTGACCAAAGGAAGCATATGCCAGTTTGGAGAGGGCTGACTCGTCTTTTTTCGTATATTCTAAAAGCCCCTTGAACTCACCGGGCAAGTCTACTCCAGTAGAAACACCTAATCCAAACTCCTTCATATAACGATCCCATACGTTAACGCCCTGGTCTTCTGTAGCATTATTTCTGTATTTATTATATAAGCGCTTGCCAACCATATCGACCATGAAAGCATTAGAGGAATGACGTATAGCGGTAGCCGGGTCCATTGAACCGTACACATGACCAGATGAGTTCCGCACCCGTGCAGAGTTGTTACGTCCGAAATAGGCTGCTCCTGTGTCTTGATAATACGTATTTGTTGTAAACAGTCCTTCTTCCAATCCAATAAGAACAGACAGCGGTTTAATAGTTGATCCGAGAAGCACGGTAGAATCTGGGTGCTGTCCAGATTGGCCTGAGCCAACATTCTTAATTGTAGCATTTTGATACACATGTTTTATTTCTTCATATTTGTCTTTTGAAATCGTACCCGTTTGCCAATAATTCGCATCATAATCCGGCATACTAGCCATCGCCACCACATTTCCTGTATCCACTTCCATAGCCACAGCAAAGCCTGTTTTAGCATAAGGATGAGTCCTGCCAGATACAGCGTGTGTATGAAGCCATCTCAATTGATCCATAATAGCATTTTCAGTCTTCACCTGAATTTCTTTGTTAATCGTGGAATAGACATTATCCCCTTTTTGCGGAGGTGTAACAGAATCTACGCCTTCAGGCATATTGCGCGGATCAATCGGGACCGTTTTATAACCATTTTTCCCTCGTAACTGTTCCTGATATTGAAATTCCAGTCCATCAAAGCCAACAGATTCATTATCCATATAAATGAGGCCCGGATCATTTTCAGCTGACATGGATTTTTGGATGTTTTTATATTTATCCAACGTTTCACGTGCACTCTTATAGCTTTTAATGTAGCCAACCGTTTGGACAGCCACCGTATCAGGATCATAATGGCGTACCGTTTCCTCAACGACATCTACGCCCGGAAACTCACTCTTATGCTGCATAAAATAGGCCACTTCATCTTTGTTAAGATTCGTTTTAATCAAACGCGGCGTAAAACCGCTAAATCGCTGATAGTTCCGATCCATAGCGTCCATAATTTGTTCTGCCGTCATTTTTGGCTCATCTTTATTACCATATTGGGCAAATCGATTTGCCAGCTTTTGTGTCATGTTTTCCAACTCAGGCAACAATTTTTTATCAGGCTTACGCGATTTCTCCAAAAGGTCGCTGTAGTTCTTGGAGAGCGTGATATACAGCGATTGTACAGGTGTCGAATACGCCAGTCTGTTCTGTCCGGTTGAATCATAAATCGTTCCGCGAATCGGCGTAAGTGGTACATTTTTGGTAACATTACTGGCCTCCTGCTGCTTAAGCTGAGGTCCATCTACAAATTGAAGTATCGCCAATCTTACAATGATGACTGTAAATATAATGAACGAGCTGAAAAAGAACAGATTGATCCGAAAGCTGAATCTTTTTCGATCAGACGTCCCATTGTCTGTTCCCTGCTCGTTGTCTATCTTTCTCATGTGCCCTTTTCCACTCCTTATTAAATCACTTTATCCTTGATATGTGTTTGGGCAAAACCAGGCGGATTAAACCAGTCCCCACTTTGCGCCCAGGTCGGGTCTAGCGGTACCCACTGATTCTGTCCGCTCAAATATACCTCATTCCAGGCATGGGACCCGTATCCTCCCTGTCCGTTGTACCCAAGGCCTGTTACAACCTTGACCTGTAGCCCCTGCGAACGAGCCATCATTGAGTAAAGGCGGGCATAATCAATGCACACTCCTTTACGTGTATCAAACGTATCTCTGGGAGTCTGTTCATGCCAGTCACCACGTTGCTCATAGGCTTCAACCTTACTGTAATCATAGCTAATACGGGTGCCTACCCATTCATACAACGCTCTAGCTTTTTGCTCGTCACCGCTAGCCCCTTCTGTAATCTTGGCCGCTGCCTGAACGATATCGCTTGGAATGTCCCGGTCGATTATTTCATATTTGCGCTGCATGATACCATTCAATTCCTTGGTAACAGCCTGCGTAAATACGGGCAGCTTATCCTTAATCAGAGTCCCCGACAACGGCTCAATGACCGATTGCGCACCTTGCTTATAAATCGGTGAAGCTTGTACGTAGCTGCTAAACCCGCTGTCTGGGTACAGACTTACGCCTATGAACAGCAGGGCTATGATTATCATGGCGCGAGCTCCACCAATAAGAGTACCTATTCCAGCCCCTGCCACCCTGCTGAAAAAGCCCGATTTTTGGGGATGCTCATGGAGAGAGGAATCTGATTTTCCACCTACCATCAACACATAAATGGCACGCAGTATAAACTGGGCAATAGCATAACTGAGCATGAACAATACGGCGAATCGCAGCAGCGGAAAACCCTCTATCCCCGCCACAAGCGTATAATAAAATTGCTCAATCCCGCTTAGTTTTCGCTGTGGCAAATGCTCCATGTAAGCTGCCAGCCATTGTTGCACCTTCGGTGAAAGCCACATGGCTAATCCGAGCGAGCACAAAATACCCGCTACAGTCAGTATGCCATCCACAATAAGACTAAACAGCGCCCCTACAGATCTGGAAGCTCCTCGTCTCCAGCCCTGAATCAACGACAGCAGTACAATGACAATTAAAAACACCGTCACGCCATTCCAATGAAGAATAGGCTCCAGCCAGGATGGTTTCATTGAGTTCCTCCTGTCTCTACGGCGACTGTGGCGACTGTGTTACAGCCGAGCCTTTCGCACCTTCGATATATTTCTTGACGGTATCGCCCATACTCCACTCGCCCAGCGACATCCCCTGAAACCATACCTTGACCTTGTCACCATCAAATGGACCTTTCACTTCCAAGTTGGAGCTGGTTACCGAAAACGTACCATCCGCGTTGGATGTGTATTGGGCATCCCGTCCCTCTTTGATCATCATGTTCAAGGCCTCGCTCTGAACCTTGTTAATCGCATCATCCTTTGCCTGAGTAACGACCTTGCCGACCTGTTCAAAGGAAATGCCACTGTAGATAAGCAAGCCTGCAATTACGACGATGACAATCAGCCATTTTATGAGAGTTCTTACAACCTTCAATATGACTAACAATAGGACAAGCCCAATTAATATATACAGCCAATTATCTTGAACAATCTGCCAATTATGTTCCAAAAACTCTCTCCAGACGCCCTTATCCATTTCGCTACACTCCCGTTTTCAACTACATGATTCGAATTGCAAAATTGTCTCTGTAATTATACATGATTACGCAATGTCCTGTCAGCTTAGGTCTTATACATACCTTGTCTTTCAATTCTTGTCCATACAAAGTGGTCTATGTTCGTCCAATCCAGCGTACAACTTAGGAAGGGCCAATACGAAGTAACATGAAAGTTTACATTAGGGAAAGGGGGTCATTCACATGAAAACAGCCCTCTGGCTGTATCTCTTTTTGTTCATTGCCTTTTTTGATCTGCATGCGCAATATCCTATTTTGACGCCATTCGCCATCTCTCTGGGGGCAGCTCCTACCTTTATCGGTTGGATGATGGGGATTTACTCTCTGACTCACCTGCCTGGCAATTTGATGGCAGGTCCCAAAGTCGACAAACACGGCAGTCGCCGATATATTATGTTCAGCCTGACAGCTGCAGGCCTGATCCTGATCATTCAATCGTACATCCATACACCGTGGGAATTACTTTTTCTGCGTGCGATTAGTGGCTATGTGTTGGCTTTTTTATCTCCAGCCTGTCTGGCCATGCTGGCGCAACTGTCTGATCATCCGGTTACGCAGGGTAAATATATGTCGGGGCATGGTGTCGTCCATACGTTGGCCTCTGTTCTGTCTCCAGCCGCAGGCGCATTTATCGTAGCCAGTTTTGGCTTTAGCGAGACATTTAGTTCCCTTGGCATCATTCTCGTAATCACGGGGCTTATGGCTTATTTCACCTTACCCAAAAAAGCACCCGCTCCGCAGGCCCAATTATCTGATGGTCATACGACACCTGCTCCACTCTCGGCAGCACAGACGCGGTTACCATTCAATTGGCGTTACCTGCTTTTACCTTTTGTTTTGGCGTGCGCACAAGGCATTTTATTTTATGAGATCCCATTACGAAATAACGGTTCTGCGTCCATGATGTCCACCGGATTGCTTTTTTCCATCATCAGTTTGGGAGCACTCTGTACGCTTAGTTTGCTTTTTCTGAACAAATATTCACCGATGGTAAGGCTACTTTGTGGCATTATTCTGATGTCTTTAAGCTTCTATGCACTCGCCACCACGCCCGAAGCGACAATAGGCATCATCCTGTTTATTTTGGGAACAGCCAAAGGCATCATTTTTCCAGCGCTGGCCTCTCTCTTCATACGAATTGGAGGTGCTCGATTGGGCAAAACCTTTGCCCTGCAATCCATTGCAACGTCAATCGGCTCCTTTGCCGGGCCTGTACTGGCGGGTCAGCTTCCGGATCACATATCCCCTTTTTTTATCGCATTTCTGATTCTGATGGCTGGCCTGCTATTCGTTCCCGTTAAGCGCATATCTCCGACACCGCCACTGTCTGCCACAGGACCTTATCATTCCTAGCTAGTCTGAGGCAGTGGGTATGCTAAAATGCTATCTTTAAAGCCCAAAATGCCGTTCCAGAGGGCAGATGCACAGTACACTATACCCCTATCCACATAGACTATTTTGACTGAACATTCACTAATAAAGGGAGGTGCAGCCTGTGAGCCACTGTCATCCTGTAAGCCCTTGCCCTGTTTTTGGAACTTCAACTGGCACCATTCTTGTTCTTTATATTCTGCTCGTCATCATTCTCCGTACTTGCTGGTTTTAATGTCTAAATTGCCCTAACATGTTGTCCCTTGTACCCATGCCTGCCACTTCTGGCAGGCTATTTTGTTATTTTTTGCATGAGAACCCTATTTGGAGCTACACTATACTCATATTCTTCATTTCCCGGGGAATTTCGAGCATATGTATCAGACAAGGGGTGAGCTTAAATGGCGATAACCGTGATCGTCGAAGGGAAAAATGACCGCAGCAAACTTCGCCGATTACTTGACCCGGAGGTTCACATTTTATGCACCTTCGGCACACTAAACTCTATAAAACTGGAATCCCTCCACAAGCGAGCCAAGCACGACGAAATATATTTATTTATGGACAATGACAGCTCAGGGAAAAAAATAAGGGGTGTGCTTGCAGACTCTTTTCCAGATGCCTACCATATGTATACCCGCAAAGGATACGCTGGCGTAGAAGGGACTCCAGACGAATATGTGATCGCTCAATTGGAAAAAGCAGGATTGGAAGAATACATTATATACCCGCCACCTGTTCTTTAGTCTTGAATAACAAAAAAGGCTGTCCTCAGGCCGCTTTCATGCCTGTTGGACAGCTATATGGTGTACTATAAAATGCCTCTAAAATGACATTAGAATTTATGAACCGTATCGACGATCATCAGCAAGAAGCTGAGTGTCAGATGGTTAATGGAAAAGAAAAATACTTTTTTGGCCCAGGAATCCGTTTCTTCTTCCTTAATCGTAAAACCTTTAAAGGCATAGAATGCCCACAGCACGGACAGTAACACGGACACGATCATAAAAATCATACCGGCATATCCATAAGCATACATAAGGATGGGTACCGGAATCAGCAATACAATATAAGGAATCATCTGAATCTTTGTCCGATGGATACCTTTTACGACTGGCAACAACGGAAATCCTGCTGCGCGATATTCCTCAACTCTGCGAATAGCAAGTGCCCAGAAGTGAGGCGGCTGCCATAAGAACAGGAGAGCGAATAAAAGCCAAGCGCCCATATCAATACGACCCGAAGCGGCCACATAACCAATTACAGGAGGCATTGCACCAGAAATACCGCCGATGGATGTACTCCATGTAGATGAACGTTTTAACCAAAGTGTATAAATACCGACGTAGACGAACATACCAAGTAATCCCAGTAACCCTGCCTTTACACCAGAGAAGAAGAATAGAACAGCTAACCCTACAACACCCAAAATAATAGCGTATGACAACACCGTTGTAGGGGTCAGACGCCCTGTTGGCAGTGAGCGATTACGTGTACGCTCCATTTTCAAATCCAGCTCACGGTCAAAATAGTTGTTAAAAACACAAGAAGACGCCATAACTAGCATTGTACCTAAAAGTGTAAGAATTAGCTTTATATAGTCAACGTCCCATTGCGATGCTAACCAAAAACCACCAAAGGCTGCAACCAGATTGGTACGAAGGATGCCTGGCTTGGTAACTGTAATAAAATCTTTCCAAGTGCCCGCTTTGCCGGGTGGTTTAGATTTTACAGAATAGGTAGCCGCATCCGAAGAAGTCTTATAACTTATATTATCCATTGTGAGTAACTCCCCCTTAGAGATGTATGAATTCGGGAGTAAGTTGAACTCCGATATAAATTTTATCATATACCTACCCCAAAAAGTTTGACAGAAAACGCACAAAACGTTCACAATTCCGATGGCAAATCGCCCCTGCTGATCGTTTACAGTAAATTTGGGTAGTAATAAGTACAGGAAACAATACAAAAGGAGCGACAGATATGGATACAGCCACACACTTTGTCATGGGAATCGGATTGGCCGGTCTGGCCTACACTGACCCTGTCGTCGCCGGAGATCCAAAGTTGGCCGCAGTGGTGCTGCTCGCTACAGTTATAGGGTCACAAGCTCCGGATTTTGACACTTTGCTTCGGTTGAAAAATAATGCAGCCTACATTCGCAATCACCGTGGACTGTCGCATTCAATTCCCTTCTGGTTGATATGGATCTTGTCCATAACAGGGCTAATTTGCCTGATTTTCAGAGATGTGCCCCCAGGTCATGTAGCATTATGGGTAACGATTGCCGTCTGCCTGCATGTATTCACAGATTTATTTAATACGTACGGAACACAGGCATTCCGGCCGTTTACAAACAAGTGGATATCTTGGAATATCATCCATATTTTCGATCCCTTTATTTTTGGCACCCATGTTGCTGCGATTATGCTGTGGATCACCGGATTGATTCCACCCGCTCCCTTATTTATTACGCTGTACGTCATTATTGGCCTGTATTACATTTGGCGAACCTGGAGTCATTTTATTACCAGAAAAGCGGTACGTAATATGGACAACGAGCGTCAGGAGGGCGACAATTATTATATCATTCCCACCGTATCATGGAACCGGTGGCATGTGGTAAAAGCTCATCAGAATGGAAGTTATGACATTGGCGGATTAAATGGCTCGCACTTATTTTGGACGAAACACGCAATTCCATCCACACATCCTGCCGTAGAAGCATCCAAATCCTATCGCGATGTGCAGGCATTTCGCTATTTTTCCTCCTTTGCCGTTGCCGAGGTGGAAGAACTGGAATGGGGCTATATTGTGCGATGGGGAGACGTCAGGTATCGACACCGGAGACAATATCCATTCGTGGCTGTGGTCGCGATGGATAAGCAGTTCGGGCTGATCAACAGTTATATCGGATGGCTCAGTGACGAAAAGATGCAAAAACGCCTTTCCCTGCATACGAATTAAAATCTGCTTACAAGCTAACAACCAGCCGTATGAACAAGAGACAGCAAGTTCCCCTTTAATCTGGGAGCTTGCTGTTTTTTTGGCCATTCGCGCCAAAAATCACATCTCATGAAAGCGCCCTCTTGACGAAGCGGACTTGCGTGATTCACAATGGTCATAAGCCATGCGTAAAAAAAATCCGGAGCATGATCGCTCCGGATTTTCTTCATGACAGTTGCTCATAATACAGCTTCCAAGATGGAGTGTTTATGTGTATTACTGCAAACGGCTGCTGCCCGACAAGGATTGTTCTGCTTGTTGGACTAGCTTTTTCGTAATATATCCCCCAAGAGAACCTGTTTCGCGGGAAACAACATTACCGAAGTAACCGTCCTGAGGGATGGTGATGCCAAGTTCTTGAGCTGCCTCATATTTTAATTGTTGTAAAGCGGCGTTGGCCTGCGGTACTTGCAGGTTGTTTGAACGACGTCTGCTCATATTTGAATCTCCTTTCAGTTCTTTGTGAGTGAGGTTCATTGCAAGCTTGCAAGATTATTATGGCTCGCTTACAACTACTTATTCCTGAAATTCAACATTCGAACACTGGAGGTTTTTACCAATGAGCAAAGGTTTATCCCTATGGTTCGCCGTTTCATCCATTGTCCTGCTGACCGCAGCCGCTATATCCATCAGTTATTCCGCATGGCTTGCCATTCTACTGGGGCTATTATCTGTCGGCAATATTGGCTGGGGTTTCGTGGTCAAAGCCCGACAACGCCGCTCCTAATCCAATCCTATAAAAGGCCTAATTCGTTTCGCCTCAATATGCTTTAGCGTAGACGTGGCAGAAAGCCCATGCGCTCTTTGACCGCAGACAGCGTGACTTCAGCAGCTTCTTGTGCACGCTCTGCGGATTGGGCCAAAATATGTCCAATTTCACCGGATTCCCGGATATCGCGATAGCGCTGCTGAATCGGTTCAAGCATAGCCACAACCGTCTCTGCCAGTTCTTTTTTAAATGTCCCGTACATTTGGCCTTCATAACGATCCTGCACTTCTTGGAGCGACAAACCGGAACACTGGCTGTAAATGCTCATTAGATTACTAATTTCAGGTTTATTGACCAGATCATATCTAACCTCACTGCCAGAATCGGTCGTAGCGCGGCTGATTTTCTTGCGTATGACTTTCGGTTCGTCCAGTAGCGCAATAAAACTGCCTGCATTCGGATTACTCTTGCTCATTTTTTTGGATGCATCATCCAGGGACATAATTCTTGCCCCTACTTCAGGGATATACGGCTCGGGAATTGTAAAATAATCTCCATAACGATGATTAAAGCGGCCAGCCAAATCCCGTGTCAGTTCCAGATGCTGTTTCTGATCTTCGCCCACCGGGACGAGATCCGCGTTGTAGAGCAAAATGTCAGCTGCCATCAACGACGGATATACGAACAACCCTGCTCCTACGGAATCCTTGCCAGCAGCCTTGTCCTTAAACTGAGTCATACGTTCCAGCTCGCCCATATTCGTCAGTGTTGTCATCAACCATCCCAGCTCAGCGTGCTGAGGAACATGGGATTGTAAAAAGACGTTGGATTTCTCTGGGTTAATACCCGCTGCAATAAATAATGCCGCTACCGCCTCCGACTGCTCGCGTAATTGAGCTGGTTCCTGCGGTACGGTAATCGCATGAAGATCTGGAACCATAAAGTAACATTGGTGATCCTCTTGCAATTTGACAAAGTTTTTCATTGCACCAATGTAGTTGCCCAAAGTAAGTTGTCCACTAGGCTGAATACCTGAAAGTACAGTTTTCATACTCTTCCTCCTCCGATTATTTCAATATTTAGAACGCAAAAAGGCCCCGCATCCTCAAGGGACGCGAGACCGTGGTACCACCCTTATTCATTGCCGTCAGCCTTTGCTTATCGGAGCTATGCGCCATGACTGATTGCAATCTTAAAGCTCCGTTAACGGGGAGCAATCGGCCGTCATACTGAGGACTGTAAAATCCTGTTCTGTGCGGCACTCCAAGGTCCATTCAGCAATGCAGGCTCACCGGTTCCCATCCACCACCGGCTTTCTGAAGAGCTTATGCGAAAGCTTACTTGTCCTCATCATCGCGTTATCCATGTCATTACTTTCTAAACTACATTAATGATAATTCCGCATAATGTTATTGTCAAATGACGATTGTGCCCTACGATCAAAAATCTGTTATCATAATGACACGAAGCTTCAACCGATTATAGTGGACAAAGGAGCATGGATATGAAACAAGTGACCAAAGAACACTGGAACGGTTACGACACGTATGTTTTACATAGTGGTGAACTGGAGGTTACGATGATCCCTCGCCTCGGGAATAATATTATCTCAGTGCGTGATCTGAAGCTCGACAGGGATATCGTACGTCGGCCCGGTGAGGAAGAATTGGCTTTTTATTTACAAAAGCCTTATCATTTTGGCTTGCCCATTTTGATTCCTCCTGGCCGAATTCGCAAAGGACAATTTGAGTTTGACGGTATTCCTTACCAGTTCGACCGAAATACAGCCAATGACAACCATATACACGGTCTGCATCGTAATCAATCCTGGCGCTGCAGTGATATTGAAGAGGATGAAGAAGGTTGCAGTGTCACTACCGAGCTTTTGACAGAAAGTGATCCGCACTGGATGGAACAATTCCCCATTCCTTTGCGTCTGGAGATGACGTATCGCTTGCAGGGTGCTATATTAAGTCAAACACTGCGCGTAACCAATTTGGGTGAAAAAGCAGCCCCATTTGGCTTGGGATATCACACTTGGTTTATGGTGGACGGAGAACCTGAGCGCTGGCGCCTAAAGCTACCTGTAAACGGCGTATATGAACAGGATGCTGAACAGCTACCTACAGGTATCATTACTTCGTTGAATGACTTGGAACAGCTCTCTTCGGGTCTTTCTCTGAAAGGAACGAATCTAGATACGTTGCTGCGGGCAACGGAAGGCCCTGCTGTAGCTCTTTTGACTCGTGATGATGGTTATCAAATCCGCTACACAGCAGATGAGCAATACTTTAAGTATTGGGTGTTATACACCAAAGGTGAATGCGATCAGTATCTTTGCATTGAGCCTTATACCTGGCTGTCAGATGCTCCTAATTTACCTGATCCTGTTGAAGGAGGCGGGCTGATCCGTCTGGAGCCTAAGCAATCCATCGATCTCAAAACTCAGATTCATATCATATATCCGTAATTTCCCTCTAGTCACTTTCCTTCCTTCGGCGCATATTTTCATAACTCTGTCGCATACTAACCTCATCACAGCCGAAGGAGGTGACTACACATGAATGAAGCTAATCAAGGCAGAAGTCGTCGCAGTAACAACCTTGTTGTTCCTCAAGCCAACAACGCACTGCAACAATTGAAATATGAAGCTGCACAAGAGCTGGGCATCACCATTCCGGCAGACGGTTACTACGGTGACATGCCATCCCGTGAAGCTGGTTCTCTGGGAGGCTATATCACTAAACGCTTGGTACAGCTGGCCGAACAGCAATTATCAGGACGTTCAGGTCAATAAGCGTCATTATTCCACATGAGCATTCCGTTCATCGTAATTTACCAAAATGCGTTATAACGGGCATATAACATAGGCGGTCTTCCCTAGGAAGGCCGCCTTTTCTCTTTTTTAAATTAGGATTTTGCAAAATCCTCATATTGATGATTATTCCGAATTAGCCGCTCGGTATGTAGGCTTGTTGTAGCGGATCATGAGATTCGCCATGTTGTAGTTGGACTCCAGTGTTGCATCTACCAAAATCGTTCCTTGTCTGATAGCAAAATCGAAAGCAATCTCACCATGAGTCCAGCTACGCTTATGATTTAGCGTTTCTAGGGCCATACGCCGAAAATCCTCCCGATGCTTTGCTGATAACCCCGGTTCTACTGCTGCAAACGTGCCACCCTTACCTGCAAGCGGATTATGGCGAATCCCAAACTTCCCAACTACATTGTTACGTATTTGTACAAATACGATGCCTGACGACAAACCCGCCAGTTCATTATCCAGTTCTTTTAAAACGATATCCATCTGCCTTGCCAACGACAATTGACCTACTTCATCCATTACAAAAACCCTCCTATATACCTTGTCCGAAAATAATTAATAGGTCTTACGGCTCAATTATATGCGAAGATTTTTAACCTTACAATCAAAACCAACATAATTGGGTATTTATAACTATTTTCTAAGTATATCCATCATTTTAAATTTCGCCAACAGGTAATGTTAATTACACTTCGACATTTTGCGACTTTGTTCATCATCTTCTGTAAAAATTACAAAAAAGGCCTCCCTTATAGGAGACCTTTCAAAAGTGTAAATCCGTTATTTTGTCATTTGTAAAAATTGCTCAATATCCTGAACAGTAACTTGCGCAGCATTACGCCAGAAGTCAGCCTGTGTTAAATCGGTACCTAAGTGCTTGGAAGCCAATTCTTCGACTGTCATGCGACCTGTATCACGCAGCAAGGCATCATATTGGTCGGCGAAGCCGTCAGGGTTTTCCTTCGCAAAAGCGTAAATTCCTGCACTGAACATATACCCGAATGTGTACGGGAAGTTGTAGAAAGGAGTGTCCGTAATATAGAAATGCAGCTTGGATGCCCAAAAATGAGGATGAGCCTCATCCAGGATACCACTAAACGCTTCACGCTGCGCTTGTTCCATCAACTCGCTTAATTGTTGTGCTCCTACGACTCCTTTTTTCCGCAACTCGTAAAAACGGGTTTCAAATAGGAAACGGGCATGAATGTTCATAAAGAAGGCTACACCACGCTGAATTTTATCCTCCAGCAAAGCTACCTTCTCCTGACCCTCGGCAGCTTCCAGCAAAGCATCTGATACAATAAGTTCTGCCAGCGTCGACGCCGTCTCAGCTACGTTCATGGCATAATTTTGATTCAATGGGTGCAATTCATTCATCACATTCTGGTGATAACCGTGTCCGAGCTCATGGGCCAGTGTCGAAACGTTGGATGGTGATCCGGCATAGGTCATAAAAATACGGGTCTCTTTGCTTAGACGCAGAGATGTACAGAAACCACCCGGACGTTTGCCAGGACGATCCTCTGCTTCAATCCAACTTTTCTCAAAAGCCATTTGGGCAAAGTCAGCCATTCTCGAGCTAAATTTACCAAATTGCTCAACAATCGTTACAGCAGCATCGTCGTATGGGATTTTAGTGGTTGATGTTCCCAGCGGAGCTTCAACGTCATGCCAGGACAGCTTCTCTAAGCCCAGCAGCTTTGCTTTCCGCTCCAAGTATTTAACTACAATAGGCTTTGTTTCATTAATAACCTGCCACATCGTATCCAGCGTTTGTGCGGACATACGGCTGATTTCCAGCGGTTCTTTAAGCACATCTGTCCAGCCTCGTTTTTCATATAGCTTCAGACGGAAGCCTGCCAAATGATTCAATGTATCCGCGCAATAGTCCTCTACCTGAGCCCATGCCTCTTCCCAACGTGCAAACACATCTTTACGTACGCTGCGATCTGCTTCATCCAGCTTATTAGCTGCCTGACCTACAGACAGGTTTACGATCTCGCCATTTTCTGGTACAGGGATCGTCATATTTTTGACAATGGTATCATAGAAGTCGCCCCATCCATGGTAGCCATCCACTGCCAGATCCAATGCAAGGCTTTCCAGCTCAGGAGCCATTTTTTCACGTGCTTCGTTCCGATATTCGTTCAGGACAAAAGAAATCGGCTGGATAGCTTCGCGCTCCATCCATTTCTGCCAAATGTCTTCACTGGTTTGTGCCAGCAAGTTCTGGAAAGATACTAAAGCACTTTTCCCTTGGGCATACAGCGTGTTGACACGCGCCCCCAGTTGAACAGCCAGCTTGTCGTGCTGGTTTTGAGCAGTTAGACAAGAGACAAAGGAACCCGCCTGCGACGCGCCATTAAACAGCTCCTGGATGCTACTCAATACACTATCCAGACGCTCGGTATCCAATACCGTTTGTGGTACTTTAGCTGCTTTAAGCTGGGACTGCAGCTGTTGGACCTTGCTTTCCAATTCTTCCAAAAATGCATGGAATGAGGCAGAGGAAGACCCTCCGCTAAAAATAGATTCCAGATCCCATGTTTGCTTTAACGGTGTTTTCATAATAGTTCCACCTTTCTTTTTTGGCGAATTCATGTGGTTTCATATACAATAAAGCTACATCGTGATAGTAAATCACTACAATTGGGAGGAAAACAGAATGAGACCCTTACAAATTTCGCCGGAAACGGCTGTGAAATTATCCGAAAAGCTCGGTATTCCGCTGGAACACCTTATGCATACACCCCAGCACATTTTGATGCAAAAGCTGGCCGAACTGGCTAAAGAAGAAACCGCTGACCCGAACGGCGGAGAATCGGACAAATCATGATCCCTTTTCATAAAACCTGGCCTTATGACATCGTCATGGGAGACGTTTATGTACAGTCTTGTCCGTTTTGCGACCATGATAATGTATTGCTGCCCCTGAAGCCTAAAGAACTTAAGCTCATACACGAAGGTATGAAAAAGCTGCTTGTGTTTCCATGTTGCCATAACAAGGTTACTTTAGTGGATTGTGATGACGATTATTTGCTGTCAGATACCACATTGCGTCATCATTAATTCATGAGTTGTAAGAGAATATAACCCGTTTTACAAACAAGGTGTGAACCATGAGCCTAAATCGGCCATAGTGCACACCTTTATTTCTTCAGGAGGAGCTTGCGTCTTGCATTTCCTCCGGCAGTTGGAAATTTTTAGCCATCATTTGTTCTCGCAGTACAGACCACTGTTCGCGGGAAGCCCGGATCATGGCTGCATCCATAATCTTTTTGTCATTAATGACACGCGAAAACCAGCGTACCGCTTCGTTAAAGTTCCCTGTACGTCGATGCAATTCACCAATCAGATACAGCAGTTTGGCATTATTCGCCCCGACACCCTCCAGCTCATAAACCCGAACGTAAGAATCCAGACTAAATTTGAGAAAGCGAAGCTCCTGCTCCTCATTTCCCTGGTATCTGTACATCCATGCGATATGCTGTAATAGACTGGCTACTACGCGTTCCTTTTCTCCGATGACCTGGGCACAGAGTAAACCCAGTTTATACGTTTCTAATGCCTCTTCCCAGCTACGATGCCCGCCATATTCGCGAGACTGCCAGCGATTACCGATTTTATCTCTAAAAATCTTGGTTTGCTGATCGCTTAACTGAACGGTAGAGTGCTCTGTCGAGGTAAACCCACAATGAGGACAGACCCTTACGACATAAAAATCCGGATTTTCATTCTTATAATAAGCGCAAAAATCTGAATCTGTACGAATGGCCTTCTTTAGGCTTGGTCTGACACGAGATGTCTGAAATTCTTCTTCACAATGTGTGCAGGTGATTTTAATCTGATATAACGGTTCAAGTTCCAATGTTTTTACAACCCTCTCCAAAATTCGGCAATCCCCGCAAGCTTACGGGGTATTTACAAAATGATGCGCAGGACCAGACAAACGGTTAAGTATGATGGAACGAAGCGGCTCCTCAATGCCCGTATCCGTTAACGCACCTGCCATACAAGACAACCATGCCTCTGCTCGCTCCTCCGTTACGGGAAACTTCATATGTCTCGCACGTAACATTGGATGACCATATGCATCAGAAAAAAGGGACGGTCCTCCAAAAAACTGGCTCAGGAACATAAACTGCTTTTCCTTAACCGGTTCCATGTCTTTAGGAAACAGGGGACTTAACAACGGATCTTTATAAACTCTCGGGTAGAAGGCCTCAATAATAGCACGAATACCTTCCGCGCCCCCAAGGTTGTCATAAATGCTCAGGCTAGGGTTCACTTTTCCTCCAACTTTCTGTGCTATGGTAATAAATATACACCCGTATTATAACAAAAAACAAAAAATGACGCTAAAAATAAGCGTCATTTTATCAATTTAACATATGAAGAGGATGTGCTTCGTTGCACATAGCTTCGTCATTCTATAAATACAATTAATAACTCCGCCAATCCTCTTCACCGGAATGGACGAGAGAGGCACGAATAACATACACAAAAGCACATACGAACAGACCGGCAACGATACTCATCCTGATCACTCCATCCTTAAGGTTATGGATCGTTGTTTTCCTATTTTAACATACTATTTACAAAAATACAGCAACAAATGTAACCGTTTTCTTTATTTTTTTGTACTCTTTGTCCATCCCCGACATAGGTATAATAGTACAACTCCAAAGGAGGGGCCTCTATGTCGCTATACCGTCGTTACTCGCTTCCTCTGCTCATCCTTTCACTGCTATTCCTATTTATACTTATGGCTGTATACCCGCAATCTTCTCTGAATGCCGGGCTTCGGGGGCTTGCCATCTGGTGGGACGTGCTGTTTCCGTCTTTATTCCCGTTTTTCGTTATTTCCGAGCTTCTCCTCGGTTTCGGAATTGTTCATTTCATAGGTGCGCTGTTGGATCCGCTGATGCAGCCTCTATTCCGTGTACCTGGCTGTGGAGGTTTTGTCGCTGCGGTCAGCTGTGCATCCGGTTACCCGATTGGAGCTAAACTAACAGCCAAGCTGTGGGAGCAAAAATGGATCACACGCATTGAAGGAGAGCGTTTGGTCGCATTTACGACTTCCTCTGATCCGATATTCTTGATCGGTGCGGTTTCCGTTGGCTTCTTCCATCAACCAGAAATTGCACTCGTACTGGGCGCGGCTCATTATGGTGGTGTGCTCATCATCGGGCTACTTATGCGCTTCCACGGTTCCCGTTCAGGGGAAACAGATACTCGCAGCGACCGCCCTCAACCTACTCCAAAAGCCTGGTCGAAGTCCACAAATACAAAAGCTGCTGGTCGCAATAGACAGCCTGGACCCCTACGCCAAGCATTATATGCCATGCATACAGCTCGTTTGGAAGATGGTCGTCCATTGGGTGAGTTACTCCGTGAGGCGATTACTTCCTCCCTACGCCTTATTATTGTCGTAGGAGGGCTAGTTGTATTCTTCTGCGTCATTTTAGAAGCTTTGACGAACTCCGGTTTAATGAGCGGGCTTCATCTGCTTACGGCAAACCTCTTGACTGCATGTGGTCTTCCTCCTACGTTAACGGAGTCCATCGTGGGTGGTATTTTCGAAGTCACTTTAGGAGCGCAGGCCGCAGGTAAAGCCACGGCAGCGATACCATTCAAGGTAGCCGCAGCCGCTTTTGTGCTCTCCTGGGGCGGGCTATCGGTTCATGCGCAGGTTGCAAGTATTTTAAATATGACGGATCTTCGTTATATGCCATTTTTGTTGGCCCGGGCTGCGCACGGCTTCATCTCGGCACTGCTCGCTCTCGTGTTATGGCAGCCTCTGATGGGACAGGGAAGCTCTCCAGTCTTTTTTCCAATATACGACATCGTATGGTCCCCTGGCTTCTCGTCCGCCATGCTGTTGCAAAGTCTGCTGTTTCTTGGCTTTATACTGGCTGGAATGCTTAGTCTCTCATGGTTGAGTGTGGGTACCCGTCGCTTATACGTACGTTTGAGAAGAACACACAGGCAATGAACGATTGTGTTCTTGCTCATAATTGATTATGATCGATATATACCCATGACAAAGGAGCTTTTCATCTTGAGATATTATGTTCTGGATCGCGGGGATCAGCACTCCATGGACTTGAGTCAGCAATTTCACCGTCTTGCCCAAGAAAAGAATTTCAAGCTGGATGCCGAATCGCCGGAAATCGTCGTGTCTATTGGAGGCGATGGTACAATGCTTCATGCGTTTCATACCTTCATCGACCGCATTCCGGATATTGCCTTTGTTGGTGTACATACCGGTCATCTAGGCTTTTACGCCGATTGGCGTGCGGACGAGCTGGAGGAGCTAATCCACCTGATGAGCCAAAGCGGATCTGAGGGACCGCTTAACCCGAGAATCGTTAAGTATCCACTGATTGAGTTGGAAATTCACAAGAAGTCAGGCAATGCTTCTTTTATTGCCTTGAATGAGTTTACGTTAAAAGGGGTGGATGGCACTGTCGTTGCCCAAGTAGATATTAACGATATCACCTTTGAAATGTTTCGCGGTGACGGTATATGTGTTTCTACCCCCTCTGGGACGACCGCCTATAATAAAGCACTTGGCGGAGCTATGGTTCACCCCACCATTGAAGCATTGCAATTGACTGAGATCGCTTCCATTAATAACCGCGTGTATCGGACACTGGGATCGCCATTGCTACTGCCCAAACATCATCATTGTGATATTTTTTCACGGAAAGATCAGCGTCTTTTATTGACAGTAGATCACCTGAACTTTCCTGTGGATGACTTAATCTCTGTTCGATGTCAGGTCGCAAGTCAGAAGATCAGCTTCGCTCGTTACCGTCCTTTCCCATTTTGGGACCGAGTACGCAACGCTTTTCTTAATTAGAACCTGTAAAAGAGCCGACTCTGGCTCTTTTTTTACAAACAAAACGGTTCCTGAAAATTCAGGAACCGTTTTGTTGTGGAGCAGTAAATGTTTTATTCTTTTTACTACCCTCAGTTTTTTCGGCTTTAGCAGCTGGATGGGTCTGACGCTGGCCCTCAGGTTCACGTGAGACACGAACTTGCCGTCCCTCCCGATTTTCCTTTGGTTGACGCTCATAGCGTGGTCCACGTGATTCCTTTTTATCGAAATTTCCTTGCTGATTGCGCTGTCTACGCGGTTCGCGGGTTTGCTGCCCTTCACCCGGATTGCGTCCATCCTTCGCTTCACGTGGTTCTCTTGGCTGGCGCGAATCACGTGCTTCACGTGGCTCACGTTGCCGATTTCCTTCACGTCCTTCTCTGGATGAACGACTTTCACGAACTTCACGCGGCTGTCGCTCACGTACTTCCTGGGCATCCTTCGGTTCCCGACGTTGCAACTCGCGTGGTTCTCGGAATTCTCGAGGCTGCTCCACTCGCGATTCCTCCGTAGCTGTGGAATCCTGTTGTGGTTGCGGCCACTCCTGTTCTCCAGCTGTATGTTGCAATACTTCTTGCTGCTCTTCGGTTTCTAACGTTCCCGCTTGTTCCCTTTGAGCATCTACCAACTGCTGAATATCTGGAGCAACGATTTCATCATTGACGCCGTTTTTATTAACCACTTCACAGCTTTTTTGCAGCACAAAATAGGCACAGCCAAAATTGCAGTATTCATTAATGTAATCGTCCAGTACCACTATAGATGTATCCTTATTTGCTTTGGGATGGCCGTCTCGATAAAAGCCCTTCAGACGCAGCTGATTGTAACCCCAATCACCAATAATGTAATCATAGCGATCCAGCACTTCACTATACCGATCACGAAACGCTTCGGGATTCCATCCGTTCTTGTGATCCTGCAACAATTCATAGTTTTTACCACCGATTTGAAACAAGCTATTCTGACCGCCTTTCCCGGATCAAGCCTGCGAAAGGGCGCTTTCTTCCTTATGCTGAGCGGCTGACTTCACCTGCTCATGCGCTTGGTAGGAGCTGCGGACCAACGGTCCAGATTCAACGTGGCTGAATCCCCGCTGTAATCCCTCTTCCTTTAACTTCGCAAAATCTTCCGGTGGATAATATTTTTGCACATATAAATGTTTCTCGGACGGCTGCAAATATTGACCAATTGTCAGAATGTCACAATCGACTTTACGCAGATCATCCATGGCTTGTAAGATCTCGTCCCACTCTTCTCCGACACCTAGCATGATGCTTGATTTCGTTGGAATAGCCGGATTTAATTGCTTCGCACGTTGAAGCAGCTCCAGAGAGCGACGGTATTTCGCTTTAGCCCGAACCTTGTCGGACATGCGCTCCACCGTTTCAATATTATGATTCAGAATATCTGGTTTGGCATCCATGACGATTCGCAGCGATTCAATATCGCCCATAAAATCGGGAATCAATACTTCTACACTGCACAAAGGTAACCGGCCGCGAATCGCACGAACCGTTTCTGCAAATATAGTAGCGCCCCCATCTTTTAAATCGTCGCGAGCCACACTGGTTACGACACAGTGCTTCAAATTCATGTTCCCAGCCGCTTCTGCGACGCGATCAGGCTCCTGCAAGTCAAGTTCCGTAGGCAATCCCGTATTTACTGCGCAAAAACGACACGCACGCGTACAAATATCACCCAAAATCATAAATGTAGCTGTCCTATTGGCCCAGCATTCATATATATTAGGGCATCGTGCCTCCTCACATACGGTATGTAATGTCTTGGAACGCATCATGCTCTTGATTTCTTGATAGTTATCGCCTGTCGTAAGTTTAATACGAATCCAGTCGGGCTTAGCTTCCTTCTCTTTTCTAGACAATGGCATAGACCTTCTTTCTGATAAGCTTAAGCTGTCATTGTCATACATTATAACATGAAAGCCATGGAAAAACCTCCATTCATTGTTCCCTTTTTGATATGACATTGATGCCGAAAAAAGTAAACTTTTTATATGGATAAAAGCGGCGGATATGGCTCAATCTAAACAAAAGCGCCCTATTCACGCTATTGAATAGGGTCTAGAATTTACTGGGCGGTTAAGCCCTTCTATAGGAGGTCGGTTCACGTGCCTTACCCTACGCGGACAGCCCGCGCTGTTCGTCTGTTATCGCTGCTGATATGCGCTGCTACACTGACAACGGCCTGTCCGCTTCCTGCCCATGCCCTTGCCAATCACTTACAGTCCTCGTCCGCCGGAAGCAGCCTGACAGTTAATGTAGATGCTGAACATGCACAGTCTTCAATGTATATTTCCAGGCTTGCTTTATATCGTTCCATCGAAGCCCTGACAGGAGTCCCTTGGTACAGGCTGGCCGCCATCGACCAGTATGAACGTACACTTACGGTGGCCCATCCCAAAGATCGCAAGCATGCAGAACGAACCATAGGTATTTTCGTTACGGGACCGATCTGGTCCGGCTTGATGAACCCTGATTCGGAGGATCAAAATCCACGTTCCATAGAACTATTTTCCGGGCTGGGACAAGACGGTTCGGGTGATGGAATTGCTGACCGCAATAATGACAAGGATCTGCTGTTCAGCATCGCATCTTATCTCGGAAAGTATGGAAACAACGAGGATGAATTTGGTATTGCCGTTTGGGAATATTACCATAACAGCCGCGCAGTTCAAAGAGTTCAGCAGTTTGCCAAGCTGTATCGGACGTATGGCAAGCTGGATCTGGTCAGCCAAGCTTTCCCCCTTCCCTTAGGCAGCATTTATAGCTACCGCAGCACATGGGGAAGCCGTCGCAGCTGGGGGGGCTACCGTATACATGAAGGAACTGACCTGTTTGCTGGCTACGGAGTTCCAGTTCGCAGTACCTGCTACGGTGTAGTTGAAATGAAGGGCTGGAATCCCTTTGGAGGATGGCGCATCGGAATCCGAGATCTCAACAACCGCTATCACTACTATGCGCACCTTTCCGGCTTTGACAAAACCGTTCACAACGGAGACGTCGTTACACCTGGCCAGACGGTTGGCTGGGTCGGAAGCTCGGGCTATGGAAAGCCTGGTACCCAAGGCAAGTTTCCACCGCATCTGCACTATGGTATATATCGGGACAATGGCTGGGCAGATTGGTCCTTTGACCCGTATCCGTTATTAAGACAGTGGGAGCAGTCCGAACGCAAAGCGCTCAAAAAAGGAAAGACAAAAGGGACCTCCTCATAGGGTCCCTTTTATTTTTCCAGAGCAACTCACGTCACTCCATTCTGCTCTATGGCGTTGGGGGCTGACTAGAGGAGTTTGGGTCTTCCTGTACCTCTGGAACACTTACTATGCTGGAATCTATAGCGCCGCTACTCTCTATGGAATGGGGAGGCAACGCCAACTGCGGAGCGGCTGCACCATTTTTACCTACTGGTTTTCCCTGATTGTCATAGTAGTACATCGGAACGTTGCCCACCACCAGCAAATAAGAAACGGGGATTTCCGTCTCCACAATCTGAGGTTGCATCTCAAACGGTATAACCACAGACACTTCCGTCGTAATCCGAATATACACTTCAACCAAGATCATGTTTATGCCCGCATCCTGTTGCCGCGTATTTAAATCCACCTTGATCGCTCCATGCGGCTCCACCTTTAGAGGAATCTTGGGGCCATAAGCTGCCAACAATGGACTGCCCAATGCCTGACCAATCGGAACGCTCTCATCAAAATGGCTCATGCTGTCCATCGTTGCCTTAACTGCTTTGAGCGTGTCTGACGTAATTTTCATATGCTCTGCATAATTCAGAACAAAGCCGGAGGTTCTTCCTTGTGCATCCGTTCTCCATTCGATCAAATTATCAGCTGTCTTTCCCTGCTCTACCTGTGCTGTAATTGCTGAATTAATAGCCTCCGTCGCCATTTGTTTGACCCGCACTTTTGCCAGATGCATCATAGGCGGCTTCAAATGCTGCTCCACATAAGCAGCCACCTGTATGATTCCTACCAGCAGCGCCAGTACCACAATCAAAAATACTCTACGTCTGCCGCGTCGCCTTCTGTTGGGCGCGCTGTGCCATTGCGGTCTTCTCATCATCCGATCCCCCCGCAGCGTTGAACTTACCCTACAAGGATATGCAAGGAAGGGACGAAAAAGAAGCTGCCCGTCCGGCAGCTTCTCTAGATGGAATACATATACAATTGCAAATTTCAGGTGCACTCATTATTTAAAAATGTGGTCAATCTTTTCGATATCAGCCTGACTCAATTGGACATTTAGCGTTTTCAGATTCGCCAGCACCTGCTCCGGCCCCTTCGCACCTGGAATGAGGGCATCAATTGAATCGCGTGTCAAATACCATGCGAGCACTACGTGAGCAACCTCTGCATTCAACGCATTGGCAATCTCCCGTACCTGCTCCACTTTGTCCAAATTACGAGCAAATGTATCTCCCTGAAACAGTGGATTATTCGCTCTGATGTCCGTGAAGGTCATGTCTTTCGTATACTTACCACCCAGCAATCCTGAAGCTAGCGGGAAATAAGGCACAAACGAAATGCCATTTTCCTTGGTATAAGGCAGCAGATCCTTCTCAGCTTCCCGTTGAAACAAATTATATTGGGATTGGAGCACATCTACATAACCGTCGCTATTCGCATCCTTAAGTTGTTCAATGGAAAAGTTAGATACGCCAATAGCCTTGATTTTGCCTTCGTCCTTAAGCTTCTTCAGTTCTCCGACTGCTTCTGCCTTCGGCGTAGCTTCATCGGGGAAATGGATATAGAACAGATCGATATAATCGGTCTGCAATCTTTTCAGACTAGATTCGACGGATTCTCGTAAAAAAGCAGGCGAGTTGTCAAAAACAATCTCTCCGTTCACAAATTTGTGTGCACCCTTCGTGGCAATAACAGCTTTATCACGCTGACCACGCTCTTTCAATACCTCACCAATTAATCGTTCCGAGTGCTCAGGTCCATAAATAAAAGCCGTATCCAGAAAGTTGATGCCATTGTCCAAAGCTGTGCGAACGACTTCTTTGCCCGTTTCATTGTTCAAATCGGAAAAGAGATTATGTCCTCCCACCTTATTTGCACCCAAACCGATTGGTTTTACATATAAATCTGTTTTACCAAGACGCACTTGCTCTGCCAATTCACGTCATCTCCTTTTCGAAAGCTACTTCCATTTTATTATTAAATTCCAAAAAAGGCAAAGTGCGTACCTGGCTGCTGAGCCCCATCCTATTTTCTTTTTCGCTTCATACTACGAATGGTCGTTTTTGTGGCCTGATCCACCCGATATGATTCCGTGATTTTTTGCAGAGCTTTATTGAAAGTAAAATCATCCAATGTATTATGATTTAAATACGCCATCGTTGCCTCAGGCAGTTTGATATAACAGATCGATATCGCCCATGCTACCGCCATTTGTACATAATAATCCTCACGATGGGTCTGATCTAGCAGAGCAAACACCCGGTTCATATACTGTTCCTCAATATAAAAATTCAGAAGCATAACTACACCAAACCGAATTTCATATTCTTTCTTGGAGAGCAAGTAGGGTTGAATAAACTCCCACACCCGTTCTTTATGATGTTTCGTGATCTTCAATCCAGCACAGAAACTGTCACATACGGACCAATTATCAATTTTAGGAACAAACCTGGCGGTATAACTCAAAACTTCCTCTATATCCGTTTTTACAGAACCAATCACCATGCCTTGCAGCATGACTTCTTCGAAGTGTTCACTTTCAGCGGTCTCCAGGTAGAGACGCCAATCTCCTTTGGCAATATCTTGAGCTAGCTTACGCAGCACCGGCAGACGTACCCCCAGCACATTATTAATCGTCGGAAGCAATGCAGCCGTAAATTTCTGAAAATCCACATCCACATATGACAGTATCTGTTCCCTTATTGTTTTCTCCATCGTTTCCACTCCCTGATTTTTAACGAAATGAAATACTCCACAAATAAATAGAGGCCACCGAACCATAAGGCGAATAGACTCGGCGGTACTCCTCAAATTGCTGCTTGGTCAATGTATCTAGTTGGTACAGCTTCATCATTCCCCGTCGAATAGCCATATCGCCCCAACTGACAACATCTGGACGCTCCATGCAATTCATCAGCATCATTTCAGCCGTCCAAGGCCCTATCCCTTGCAGCGAGGACAATTTCTGGATCACTTGTGCATCGGAAAGCTCATATAATTCCTGTAAATCCAACAAGCCCTGCTCGATCGTTTGGGCTATATTAAGGATACATGTGGCTTTTTTCATGGTGATACCACAGCTTTGAATATCTAAAGCCGTTTGAACGACTATATTTTGTGGAGTGATCACGCCTAACTTCTCCTGCATCCTTGCCCATATGGTTTGAACCGCCTTGGCCGATATAAGCTGTCCCACAATCGCATGAACGAGCGCCGCAAACAGGTCGGGAATGATCACCCGTTCTACCTTGCCCAATTGCGTCATCGCTGCACCAAGTACGGTATCTACGTTTTTTAGATAATTGATTTCCTTTTCCCCATAGTCAAAGTTTTTGGTCATTACAGTTTGCATTCGTTCTCCCGCTGCCCCCTTATATGGTCTACTCTTGATTCAATGGCATAGACTGCTGTTGCATCAAGGTTCGAATCCTTCTTTGCTCACGTAGAGCTGTTCTTTCGGGAAAACATGGAGAAAACGTTCATAAACCGTCTTATAGGCAGCAGGATGATACCATTCTTCCAGCCCCAATGACTCGTACAGCGCACCTATTTTTAAGCTACGCGTTCGTCTCCCCCCACTGCCATCTCCCATAAAATAATCATCAATACAGACACGGTTGACCAGAGGCACGAGCTTGTCTGCAAAATGTTCACTGCTTGGAAGCATCGGAGCAATCGTAGCTTGCGTCGGTACACCTGCCTCCTTTAAGAGATGCAGCGTTTGGAGACGAGCCTGGATGGGAGGAGCTTCCGGGGTAAAATGTTTGCGTATATCTTCTCGATCTGTTTCTACAGTCATACTTACACGAACACGATCCCCCAATCGGAGCAGTAAATCGGTATCCCGCCGTACCAGTGGACTGCGCGTCTGTAAAAAGAGAAAATCTGGTGGCTCATCCACCATCACCTCCAGCAGAGACCGGGTCACCTCTTCCTTGTACTCAGCAGGCTGATAAGGATCTGTGCTTGACGACATGAAAATCGTGACTTTACCTTTGGATTTGGCTCTACGAAGTTCCTTGCGAAGAATATCTGCCGCCTGATTTTTAATATCAACCCATGTCCCCCACGCTTCCTTCCGAAATGTGGAGACTGGCAATTGGCGTACATAGCAATACGAGCAACCAAAGGTACAACCTGTATACGGGTTCAACGAGTGTGTATACCCTGACAAGAAGCCGGTCCCTTTATTCAGAAGTGTCTTTGGGGATTTGTAATACTCATTTTTCATACTGAACCAACGCCACTCTTTCCTTTTCGAGCTGCAAAAGCTTAACCTTCATGTCCAAACCACCACGATATCCGGTCATAGCTCCATTTTTACCAATGACCCGATGACAAGGGACCGTAACCAAAATCGGATTAGCACCGATGGCGGCCCCCACCGCACGAACAGAGGCTGGTTTTTGAATAGCGTTGGCAATATCTGAATAGGATAGTGTTTCCCCATACGGAATATCACACAACGCATTCCAAACCGCCAGCTGGAATGCAGTCCCCTGAAAGTCAAAGGGCAATGTAAATTGGGTGCGCTCCCCTTGGAAATATTCAATCAGCTCCTTGGCATAGGGCTGTAAAGCAGCATCCTCTTCAACTAAAGGGCTACCGGGAAATCGACTTCCTGCCCATGAAAACAATTCCTCTACAGGATGATTGGGCGAGCCCACATAACATAATCCTTCCGATGTAGCTGCAATATATAAATTCCAATCCTCATGTGTCAACAATGACCAATAGATCGTTTTATTCATTTGATGTGCCATGCTGTGTACCTCCATTTTATGTTGCTTTCGATTTGAGTTGGCGATATTGCAATGGGGTGTAGCCTGTATTCTTTTTAAATAACGTAATAAAGTAAGGTGCATTGGACAGGCCTACGTTCTCCCCCACTTCCGCAACAGATATATCTGAGCAGATGAGCAGCTCCTTCGCTTGTTCCAACCTGGTCTGCTGTATATATTCCATCGGGGTTAGATGCATGACCCGCTTGAAGGTACGATGTAAATGATACGGACTTCCATGACTTATCTCAGCTAGGATGTGCAATGTTAAGTCCTTCATATAGTTAGAATTCACGTATTCTGTAACCCGTGCGATCCATTCATGATCAGGCAATCGTTGTCCTGTCGGTTTACACCTTTTGCATGGACGGAAATGCTCAGCCAATGCCTGTTCCGCTGTTTTAAATATACGGATGTTCTCTCTTTTGGGAGGTCGGGATTTGCAGGAGGGGCGACAAAATATTCCCGTTGTCTTCACGGCGTACAAAAATATCCCGTCATAAGACTTGTCGTTTTCTACGATAGCTCTCCACTTGTCGTCAGTTATGGATAAATCGGATGTACTCATTCAAATCACCTCTCTGATGCAAATGTGACCTCCCACATATCTATGGCAGGATTATTCAAAATCCCTCTGTCTAAATTATAAACTAAATAGTGAACATATGTACCCTTCTTGGAATGTAAAGGCAAGATAACGAAAAAAAGATGACTCCCCGCGGAGCCACCTTTGATCTTACTTCTCTATCTTATTAGGCTTGAAGCTTGCTTGGTTTAGCGGTGATCGTCAACTCATCTGAAGGAGGCTGATATTCCTTTGACCAGTAATCGGCATTTGAAATCCCTGCCTTCTTCGGATCAAATACCGGGTCTATCCCTTGCCTCCGTTGCCGTTCGTAATCCTTAAGCACCAGAAGCGCAGGCTTGGCCAGGAGGATCATAGCAATCAGATTCACCCACATCATAATACCGACCCCCACATCCCCCAGTGTCCACGCCAACGCAGATTCCTTGACAACCGTTCCATAGAATGTCGAACCCAGAATAACCAGCTTTAACAGGAACATAGGCCATTTGGCTTTACGATCGGCAATCAGGTAGGCCATATTCGTTTCAGCGATATAATAATAGGCGATAATGGTGGTAAAGGCGAAAAAGAACAATGTAATGGACAAAAGACTCGACCCAAAACCCGGAAATACCGATTCGATGGCAGATTGTGTATATTGAGTTCCTTCTTCAACACCCGGAAGATGCTGCACAATATAGCCCCCACCTGGTCCCTTCACATTGTACATCCCTGTAAACAAGACCATGAAAGCCGTAGACGTACAGACTAAAAAGGTATCTACATATACAGAAAATGCTTGAACCAGTCCTTGCTTTGCCGGATGAGACACTTCTGCGGCGGCGGCTGGATGGGCACCAGAGCCTTGTCCTGCTTCATTCGAATAAATGCCTCGTTTTACCCCCCAGGCAATGGCTGTCCCTGCTATACCACCGAACACTGAATCGATACCGAAGGCACTGCGAAAAATAAGGGCAAATACATCGGGAAGCGCAGTAATGTTCGTCATCATAATATAGAAAGAGACAAGGATGTAGCCAAGTGCCATAAAGGGTATGACTACCTGTGCCACATTGGCAATTCTTTTTACACCACCAAATATGATAAGCGCCAGCAACACCACAACTACTATCCCGGAAACCTTCATATCCATACCAAACGAACTATGAAAAGCTACCGCAATCGAATTCGATTGAGTTCCCGGCAACAGTAAACACATAGCGACCAACGCTACAACTGCGAAAATAACCGCAAACCATTTTAAGCCTGTCCCTTTTTCAATATAAAAGGCCGGGCCGCCTCGATACTGACCATCACGCTTTACCTTATAGATCTGAGCCAGTGTAGATTCAACAAACGCAGTGGCCGATCCGATAAAAGCCATGACCCACATCCAAAATATTGCCCCGGGTCCTCCCATACCGACTGCCAGTGCAATCCCCGCAATATTCCCCGTTCCTACACGTCCTGATAACGCCATCGTAAAGGCCTGAAATGAGGATACACCTGCCTCAGAACTTTTCCCTTTAAAGACAAGGCGAATCATCTCTTTGAAATGTCTGATTTGCAGAAATCGGGTCATAATTGAAAATAATAGCCCCACGCTCAAACAGACATATACCACAGGATTGCTCCAAATGACGCCATTTACTGCCTCTGCCCACTTCTCTAACATTCCTTGCATTTCCCCCTGATCCATCAATTCATATTCAGTTAATGTTTTCAGAAAATTTTTCATATTTACAAGAAATTATAGAATAGTTTTTACAACCGTACAAGCTAATTTAATTGACATATTGTCAATTACAAATCGACTTATCTGCTACCTGAAAGGACGACAAAAAAGCTCTGATGATCCGGGAATATGGATCATCAGAGCCTTGTCCTTAAGACATTTAGGCAATGCTTTCTTTCTCATTCAGAGCGCTAGACAGTTTCAACAGCGGGGCCTGCTCCGTTACCTCTCCTTGAGCGATTGGAAGGACTTCAGTATATTCGGAAGAATTCGTAATGATAACTGGCGTAATCGTAGGATAACCCTCTGCCCTGATTTGCTCAACATCAAACTCAAGCAGTAGGTCCCCAGCTTTCACCTGATCGCCTTCTTTGATATGGGACGTAAAATGTTTACCGTCCAGCTTGACCGTATCTACTCCGACGTGAATCAGAACTTCTGCGCCATGATGCGAAACAACTGCAAGCGCATGTTTTTTCTTGAACGCCACGGTGATGGTTCCATCGAACGGGGCTACGACTCTGCCCGTTGTCGGTTGGATGGCGATACCTTTACCCATAGCTTCCGAAGCAAATGCTGGATCGGGAACCTCCGACAGAGCGACCACCGTTCCTTCAATCGGGCTTAGTACCTCTTCATTAGAAACTGCAACTGTAGATGTCGATTCTTTAGCCGAATTGTTAGTAGTTTCCTCTTCTTCAACTGGATCTTCAAAACCTAAAATATAAGTCAAAATGGCCGACACCAGGAATGAAACGGTAATCCCTAAAATCAATCCTGGGAAGCCTTGTCCGCCAGGACCGTAAAAGATCGGCAAGGTCAGCAATCCAGGTGCGCCGGAGGCAAATGCTTGCGTTCCCGCTTGACCGATAATGGCACCACCGACAGCACCACCGATAATACCTGCAATAAACGGACGTTTCAACGGCAGCGTAACCCCATAAACTGCTGGCTCCGTGATGCCGAATAAAGCGGTAAGTGTAGCGGAACCCGCTAGTGTTTTCAGCTTTTTATTTTTCGTTTTCAGCATAACACCGAACGAAGCGCCGGTTTGAGCAAAGATGGATGCCGCAGCGGAAGGTTTGATCCCGTCTCTGCCATTAACAGCAATATTATTAATGAATACAGGTACAAGACCCCAGTGAACACCGAAAATAACGAGCAACTGCCAGCAAGCACCAAGAATTGCTCCAGCCAGCAGCGGACTAAAGCTGAACGCAGCAACGAGCGCGGTAGCGATTGCGTTGCCCACATACACCCCGACTGGACCAAAAACCATCAGGGTCAGAGGAAGCATAATTACAAGTAGAATCAAAGGTGTAATAAAGTTTTTGACACTCTCATGGATCACACGATTGCACCATTTTTCCAGCTTACTCATGACGATAACGGCTAAAATTATCGGAATAACGGTAGATGAATAACTCATCATCACAATAGGAATACCGAAAAAGTCTGTAGGTGTACCTTCTGTTTTCAACGTGACAATGGTCGGGTAAAGCAGCCCTCCGGCGATGGTCAGAGCAACGAAGATATTACCACCAAATTTCCGTGCCGTTGTAACCGCTAACAAGAGCGGCAGGAAATAAAACAAGCTGTCAGCCGCAGCATACAAAATCATATAAGTAGTGTCTTTCGGAACCAACCAGCCGAGGTTACTCGCAATCAGCAGTAGACCTTTCAAAATACCGGACCCCGCCATAACTCCGAGCAACGGTGCAAAAATACTGGAAATTACGTCGATTACAGCGCCAAACCCTTTCTTGCCTTTAGCTGAATGATCTTCTTTTCCAGTTTCATTTAAAATGTTGGATACTTGGCCGATGGCATTATACACTTCTGGTACTTTGTTGCCGACCACAACCTGGAACTGGCCACCGCTCTGCTTGACCGTAATAATTCCATCAGTTTTCTCCAGCTTTGCCTTGTCTGCTTTCGCCTCATCTTTTAGTACAAAACGCAGGCGCGTGGCGCAGTGTACGAGCGATACTACATTTTTTTCGCCGCCTACCAGGTGCACAATTTCTTTAGCCAGTTGTTCATAACTCATGATGGACACCTCCATGTTCTAAGGGGCTTTTTACCATATTTAGGCACACAAAAAACCTAAGCCTTGAAAAATGGTGGGCACTTGAGTCCCGCAATTTTTCATGACTTAGGTTTTGCCTGCATAACCAGTAACAATCCCAGTTAAAAATTATTAAATTCCTGTTACTCACATAATAAATTTAATCTACCATATTTGTCAACAAAAACATTTTAAATATATTTTTGATTCTTTTTTACTAAAAAAGTTCAACTTATCTGTTCACCACTCGTTCAATATGCACAGTCAAATACAGCTTTTCTTCGTTCGTCAATTCGTGATTGTATTCTTTTTTTACAAAGGTTCCGATTTTCTCAGTACAAGCAGCTGCTTCCTTGTGCTTTTCCTTAATCATGTCATACAAATGGTCATAGTTATTTTCATAGTGATTTCCCTTAAATACGCGCTGGGCAAAAAATTTCAGATGCGTAATAAAGCGGAAATAACTCAAAGAATCCTCGTCAAAATCAACCTTAAAATGGTACTTTGCGATATTGATAATTTGCTGGATAAACTTCGTGATACTCATGGTTGTAATGACTTCCTCGTTCATTTCAGCATTTACGATGTGAAGGGCAATATAAGCTGCTTCATCTACAGGCAGTTCAATATCGAGCTTTTGTTTGATTTGTTCCAGCGTTTTCAGACCTATCGCAAATTCTTCTTTGTATAGCTGTTTGATTTCCCACAACAACGCGTTTTTGATTTCCAATCCTTCCCGGTATCTTTCAACAGCGAAATTGATATGATCGGTCAGCGAAACATAAATATTTTCGTTCAGCTTTCTATTCAGATTATGCTTGGCGTCATTTATGACTTCCTCTACAATCATGATCAAATCAAGCGGTACCTCACGTAACAGCATTTTAAAGTTATCGGACGTCTGTTTGTTTTTCAGAGCAAATACCTTCTGAATTCTGGTTTCGTCTACTTTGTCTCCAGGCTTTTTCTTAAAAGCAATCCCCCGCCCCATCACCACGAGTTCGGTACCGTCCGTCTGGTAGACGCTGATTACATTGTTGTTGATGACCTTTGCTATGTTCATCTTGATCCCCCGTTCCATATGCCAGCAAGAGCCACACTTGCTCCATCCTATTTATTGTAAACAGAAAAAAACCGAAGCACGCCAAATAAACAAGACTGTAACATCTTCTTATTTGTGGCTTAGGTTTTGCCTGCTACGCAGTAACAATCCTAAAAATGATGGAATTGCGTCAAGTATAGCCCGAAGAGGAACGATTGTCAACGCTTTCAATGAAGAAACGAAGATCGGAAATCCCCGTGGGCCCGGGATGTCCGATCCTATTACTTGTGGTACGATTATTCGCCCAGATTTTCTCCGTCGGAATGAATTACGTTTTTGTACCAGTGGAAGCTTTTCTTTTTAATCCGTTTCAACGAACCTTCGCCTTCGTTGTCACGGTCCACATAAATATAACCGTAACGTTTTTTCATCTCTCCTGAGGAAGCGCTGACAATGTCAATAGGTCCCCAACTTGTGTAACCGATAATTTCGACTCCGTCTTGAAGAGCCTCACCCATTTCGGCAATATGCCGCTTGAGATAGTCGATCCGGTAATCGTCGTTAACTTCTCCTTCAGGCGAAACCACATCATTGGCACCAAAACCGTTTTCCACTACGAACAGAGGCTTTTGGTAACGATCATGCAATTGGTTGGCTGTGATGCGGAATCCTTTGGGATCGATCGTCCAGCCCCATTCGGACTTATCCAAATATGGATTGGCTACGGAGCCGAATACATTACCACTGGTCATATTCTTGACGATTTCCGGGTCTGTGCTGGTCGTCCGGCTTGAATAATAGCTGAATCCGATATAGTCAACGGTGTGATCTTTCAGAAGGGCTGCGTCGCCTGATTCCATCTCAATGTTTAATCCATGATCCTTAAAGAAGCGCTTCGCATAACCAGGATATTCGCCGCGTGACTGAACATCAATGAAGAAGTAGGACTCGCGGTCTTTTTCCATGCCCTGATATACATCTTCGGGATTACATGTATACGGATAGAAGCTGCCGGCAGCAAGCATACAGCCAATCTTCGCATCTGGGATAATCTCGTGACACGCTTTTACAGCCAGCGCACTTGCAACAAGCTGATGATGTGCAGCCTGGTACTGAATTTGTTTAACGTTTTCACCTTCTTGAAAAACAAGACCGGCGCCGAGAAACGGCAAATGGAGAAGCATGTTAATCTCGTTAAATGTCATCCAGTACTTCACTTTATCCTTATAGCGGGTGAATACTGTTTTGGCATAGGTTTCAAACAGACCTACCAGCTTCCGGCTCCGCCAGCTTCCATACTTCTCGACCAGATCCACTGGCACGTCAAAATGAGCGAGAGTAACGACTGGCTGAATGCCATGTTTATGCAACTCGTCGAACAAATCATCGTAGAATTGCAAACCTGCTTCATTGGGAGTAGCGTCTTCTCCTGTTGGAAAAATACGAGCCCAGGCAATGGAAACACGCAGCGCCTTAAATCCCATTTCTGCAAATAGCGCGATATCCTCACGATAGTGATGATAGAAATCAATGGCTTGGTGGGAAGGATAGAATTCGCTTTCAAGTGGAGTCAGTGAAGGAACATTCCCTTTCATTATGCTTCTTCTCTTCTCTCCGGTAGGCAGCAGATCCACCAGACTCAATCCTTTACCATCTTCCAAATAAGCGCCCTCAGCCTGATTGGCAGCAAGAGCACCGCCCCATAAAAAGTCTTTAGGAAAAATATAACTGGACATAAACATTCTCCTTCCAAATGTGTAATAAAAGGGGTAGCGAAGGGTGACAGACAATAAAAAAACCCAAACCAGCCTGTGTACACTTACCGTGTAAACAAGCCAATTCAGGTTATGCCCTATCGGTAACATCCCATGAAAAGGTTATACGTATTTGTTTGAAACTCTAACAAAGATTTGGGAACCTGTCAAATTCATTTGATATAATAACACGCAGCCCCTGTGGGTTATATCATACAACAGCATGATTTCAAATGCCTATTGGGTAGTGAATTGAACCATGAAGGAAACCCCAGATAAACGACTTTACGAAAGATACCTGGCTGTTCGTCTTTGTCTGGAAGGGCACGTGTTTTCGAAGATCGCTGATCTACTCAGTCGCTATTTTAAGATATTTTGTTGCAAGAAATTTAGAAAATCCCTTTGCATAGAGCCAAGAGGAAGAATTTTTTTGATTATCTTGAACCTCCAATGCTGTCCTTTAATGTTAAATGACCATATTGCAGAAGACAGATATATGGAATGATATTTTTGTTCTTGTAAATCAGCTACTTCAAATTCAACTTTCTGTACTACTTTAGTGGAAAATAGATTGAGGAAAAGGATAATAATTTTATCATTATTTAGGAGTAATATAGCTCGACTTGTCCAAGCCGAAAGGCTTTGAGGAGTTGAATAGCAGATAAGCATGTTAGGTTCTCTATGCGATTCAGTTAGCTTATTAATAGTTTTTTTGTTAATGAATATCATAATCAAATACCTTTCTATTTGGATGTTCAAATGAAATGACATTTTAAAGAGTATCTTCCAAAATATTCAAAACTCGAATTGTTTCCAGTTGTTAATCCGTTTCATAAACTGGCCGACATGAAGCTTAATCTTATAAAACCTCTAAAAAAACACGTTATTCGCCACATTGGATTTAAGCCACAGCCATAGCCCCTCTACTGGATTTAGGTTGGGACTATAGGGCGGAAGAAAAACCAGGTGCAGGCGTAGATGTTCCTATCTCATTTGACAATATAATTAGTCTCATTTAATGTTATGAACCACATCTGGTGCCTCTTTTATCTGATATAACAAAGGAGGATAACCATTTCGAAATACCAGAACATCAGGCACATGTAACCAAAATTTTTTTCTCTAATTTTTTTGTTTTATATGGGATGGGGACTTCAACGGGTTGAACATAGTAATATAATGTTGAAACATCCACCTCTAGAAAATAATAAAATAAACACTCATTCAATGAGTGGTACTCGACAGTACGCTTCATCTTTCTACTGTGAAAACTTCCGATGATGTGAGGCCTTTGCCAGCTGATTTTATTATCTACTCTCCGTTTTGGTGAGAATTCTTGGTCTTCTTGTAGCCAGTTTTTATTATTCCACATTAAAGATTCCATGTAGAAAACCTCCCTTCCTGGTAATCAATATTACCAACCTCCAAAGCGTAAATCACTCGGCTATAATGCAATGCTAAGTTTGACTTCTGGCCCACAGTCCGTTATCAGATACGGTTGCTCGACAAGAAACACCGTGCTGAAAATGCGGTTTTCCTCTTTAGGAATATATCCCCTTCTCCTTTCGGGTAACAAATTAATTAGCTGATCTAGTTTTTATCTTTTCATAAATAAAATTAAGAATAGAGATTTTCACATGTAACCTCTAAAAAAGCGACACTACATATTTTCTGCAGCGTCGTCTCGTTAGTGTTATTTTTAATTGTTGTTTCAAAGTGTCTTATGGCAGTTATTAACCACATATAGCTTGAATTAAAAACGTCCTCAGAATATCTAAAGTAATTTAACGATACGGATTCAATTCAGACAATAATCTTTCTTATCTTTTAATAATTCATGCCTTTTATTTTCTTATAGAGCACAGTGTAAATGTATCCGGTAGATATATTTTTAGCTTCGCGGTATTGATCAATTTCTGTCATGAAGAACAAGTCCTTGTACTTCTCCGAGTATTCTACGAATCGTGTAGGTCCCGCCATAGCTCTAATGAACTTCTTTGCCCATTAGACGTCCTTGCATTTTTTTCAGCCGCTCCAGAGCTCCTTCTTCATCAATGGCCATGTCGTACATTTGGTGGGCAAGCTGGAACCCTTGATCACTGACCAGGGCTTGTTTCCATGGACGGGATATAATGGAGTGGGACAGATGTCTCGTTGAACGCGGTGCCTGCATGATCATCTCCGCAAGCTCCCATGCGCGAGGAAGAAGCTTTTCCCGGGGCAGGACTTCACTAACGATGCCCAGGTCCAAGGCGGTTTGACCATTGATATTCTTGCCGGTGTATGCGTAATATGCTGCTTTCTTGAAACCGATCATGTTCTGCAGTGTGAGCAGCATTCCATCTCCGGGAGGTGTGCCTCCCAGATAATGAGGATCAAAAAAGTCCGCGTCTTCAGTACAAATGGTAATATCGCAGAGAGTTGCGAGTTCACAGTGCGTTCCCGGCCCGTTGATCGCCCCGATGGTGGGGATGTCAATGCAGAATATCAAATTTTCAAGCAGTCTCAGCGATTCATGATACTGTTCGAGCTTCTTTTGCTTCGGCCAGTCCATAAATTTTGTATTCCAGACCTCAGGGTCCCCTATTACCCATTTATCCCCTGTTCCTGAAATAATCATTACCTCGTTCTCAGGGTCGCGGCCAATATCTGACCATGCATGGGACCATGCCGTATGGGCTTCCCAAGAATGCTTGTACGGCCCTCCGTCGGTATGCAACCGTACTTCGATGATTCCGGCACGGCGGGTCATTAATAGAAATTCCTTGTATTTCTCCGAGTACTCTTCAAATTTGGTTGGTCCAATCATACGTCTCTCTGTCATTTCAATTCCTCCTGGTTTTGTTGAGATATTATCTATTACTTTCAAGCCAATCTCTGGCGAAAGCAGCGTAAGCCGCAGCCCCTTTGTACAGCACCTCATCCGAGAACATCGTCTTTGGATGGTGCACAGGGTAACCATAGCCTTCCTCGGTATTGCCTGCGTTAAGAAATACTGAGGTACTTGGCACCGCTTGTGAGACAAATGCGAAGTCTTCCGATCCCATTAATTTCCCGCCGGGTATCAATTGGGTTATACCGATTAAGGAACTGGCGCCAAAAGTGTTTGCAATCGTAGTTCTCATTTGACGGTTAAGCCCGCTGTCCGTTTTCACCTCAGGACATCCCCTGGTATAGATCACATCCACCTTTGCCTGAAAAGTTTCTCCGATACCTGCAGAAATGTCGTGGATACGGGTTTCCATTTTGTCCCGCAATGCGGCGTTAAATGTGCGTACGCTTCCTTTCATTCTGGCCGTATCGGGAATCACGTTGTTTGTACTTCCGCCTTCCATCACGCCAATGGTAAGGACGGCACTCTCAACTGGCGGAATTTCACGGCTGAGAATACCCTGCAGCGCCAGATGAAGATGAGCAGCCACATTTAACGGATCGACCGCGGCACTCGGCATTGCTCCATGTGCACCCCTTCCGCGGATGATGATTTCGAACCAATCAGAGGAAGCTGAGATAGCTCCACCGGCCTCAGGCACTACAAATTGCCCGATAGGAATTGGCATTCCGGTCAACACATGAAGCATCATGGCTGCATCCACCTTAGGATTATCAAGAATCCCATTCTCAAGCATCATCTTTGCCCCGTGCAGAGTCTCTTCACCCGGCTGAAACATAAGCTTAACCGTCCCGCGAAGCTGCTCTTCGTTGGCCTTCAGGATCTCCGCAGCTCCGAGCAGCATGGAAGTATGCAAGTCATGACCGCATGCATGCATGTTTCCGTTCAACGACGCAAAAGAAAGCTCCGTTTCTTCTTGAATGGGCAGCCCATCCATATCCGCACGGATAAGGATCACCTTCCCGGCATGTTGTCCGCCGATCGTAACCATTAGACCTGACTCTCCTACGGGAGTAGGCTCAAGCCCCATCGACTCCAACACCTCTTTTACGTAGGCAGTTGTCCTCGGCAAACTTAAATCAAGTTCCGGAACCGCATGAAGATGATGCCTGTGCTTGACCAATTTGTCCTGCAGCTGATGGGCCATACTCAAAAAACCTCCAGCTTCTTCAATCACAATAAACATCTCCCAAAGCACAAATTGAATGAACGTAAGAACAGAGTAAACATTCCCCCCTTCATATTTTAAGACTTTTTGAGAACACTTTTATCGTACTTTTAAATCCATTCGCTGTCAAGAGAAAATAAGACATTTTAAGAACATTATTTTAGAGGCTGCCGGAACATTGAAATATCACATTTATTGTGATATAACTCTTTTGATTGAACTGTTTATGAAAGGAATCTATCATGAAAATCAAGCTGGGTATTATCACGCCTGAGACCCATATGGACTATTTCCGCGCCATTGAAGAAGAAATGCGGCCCTTATGTCAGTTCAGGTTTCTTACAATCAGTAACTTCCGGGAAACAACAGACATCTATCTCAAAAACTTAGATTCGGTGGATGGATTTGTGATCAGTGGCAGGATGCTTTACGAGTCAATCGATAAGGAATGCCTGGATGAAAAAGTACCTGTTCACATTTTGCAGGATGATGAAAACCTGCTTTACAGGGAACTTTTCCGGCTGCTGGTTACAGAACCTGGGCTTGATATATCCCGGATCTATGTGGATTATGCGTATATAATCAAGTCTTTCAGCGAATTCCAGCAATACCTGACTCATGAGGGAAAGCCCATTGACAGCGGTGATCTGCTCGAACGGGTGGAGACAATGCTGGAGAACCATATCACTCTATGGGAAGACAAGAAAATAGACTTGTCCATCACCGCGTTCGGCCACTTTGTTCCAGAACTCAAAAAGCACGGAGTCAGATATATCTTAATCCGGCCCACTTTGGAAAACGTTAAAGAGACCATAAGAGAGATCATCAACGAGATTACTATCCTCAAGCTTAAGAGTCAGAGGGCAGTTGTCGCATGCTTATCGACCAGAACGGCGGATCCGCTATCTGAAGAGCAGCTTCATGAGCTAAAGGTCCTTGTCGGCAGGTTTCTGCGCAGCGTGAATCTGGCAGACACGGCCCAAATTTCGGAAGGCTTTGTCAGACTATACACCACCTACGGAAATTTCATGAAAATCACCACTAACGCGCATAACTGCACCCTACTGGAGTATCTGGAAGAGCGCATAAGCGACAAGGTGAAGATCGGGTGGGGCTCGGGACATGAATATTTTCAAGCTAACATTAACGCCACCAAAGCTCACAGACAGGCGGAAGCCTTTACGGGCAGCTGCAGCTTTTTTATAAACGAGGATCAGAAGGTTATCGGCCCAATGCGGAGCATGAATGTCATACAGTTCTCTGAACAGGGGGACCCGGAAATCATCGCGTTAGCCAAAACTATCGGAATAAACAACATCAACTTGCAAAAAATCATGTCTTATGCAGAAATCATGAGAACAAATAAATTATCCTCTGAGGATGTTGCTGGGTGCCTGTCCATGACCGTCAGAGGTGCAAACCGTATCCTTAACAAAATTGAAGAAAGTAAATACGTACAAACGGTATTTGAAAAACGAGACAACAGTAAAGGGCGACCCAAAAAATACTACGAACTGTTGTTTCTTGACAAAGAAGGGCGCAAATTAAGCAGATGACACTCATTGTTACGTTTGCCATTTCGACTTTAAATTAATGGCAAAAAAGGCACATTTTCAAAACTGAAAACGTGCCTTTTTTTTGAGCTTGATTTACCAAGCCAAATCACTTCCTGGCCGGACGACCAGCTCTGCATATGCTGCCCCCTCATCTGGGAACAACCTAAAAACATTATTTAACTCGAATTTGTTTCTTTAACAACATGATTTGTCCGATATGATATGCATTATGAATACTTAAATTAGAAACAACTCCCCACCAAGGAGCATTAAAATATTCTGGAAGTTGTTTTGTGAGCTTTGATTCATCTGTTTCTTCTAAAATAACTCTCCAATTGCTAAATACATTCTCAAGTCTATTTAATGTTTCCTTCCAGCCTAAATCATTCAATTGATCTTGAGTCAAAGAAAATGTCTCATCATTGTTAATAGCATTATTTAATATAAATTCTCCTGCCTTAAAACGCTCAAGCCATGTTTCATTCCAATAAATAAGATGATTCACTATGGACCATATGGTTTGTTTATTGTCATTCTCAGTAACTGCTTCCGTTGCTGTTAGATCATCCAGTATATCCGCAAGAGGAATGAACCAACTCTTATCGTTATAACATGCAGTTAATTGATCTATTAAAATTGATTTATAGGTCATCAAATGCTCCTCATCTCTTAATCGATTTAGGGTTCTTTCGGATAACGTTCCTATATTCACGACTCAGCGAATGCCGGACCCAGGACGAAAGTCCGCAGCATGAATATTATGTTAGATGTAACAGCCTACTTTGAATTACCTTCAGTCGTTCTTACAAAAGAAGAACACCAAGCCACTTCTACACTTGATGCTCTTCTATCCATTTTTGTATGTTCTCTTCTGTGAATTTACCTTCTGCAGTCTTCAATCCCAATTCAACTAATTCTTCTTGCTCGTACTTTACAGAAATCTCATTTAAACGTAGTAAAAGCAGCATTGTTGCTACCCCTATTCGTTTATTCCCATCAATAAATCCATGATTCTTTATTAAGCAAATGTAATGACAGATATTTCCTTTATACTTCCTTCGTAAAGTTCCTGTCCATCGAAAGCTGCTTCTGCTTTCTTTAGAGCACTTTCAATTAGTCCAAGATCTCTAACTCCATCGGAGCCAATAGTTGCCTTAATAATCTTAGTATGGAATTCAAGAATTTGTCCCAGACTAAGACTCTTCATTTAGCTAACTCCCTAAGTGCCTCAATATTTTCATTCACAATATCGTCCATGATCGACTCCATTTGCTTATTGCTACGATTCTTTAGGAATTCAACGAAATCAATCACTTCAATTTTCTTGTCATCAGGCAATGCCAAAAAGTCTTGAATAAGTTTCTCTTCAATGCTCACTATGCATACCTCCTGCACTTCTTTGTTCTTTATTATACACTAAAGTCTGAAGGGAACTAACATCTGCTTCCTATGTTGTTTGGTGTTGCTGGTATTTCAGATAACATTTCTGTATTTACGACCCAGCGTATGCTGGGTGTCTGGCAGCTCCCACTCCCATAAAACCCCTCTGCCGGGCCCAGGGGCATGCCCGCCGCGTGAATATTATGTTATACGATGGGCATTTCATCACTGAATATACTCATCAAAATTTCTCGAATATATACTAGTTGAATAACTGCAATCTTGCTTGCAGGATCGAGTGATCTTAATGACAGATCGTATTCCCTACAATCAAAATACACAGAACCACTTCTCAAACTAATCTTGTTTGCTTCTGGGATTTCACTTACTCCTCTTAGCAGATTCAATTTCTCCTCTCTACTTCTTGGATCATCTGGATCCCATTCTGTTATTAATGGGAGAGTTCCATGCGTAACTTTATTCCTAAGATTTTTAACTTTCTTCAAATTATCAATTACATCTTTATTATATACTTTTTGTTTTTCTAAATAGGTAATCAGATTGTTAAATGTAAATTTATCGCTCAATGAAAATGGATCTTCTATCAGTTCGATGCTGCTGGTTGAACCAATGAACATAATCGTATAATTCCAACTCCAAATGACGAAGATTTTGAAAGTTCATCTGGTTCACGAACTCCGTTTTCATGATCTTATAGGTGGCTTCGGCCACGGCGTTGTCATACGGACACCCTTTCGCACTCAGCGATCGACCGATTTCAAACGTCTCTAAAAGCTCATCCATCTTTTGATTTTTGAACTCGCTGCCACGGTCGGTATGAAACCACTGAATCTGATGCAGATCGCCTTTCACGGTCGCAAAGGCGCGAGAAATCAGTGCTGCATCCTTATTAGGGCCAGCACTATGACCGATCATTTCTCGATTGAACAGATCGATAAGCACACAAATATAGTGCCACTCGTTCTGGACTTTCATATAGGTTAGATCACTGACCACCACGCGTTTGCTTTCCGTTTGGTTGAACTTGCAGTTCAGTGTATGGGCTATAGCCGCTTCATTACAAGCGGCTTTATGGGCTTATATTGTGCCACAGTGTATGTCGAAACCAGTCCCTGCTCTTTCATGATCCGACCGATTCGACGTCTGGAAACCACGAGCCCTCGCTCGTGAAGCTTAACTTTAATCTTTCGGGTGCCATACGCTTTTCGATTTTTGTGAAAAATGTCCACAATGGCTGTGGTCACTTCGTCTTCTGGCGACTCTTCGTTGGCTTCATAGTAAAACGTACTTCTTGCGATTTGCAGGACGTCACACAATGCTGATACCGAGTATTTATCCCGATTATTCTGAATGATAGCTACTTTCGTCCCATGATCAGCGCGGCTTGCTTTAAAATATCATTTTCCATTTTGAGGCGTTGAACTTCTTTGCGTAAAGTGATTAGCTCATTCTCTTCTGGCGAGCGATTGTCCTTCTCTGAGAAAGAGCCTGTCGTTTGGCCTTGTTTAATCCAGCGATCCAAAGCCGAGGCGGTGAGGTCATATTCCTCCACCAGATCCGCTCTGGACTTTCCGTTCTCATATAATAGCACCATTTGCTTCTTGAACTCTGCTGTAAAGGTACGTCGTTGTTGTTTTGGCATTGTAGAAATCCGCTCCTTAAGATAATAGGTTTATTCTACAAGCCCTCATTTTTATTGCCCAACTAAGTGTAGCCGATCCACCCTTGAGAAAAATCATCTAATAGATAGCTGATTATTTCTTCCTTCTTCATTAGCCCCCCTAAAAAAGCACGCCAATGCCGAATATTAAATCTCCATATTTATAACTACCTAAGGATAAAACAGAGTAAAAAAAACTCATAAAAATGATAGATTTATTATAATCCTTACCAGGAAATTAAACATTTATTCATTCTTTTCAGTATCAATTTCTTTTTAAACATTTCTTCTCCCAAGAATTGCACTAATAAACGAGTTTTCCTTGAGTTTCGGGATACGTAAAAACGCCAAATAGCCCCTATCTATAAATCAGATGGGAGAAGAGCTAGAATATATCCAAGTTTGAAAAAGTGGCAACAAGGAAATCAAATGCTTTTCGATCTTCAATATCCAGGAATTGGGAAAACAGCACAAACAGGTACATCAAATAGTGGAACAGAAACAAACTGTTTCCTTGGCTGTCAAATCCCACTCTAAATTAGAGTACTTTTTTTCGCACTCGCAGTGTGTTGTTGAAGAGCCAAATCTTTCGCCCATTTATAAGCGATGAATTGATCTATCACCCTTCTAGATCGTTGTGGATCCGATCCAATCTTTTTGCATACGAGAAACTTCTCCCGCAGGTCTAAACTATGGTGAGTGCTTACTGAAACAGGCTCTTAGGCAGCAATTTTGCCTGCTGCTAGCGGTAATTTTTGTTGTGAATTTCTATAACAGTCCCCATATTCGAACATTATTCTAGATAATGAAGCTGTTAATTCATTATTTTAGTTAGGGTTTACTCGTGAAACAAGAGATAAATCAAAGTATGAATCCATATAAGGATGGCGATCCTTTTGGTTCCTCTCATATACATTAAGAAGCTGAATATGTAAATTATATATATCTTTATAATTAATCTTAATCTCCTCCCTTTTTATTTTATAACCAGCATAGCCATATAGCAAACGAAATAGACATATGATATCTGTTCGGTGAAAATAAAGTATTAGACTAGAGTTGTTGATTTAGCGAGGTTTTTGAACTGAAGAATCGTCAGCTTTTGAAAAATAGGTTTTCGACTGAACAATTAATATAAAGCAGCGGCAGACCAAGACTTGATAAATAAAGCCTTAGACTGCCGCTGTTGTCATTCAACTAACAACCACCTATTCTGAATTATCAGCTACCAATAACTTTTCGATTCCATCCTCTTGTAAGTGTCGGATTAGACAAATGCACAATCAGCTGGACATCCCAGGTTCTCGAAAACTGTGCGCGCAGCAGAATCTACTGGCAGGAAAACCTCAATTTGCGGATATAAGCGGCCGCCTGCGGAAATCGAAACCTGTCTGTAGCGTACGGGAATAAGGTCTCCGGAGCTTTCCATTCTGGCTAGAATTGTTTGTATTTGATCAACATTTCCCCCTACATCCGGCACACTCAGATATTCGCACGCGTTATATTTCTGAACTCTATCCAGCAATTTTTGATACCACGCATCATAACGCGAGAGCATGTGCTCACTCTTAAAGGATTGTATTCCGTTTATGATGTGCTCCTCCCACTGCCTAAACGACGCCTTGTCAAACGTGGAGCGGGACCGGATAGGAAAACCAGAATTAAAATGTAAATCGACCCTATTCATTAAACCGTCATATGAACGGTCGAGAGGGATTTCGAACAATTGATGAAACGGCTCATTTAATCCCTTGATGTCCTGAGTATGTGTTACGACCATGGCGGGAAAAGGAATACTCCTCATCGTTTGCTGAGCCCACTCTAATGCACGCTCCAACGACCGTCCATACAATTCGGTCTGAATTGGAAGAAAACCGGCTGCCAAAAGCAAATCGTTACGCTCGTTGGATGTACACTCAAGATATTCTGCAATATTTATTATCGTCTGGCGGGTCGGTATGCGGCGGGTACGTCCAACCAGCAAATTTTTATACGAAGGAAAAGCCTCGTCGTTTAGCTCTTGTTGAGTAAATCGTTTCAAGGACGGTTGAGGTTGATCGACAAGCTTTTGCTGGCGTTTTATCCGCAGGGCTTCAATTTCTCCCATTACGATTCTATGTCTGGAATTCTCCGTATCTATATCCATCTTCTCTTCCCTTCTCTTATGAAGTGTAGTTCTGCACTTGGGCCGAACCTTTATTTAAAGTATACTCCTCATTGAAATGAAGGTCATCTAATGACCATAACCAACATGGAGGAAAACCGATATGATTCGTACTATTGTTATTGATCCGCATGCCCCGTCTCTTTTGGCCTTCAAGGAAGTTGACGCCCCGCAGCCTAAGCCATGGGAAGCGCTTGTGCAAGTGAAGGCCGTCTCACTCAACCGCGGTGAAGTGAGTGACGCTAAAAATCAGGAAATTTCTAGCCGTCCTGGCTGGGATTTCGCCGGGATTGTCATCGAGCCGGCAGAGAACGGCGCAGGACCGCAAAAAGGGGCCAGGGTTGTTGGTTTGCTCCCGATGGGAGCCTGGAGCGAGCAAGTGGCTGCTCCCGTATCGTTGTTGGCCGAAATCCCAGACAAACTCACTTTTACGGAGGCGGCTACCCTCCCCGTAGCAGGGCTCACGGCTCTTTATGCACTTCGAAAAGGCGGCATGCTGCTTGGCAAACGGATTTTCATTACAGGCTCTAGCGGCGGAGTTGGGTTATTCGCCCATCAGCTTGCAGTCCAATCCGGCGCATACGTTGTAGGTACGGCAAGCACGGAAGAGAAGGCTGAGCTTGTTCGGGAGGTCGGATCCGACGAAGTGATCATTGGATATTCCGCAATTTCATCAGCCAGCAAATTTGGGCCGTACGATCTGATCATCGATTCAGTAGGCGGCAATGCACTGGCGGCGTTGCTGCCGCAGCTAGCGCCCCAAGGGATTTGCGTTGCGGTAGGATTTTCCTCTTCAAATACCGTAATGATCGATATGAAGAATATGGTGACCAGCGGAGGAAGAACCTTGTACAGCTTCTTTTTAGGTGAGGAACTCACTCGTCAATCAGCCGCGGACGATCTGAGTTTGCTGGCCCGGCTGGTCACAGATGAGCGGTTAATCCCACGAATCCAAGTGGAGGCGCCTTGGACCGAAATTGACACCGTTGCCCGTAATCTTATGGAACGGAAATTCTCGGGCAAAGCCGTGCTTCACTTAGATTGATTATATAAGTTTGCAACTATAATCCCAGGAATCTAAAAACGAATCTGAAAAAGAAACGGCAGTAGTACACCCTTACTCGTTTGAGTGGGAATACCGCTGCCTTTCAATGAACCCGGCTATTTGACCTTTATATTTCGTATAGTAATCCATCCAGCTTTAATATCAACACAGTTATTCCTCTGCCCTCAGTGGCACCGCTTTAAGAATGTTCATTTTCTCTCACTATTCTGCCAGTTGGCTTAATGAAATGCTCACCAGTCTAATACTTTATTTTCTAAGTCTGGTACTTTATTTTTCAGTCTAACACTTTATTTTCTTCGGACAATATCAATTTAATATTTCTCAGAATTAATCAACAAATGAGATAAATGATGGGTACCGTTTCGCCTCAGCTTAACAATACAATCTAAAAACAGGTTTGCTAATTATCTAAATATCCTCGAAAGCTAAAGACAAACTTTGCCTGAGTATCGACGGATGTAATCCTCCAAAAAGCAGAAAGAGATTTGAATGGGAATAGCAATTTCCCAAAAACGGGTTATCATTTCACCTACCATCTATAACGTAAAAACAGCCCCGAAATAGAAAGCTTTTCATCGGGACTGTTTAGGTTAGATATTAAAATGTCCTGTAGGTAAGAATATATATAACAAAATTTTATTGTAGCCGAGAAGAGGTTATTTTCCCTTTAGATAATGTTTGTCTTACTTCTTGTTATAAAAAATTTTCTGTCCTTTTTCACCATAAAATAAGAAAACTTAGATTAATCATTAACAGATAATTTTGTATTTGGTTAGCCTTAATTACCGGTTTTATTGGGTTTTCGGGGACATTGACTGTCTCATTTAGATGGTATAAACAGTCTCAATTGATGTTATAAACCACAGCCCCATGTTCACTCTCTTAGTTTCGTTGTCTCATGGCCTCAAATAACAGCACCGTAGAAGCCATCGCCGCGTTCAGTGATTCCGCTTGCCCCTGCATCGGAATGAATACCGACTCATCCACCATGCGCGCGGTAGCAGCAGAAATACCTTGGCCTTCGTTTCCGATCACAAGCCAAGTGGAAGCACGCAAATCTATGGTATAGCATGACAAGCTCGCATCCAACGAGGTGCTGAGCAAGCGGGCACCTTTACTTTTGGCCTGCGGCAAAAGCTCCTCCAGACTGCCTTCAATCACCGGCAGGTGAAACAACGATCCCATCGTGGAGCGGATCGTTTTGGGATTGTACAGGTCGGCGCAGCCATGACCCAATATTACGCCTGCGGCTCCAGCAGCGTCCGCGCTGCGGATGATAGTGCCTACATTGCCGGGGTCCTGCACCCCGTCCAGCACCATTACCAGTGCATCCGGCTGCTCCAGCAATGCCTGGAATGCGCTGCGCTCCTCCTTACGCACGATGGCAAAGACCGACTGCGGCGTCTTCGTATCGGTGCATTTTGCAATGACCGCCGCTGACACGGGAACCCATTCCACCGGCTGGTCTGCTGGATCCAGGCCATTCAGCTCGGCGGGAATGCCCTTGTCCAAATCATAGGCGACGGTTTCGACAGCCGCGTCCGAACGCAGCGCTTCCTGCACCAGATGAATACCCTCGACAATATATTTATGCTGCCGTGTGCGATGCTTTTTCTCCAGCAGTTGCGCCCACTCTTTTACACGCGCATTATTCGGTGAAATGATTTCCATTCGTTTAACCTTCCGTTTCTTTGTCCGTTTCAATAAAAATAAATGATGTATCACTTGCACTTGAACACAAGCCCTCATTAGGCTGCAAATGCCAGCTCCAGCTTGGTCAGGTCATCCTTGTGGCCCACAATGACCAGTACATCACCCGGCTCCAGACGATCCTCGGCATAAGGTGAAATGTTCATTTCCTGATTTCTGCGAATCGCCATCACATTGCAGCCGAAGCGTGCACGTATGTCTAACTCTTTCAGGTTTTTTCCAATCATGGAATCGGCGGCTCTCATCTCCAAAATACTGTAGTCCTTGGACAGCTCGATATAATCCAAAATGTTGGGGGATGTCAAATGATGGGCTACCCGTAACCCCATATCCCGTTCAGGATAAACGACTTTATCTGCACCTATCTTTTGCAACACTTTTCCATGCAGCTCATTTTGTGCCTTGACCACAAGAGCTGGTACGCCCATGTCCTTGAGAATCAATGTCGTCAGAATACTGGCCTGTATATCTTCGCCAATCGCAACTACGATTACGTCAAAATTACGGATACCCAGCGCTCGCAGCGCTTCCTCATCCGTCGAGTCGGCAGACACCGCATGCGTCACAATATTCGACATTTCCTGTGTACGCTGCTCGTCCGAGTCAATAGCCAGCACATCAAAACCCATCTCACTCAGCGCACTGGCAACACTGGAACCAAAACGTCCCATGCCAATAACCGCATACTGTTTTTTTGCCATTCCTTCTTTACCTCCCGATCACCATACTGTCCGTCATAGTATAGCATATCATGCTACAAACATAAATTTTGACATACTTATGCCAAATGCTTCTCCATGTATACTGGACAACAGCCCAAGCCATAATACATTCGATCACTACTACAACATACGGGAGGTACACATGCCCATTACAATGGATTTACGACAAGCAATTGTTCACAAAGTACACGGCAAATCAGAAGCTGATCTTACGGATATGATTATTGGGTCAGTGGACGGACCTGAAGCCGCTCTGCCTGGATTGGGTGTCATTCTTGAAATCGCTTGGAAGCATATGAGCCCAAATCAACAGCACGATTTCGTCCATTTGGCACATGAACAAATCGATAAAATCAAACCCGTGCCTTTAACCTAGCTCTAGCTATTTAACTTTTTGTTCCAATTTAATTGTGCTCATTATTTTACCCGTATTCGAAAATGAAAATAGTCCACTCGCATTCACATCGAGTGGACTATTCGTTGTATACACTAAATGACTGAGATCAAACTGTTCTGCTTATTCAATCTTACGGAGCCATTTCTAGAAACTTAGCTGTCGGGTTTTTCTCCATAGCCGTACGCATGGCATACTCGTTTTCGAACAAGGCGACATAATTGCCCTTCTTATCCTTTACCAGCGTAGAGTTAATACGGAACTTGCTCGGGTCAATCTGCTCATCCACAATCCAACGTGCAAATTGGAATGGCATACGCTGAAGCTGTACATCAACTCCATACTCACCCTTCATGCGGTACTCAAATACTTCAAATTGCAGTTGGCCGACAACACCTAATAGCGTATCGTCAAAGCTTACCGTACGGAAAACCTGAATCATACCTTCCTCGGTCAACTGGTCAATACCCTTCAGATACTGTTTGTGCTTCAAGGCATTTTTCACCGTTACCTTGGCAAAAATCTCAGGCGAGAAGGTCGGCAATTCATCAAACACAACCTCGCTACCTTGGCTGAGTGAATCACCAATACGGAAAATACCCGGGTCAAACAATCCAATAATATCGCCAGGAAAAGCCTCCTCAACAATATCACGGTCCTGTGCCAGGAACTGCTGTGGCTGAGACAGCTTTATCTCCTTGCCCATCCGTACATGCTTAACACTCATCCCGCGTTGAAACTTACCAGACACAATACGCAAAAATGCAATACGGTCACGGTGAGCCGGGTTCATGTTCGCTTGAATTTTAAATACATAGCCGGTAAACTTTTCGTTTGTTGGCTCAATTTCCCCAGCTGTACTACGGCGTGGCTCCGGTTTAGGAGCAAGCTGAAGGAAGTTTTCCAAAAAAGTTTGTACACCGAAATTATTAATCGCACTGCCGAAGAATACCGGTGTTAATTCTCCGCGCTGTACTTTCTCCATGTCAAAAGGGTCACCCGCGACATCAAGCAACTCCAAGTCTTGGCATAATTGGTCATGCAAATATTCGCCCGCCATCTCACGAATGATCGGATCATTGTAATCTTCCACTTTTTGTACTTTAATCGTGGAATGGTCATCTCCCTGAAACAGCTCGACCTGATTTTTGACACGGTCATAGACACCGCACAGCTCGCGTCCTGTACCAATCGGCCAATTCATAGGCACCGAACGGATGCCAAGTACCTGCTCCAACTCCTCCATCAAATCAAAAGGACTGCGTCCCTCACGATCCAGTTTGTTAATGAAGGTGAAAATCGGAATTCCACGCTTCGCACAAACTTGAAACAGCTTAATCGTTTGCGCTTCCACACCTTTCGCTACGTCAATCAGCATGACTGCACTATCTGCTGCTGTTAATGTACGATACGTGTCTTCACTGAAGTCCTGGTGACCTGGGGTGTCCAGAATGTTGATGCGGTGACCATTATAATCAAATTGCATCACTGAGGATGTTACAGAGATCCCCCGCTGTTTTTCAATCTCCATCCAGTCACTCGTGGCGTGTTTGCTTGCTTTACGCGCTTTAACTGAACCAGCAAGACGAATCGCGCCCCCGAACAGCAGCAGCTTTTCCGTTAGTGTCGTTTTACCCGCATCCGGGTGAGAAATAATCGCAAACGTACGCCGTTTGTCGACTTCCTGTTGAAGTATATCTGTTGTTTTACTCATTTCACATATCCCTTCATGATCAAATCCATTGCATTCCTGCTCAAGCTATTCATAAAAAGGCCATGATGCACGCCTGTTTTCATAAAATCATCGGCTCTATCGGCTCATTTCCGTTAGCCCCATTATTCGGCGTACCCCGTTACCATATTCATTATAAATACGATCTATTTACATGTTTTAGCCTGCCTTTAACTTATAATCAGTTGCAAACTGAAAACCTGAGACTAAGCTATTATAGCACACTCCGAACGCAAAGCATCCCCTTACGTCCTAAACAGGACATAGGGGGATGCAGGACAAAACGGGATTACTGAACGCCGCCTACTCGCCAGATGACATTATCTTCATCCTGACCGCTAACCGGCCACCACTTGAAGCCATCCTGCTCCAATAGCTTGTGAGCACCTTCCGGTCCCCATGAGCCTGCAGCATAGGTTTCCAGCGTATCCGGGGTCTGCTGCCATGCTTTGGCGATTCGATCGACGAATCCCCATGCCGTGGCAACCTCATCCCAACGCGTGAAGTACGTCGAATCACCCTCAATCGCATCCATCAGCAACCGTTCATAAGCCTCCGGTGAGTTGATGCCCACCATACAGCTTTGGCAAAAATCCATAGCCAATGGCTCAATATCTGATTCCGAGCCAGGTTTCTTGGCATTAATTTTAATGTAAATGCCCTCCATTGGATTGACCCGAATTACGAGCAAGTTCGGTTCCAGCTTATGCTTTTGACCGAGGTACACGTTCGTTGGCATGCTCTTAAATTCCACAACAATCTCCGTTGTTTTTACAGGGAGACGTTTGCCCGTACGAATATAGAACGGTACGCCAGCCCAACGGAAATTATCAACAAACACGCGTGAAGCAAAATAAGTCTCTGTGTTTGACTGCGGATCAACCTTGTCTTCTTGGCGATATCCCGGCAACTGCTGACCGCGATAACTGCCTTCGATGTATTGACCACGCACCACATTGGTTTTCACATCGTCAGACGTTTCAAAAGGGCGCAGCGAACGCAGCACTTTCACCTTTTCATCACGGATATCCTCAGGCAACAAACGACTAGGTGGCTCCATCGCAATCATCGTTAGCATTTGCAGCATATGGTTCTGTCCCATATCCCGCAAGGCGCCGGAATGATCGTAGTAACCTCCGCGTTCCTCCACCCCTACCGTTTCACTAAGCGTAATTTGCACATTGGCAATATGCTTATTATTCCACAGTGGTTCAAAGAAGGCGTTCGCGAAGCGGATCACCTCAATATTTTGTACCATTTCCTTGCCAAGATAGTGATCAATTCGATAAATTTCTTCTTCGGCAAATACTTCTCGTATTTCAACGTTCAATTCTTGTGCAGATTCGAGGTTATAACCGAATGGCTTCTCAATGACAAGACGATTCCACCCCTTGCCATCCATCATGCCGCCATCTTTCAAGCTCTTAGACACGCTTCCGAATAATTCAGGAGCCAAGGCCAAATAAAACAACCGATTTCCCGGTATGTTAAACTTGCTTTCTATAGACTCCGTCTGCTGTCTCAACTCATGGAACCCTTCGACATTGTTGATATCAAGCGATTTATATTCAAAATGCTCGGCAAATGCCTGCCAATCTTGATCATTTTCTGCTTTGTAGCGACTAAACTCCTGTATGGAAGCGTACAGGTCATTACGGAATTCTTCCTCTGTGCGAGGACGCCTTGCTACACCAATAACGGCAAAATCCTCAGCAAGCTTGCCTTCGCGGTACAAGCTGTAAATAGCAGGAAAAAGCTTGCGACGAGCCAAATCGCCCGTAGCGCCAAAAATAAACAGAACTGCGCCTTGCGTCACAACAGATTCTTTAGCAGGTATGTCAGCCATGTAGTACCTCATTCTTCCCATGTCAAGATTCCGCAATCCACAATCCCCGAAATCCGCATGTAGTATTGTGTATATTTATACAAGATCATACTTGATTTTCGAAAAACATGGAACTAAAGATTTGATGATATTTTAGCATATCCTCCATGGATAAGCTATCCGATGAATCATCAATTTACCTTATAAGTCAGTATTCAATCGTGATGAGCGGAAAACCGAGCGTTATACGTGTATCCTGTTGCTCCTTATCTTCATGTACAGCCATCTGCATCTGGACCTGATGCTCACCGCTTTGAATCATTAACGGCAGCTCTGGAGCTTCATAGGATATAGCCACAGTAGTCGCATCCGTATATCTTTCTTTGGCCTGCATGGAGATGTTCCCTGTTAAGCTCGCTTCTGTCAGTTTCAACAGTTGATCTTTGGATTCCTTTGTATGCAGCGAACGCTGAAGGGCCGTGTTCCACTGCGCTTGAATCCCCATAGACTTTAATTGCTCAGCACAGAGTTTATGAAGCTGAATCAACTGCTCACGTCCTGCATCGTTGCTCTCCAGTTGAACGACTACATACCATTGCCCAGTTTGACGTTCCATTACATTTAAGCGGATTTTTAGATCCTCACTATTACGAACAGAACGATAAACCGTGTGTCCATTTTCCACGAGTTTGTTTACTGTGGGTATATTCAGCTGATCAGCTATCTGTGCCGCTACATCTGCCGGCTTTTCATGGTTAGAAATCCAATCGCCTTGCCACTTCACAACCAGCTTATCCAGCGTACCCGGGGCCTGGTCCGAGATGGTTAACAATGAGCGTAAAGCCGTTTCTGCCTCGCGGGAATCATATCGGTTTGTCTGAAGGGTTCCATAACGCCAGCCAGCCAGTACCAGCACCGTTCCTAATACCAAAATCGTAATAATCCCTTTTCTAATCAACTCTGCTTTTAGCATTATCGTTCCTCCCGCTCCACACAACCATCCGATTCCCACACCTACGCTCTGGATACTTTCTTTTTCGGCTGGTTTGAAATCTATGAATCTATCAATAGCATTCCCGTTGTCAGAGGTTTTATACACACAGCAATACGGCAAAGCCCTTCTAAAATATTCATCTGCCTACTGGGTGTTCGACCATACATCGTAGGCACCATAAGAATAGACTATGATCACAATGCATCTTACACCAAAAGAGGTGAAATCATGTTTCCGATTTATCCTGTAAATGAAGCCAGTGTGGCACCTCATGGTGGACGTCTGGTCTGTGCCGTTATGCGTGATGGTACACGACACATCGGCATCTTAAGTGGGTGTAGCAAAGGCAAGCTGATGTTGAACGGATATCCACCCTCCTTTCCTGGCAGTCTCTATGCCGGGAGCTACAGTAACAAAGGAAAACAAACCCCTAAAAAGATTTCCTCTAAAAAGAAAAAAAGGAATCCTAAAAACAAAGTTCGTACCTCTGCCAAACTAAATGCCTTAATTAAGCCGCCCAATGCACCTCTGAGTCCATCCTTTCCTTATGACGCAGGCGGATTTGCTGGAAATGGCTATAGTAGTTATGGAAATGGCAGAGCAGGCTATCGCGGTGGGTACGGCGGATATGGATACGGTGCAGGGCTTGCACTAGATCTGGCTTTAATCGCCTTTTTATTCCTCCTGATCTAAACACCTTGTTATAGAACACAAAAAACCGGAGAACTATTATCGTCTCCGGTTCTTTGTATTCGTTTATTCTACATTCTACTCTGCTAATCCGTTCTTATAGGCATAGATCGCCGCCTGTGTACGGTCTTCCACTCCTAATTTAGCGAGAAGGTTCGTGACATGGAATTTTACCGTCTTAATCCCGATAATCAGCTCGTCTGCGATATCCTGATTAGACTTCCCTTGTGCCAACAGGCGAAGTACCTCCATCTCACGATCAGTCAGCTCCGTATGGGCGGGCGCTTCAGCCTGTGGCTGGCGGAATCGATTCATCATCTTGGAGGCCACCTGTGACTCTAGTACGGACTGTCCACGTGCAGCTGCACGGATCGCATCCGCTATTTCGGAAGCGCGAGACGTTTTAAGCAAATAGCTGAATGCCCCTGCCTCAATGACCGGATACATTTTCTCATCATCCAAATAACTCGTCAGCACAATCACCTTTGTCTCTGGAAGCAGACGAGTTACTTGGCGTGTCGTTTCGATGCCATCCATGCCATCCATGACCAGATCCATCAAAATCACATTTGGCTTGTATTCGGAAGCCAACCGTATGCCTTCTTCTCCGCTTCCGGCCTCGCCGACCACTTCAATACCTTCTTCCGTCCCCAGCACCGCCGCAAGACCAATTCGTACCATTTCATGGTCGTCTACCAGCAGTACGCTAATCGGTAATTCCGTTTCCATGATCATCGTTCCTTCCGCTTTCATCATTAATAACTGGCACGGACACCTCAATCCGTGTCCCTTTTCCTGGAGCCGTTATATACTGAATCGCTCCCCCAATTTCACTGACCCGCTCCTGCATCGTGGATAATCCATATGAAGTCTGCTTTTTCTCATCCAGCTCAAAACCAATACCGTTATCCCGAATCGTCAGCCTGATGGAATCTGGGCGTTGCACGATACGAATTTCCATGCGGGTTGCTTTGGCATGGCGCAACGTATTAGACATCGCTTCCTGCACAATACGAAACAAGTGGTTCTCAATGCCTTTAACCAACTGTACTCCGCTTTCAATCTCAAAATCAATCTCCATCGGTACCTTTGCCTGCAACTCTTGTACCAAATCACGCAAACCCTGCTCAAGCCGTTTCCCTTCCAGATAGACAGGCCGCAGATGAAGTAGTAACGCCCGCATTTCGGATTGTGCCACGGAAGACATTTCTTCAATTAGTGCAACTTGACGCTGCGCTTTATCAAAATCCTTATCCAGCGTCCTTCCCACAGCCGTCGCCGTCATTGAAATAGCAAATAATTGCTGTGATACGGCATCATGCAACTCTCTGGCCAGCCGCTGTCGCTCCTCCACAATCGCAGTCATCCGTGCCTGTTCTGCCAACTGAGCATTATCCGTGGATAAGCGTTGTAAAGACGTAACTTGTTCCTGCCATTTACGCCCAATCCGTTCCAGCTGTTCTCCCAGCCTGCCAAGCTCATCATGCCCTAGGGGCGGCAACTCACGTGCAGGGGTTCCCTTTTCCCACATCAGCAACGTCTCTCTCAACATTTCCAGTCTGCTTTTAAAGCGGTAGCTTTCATAAAATCCGTACATTGCCCCTGTACCAATCAACACCAGTATAACGGCTCCTGCAACTTTCAATATCATTCCCCAGGTTGGGAACGACTTCACATATCCATATGTATACAGCATATAAAAGACAACTACGCCCACAACAACACACAGGAGGATACCTTCACCCATACTGCGGGTTACCATGTTGGACGCTTTTTTATGATTCATCCCGGCTCCTCCTGATTCAATAAAATCGGACGCGAACATCGCCCGCCAAGTACGAAACAACAAACTTCACTTTATACTCACTCTGCTCAAAATGGGGAGACTTCCAAACTAGTCGATTGAGCATCCCCGCCTCATGGTCCCGGTCGAACTGAATCTGTCCGAACAATATGAACATCTCCACCTCTACACCGTAATTATCCGGTAGGGTGATGTCAATATCACCGAAGATCCCCTGCAAAAATATGACGGGCTCACGTTCCTCTGGAAGAGCCAACGTCAGGTCGGCATCCACGTCCCCAACCACATGCCATATGCTTGTGCTGCGCAGGCTCCAAGGCACTTCATCCCATTTATGATTGGATATAAAATTGTGCTTGAATATGGAGCTTTGACCTTTATGCAGCTTCCTTGAACGTGAATAGAATATAGCTAATGATGCTAGTGTAACTACCACAAACAGGAACAAATGATCCAGCACTAACAATCCAGCACCAATCGCGAGCATCGTGTAACCCTTTTTGATTTTGGAATTGCGGATCTTATATATTCCGGCCAACATTAGGATCAGTGCAACCACGGAGAGGAACCCAATCCACTGACCGAATAAAATGATAATTCCGATGCCAATCCCTGCCAGTGCCAAGGCTGATTTTCTTCTCTCCATGCTGCACCCCCTTTTTGTTTATACAGGACGGAAAAGCCATAGTGGCGCAACATTCCGCCATATGGCTTTCCTGAACCATACAGATTAGGCACGATCATCGACCAATGTCCATTCCATACAGCATATCATAATGTCTTGTTTCCGAGTAGTCAGTCCTTCTTCATATCGACTGGTTTAACACCTGTCTGAATTTTGGACTTAAGCTGTTGAAGCTGCTCATCCACTTTAAACTGTTTTTCAGCCTCAGCCGGATTAACATATGCTTCTCCTGGAGCTTGACGGTAAGGAGCACGCAGTACGTCAGCTTCAGCTTCCATTTGCATGATTTTTTCTTCCATACGGTGGAAGCCCAGTGAAGCAGATCCACTTTCAATCGTGTGCAAACTATTGATTTGAGACATTTGCTTTTTAGCTTTCGCCATTTGAGCACGGGATACCAACTCATTGCGCTTGTTGCGCATTTTATAGAATTCATCTTTCATGTCGTGAAGCTGCTGTACCAATTCTTTTGCTTGAAGCTCAGCTTGTGTATGCAAGTCGCGGTATTCGTCCTGCTTCTGCACAAAATAAATCTTCTCTCCCAACAACTTGCGCGCTACTTCTTCCTGACCATTTCGCAATGCGGATTCAGCCTGTTTCTCACGCTCATTGGATACACGTACCGCTTCCTCCAAACGCTGTTTCATACGTCGTTCATTCGCCATTTGCTTGGCAACCGTTACCTCTGCCTCGTGAATTTCCGCCTCCATATCGCGCAGATATTGATTCAACATAATAATCGGATCTTCCACTTTATCCAACACTTCATTCACCGATGCTCTTGTCATATCCTTCATTCTTTTAAAGATCCCCATTATTTACGATCTCCCTTCTCAAATTGCTCTACTTTTTTGCGTAACTCTGCCAATTCTTTTTTCATTGCCTTTTTCTCAATATCTTCCATCATGGAATCCAAGTCATTGTTCTGACCTGTGTTAAATTTGGATGAGTTGCGGGCATCTTGACCAAAAGACGGGTTCGAATTGCCATATGCACCGCCCTGGTTGTAACCAGTTCCCTGCCCATACTGCGATCTTGTATTGTGACTGCCATAATAGCGTGGATCCTGTTGATGGTAGGGCCCGCTGTCAGGGCCAAATCCTCCATCGAAAGGAGATCTCGGCTCCTTGGAGATAACCAGTGCCGCAATCACATAAATCATAAATGTGGTTCCTGCTGTAATAAAGAAACTGATCACAACCAGAATACGAATCCATGTTGAGTCCATTCCTGTTGCGTCAGAAAGACCGCCACATACACCTGTTATTACTCTATCCCGGCTTGATCTGTAAATTCGGGTCATTATCAATTTACTCCTTCCCGCTGTTGTTCAGCTTGCTTTTCAGTCTCGCCCACTCTTGTTCGAGCAGCGATCCACCGCCTTGGGCATCCTGTGCATGGTCGCCCTCGCCCCGACGTAAATCACGCAGACTCATCGTTTCTGCTTCCATATCGGCTACCCGGTCTTCCAAGCGGTTGAACATTCGGGGAACGTTTCGTCCACCGTATGTACCAGCCCGTTCGTTCATTTGCTGCTGGAGTCTCAACGTCTGTACACGTGCCGCATAATACTGACGCTTGCTGTGTACCGTTTGATATTCTGTCTTTAACGTATCTAGCTGTTGTTCTAGCTCACGTAGTGATTCACGGCTCTGCTCCCACAGTTCTCTATACTGCTCTTCTTTTTCTGCATATAGCATTTTCTCCTGTAGGGCCAGCTTCGCAATATGTTCTTCATCAGCCTTCAAAGCCAGTAGCGCCTGTTCCTCCCGTTTGGTCTGCATGGACAATGCATGATCCAACTGCTGCTTCATCTGTCTTGTATGCATCGCATACTGTTGATGGAGTTTTTCCGCTTCGGCAATTTCCTGGCGGGTATTATACAAGAACTGGTCAATCAGTTGCACTGGGTCTTGGCTTTGTTCCAAATGCTCATTGAAGGTTGCTACTGTGATATCGCGCATTCTTCGAAAAACACTCATTTGCATCTGCTCCTTTCACAATTCGTATCCCCATAATCAAAACTTCGTTACTGCAATATTTCTTCATTCGCTAAACTGCTAAAATCAGTAACGTCTTCTGCGGTCACTCAGCAGGGAAACACCAAATATGATCAATCCGATTGCCAGTAGTGGTCCCAGAAGCCAGGACAGTTTGCCGAGCAAAATCAGTACCCCAAGTACAAGTACGATCCAGCCGAAGAGCGCATTTCCTTTTTTCACACCGTAGTAGCCTAGCATAACCATAGCTATCGGAATTAAGTAACCAATCAGATGTCCTAAAAAGTGACCGAAAAACGGAGTAAACTTACCGAGCAGCATAATCGAACCCAACACGATCAGTACAATGGCTAACCCATTCCCTTTGTTAACTCTCATCATCTCTCACCGCCTTTCACTGTGTCTTGCTTATGTCCTTATTGTACGCTGAACAAGCGTTTGACAAAACGGACCCCAGACGGTTTTTGAACCTAGACCTAAGTCGGGGATGAGTATAGACCTGCGGCTATCTTCCTCTATGCTGTTCTGCTGCACGGGCTATCGAATGTTGCTCACCCGCTTGCTTGGAACGTAGTGAAAGGACGAGACAAGCCAGTAACGCTATAGCTGCAACCATATAAGGCAGATTAATATGAACATCGAACAACAGTCCTGCAATTAATGGTCCAATCACATTACCCAAGCTAGTATAGGATGAGTTCATGCCTGCCACAAAGCCTTGCTCATCTCCGGCCTGCCGCGATAGAGAAGTACTTACTGCCGGGCGAAGGATATCCATAGCCAGAAAAATGATGAAGGTCGTCAGCATAATCATCACGTACTGTTCAGCAAATAAGGTTAGAAAAATGAACAGGCCCCCAATGGCCAAACAGAGGTGAATTACTTTTTTCTCTCCAAAACGATTAATGATCCATCCAAATATAGTCGCTTGGACAACTGCTCCCAAAATGGAGCCTGTCGTTATAATGATGGCAATATCCATCGGTGTAAAACCATATTTATGGTCAACAAACAGTCCAAATACGGTTTCAAAGTTCGCTAACCCAAAAGCAACGACAAATACAATGAGTAAACCCATGAAATATGGAGATTGATATGACTTGGCAAATTGCTGCAAAAGATTTTCTTTTTGACGTGGAAGCTCTCTATTATATTGTTGCTTTTCCTTGCTTAAAGACTCAGGCAGCACTAACAGAGACAAGATAGCTGCTATTCCCGCAGCTCCAGCTGCCGCAAAGAAGGGAATGCGTATTCCATATGTGGCAAGCAATCCGCCAATCCCTGGCCCGATTATGAAGCCTGTGTTGATCGCCGCATTGATCATGCCCATTCCCTTGCCTCTTTCCTCAAACGAGGTCACGTCAGCGACATAGGCCATTATAGAAGGAGTCAGCAACGCTGCCCCTGCTCCACCCATGATTCGTGCTATGAACAGGGTAGGAATGGAATGAGCCAGTCCAAAAACAAGCTCTGATAACATGAAGATGAACATCCCAGAAACAATCAATTTTTTACGTCCATAACGATCAGACAACTTTCCTGACAATGGTGATAATAAAAGCTGAGTCAACGCAAAAGCTGCAACCATCAGTCCCATCGAAGAACCATTCATCCCTAGCTCACTTATAAATTTAGGTAATACAGGGACAACTAAGCCAATCCCCATGAACGCCAAAAAAATGTTAAGCATCAATAACAGCATTGCTCCTCGATTTCTTGTGAGTATAGACATATTTCCACCCTTCCTTTTCCGTATCTCTTTATTCGATATCAGGTAAACTTCATTATCCCTTTTCAAAAAACAATTAAAACTAAAAATGTTTTCTTAGTTTTCATATAAAAAAGTGGCCTCTTCAAATATGCAGCATATTGTTGAGGCTATTTTTTAATTTTCGACCAAACCGAACAACAAAATATCTACAATAGAATAAGTAGCTTCCTCTACCGTCACACTGTTATCCAGAAAGAAACGCTGATCAAGCGTTAAATTTACAGATTCAATAATAAGCTTCATGATCAGAGCCTCATTTTTGTTCACAATAATTCCTTCTCGGATGCCTTCCTGAATTAATGTTCTAATCGGAGACCAATCATTTAAATCGGCATGTACCCTTTTCCATTGTTCAGGATAATACTTTTTCATCTGGTCCAATATTCTTAAATCGTAAAACTTATAATACAGAGGCATGACCCTAATCGACTGCTTAATCTTGTCTAACAAAGATAACTCATTATTTTGGATAATCTGCTCAGTTTTTCGAATCATATCATCATTTGTACGCTCAATAAGTGTTTCTAAAATAAGCGTCTTAGACGAAAAGTTTTCATACAACGTACGCTTGCTAATAGCGAGTCTTTTCGCAAGATCATCCATCGTAAATTTCAATCCATTTTCATGAACTTCATCTACAAAAGCCTCCAAAATTCTTTCCTGCATATTCGCCCTCATTTCTTTCGCGCTCGGTAAACTAGAAAAGTTTTTTCAGTACCATCATCTTACGATAAGATCAAAGCGCTGGTCAAATCCATGTTAACCTTGTTGCCAAAATCATGAATATATAACAAAAGGATGATAAAATGCCTTTAAGCATTTTATCATCCTTTTGTGTATACCGACGAGAGGACTTGAACCTCTACGGTTTCCCACTCGATACCGAATACAATCTTGATAATACCTTGTTTAATGAAGGGGGATAAGCGTTGCTCGTCGATTTCGACCCGCAAGGTAATCTGTCGATGTACTTTGGTATTGAGCAGCGGGATCAACTTCCGTGGCTATGGTCTGCGACAGGACTAACTCAGTTGCTCAGTATCAAGGAATTTAGAATACTTGTACAACTTCTTTAATATCATCAATTTCCTCAAGAATTGCGCGCTCAATAGCAACCTTTAACGTAATCGTAGCACTTGGGCAACCATTGCAAGCTCCCAAAAATCTTAATTTTGCTATACCGTTCTCAACTTCGACCAGTTCAGCATCTCCACCGTCACGCAGTAAGAAAGGACGTAGTTTGAGAAGAACTTCCGATACTTCATCGAATAAAACTCCATTTTCATCCATCATGCCAACTCCTCCCATTGTTTTACCAACCGTCAATTCAGACCTTTTTTCACCCTAGATCGTCTGAGTGATCCTTGGTTTTTTGCCTAAGAGTGACCTCTTGATCCGAAAGTTCCCTTATAAGCGTATGAATAGAGTCTAAAGGTATCATCACACCGCAACTTGCGCTCAATCCTGACAGCATATTGAGGCAGAACTGAAGTTTTCGTATCTCTCGCGTAATTTGAGCTAGTTCTGAATCGTCCGAATTATTTTTCTTCATTACTAGCACCTCGCACTTCTTTAAAGAATGATAAAGGTTTGATCTATTAAATTAATGAATCAACCGATGCTTCCTTCCATCTCAAATTGAATCAACCGATTCATTTCAACGGCATATTCCATTGGCAATTCTTTGGTAAACGGTTCAATAAAGCCCATTACAATCATTTGTGTAGCATCTTGTTCTGTAAGCCCGCGGCTCATTAAGTAAAACAATTGTTCCTCGGACACTTTGGATACTGTTGCCTCGTGCTCCAAAGTAATCTGATCGTTTTTAATTTCATTGTACGGAATCGTATCTGATGTTGACATGTGGTCCAATATCAACGTATCGCACTTAATATTGGACTTGGACCCTGCGGAATCGCGGCTGAAGCTGGACAACCCTCGGTAGTTTACTTTTCCGCCCTGCTTGCTGATGGATTTGGATATAATCGTAGATGTTGTCTCGGGAGCAAGGTGAATTACCTTCGCGCCAGCATCTTGATGCTGATCTTTACCGGCTACGGCAATAGACAGGATGGACCCCTTGGCTCCCCGTCCTTTCAATAATACTGCCGGATACTTCATTGTTACCTTGGAGCCGATGTTGCCGTCCACCCATTCCATTGTGGCATTTTCTTCTGCCACAGCCCTTTGGGTTACCAAGTTGTAGATATTAGGAGCCCAATTCTGAATGGTCGTGTAACGGACACGGGAATCTTTCCGGCAAATAATTTCAATAACTCCACTATGCAGAGAACTGGTACTATAAATAGGTGCTGTACATCCTTCAACATAATGGACAAAGCTGCCCTCTTCGGCAATAATTAATGTCCGCTCGAATTGACCCATATTTTCAGAATTAATACGGAAATAACCTTGTATAGGTACCTCGCACTGAACACCCTTCGGAATGTATACAAAGCTACCGCCTGACCAAACCGCACTATTAAGCGCCGCAAATTTATTGTCGGCGGGAGGGATGATCGTCCCAAAATGTTGCTTAAACACTTCGGGGTATTGCTTTAATGCACTATCCGTATCAAGGAAAATAACGCCCTGATCCTCCAGCTCTTTCCGCATGCTGTGATAAACTACTTCCGACTCATATTGAGCGGATACGCCCGCCAGGAACTTTTGCTCCGCTTCAGGGATTCCCAGCTTGTCAAAGGTTGCTTTGATCTCGGAAGGAACCTCCTCCCAGGTCTTTCCCTGTTTTTCAGAAGGGCGAACGTAATACTGGATGTCATCAAGATTTAGCTCGGTCAAATCCGCTCCCCATTCAGGCATCGGCATTTTGTAGAATTGATTCAAAGCTTTCAACCGAAAATTGAGCATCCACTCCGGCTCTTCCTTGATTCGGGAAATTTCCCGGACAATCTCTTCCGTCAGACCTTTTCCAGATTGAAAAATAGACTGGTGCTTGTCGCGAAACCCATATTTATATTCGCCCATATCTGGTGCTTTTTTAGCCATTGGTATCACTCCTTTTTAACCTTTCAAGATTCATTTTGATTTGCTATGATCTGCCGAGCTTGCTTTCCACTAAATCTTTTAGGCGACTGCGAACACCTTCCAGCGGGATCTCCGAAATGACAGGAGCGAGAAATCCGAAAATAACAAGATGTTCGGCTTCACTCCGTGATATCCCGCGCGACATCAGATAATAGATTTGCTCTGCATTTACTTGCCCCACGGATGCAGCATGACCCGCGGTTACATCATCCTCATCTATCAGCAGGATCGGATTGGCATCGCCGCGAGCTTTAGGACTTAGCATAAGCACGCGTTCTGTTTGCTGACCATCACAATGGGTTGCACCTTTTTCAATCTTTGTAATGCCGTTGATAATGGCCGTAGCTTCTTCAAGCATGACTGCACGCGTAATCATCTGGCTTACCGAGCTTCTGCCAAAATGCTGAGCTTGAGTTGTATAGCTCGATTTTTGATTGCCCGTGCCAATAGCAATCACCTTATTGTCGGAGACCGCCCCGTTGCCTTGTAGCAAAGTCTTGGTATCGCTGGCGGTATTACCATTGTTCATCTCACCGATAATCCATTCCACACCCCCATCAGCAAGAACGACCGCCCGTCGCTGGGTGAAATCTGTTGTAGTTACAGCAAGCTGATGAACCGAAGCTACTTGCACCTTTGAGCCCGCCCCCGCGAAGACCTCCGTCACACCGTTATGCAATACCTTGACATCATCACCACTCGATACACAATTATCCACATAAGTGATCTTGCTGTTGCTCCCTGCCACAATTAAGACGTGAGGAGCAAAACACACACCGCTTTTATCGTTAAGAAAGATCGCTTGAATAGGTGCTTCAACCTCTACACCGTCTGGGACATATAGAAAAACGCCACCACTCCATAAGGCACTGTGTGCAGCAGATAAACGATGTTCTTCTGGCTTTACTGCCTGAAAGAGATAACGTTGAACCAGCTCCTCATGCTCTTTTGCCGCAGTATGCAGATCCGTTAAAATGACTCCCTGGGCGGCTAAGCTCTCGGACAATTTCGTATACACTACATCCGAGTTGAGCTGAACGATTAGTCCGCCTTTCACCGGAGAAGCAACCAAACCTCGAACAACCTCCGGCGCTTCCTCCAAACTAGACCACGCATTCTCAGCTTTGTAATCTCCACTTTCGTAGATATCCCATTTTTCAAGATTGATTTTCTCCACTTTAGGCAACTCCAGCGTCCCTGCCAGTTCGAGTGCATGAACGCGGCGTTCAATCAGCCAACGAGGTTCATCCTTAGCGCTTGACCATGCGCGTAAATCGTCCACATTCATTGAAACTCTAGCTTGTATATCCACGTGCTGTTCCTCCTCTCCGGCTTTTAAGCATCCCTTACCGTCTCATCCGTAATCCCAAGTTCCTCCTTCACCCAATCGTACCCTTCAGCCTCCAAACGGTGGGCAAGCTCCGGACCGCCAGATTTAACTATCCGGCCTTGCATCATGACATGCACAAAATCCGGGGTAATATAATTCAACAGTCGTTGATAATGGGTGATGATTAAAAAGCCTCTATCCGGGCTGCGCATCTCATTTACGCCATTGGCCACAATACGCAGTGCATCAATATCAAGCCCTGAGTCCACTTCATCCAGGATCACAAACTTGGGTTCAAGTAGCATCATTTGCAAAATCTCATTCCGCTTTTTTTCACCGCCAGAGAATCCCTCATTCAAATAACGATGCACAAATTCCGGGTTCATCTCCAGCCCCTTCATTTTGCTCTCCATTTCACGGATAAAACGGATTAGGGATATCTCATCGCCTTCTTCACGCCGTGCATTGATGGCACTTCTGAGAAAATCCGAGTTGGTCACGCCAGCAATTTCACTTGGGTATTGCATAGCGAGGAACAAGCCTGCCTGGGCACGCTCATCCACCTCCATCTCCAGAAGGTCTTCATTGTCCAATGTCACCTTACCGCCAGTAACCTCATATTTGGGATGGCCCATTAAAGCTGAAGCCAATGTACTTTTTCCCGTCCCATTAGGCCCCATAATCGCATGAATCTCTCCGCCATGAATCTCCAGTGTGAGCCCTTTTAAAATTTCTTTCCCTTCAATCTTGGATCTTAATTCCTCAATCTTTAATGTCGTCATTTATCGTAAACTTCCCTTCGGAGTATTCTTCGGCACGCGCCACCAAATCACTCATAAATTTTCCAATAGTCTGCAGCTCAACCTCTGAATAGGATTCAATGAATTGGTAAAACCTTTCTTCTTTTTCTTTGTGCATTTCTTTATGCAAATGATAAACGTGTCTTCCCTTATCCGTTAAACTAAAGTAAATCTCCTTACGATTGCTGTTCAGTTGACTTCTCATAATGAAGCCCATTTCCAGCAGCTTTGCACTAATTTTAGTAATGCTAGCTTTGGACAACCCCATCTTCTCCACAATCCCGGTATGATTTATCGGTTCATAATCACCAATGCAATCAATAACGTGCACACTAGTAATATTGTTGGAAAGCATGTCAATCTGGTACTTTCTGGCCTGTTGCCGAAACGAGTTAAATTCTTGTTCAGTATACAGCTCATTCAGATGTAGCATTTTAATATATTGCTCGTAAAGATGACCTTTAAAATGATTTTGAAACTCCAATTTCCCAATCTCCCCTCTTTTGTAGTAGTTGAGACCAAGTTCAGTGTCTCCATTAGATTTTTTTGTTCACTAGTAAACAAAATTATATTAACACAATTGATATTGATAATCAATATCAATTGTGTTGAATGTGACGTAATTTTGAAGTCGCATTTCACGGGTTTGTTGTCATTGTCATAGGCCTCATGCTGTGTTTTTACTAGGGCACGTCCCGGAAATAGTTTTAAATACCTCTGATCAATCCTGCTTTGCGGGGGTTGAACAATGGAACCAATTCGGCAGCATCCGGATGGATCTGGTAACCGAAGCCAAGTCCAATACCGTTGCCTATGAACGTCATGGTACACCTGCCACAGACTGGGGTCGCTACCGTAAAAAGAGGACGAAGGTGGTGCTTGGCCGAGCTGTTTTAAAGCTGTATCGCCGCGTTTGAGTACGCTATCGCGAGCATGTATGGCAATGAATAATCCGTCAGTTACCTGTGTCTGGATATGTTATGGGGCCAAAGAGTAACCAAAAACTGTGGTTTTTGCTGGTGAATCCGAACAGGCGATCCTCCATTCTAGCCAGCACCGATCTGACACTGGAGACAACCTAGATCATTGAACTTTATACCGCCCGGTTCAAAAACAAATGTACCTTCTGGGCGCTAAAGCAATCCATCGGCGGATTCAGCTACCACTTTTGTAGCAATTCCATTCCGAAGCTCAACCGGTATTTGAAAAAGGATCGGGTTCACCCTCTGGAGTTGTTGGAAGAGGAGAAAGCGTAACGGGACATCCGCCTAACTGTAAAGATGAGAATGGTAAACGATAACCAAAATGGATCCCTACGGAGCTTAAGATAAAAGGAACCAAGAAAAGAGCCGAAATCTTGCTTCAGGAAGCCAGGAAGAATTATCATATGGAAGGACAAGCACTCGCGGTTGAAAACGAAGATATGCTGTAAGAGTAAAAGCGGCTACTCTATCCGGTAATCTGCCACTGGTGGACACGTTCTATGAGCTTCTGATTCGTATGAAGGAATAACAGGAATCCTATCGCTTATCTTCTGACAATTCTTATTGTCTTGAATACCTGGAGTATATTTATGTAGATGTATTAGGGGTAAGCATGAAAGAAGTTCAGGAATGGTTAGGCCACAGCGATTATGCAACAACGGCAAATATTTATTCGCATTTGGAATACAACTCAAAGGTGTCTTCAGCTCAAGCAATGAGTGGGGTACTAAAGCTCAAATAAAAAAAGCTCACTAGAGAATGTCTCTAATGAACTCTTTTAGTTAATACCGGCGAGAGGACTCGAACCTCCACGGTTTCCCACTCGATTTTGAGTCGAGCGCGTCTGCCATTCCGCCACGCCGGCGTATTCAATTATGGAGGCGCCACCCAGATTTGAACTGGGGAATAAAGCTTTTGCAGAGCTTTGCCTTACCACTTGGCTATGGCGCCAGAGTGTAACAAAGCGGACGACGGGAATCGAACCCGCGACCCTCGCCTTGGCAAGGCGATGCTCTACCGCTGAGCCACGTCCGCATAAAGATGGCTGGGGATATAGGATTTGAACCTATGCATGACGGAGTCAAAGTCCGTTGCCTTACCGCTTGGCTAATCCCCAATAAGTAAAGGGCGGCCGATGGGGCTTGAACCCACGAATGCCGGAGTCACAGTCCGGTGCGTTAACCACTTCGCCACGACCGCCGCAAGTAATGAATAATTGGCAGGGGCAGCAGGAATTGAACCCACACCAACGGTTTTGGAGACCGTTGTTCTACCTTTAAACTATGCCCCTATAAAACTGGTGGAGGATGATGGATTCGAACCACCGAACCCGTAAGGGAGCAGATTTACAGTCTGATGCGTTTGGCCACTTCGCTAATCCTCCAAAAATGGTGCCGGCGAGAGGACTTGAACCCCCAACCTACTGATTACAAGTCAGTTGCTCTACCAGTTGAGCTACACCGGCACATAAAATATTCAATTAAAAGTGGCTCGGGACGGAATCGAACCGCCGACACGAGGATTTTCAGTCCTCTGCTCTACCGACTGAGCTACCGAGCCTTAGAATAAGGCTCTTCATTACACGTTATAATACTAATGGCGGAACTGACGGGATTCGAACCCGCGATCTCCTGCGTGACAGGCAGGCATGTTAGGCCTCTACACCACAGTTCCATAATAATTTTTAATTGGTTGCGGGGGCAGGATTTGAACCTGCGACCTTCGGGTTATGAGCCCGACGAGCTACCGAACTGCTCCACCCCGCGACAATAATAAATATTAAATTTTCAAATGGTGGAGGCTGAGGGGCTCGAACCCCCGACCCTCTGCTTGTAAGGCAGATGCTCTCCCAGCTGAGCTAAGCCTCCACACCGAAACACTTTTCATATTATACCATAATAAAATTTTTATTGCAAGTTTTTTTATGATATTTTTATGACCCGTAGGGGATTCGAACCCCTGTTACCTCCGTGAAAGGGAGGTGTCTTAACCCCTTGACCAACGGGCCATGCTACAAATGAATTATGGCGGAGAGAGAGGGATTCGAACCCTCGAGACGCTTTTGGCGCCTACACGATTTCCAATCGTGCTCCTTCGGCCAACTCGGACACCTCTCCATATGGCTCCCCGAACAGGACTCGAACCTGTGACAACTCGATTAACAGTCGAGTGCTCTACCAACTGAGCTATCAGGGAATATTAAGCATTTGTTTCAAGGTTACACCCTGAAAACTGGATCCGAAACTCTTTTGCGTTTTATTCTTAGGATAAGCCCTCGACCGATTAGTATTGGTCAGCTCCATGCATTACTGCACTTCCACCCCCAACCTATCTACCTCGTCGTCTTCAAGGGGTCTTACTAATTGGGAAATCTCATCTTGAGGGGGGCTTCACGCTTAGATGCTTTCAGCGCTTATCCCTTCCGTACATAGCTACCCAGCGGTGCTCCTGGCGGAACAACTGGTACACCAGCGGTACGTCCATCCCGGTC
>NZ_JBSEDY010000006.1:0-339935 GCF_053570945.1 Paenibacillus sp. CMM36
AGATGGCGATCCACCTAGATCGCCTGGAGAAACAGGGGTAACCCCCCCTGCTTCTCCAGAGACCAGAGCATTATGATGTGAAAAAGAAACCCACGTCTCAAAATGACGGGGTTTCTCGACAATCTGATCACCCTCATGGGTGGTTTTTCTTTTTTTAGGCAGATCCATACCAAAAAACCTTAAAATTCACTGTTTTCAATATTCCGATATGGTTGCAGAATGTGCTACAATAAAGCTTTGAGAGAAACGAAATGCATATGAAATAAGAACAGTCGGCAATGCCGATGACAATAAGGAGCCAAAAACAGCTTATGAGTTTATTGACTGTAGAAAATGTATCCCACAACTTTGGGGACCGCGCATTATTTAAAAATGTTTCCTTTCGATTGCTTGCGGGGGAACGTGTAGGTTTGGTAGGAGCTAACGGTGTTGGTAAATCGACACTCATGAACATTCTCACTGGAAAATTGCTTAAGGATGAGGGTAAAGTGGAATGGACTCCACGTGTGCGTTACGGCTATCTGGATCAGCATACCAAGCTGACACCGGGCAAAACGGTACGTGATGTATTGAAGGATGCTTTTCTTCCTTTGTTGGAATTGGAAAAGGAAATGATGCAGATTACTGACAAAATGGGGGATGCTTCTCCTGATGAGTTGGAAGTGTTGCTGGAACAGATGGGTGAAATTCAGGAGCAACTGGATATGGGGGATTTTTACCTCATTGATGTAAAGGTTGAAGAGATGGCGAATGGACTAGGTCTGTCGGCCATAGGACTGGATCGGGATGTATCCGCACTTAGCGGCGGGCAACGGACAAAGGTTCTTCTTGCTAAGTTGCTGTTGGAAAAGCCGAACGTCCTGTTGCTGGATGAACCTACCAACTATTTGGATGTAGAGCATATTGAATGGCTTACGCGCTATTTGAAGGATTATCCTTATGCTTTTATTCTTATTTCACATGATACTGAATTTATGAACCAGGTCGTTAATGTTATTTATCATCTTGAATTTGCCAAGATGACCCGTTATTCAGCTAATTATGAAAAGTTTCTCGAAATGGCGGATCTAAACAAAGCCCAGCATATTGATGCTTATGAGAAGCAACAGGATTTTATTAAGAAACAGGAAGATTTTATTCAGCGTAATAAAGCGCGTGCCTCTACATCAGGCCGAGCAAAGAGCCGTGAAAAGCAGCTTGATCGGATCGAACGTATTGATAAGCCTGAAGAAGCCGCAAAACCAACCTTTCAATTCAAAGAGGCACGTGCAAGCGGAAAGACGGTATTTGAGGGTATTGATTTTGAGATTGGTTATACACATGCCCTTTTGCCTAAAATGTCCATGACGATTGAACGTGGCGAAAAGATTGCAATTGTCGGCTACAATGGTGTCGGTAAATCGACATTGCTCAAAACCATATTGGGAAAAATTCCGCCAATCAGTGGAAAAACCTATCAAGGTGATTTTTTGCAGCCCGCTTATTTTGAGCAGGAAGTAAAGGCCGAGAAAATTACACCGATTGACGATGTGTGGAATGAATTTCCGCATTTGAACCAGCATGAAGTACGAGCGCATTTGGCGCGTTGCGGTTTGAAAAATGAGCATATCACGCGTCCGCTATCTGCGCTCAGTGGTGGAGAACAGGCTAAAGTCCGTCTTTGCAAACTGTTAATGCGTGAAAGCAACTGGGTACTGTTCGATGAGCCTACCAACCACTTGGATGTTAAAGCAAAGGATGAGCTGAAACGTGCTTTGAAGGAATACAAAGGGACCGTATTGCTTGTATCTCACGAACCGGACTTTTACGAGGATTGGGTAACCAAAACGTGGAATGTGGAAGAGTGGTCAAGTAAAGTTAACTAAAATCAGCTAAATCCAGTTCCAGCAAATTTCACACGAAGTGGGGTTTGCAGAATTAGAAAAATATGCTAAGCTATCTTTAGCTTATACAATAAAATAGTCACACTAGGGGAGCCGCCCATGCGGCTGAGACGGAATAAATGGATTTCGGACCCTTTGCACCTGATCTGGGTTATGCCAGCGTAGGGAAGTGAGCGCCGTACAAACAAGGCAACACCATCTTTATTTTTGTTTGTGCGTGGGACGATACACGTATACGGATATCATGGTCCGTTCGATTATTGGACGTTCGTTAAACCACTTCCTTGGGGAAGTGGTTTTTTTGCGTTTCGTTCATTTTAAGTAGTTCGAGCTTCCGTAGACGATTCACATATAATCCCCTTTCATTCCTGCTGGTAGACGTGGCTGGCTAAGCTTAGATCCTTTAGTCCAATGTGAGGTGAAGACAAAATCGAATTACACGCAATTTCGATGGAAAAGGGCACTTTTGCACAAGCCGCCCAAGTGGCTGCTGTGATTTGTCCGTATGTTCATTATGTACACGCACGTTTAAAACAGAATGGTGCCTCTGCATTGCTTTCTTTGACTCGCAGCCTGGTGGAGCAGGAAGTTCCTTTGCAACAAATTGTAGTAAATGATCGTGTGGATGTAGCTTTACTTACTTTGGTCGGAGCCGTTCAATTACCAGCTAATGGATTACCTGTTGTGGATGTGAAAAGCCTACTTCCAAAGGGTACACGCTGTGGAGTGTCTGTACATTCCTTGGAGGAGATGCAAATTGCTGAGCGGGCAGGAGCGGACTATGTACTTTATGGTCACGTATATGAGACCCATTGTAAGCCCGGTATTGTACCGCGGGGTTTAGCTCAGCTTGAACATATTTGCAGACTGTCAAACATTCCGGTGATTGCGCTAGGCGGCATACAACCGCATCATATCCCGGAGCTTTATAGGGCCGGAGCAAGCGGAATTGCGGTGATGTCTGGTATATGGGAGGCTGAGTCGCCCGTTGCAGCTGCAATGGAGTATAGGCGAATGGCAGACCTTGTAGTTCACAGCCTGTAGCGAGAAAACGAGAGTAGAGGCAAGCTGAAAGCAGAAGGGTTTATGGAGAGGAGATACGGAACAAATGCTAAAGATACACACAGAGGAAAGAGTGATTGGACACGCTGAATGCTTGGTCATAGGTGGAGGTGTCATCGGCAGTTCCATTGCTTATCATGTGGCCAAGGAGGGAAGAAGTACGATTATGCTGGAACGATTGATCCCGGGTGAGGGAGCCTCAGGAGCAGCGGTTGGAATGCTGGCAGCGGAAAGTGAAGAGTTCACCGGCTCTGAGCTATCACGATTTGCTCGCATAAGTCGAGATGCATTCCCTGAGCTTGTCTGTGATCTAGAGCGTTTGTCAGGTATTTCGGTGGAATTCCGTACTGAAGGGTTTGTGACCCCTTTCCGTACGGAGACTGAAGGCCAAAAACGCTGGAAAGCTGCTAAAACGCGAGAGGGTGATTGTCCTATCTGGTGGGATGCGAAAGAATTGGCCCGACGAATTCCAGGTTTGGATGAACAAGCGATCGGGGCAATATATCGTTCAAAGGAGACACAAGTGGCTCCTGTCCAGCTTTGCCGTGCTTATGCAGGTGCTGCTGCGGTGCTGGGAGCAACGGTATGGTCTGGTACACAGGCAGAGCAACTGGTCATACAGGATGGTCGAATTTGCGGTGTCCGTACAGATAGTGGTTTTTTTTCCTGCGATCAGGTCATTATTGCCGGAGGCTTGGATAGCATGAAATTGCTAGCGCAGGTTGGGTTTGAATATCCACTTTATCCGGTCAAGGGCGAAGCGGTAGCGGTCTCCTTGAAGGATCACCCGTTAGAATATACCATTTATGCTGATGATATTTACCTCGTGCCTAAACAGAATAACGAGCTTTGGATTGGGGCAACGAGCCTTCCACATCAATATGACGAAGAGGTGACCGTAGGAGGCTTGGAGGGGTTGCTGGCACGTGCCTCTGCCTGGCTGCCGCGCGTCCGTGAAGCTTCTTTTATACGCGCTTGGGCGGGCTTACGTCCGCAGGCTGTATCAGGTCATCCTTTTATAGGCATTGTTCCTGGGGTCGAGGGCGTATATGCTGCAGTCGGGCATTATCGTAACGGTGTCCTGCTGAGTGATGCTACCGGGCGTGCGATGGCAGCTATGCTTAATGGGGCTTGTGCAGCAGAACTTGGGATAAGTAGTTTTTCTTCTGAGCTCCTCAAGGAGAAAAGCTTATGAAGCTGACGATTAACGGCCAGAGCCTGACCTTTTCTAATCGAATCACTCATGTGAATCAATTGCTACATGAGCTTGATGTAAAGGTGAAAACCGTAGTGGTGGAGCTGAATCGGCATATATTGACCCGTGAAGATCATGATGAAGCGGTACTGAAAGATGGAGATTGCCTAGAGATTGTACATTTTGTGGGAGGCGGTTGATTATGTTAACCATTGGAAAAGCATCTTTTACCTCGAGGTTGTTGTTGGGAACAGGAAAATTCTCTGATCTGGATATCCAATCCCAAGCCGTAGAGGCTGCTGAGACGGAAATATTGACGTTTGCTGTACGGAGATTGAACTTGGAGGAACGGGATAAGCAGCATTTTCTCGATATGCTGGATTTGAGCCGGTATACACTTCTTCCCAACACAGCAGGGGCTACAACAGCAGAGGAGGCGATTCGTATTGCCAAATTGGCAAAAGCCTCCGGCCTGTGCGATATGATTAAGGTGGAAGTCATTGGGGATAGCAAGACACTGCTGCCGGACCCATTTGAAACGTTGAAAGCTAGTGAAAAGCTGTTAGAAGAAGGCTTTATCGTGCTGCCCTACATATCGGACGATGTGATTCTAGCAAAGAGGCTACAAGAGCTTGGAGTACATGCCGTTATGCCTGGAGCTTCACCGATTGGTACAGGACATGGTTTGCTTAATCCGTTTTCATTAGGTCTAATTATTGAACAGGCGGAGGTTCCGGTTATTGTCGATGCGGGTATTCGCTCACCCGGTGACGCGGCAATAGCGATGCAGTTAGGGGCAGATGCTGTTTTGTTGAATACAGCCGTATCAGGAGCGAAGGACCCGGTAAAAATGGCAGAGGCCATGAAACTGGCTGTTCGTGCTGGAAGATATGGTTTTGAGGCGGGGATGATTCCTGTAAAACGTTACGCTTCAGCAAGCAGTCCGATAGAAGGTATGGTTCAGGCATGAAGGTAACTGACAAATCCGGTGCAGGAGGAACACATTCAAGTGACCGTTATTCCAGACAGGAAAGATTCGCGCCCTTTGGACCGACAGGACAACGTCGGCTTGCTTCTTCCCACGTACTAATCATAGGTGCCGGAGCGTTAGGTACAGGTATTGCGGAAACGCTCGTTCGCGGGGGTGTAGGTACAGTGAGCCTCGTAGACCGGGATTATGTGGAATGGAGCAATTTGCAGCGCCAGCAGCTTTTTCAGGAAAGTGATGCTGCACAAAGATATCCCAAAGTAGTAGCTGCTCAGCGAAGATTAAAGGATATTAATTCGGAAACGGTTATACATGCACATGTACTGGATGTTGGGGTGGAAGAGCTGGAAGAGTTGATCCAAGGGGTAGATCTCTTGATGGATGCAACCGATAATTTCGATACCCGACTTCTTATGAACGACATGGCACTAAAGCATCGGATACCTTGGATTTATGGGGGATGTGTAGGCAGCTATGGTGTAACCTACACCATTTTACCGGGTCAAACGCCTTGTCTTCACTGTCTGCTGGGAACTATACCGTTTGGTGGGGAAACCTGTGATACCGCCGGGATTATTCCGCAGGCTGTACAGATGGTCACGGCTAACCAAACTACGGAAGCTTTCAAACTTCTTGGCGGATATCCGGAAGATTTGAGAGGAAAGTTACTTTCGTTTGATTTGTGGAAAAATGAGTACGTAGCGATAGCGGTAGATAGCGTTAAAAAGGAGAACTGTCCTTCTTGCGGCAGTCAACCGACGTATCCCTATTTGTCGGCCTCTCATCGGCAGAAAACAGATGTTTTGTGCGGTAGGGATACCGTTCAAATTAGACCAGCAAACCCGATCCATCTGAATCTTGCAGAAACGGCAGATAGATTTGCTTCTTTGGGAGAAGGAAAAGTAGAGCGAAATCCGTTTTTGGTTTCCTTTAGTACAAGCGAGCATCGCTTGGTTGTTTTTGCAGATGGCAGAGCGCTGATCCATGGGACAAAGGACGTGGCAAAAGCAAGAAGTCTGTATCATCGCTATTTGGGTTAAACCATAAAAGCAGAAAGCCATTCTTTGGAGAATGATTTTCTGCTTTTTTGTTACAATAATATTAATATGCTTTAATGGCTTATAACACAAACTTGTTCGTATCCAATATGTAATGCTATGTCCAAACCAGGTGGGTGAAAAGGTGAGCCCGTTAATTTTGCTTGTGGATGTAAATGAAGCGTCTCCCGTAATTGTTCGTCCATTGGAGCAGGAAGGTTATCAGGTGGTTCATGTTAGCAATACGACGGATGCAAGCTCTTATGTAGCCCATAATCCTGTGGATTTGCTGCTGCTCAATATAAAAGATGAACAGACAGTTTCGCAAGGTTTACTTCGCATATTGCAGCAATACCATCCTCATGTCCCGCTATTAGCAATGACTTCATCAGATGAGGAGGACCATATTGTTTCCTGTTTTGAACAAGGAGCACATGATGTGATCGTTCTGCCCTTTTATCCTAGAGTTTTTCAGGCTAGAGTGGCTAATTTATTGCGGATTTTTGGTATTGAACGTGATGTGAAAAGGGCAATCGAGGCGGGTGATTTACATATAGACAATGCAAGCAGATTGGTGAGCAGAGGGGGACAAAAGCTGGAATTAACTCCGAAGGAATTTGATCTTTTACTTCATCTGGCGATACATCTTAACCAAGTTTGTAGCAGGCAGCAAATTCTGAAGGATGTTTGGAAACATGATTATATCGTTGATACGAACGTTGTAGATGTCTATATCAGACATTTGAGGGTTAAAGTAGATAAGGGATATAAGTTTAAAATGATCCGTACGGAACGAGGTATTGGTTATTCACTCAGAACACCAACCGTATCAGAATAGTATTAGGTATATAAAAAAAGCCGGAACTTTTCGTCCCGGCTCGCATATTTCAAAATGAGTTTCATACTACAGCACGCGGCGTGCTTTAATGTATGTTCTTTTCCAGTTGCCAGAGTTCAAATCGGAGATGGTCACGCCAGGTCCGCCGTAAGTGTGTAAAATTTTACCCCCGCCCATATAGACTGCTACGTGGGTAATGTTGCGTCCTGTAGCACGACTACCGCTTGAAAAGAAAACTAAGTCCCCTTTTTTCAGATTGGACTTGGATACGGCATGTCCAACTTTAGACTGTTGAACAGAAGTACGCGGCAAATTTACTCCGTATTTCTTGAATATGTGCTTCATGAAAGAAGAACAGTCAAAATTACGTGTAGTGCTTGTGGAAGCTCCAAACTTATAAGGAGTTCCCATATATTTTTCACCGTAGTTAATCACTTTTTGGCCTACCGAAGTCGTAGTGGCGGCTTGTGCCGTATTTGTTCCCTCAATTGCAAAAGTACCAAAGCCGATCGTGGCTGCGACCCCTGCTATAATTACCTTTTTTATGATTTTCTGCATATTCATGTTGTAAGTACCTCCAAAAATTGATTTGTGCAATATTTTGCTGAGTTGCTAACTAACTGACAGCGTTGAGTATAACAGTTTTGAAGCCGCCTAATAGTTGGAAAAGAACTCTCAAATGCTTGAGGGACAAGACTTACACAGCGATTATTAAAAAACGATTAAAAATTACAATTTGTAAAAAATATATCGATTCATTGATCTCTATAAACGGAAAAATCCTTGTTCATCAAGGGTTTTGAGTGAAAAACAATTTATATAATGGTTACAACAATGTCATAATTAATCCTTGCTTTGAATAACGAGTAGCAGACCGCTTTTGATGGAAATCGTACCTTTTGAAGCCGTTAGCTTATTACTGACAGCACGTGATTGTCCCATTTTGAGGGTGGCATTATGTAACGGATACATAAATCCTTCTAGTTGTATGCCAGTTACTTCGGCGGTCATAGGAAGCAGCGATGTATATGTATAGCCCATAGGTTGGATTTCAAGCGTTGATCCGGTGAGCTCAATATAATTATGTGCGTCCATAATAGCGCAGCTAATATGATGCTGCATTGCACGTACCAATATTTGAACATTAGCCAATGTGTGGTCCATCCGGGTGCCAGTCACACCAAGCATCAGTACTTGATCTGCCTGTTCGTCCATAGCGATTTCTAAAGCAAGCTCAGTATCTGTTAAGTCTTTAAGTACTGGATCGCACGCAATCATACGTTGGCTTGCTGATTCTACCTTTTCTTTTTCCTCTGGTGTGATTGAATCAAAATCTCCTACAGAGATATGTGGTGTAACACCGTGCTCGATCAGGAAAAGAGCACCTTTATCTGCACCTATAATAAAATCATCGGGCAGTATTTGATGTAAATCTTCTTCATTAAGACGACCACCTGAAAATACAATCGCTCGTTTTTTTGTCATAATCAACATCCTTTCTTTCTGATACGATCCTATATATACCATCGTTTTTAAGTATACCGCGTTAAATATGGCTTGCACAATTTTAGAGGACATGGCTACAATGAAACAGAAAAAAGGAAGTGTAACGTGTAATAGGAAGGAGAACGAAATGATTAACGTTTTGTTTGTGTGTTTGGGCAATATTTGCCGCTCTCCGATGGGGGAGGCAATACTGAGACATAAAGCGCAGGAACGGGGATTGGGTGCAGAAATCGGGGTGGACTCGGCCGGGACAGGCGACTGGCACATCGGAAATCCTCCGCATGAGGGAACACTAAAGCAACTTAAACTGCATGGAATCAGCGAACAAGGCATACAGGCGCGGCAAATAACGGGCCGTGATTTTGACGCGTTTGATTATATTGTGTGCATGGATGACTCTAATGAACGAAACATGCGAAAGATTGCAGGTGGAGCGGAGGCAGATATTCTAAAATTTATGGATTTGCTCCCTCAAGAAAAATTAAGAGAAGTACCCGACCCATATTTTACAGGGAATTTTGAAGAGACCTATCGATTAATGGACGCAGGTTGCGACGCCTTGCTGGACAAGATCGTAGAAGAAAAGCTATAATGTGAACGACAGATGACGGCAATCATTGCCGTTTTTCGTTATACATTTTTGAAAGCGTAACCAAATCATGAAAAAGAAAAAGGAGCTTTATGACCTAGTAGGTCAAATGCTCCATTCCCTTTAGTTACCTGGGAGAATTTTTACTCAGGCGCGATCCAAAAAATACATTAGCGCGTCAGGCAACTCGTTTTGCCAAAAGCCCCACAAATGTTTGCCATCCTTTTCACGGTAAGAAACTTCAGCGTTCCGTTCGCGCAGCAAATCTGCGCATTGACGGTTAAGCTCTACAAAGTTGTAAATGCCAGTATCACTCTCAAATGCATCTTCCTGAAGGCCAACCGTCATCCACACCCGCAAATGAGACAGATCTTTCTCACGGGCGATGATTTCCTGCGAAGCTTCATAGTAAGCACCTGAGAGGCTGATAATGCGGTTGAACAACTGAGGATACATCAAAGCCAAATGCAGAGACACACTGCCTCCCAGTGAATCCCCCGCCAAAATACGGGACGCTGCATCTTTTCTTATAGGATACTTTTGCTCTACATAGGGAATAATCTCTTCTGCAAAACAGGCGGTATACGCCTCAAAACGATTGCCAAAGGGAGCATACTCCTGCGTTCGAATTTTTGTATTCACTTCCACACCTACAATAATGAAGGGTTCGACGCCCTCATCTAGAATGAGGCGGTTGGCATGAGTTGCAATGCGGCCAAAATTGAAAAATTCTTCTCCGTCCTGACAGTACACGACCGGGTAGCTCAATATTTCATTATAGCCGGGCGGCAAATAAATCCGGAGAGTTCTGGTCTCGCCAAGAAAGCGGCTGTCTACTTCGTCTTTAAGGATGGTTCGTTTTAAATACCGAGAATCCGTCATTTTTCGTCACCTTTCTTGGGTATTATTTTGCATTCGGGATCACAATAAGTTAAGATTACCCTGATTGCAATAGATGTTTAAAATTTCAATCATGTACTAAGCTGTTACAGTAAAAAACACACCCTGTTACACACACAAAAATGTGACAAACTCAAAAAAAATAACTAAATCTTTGACGCGAGCGATATAACAGGTGTATAATAATCCTATAACAGCGGAACTTGATATTCAAATTTTTTTGTTGAGGTGAAGAAAATGAGCAAGGTTCCTTATGAAGTTTACACAGAGGAAGTTGAGGCGCTGTCCGTACTTTCTCCGGATGGTGAAATTATCAATAAAGATATGTTGCCTAAACTTACAGATGATCAATTGAAAGAAATTATGTATCGAATGGTATTTACACGTACTTGGGATGACCGTGCCGTTAACTTAGGCCGTCAAGGGCGTCTCGGTTTCTATGCTCCGGTATCCGGACAAGAAGCAACCATGGTTGGTAGCGAATATGCGCTCCAAAAAGAAGACTTTATTGCTCCAGGCTACCGCGATATTCCGCAAATCGTTTGGCATGGCCTGCCATTATACCAAGCTTTCTTGTATTCCCGTGGTCATCAACACGGCGGCCAAGTGCCGGACGGTGTTAATGTACTGATGCCGCAAATCATCATTGGCGCGCAAATTTTGCATGCTATGGGTATTGCTATGGGTTACAAGCTGAAAAAACAAAAACAAGTCGCCATTACATATACAGGTGACGGCGGTTCTTCCGAAGGTGATTTCTACGAAGGCCTGAACTATGCTGGTGTATACAAGTTGCCAGTTATTTTCTTTGTGCAAAACAATGGTTACGCGATCACGACTCCATTCTCAAAACAAACGGCTGCTCTTTCGATCGCTCATAAAGCAGTAGCTGCTGGTATTAAAGGCGTGAAAATTGACGGCATGGACGTGCTTGCAGTTATTAAAGCCGTTCAAGAAGCTGCAGAGCGTGGACGTAATGGTGAAGGTGCTACTTTGATTGAAGCCGTAACGTACCGTTTCCGTCCGCATTCCCTTTCTGATGATGCAACAAAATATCGTTCTAAAGAAGAAGAAGGCGAATGGAATGCGAAAGATCCAATTGCCCGCTTTGCGAAATACCTTGAGAAAAAAGGCCTTTGGACTGAAGAAGATACAGCTCGCGTAAAAGAAGAAGCTAAGGCAAAAGTGAACGAAGAGATCAAAAAAGCCGAGAAAACAGAGAAAATGACAATTCCTGGCCTGATCGATAGCATGTTCGAAACAACGCCTAAGCACTTGGAAGAACAAAAAGCTGATTTTAAATAATTGAACTTGAAAGAGACCGGGCCGTAACCCGATCCGGTCTGCTTTTCGATTGACCTGAACTGAAATTGATCTGTCAATGTTTAAGGAGGAAATGAAGCAAATGGCACAAATGAACATGAAAGAAGCGATTCGTGACGCACTGCGCGTAGAGTTGAAACGCGACCCTAACGTCCTGCTTTTCGGTGAAGACGTAGGTCATGTAGGTGGCGTATTCCGCGCTACAGAAGGTCTGCAAAAAGAATTTGGCGAAGAACGTGTATTCGATACTCCGCTGGCGGAATCCGCAATCGGGGGTCTTGCTGTCGGTTTGGGTATTCAAGGCTTCCGCCCTGTAGCTGAAATCCAGTTCGTAGGCTTTATCTTTGAAGCGCTTGATCAAATGGCAATTCAAGCATCCCGTATGCGTTACCGTTCCGGTGGACGTTACAATTCTCCAATCGTATTCCGTACACCTTTTGGTGGCGGTGTTAAGGCAGCCGAGCTGCATACAGATTCCTTGGAGGGCCTGCTGGCTCAAACACCTGGTATCAAGGTTGTTGTTCCATCCAACCCTTATGATGCAAAAGGTCTCATGATTGCGTCTATTCGCGACAACGATCCTGTGTTTTTCATGGAGCATTTGAACTTGTATCATGCATTCCGCGCTGAAGTTCCTGAGAATGATTACACAGTTGAACTGGGCAAAGCTAATGTAGTTCGCGAAGGTTCCGATGTGACGATCATTACTTACGGTATGATGGTACACACTTCGATTAAAGCTGCGGATGAGCTGGAAAAAACAAAAGGTATCAAAGTAGAAATCATTGATTTGCGTACCATTAGCCCGATTGACATTGATACCGTTGTTGCTTCTATTCAAAAAACCAATCGTGCCATCGTTGTTCAAGAAGCGCAAAAGAGCTCCGGTGTAGCTGCTGAAGTTATTGCACAAATTAACGAAAAAGCAATCCTGCATCTGGAAGCACCCGTTCTGCGTGTAGCAGGTCCGGATACCGTTTATCCTTTTGCTCAAATTGAAGATACTTGGTTGCCAACGCCAACACGTATCATTGATGCGGTTAATAAAGTATTGGAATTTTAATTAAAGCACACCGTAAATTTGGGAGGTTTTAAACGTGGCTAAATTTGAATATAAATTCCCGGAGCTAGGTGAAGGTCTTCACGAAGGCGAAATCATCAAGATGCACATCAAGCCCGGCGACAAAGTAACAGATGAAGATATCATCATGGAAGTACAAAACGATAAGGCTGTAGTTGAAGTTCCTTGTCCGGTTAATGGTACAGTACAAGAAGTATTTGCCAAAGACGGTGACATCTTTAACGTAGGTCAAGTCGTAGCTGTAATTGATGCAGAAGGTGAACTTCCCGAACAAGAAGATGCACCAGAAGCACCAGCTGCTAGCCCTGAGCCAAGTGCTGCTGCACAAAGCGGAGCTGCAGGTACAGCTAGATTTGAATATAAATTCCCAGAGCTGGGTGAAGGTCTTCACGAAGGCGAAATCATCAAGATGCACATCAAGGCCGGCGACAAAGTAACAGATGAAGATATCATCATGGAAGTACAAAACGATAAGGCTGTAGTTGAAGTTCCTTGTCCGGTCAATGGCACAGTACAAGAGGTATTTGCCAAAGACGGCGACATCTTTAACGTAGGTCAAGTCGTAGCTGTAATCGCTGCGGAGGGTGAACTTCCAGAACAAGAAGAAGCACCAGCTGCTGCTAAACAAGAACAGGATGCTGCACAAGGCGGAGCTAACACTAAACCAGCTGCAACTCCTGCTGCTTCTAACAAAGATGTACTAGCTACACCTAGCGTCCGCAAATTTGCTCGTGAGCAAGGTGTAAACATCGCTCAAGTGAGTGGCTCCGGCAAAAATGGTAAAATCACCAAAGAAGATGTAGAAGCTTTCAAAAATGGTGGAGGCCAAGCGGCTGCACCAGTAGCGAAAGAAGCTGCAAAAGCACAAGAGCCTGCTAAGAAAGAAGCGAAAGCTGCAGCAGCATCCGCACCAGCAGCAGATCCACGTGCTGAGGAAGAGCGCGTACCATTTAAAGGTATCCGCAAGGCTATTTCCAATGCTATGGTTAAATCGGCTTATACGGCTCCGCACGTTACGATTATGGATGAAGTAGATGTAACTGAACTGGTTGCTTTCCGTACTCGTATCAAACCAATTGCTGAGAAGAAAGGCACAAAAGTAACATACCTGCCATTCATCGTAAAAGCTTTGGTTGCTGCTTCCCGTCAATTCCCGGCTCTGAATGCCTCAATCGACGAAGAAGCAAACGAAATTGTCTACAAAAAATACTACAACATCGGTATCGCTACAGATACAGACAACGGTTTGATCGTTCCTGTTATCAAAGATGCTGATCGTAAGAGTATCTGGATGATTGCTGATTCCATTCGTGATCTGGCTGTGCGCGGTCGTGATGGAAAATTGGCAGCAAATGAGATGAGAGGAAGCACAATCTCCATCACTAACATCGGTTCCGCAGGCGGTATGTTCTTTACTCCAATCATTAACTTCCCTGAAGTTGCGATTTTGGGTACTGGACGCATCAGTGAAAAAGCAGTCGTGAAAAACGGTGAGATTGTTGCCGCTCCAGTAATGGCTCTTTCTCTGAGCTTTGACCACCGTATTATTGACGGTGCAACTGCTCAAAACTTCATGAACTATATCAAACAGCTGCTCGCTAACCCTGAGTTGCTTGTTATGGAGGTGTAATCAATGGTAGTAGGAGACGCTTCTCTGGATATTGACACATTGGTTATCGGTGCGGGTCCTGGCGGCTATGTAGCTGCCATCCGTGCCGCACAATTAGGACAAAGCGTATTGATCGTTGACAAATCTGAGCTGGGCGGTGTCTGTCTGAACCGTGGATGTATTCCATCCAAAGCTTTGATCTCTGCAGCTCATCAATACGAAGCAGCTAAACATGGCGAGTCTTTCGGTATTTCGGCTGAAAATGTAAAAGTAGACTTCGCTAAAACACAAGAATTCAAAAACGGCGTTGTTAAGAAAATGACAGGCGGCGTAAGTGGCTTGCTCAAAGGCAACAAAGTTGAAGTTTTCAATGGTGAGTGCATGTTCATCAACGAAAACGAAGCGCGTGTATTCAACGAACATGAATCACCACGTTACCGTTTTAAAAATGCAATTATCGCAACAGGTTCCCGTCCAATCGAACTGAAACCATTCCCTTTTGGTGGACGCATTCTGTCTTCTACAGAAGCATTGAACCTGCCTGAAATTCCGAAAAGCCTGATCGTAATCGGTGGTGGATACATTGGTGCAGAGCTCGGACAAATGTACTCCAAATTCGGTTCCAAAGTAACGATTATTGAAGGTATGGATACAGTGCTTCCTGGTTTCGACAAAGATATGACTTCGATCGTTGCGAAAAGCATGAAGAAAACGGGCATCGAAATCTTCACTGGCGCTAAAGCGGAAAGTGCAGAGCAAACAGATAAAGACGTAACAGTGAAATTCTCCGTTAACGGCGAAAGCAAAGAAGTAACTGCTGATTATCTGCTTGTAACTGTTGGACGTCGTCCAAACACAGACGGTGAACTGGGGCTGGATCTGATCGGCCTAGAACTGGATGAGCGCGGAATGGTGAAAGTTGATCACCAAGGACGTACTAGCATTCCTCACATCTTTGCAATCGGCGATATCGTAGCTGGTCTTGCTCTGGCGCACAAAGCTTCTTACGAAGGTAAAGTAGCTGCTGAAGCAATTGCAGGCGAGCCGTCTGTAGTAGATTACAAGTGTATGCCGGCTGTCGTTTTCACGGATCCAGAATGCTCCAGCGTAGGCTACACAGAGTCACAAGCCAAAGAAAAAGGCTACAATGTCAAAGTTGGCAAGTTCTCTTATGGAGCAAACGGTCGTGCGGTTTCCCTGAACGCTGCTGAAGGTTTTGTGAAAATCGTTGCTGACGCTGACACAGGTTTGGTACTGGGTACGCAAATCGTAGGTCTGGAAGCTTCCAACCTTATTGCTGAGCTGGGTCTGGCGATTGAAATGGGTGCTACACTCGAAGATATCTCCTTGACTATTCATGCTCACCCTACATTGGGCGAAATCGTTATGGAAGCAGCGGAAGTCGTGCTGGGTCATCCGATCCACGCATTGGCACCACGTCGCTAATACCATTTTTCATTATCTCGTTTTCGTTTTCATACATGACAAAGAGAGGCAAGGAGCGCTATATCTGCGCTCTTTGTCTCTTTTTTTTCAAACTTTAGGATTTTCAGGACTACCATGAAAATTCACACAGTACATGGTCAACGAAGTACCGTACATGATAAACTAACTATAGATATGGGTGCAGAAAAGAATTTTAAAGATTAGAATCTGGCGATGCCAGGTTTTTATTCATGCTCAAAGGAGAGGAATAACGTGCGTAACTATTTGGAACTGCTGGAGGATATTTTAGAGAATGGAGTAAAAAAAGAGGATCGTACAGGAACGGGTACACTATCTGTTTTCGGAAGGCAACTCCGTTTTGACCTGGCCAAGGGCTTCCCCTTGGTGACCACCAAAAGAGTACATTTGAAATCCGTTATTCATGAGCTGTTATGGTTTTTGCGGGGAGATACCAACATTTCTTATCTCAAGGAGAACGGAGTTACCATTTGGGATGAGTGGGCAGACGAGCAGGGGAATCTGGGGCCTGTATATGGGTCGCAATGGCGCTCGTGGGAAACAACAGACGGACAACATATTGACCAAATTGCGAATGTCATTGAAGCTATTAAAAAAAATCCGGATTCACGTCGACACATTGTCAGTGCTTGGAATGTGGCTGAAATCGAATCGATGAAGTTGCCGCCATGTCACTTTGTATTTCAGTTCTATGTAGCTGGAGGGAAGCTTTCCTGTATGCTAACGATGCGTTCTGTGGATACCTTTTTAGGGTTGCCGTTCAATATCGCAAGTTATGCATTACTAACGCATATGGTTGCACAGCAGTGCGGTTTGGAGCCCGGCGAATTTATTTGGTCAGGCGGCGATGTGCATATTTATTCAAATCATATGCAACAAGTGCATACACAGTTGGAACGTGATCCTTATCCGTTGCCTCAGTTGAAAATTCTGCGCAAGCCGGATTCGATTTTTGATTATACCTACGACGATTTTGTTTTTGAAAATTACGAATATCATCCAGGGATTAAGGCGCCTGTCGCCATCTGATTAGGGGAGGTGGGAAAATGGGCATTTCAATGATATGGGCTATGGCACAAAATGGTGTGATCGGCCGAGATAACAAACTTCCCTGGCGTCTCCCTAGAGACATGGCCTTTTTCAAAGAGCAGACGATTAATAAAACGGTACTCATGGGACGCAAAACGTGGGAATCCTTTGGAGGAAAAAGCCTGCCAAACCGGCGTAACGTTGTCTTGACCCGAGATCTGCGCTATCAGACAGAAGGTGCGGAAGTAATTCATTCACTGGAAGAAGGGCTCCAATTAGCAAAGCAGGAAGAGTTAATGGTCATCGGAGGAGCAGAGATTTATTCACTGTTTTGGCCACATGCTGATCGGCTGATTGTGACTCGGATTGAGGAGATTTTTGAAGGCGATACAACCTTCCCTGAGCTGGATTGGAACGGCTGGAATATAGTTAGTGAGACCACAGGTATCAAGGATGACAAAAATCCCTATGAGTATCGTTTTGTTGTTTACGGGAGAACCGAATAAGAATAGACTATATCCGACCCCACTCATTTGAAAAATTAATAAACCATATAAAAAATCCTTTTGGCCGTTGATGCAGAAAGTTGCATAAGTTTTCATCACTTTTACGCTGTATTGTGATACAATAAATCAAATTCAATGAGAACAGACCCTTTCATAATACAAATAGACAAATTCGAATTTGACTTAAATTCTGAATGGATGATCGGGGTTCATAAGCGAAGAGATGGGGGAACGTAACATGTCTACACCAACTGGATTTATGGAATACACACGACAGCTTCCTACAGACCGGGACCCGGCAGAGCGTATAAAGGATTGGGAAGAATTCCATAAGCATATGTCTGAGGAAGAGCTGCGTACCCAAGGGGCGCGTTGTATGGACTGCGGAACCCCTTATTGTCATACGGGGATGGATATCATGGGAGCAACTTTAGGCTGCCCGGTTCATAATCTCATTCCGGAATGGAACAATCTCGTATATCGTGGTTTGTGGAAGGAAGCGCTAGAGCGGCTGCACAAAACGAATAACTTCCCAGAATTCACAGGTCGTGTTTGTCCTGCGCCATGTGAGGGTTCATGTACTGTGGGACTGATCGGACAGTCTGTTACAATTAAAACCATTGAGGAAGCTATTATCGAAAAGGGTTTTGAGGAAGGCTGGGTTGTCCCTAATCCGCCAGAAAAGCGTACAGGCAAACGAGTGGCTGTTGTCGGTTCGGGTCCGGCAGGTTTGGCTGCAGCGGCTCAGCTTAACAAAGCAGGGCACAGCGTGACTGTGTATGAGCGTGCAGATCGTGTGGGTGGATTATTGATGTATGGCATACCGTCCATGAAATTGGATAAAAAGGTTGTTCAGCGGCGTGTGGATTTGCTGGAGGCTGAAGGTATTCAATTCATCACCAATACGGAAATCGGCAAAGATATCCCTACCGATCAGTTGATTGGTGAATATGATGCTGTTGTTCTATGCGGTGGTTCTACGAAGCCAAGAGAATTCAACATTGAAGGTAGCGATTTGAAGGGTGTTCATTATGCGATGGATTATCTGAATGGTACCATCAAAAGTTACTTGGACTCCAATCTGGAAGATGGCAACTATTTGTCTTCCCAAGGTAAGGACGTTATTGTAATCGGTGGCGGTGATACGGGTTCGGACTGTGTAGCTACTTCTTTGCGTCATGGTTGTCGGAGTATCACTCAATTTGGCACACATACCAAAGCACCTATGGAGCGTGACCCGATTGCCAATCCTTGGCCACAATTTCCAAACGTGTATTCTCTTGATTATGCACAGGAAGAAGCTAAGGCGCTGTTCGGAGAAGATCCACGTGAGTTCTCCATCATGACGACCAAATTTGTAGGTGATGAAAACGGTAATCTGAAAGAGCTGCACACCATTCAAATTCAACGGATTGTTGATGAAACAGGGCGCAAAATCTATCAACCGATTCCAGGTACGGAGCGCGTATTCCCTGCACATATTGCTCTTATTGCCATTGGATTTGATGGTCCTGAGCAAACGATTGTAGAGCAAATTGGCTTGGAGACGGATCGTCGTTCCAACGTTAAAGCACGTTATGGAAAATATGTTACTAATGTGGATAAGGTTTTTGCTGCAGGTGATATGCGTCGCGGACAAAGTCTTGTTGTGTGGGCTATTAATGAAGGTCGAGAAGCTGCGCGTGAAGTTGATAAATACCTCATGGGCGCTACCGTTTTGGTGTAATTATAAATTTTATGTTACGGATCAGTCAAAGCTCCATCTTCGGATGGGGCTTTATTGTATTTCAAGCTGAGTCTGCCAGAAGCGAAAAATGAATAAATGATTATTGAGCTGTGAAACATTGTGAAATATATGTTATATAATATAACTTAAATTTAATCGTATCACCATATATTTCTTATCTAAATTGATCATAACATAAAAAAGAGTGTTTAGTGTAGCTTTTTTATAGAAAAAAGAATTATTTCACAAGAATATCTGATATATATGTAATGTAAATTAACATATACATAACTTTCGGTGACTATTTAAAATCATAACCTGAGAGAACCATGGTATCTATGGTATAATACACGTATATTGTTGAAGCGTTTGACTAAATGAATTTACAAAGGAGCTTTCGTCGGGAGAAGGCTCCTTTTGCATGAGGCCGGGATACCTGTGTTTTCATTGATATCCATGTATATGTATGATTCATGGAGGAGAAACAGAAGGCCGTCAGGAAGGAATGGAGTATGAATGAAGACGTTGATTATTGCTGAGAAACCGGATATGGGACGGACGATTGCCGCTGTTATGGAGCCGCGGGCTAAAAATAACCGTACCTATTTGGAAGGGGAGAAATACATTGTAACCTGGGCGATCGGGCATTTACTGGGTTTGGCTGAGCCGGATGCATACGATGCTAAGTACAAGCGATGGAATATTAAGGATCTTCCTATTATCCCTGAGCAGTTCAAAATTGTACCGAATCCGAAAACAAAAGATCAGCTGAAAATGATTGGTGAACTGGCCAAACGCTGCGATGCCATCGTAAATGCTTGTGATGCTGGACGGGAAGGGCAATATATTTTTGCGTTGATCCAACAGCAATTAAAGTTGCGTCAGCCAGTTAAGCGACTGTGGATTTCAGACTTGACAGCGGAAAGTATTGCGACAGGCTTTGAACGATTGCGAGATGCTTCGGAGTTTGAATTTCTGACTCAAGCTGCGCGGGCACGAAGTGAAGCGGACTGGCTGATCGGCATGAACGCTTCCAGAGCGTTCACAACACGACATAACACACTGCTGTCGGTAGGACGGGTGCAGACTCCCGTGCTGGCACTGATTCATGACCGGGAAAAAGAAATTGAGGCATTTCAGTCTCAAACCTTCTATGACGTGTGGGCAGAATTTAAGCAAGATCAGATCAAGTACAAAGGTGCGTGGCAGGGGGATAGGCTGACGAAGCCAGAGGAAGCTGAGGAAATCGCTGCGGCTGTTCGCGGAAAAATAGGTAAAATCACCAAATATGACACCAAGCAGACAAAAGAGTATCCTTTTAAATTGTACGATTTAACGCTGCTTCAACGCGAGGCGAATGCCAAGTACGGTTATTCGGCCAAAAAAACACTGGATGTGGCACAAGCGCTTTATGAGCGCCACAAGGTCATTTCCTATCCGCGTACCAATTCTAACTATGTGACAGAGCAAAATATAGACGGCATGCACAAGGCACTACGGATGCTGGGCACAGGTCCTTATGCTGATCTGGTCCAACAAGCCAACCCCAATTTGGTTCATAAACAGAATAAATCGGTCTGCAATCCATCTCGTGTTGAGGATCACCATGCTATTTTGCCGACATTAAAAAGGCCAGGAACACTAAGCAAAGAAGAGCAAAATGTATATGACCTGGTTATTCGCAGGTTTTTGTCGCATTTTTTTCCGCCTGCTGAATACAAAATGCATACCGTAATGACACAGGTGGACAAGCATCTGTTTAAAACAAATATTAAAGAGCTTCTTTCCTTGGGATGGAAAGTAGTTTTAAGTAAGGTTGATCAGGATAAAGGTAAAAAGAGTAAATCACCAAAAAAAGAAGATGAAGAGGAAACGGACGAGTGGACGGACAAGAAGTTTGAGATCGATGCGGGGCGTCCCGTGGATTGTGTTCGCGCCGAGATGAAAGAAAAGGCGACTCAGCCCCCTAAAAGCTATACGGAGGGTACATTGCTTAAGGCGATGGAAAGCGCGGGTAAACAGATGGAGAATGAGGAATTGCGTGAGGTCATGAAGGATGCCGGTTTAGGCACACCTGCGACACGGGCCGCCACAATTGAACGATTGAAAAAAGTTGGCTATATTGAAATGAAGGGTAAAAAGATTCTTATTACGGAAAAAGGAAAGATGGCTATTGACCTGATCCGTCATGCTGGGGTTGATCTATTAGCCTCCCCGGAGATGACAGGTCAATGGGAACGTCGCCTACATCAAATTTCCAAGGGTGAGGCGGCTCAAGAGAAGTTTATGGAGAACGTTAAAAGATTTACGTTGTCCATCATTGATAAGGTGAGGCAGCAGCCGCCGGCTCCGGCAAATGCCTTTGGTGAGGAAGCAAGGGGGAAGCGTGCGGTTGGAAAAGAAGGCGCAAGTAGTGCGCGTGCGAGCGGACGCACCGCCGCCAAAGGGGTGGGGCGTGCTACATCAGGACGCGGTGGCAGCGCTGGAAGCGCAACGCTAGAGCAAGCAGCACCACCAGCACGCAGCTCTTCCGACGGATCCTCAGGCATTTCAGGAAGCCAAAGGCAAGCTTTAGGTAGCTGTCCACGCTCTAATTGCGGCGGAAGCATTATTGAAGGGCGTAAAGGGTATGGGTGCAGCCACTACAAGCAGGGTTGTGGCTTTGTCGTCTGGAAGGAATATGCTGGAAAGCAGATTACCGAAACGATGCTCAAGTCCTTGTTGACGAGGGGACAGACACAATTGTTGTCTTTTAAGCGTAAAGATGGATCGACCGTCAAAGCGCGAATTGTTCTGAATGAACCTGGTACAGGACAACTTAGCGTTCGAGAGGAATCCTGAGACAGGGTTTAGACCAATACAAAAAAGGACCCTATCCGAGGGTCCTTTTTTGTTGGTGCAATTGTATGCTTTCGTGGATAACCCGTGGTACTTCCGTTAGCTTCTGTATCGTATACATCACGGAGTTCACGTTTTTTTGCAGTTCAACCATATTGTAAATCCATTCCTTAGGCTGCTTGAGATATACAGCATGAATACCTGCGGCAAGGGCTGGAGAAACATCAGTGCGCAGAGAATTCCCGATCATCCAGGTGATGCTTCGGTCCAAGCGATTCATCTGGATGATTTCTTCTAGGGCTTCGACATTTTTATGCTGGCGAATGTAGATGCGGTCATCAAAGTAGGTAGCCAGTTTCATTTGTTCAATCTTTCTTTCTTGAATGATCTGCTCACCGCCAGTATACAGATGGAGGGAATGCCCTGCTTTTTGGAGGGAGTTCAGCGTTTCGACCATGCCTGGATATGGTTCGATTTCCTGTTCGTACACACTTCGGCCAAGAGAGCGAAGCTCCTGCTCTTCCCGAGAATCGAGACGGCGTCCGAATTGTTCCGAGAAAAATTGGTACGTATCTATCAAAGATTGTGGGAAATGCTCGCTGGCAAAGCCTACTTGATGAACTCCAGCCACATCAATTTCGATTTGTTTTTCACGAATCGTATTTTTCGTTAGGTTATGATTTGCAAACCATTCCTGAAGCAAATCGAAAAAGTGGTTGAGGATCAGGTCAAAATACTTGTTGCAGTGGACTAAGGTGTCATCAAGATCAAATAAAATGTGCTGCTTCGGATACGACATGATGCATACTCCTTCCAAGCCAAAGCTTTAACGTTGCTTCGGTTATAACTAAAAGTACAATTCAAATTACAATCCAATATAGGATTCCAAAAATACCTGTAAATCAGCCGCGCCATCGGGACGGATGCTGAATCTTTCCTTATGATAACGTCCGATGTGAATTCGGAGCAGACCAGCGACTCGTAAAATCATCATATCAGACATGAGTGTATCTTCCAAACGGCTCAAATCATGGCGCATATCTTCGAGAGACTTAGGACCTTGAGCTACATAACGCAGAATTCGTAGCCGCTGCGGATCATTAACCGCACGAGTGAGCCGTAGCAGAAGCGTAGGCGGTTCTTCCTCGCTCTCCTCGGGGATATCTACTGGATACTGGATCAGCAGTGTGCGGGTATAAAAACAGTATGAATTAATCGGGCGATTATGGACAACTGGAAATAGGACTACTGTATCCAGGTCTTCCATGTGTGGCACGACTAGTCCAGCTGTCGCATATTCAACCAGTGCTTCCGGTTCCATTTTACTCAGCAGCATGCGCTTTTCCGCAGCGTCTTCTTCTGCCAACACACGCAGTTCGCCTTCCAGGGCCCGAAAATAATCACGATCCCACAATTTGAGGAGTGGTGCGTATACCTTACGAATGCGTAAAGATTCTTCAAAGGTTAAAAAAGGGATATGCGGAACGAGCAACTCAAACATATCTTTATCCGGACCGTGGTCCAAATAAGAGATATAATCAGATATTTCATCTGATTCCGGACGAAGTAACGCCCAAGCATAGAGTGCGTCATAATCGCTAAAAGGGCAATCCTGAGCTGTAGCCAGCTCAGTACGAACTTCATGTTGTAGTCGTGCATCTACCTTGTCGATCCATTCATGGCCCAAGTCCATATCTTGAACCCACTTTTTAGTCACATAGGCCATGAAGCTGCCGAGCAATTCATAAATTGGAGAAGTGTCTATTTTAATTTGATAACTCATGGAACCCAATGCCTCCTATTCTGTCTTCTAGCCCAGAGCGGTGAACGTAATTAAGCCCGTCCATAAGCAAAACATGAGCATTTTAATGATTGCTCACTTATTTATTATGGCTTGTTCTGCCAGGGATTGTCCACTATAATATGAAATAGTGCGTTGTGACGTGAATGGGTTCGGATTGAACATACGAGGCTCCTTAACCGAAGGGAGTCAGATACATACCAGACAAGCTCTTTCCGTAAAATCGTCATCTCAGATGGCGATTTTTTTCTTCTATTCTTTAATACGCAAATTACACCTGAATTTGTATGTGATTTGCCGGTTTGGCAGGACGGCATGGAATACATAGTGATAAGAATTATTATTGATTATGGAATCAAATGCAAATCATTTCTTAACATTGATTTTTTAATTATTTTATTTGTTCGATCAGGAGGAGCTAGGATGTCGTCGTCGTTACGGGTTCATTATTTTATTTTAATTGCTGTTATTATTGTTGCTGGATTATGCCAAGGTTTATTATTACCTATTCTGTCTATCTCGTTGGAACAAATGGGAGTTTCATCTTCACTAAATGGAATGAATGCGGCTGCTCTGTATATTGGTTCATTCGCAATGACGTTGGTGGCAGAACGGACATTGGGCTGGTTAGGGTTTAAAAAGCTGATGGCCGGTGGGCTTGTGCTAGTGCTCATTACGCTGCTGCTGTTTCCGCTAATCCCTGATATTCGGATATGGTTCATACTGCGTCTGCTAGTAGGTATTGGCGACAGTGCATTGCACTACTCTGCGCAGCTATGGATATTGCTGGTGACTCCAGCAGAGAAGCGAGGGCGCAACATTTCCTTTTATGGTATGTCTTACGGTCTGGGTTTTGCATTAGGACCATTAGGATTATGGCTACTTGATTATGGAATGCTGGTTCCATTTGCTGCGTTGGCCTTATTGTGCTTGCTTGTTTTGCTGTTGGTGTTAATTAAGCTGCCGGACTCCAGACCAGAGAAGCTGGAGTCCGAGGCGCGTCCCACTCAAAGATTTCGTCGCAGCTACAGCTGGGCATGGTACGCTCTTTTGCCTGCATTTCTATATGGCTATATGGAAGCGAGCCTGAACAGTAACTTTCCAGTCTATGGCCTGCGTATTGGCTTTCATACCGATGAAATCGCCGCCTTGCTGCCGTTCGTCAGTTTGGGAGGGTTAGTTCTGCAGCTGCCGCTAGGGATATTGAGTGACCGTTGGGGACGTAAAAAGGTGCTAATGAGCGTAGGCATAGCAGGGGGAATGACCTTTATGTTGCTACCATGGAGCGGCAATCATTTTATGTTCACTTTGATATTGCTGACTCTAGCAGGTGGTTTAGTAGGCTCCTTTTTCTCCCTCGGTTTGGCCTACGCCGCTGATCTGTTGCCCAAATCTTTTTTAGCAGCCGCGAATGTACTGGCATCCTTTCATTTTAATCTGGGAAGTGTGATCGGACCTAATATTAGCGGGGGGTTGCTGGACTTTGGAACTCAAGGCAGCATGTTTCTTGTCCTTGGTGGTAGTTACATTGTTTTCGGATTGTTAGGTTTGTTTTCCAGAAAAAGAGTAACGGCGGTTTAAAACTGCGGTTTGCATGGTATTTGTTTCACATTTACTATAAAATATAAACAGTATTGATGGTGCGCAAAGGGGAATCACTTAGATGATTAAAATTCGGAAGCTGACCAAACAAGTGGGACCTGAACGGACCCAGCTACTTCGAGGAATTGATGCTGAAATTCATCAAGGCGAATTCATAGCCATAGTGGGGCCAAGTGGAAGCGGCAAAACGACGCTGCTTCGCTGTCTTGCTTTACAAGAGCCATGGGATGAAGGCAGTTTAATTGTAGGTGGCAATGATGTGCTGAAATCCGGTTGGACTGGCAAGATGAAAATAAAGCGGGAATGGGCATACCTGGAGCAAAACCCGCATCTAAATATGAATCGAACCGCTCTTAAAAATGTGCTCATTGGCAGATCCGGTCAAACTCCAATGTGGAGAATGGTGACCGGTATGGTGCGTTCCGACGATTATATGGGAGCGATGGACGTACTGGAGGATCTGGGTCTGCTGGATAAGGCGCATGATAAATGCGACAAGCTCAGCGGTGGCGAGCGGCAGCGGGTAGCGACTGCGCGTGCTCTCGTGCACGGAGCTAAAGTTATTTTAGCTGATGAGCCTGTAAATGGACTTGATCCAGCTTCGGCAGCGCATGTATTGGAGACTTTTCGCAAGCTGTGTTCTGACGAGCGGGTGACGATCATGACTGTACTGCCGCTGGAAATGGCTGAACGCTTTGCTTCCCGTATATGGGGGTTGAATGATGGTGAATTGGTGTTTGATATTCAGGGAAGACGATTGACACAAGCGGAAAAGAACAAATTGTGAAGGGGACGGCAAGAGAAGTGAAAATAATGCTGTTGAGAATGGTGGCTGGCTGCTGTTCCTTGCTGCTCCTTGCTGGATTTTTAAGCGGCTGTAATGTTATTAGCGATCCCATTTCGCTGATGGAGACACCGACGATGTCTGACGAGAAGCAGGAACTGAATGGTGCAGTGAATACGCAACTAGGGGCGGTACAGCCTTTAAGGCCGAATGATCCAGATGACCCGACGCCAATTCGAACGGGTGATTTGAACAATGATGGCACAGACGAAGCAGTGCTCTTTTATGAAACGCCAGATGAGAGCGTAAAAATACATGGTGCCTTGTTTGAAGATCAGGGCGGAACGTGGGTAAAGAAGCTGACGTTTGATGGGGAAGGCACTGTGCTGGAGTCATTTAAGCTCGTGGATTTAACGAATGATGGAACACTCGATATTGTAGCGGGTTTTTCCAGCGGAGATAGTGGCGATGGCGGGGACCAGAAGGGACTCATCGTGTATTCCTATACCGGAGGAACTCTGGAGAAAATATATGCTACAGGTTATACGGACTTCGTCGTAGATGATTTTAAGCATAACAAGATGGACTTAAACGGGGATAAATTGAATGATTTGACGATTATCACGCTGCGACGTAATGAATTCTTTACAGTTAAAACATTCCAATTCAGTGGGGGGACCTTTAAGGAAATCGGATCGTTGGATTTGGACAGTCAGGTCTTAGATGTCTATAATGTCGTTGCTGGCAAGGTAGCCGAGGGTAGGCAGGGGATTATTATAGACACCAAAATTGCTCAGACCACTACCGTTTCCAATGTTATTGTGATGGATCACGGCAAGCTTAGGAAGCTTAATCTTATGGATGTCACCTTCAAGGATGCGACCATCGCCAGTGGTGATGTGGATGGTGACGGTATTCTGGAATTTGGTAATTTGGAGAAGCCTAAAGGTTGGAGTAACAAGCCGCTGGATGAGGTTCCATATTTTGTGTCGTTCTATCAGTGGGACGGGGCGAAAGGAACGATTTTTAAGCAGCAGCAGTATCGTGATTCTAATGAACAGGTCTACTTCAGATTACCGAAAGAGCTGCATGGCAAGGTGACGATTGATCCGAAAGTTTCGAAGAAGGACAGCTATTTGCGCTTTATTTTGGATGATACAGACAAAACGATAGCGGAAATTAAATTTTTCTCGTTGTCACAATGGGAGCGAAACAACGAAGGGTATAGCCAACTGTGGCGAACGAATGCGCAGGTCATTGGCATTAAGCGATCCAGTGAGCTGGAACCGCGTAAAACCATTAAAAACAAGCTGGGGGAAAGGCAGGTAGAGTAGAGTGAGTAAAGTTTTAATCATGGAAGACGAGGAATCCATTCGCAGCTTTATCGTCATTAATTTGAAACGTAACGGTTTTGAGGTGCTGGAGGCGTCGGAAGGGCATGAGGCTCTGAATATTTTGAACACGGTGCGGGATATTGATATTGCACTGCTTGACGTAATGGTACCCGGTATGGATGGTTTTGAAGTCTGTCGGAGAATCCGGGAGACGAATGAGCGCATCGGCATTATCTTTCTCACAGCGAAGGTACAGGAGCAGGATAAGGTATATGCCTTGTCTGTAGGGGCCGATGATCATGTGAGCAAGCCTTTTAGCCCGACGGAGCTGATTGCACGTATTCAATCGTTATTGCGTCGGGTGAATGTTCATCGTGAAACAGCAGCCAAAGTGTCCTTCCAGTCTGGACCGTTCACCCTGGATTTGATTGCTAAGCAATTTAAGAAGAACGGGCAGCTGATTGAGCTGACACCGACTGAGTTTTCTCTGATTCAATTTTTTCTGGAAAAAGAGAACACGCCGCTCAGCCGAGATGTTCTACTTGATCACGTATGGGGCAAAGAGTATATGGGCGATCCGAAAATTGTAGATGTGAATATCCGACGTCTTCGGCAGAAAATTGAAAACAATCCATCCGAGCCGGCTTTTTTACAAACAGTTTGGGGACATGGATATAAATGGAAAGGTCAGTCTCAATGATCAAAAAGGGAATTCGCCGACAGATTGTGCTTCACTATTTTTTCGTAGTGTTCTTAGCGCTTCTGTTAGTAGAAGTCATTTTTATGTTTGCACTCCGGTCGTACTATTACGATTCCATTTACAAACATATCGAAAGCCGTATCGAATCGGTAAGTGAATTTGCACCCAAATTTAAAGAGCCGGAACAGTCTTTGCAATCGTATTTGTTAAATACATTTTCTCTGCCCTTTACTGAACTGCAGTTGCTCGATGAACAGGGAAATGTAATTGATAACTCAACGAATTTTGCAGCAGATCTAAGTGTGCAAACAAGTGATGTGACACAAGCATTAGCTGGGGATACGGGCAAATGGATCGGAAAGCAACCGAGCACGGGGCAGCAGGTGATGGCGGTATCTCAAAAACTGGACAATATCGTCGGAGACCAGGTGTACGTTATTCGGTATACAACCTCGCTGGAATTGGTAAATGATAAGCTGTTTACGATTACGCTGTTTTCTCTTGGCATCATGGCAGCTGTACTGGTTATTGTATTTGTGGTCAGTACAGGGCTCGCGAATTCCATTGTTAGACCGATTAATAATATCCGCGATGTATCTGCTCAGATGGCTCAGGGGAGGTTTGATACACGCATTGAAGGCGATTATCGGTATGAGTTGGGTGAACTGGCTTCGACTCTGAACTATATGGCACAGGAAATTGTCAGAACAAATCAAATCAAGGATGATTTTATTTCATCTATATCTCATGAATTGCGTACTCCGCTTACATCTATTAAGGGTTGGAGTGAAACGTTAAATTCTGGCGGCTATGACCCCGAAGAGACGAAAATCGGGATGAAGATTATCTCTAAAGAGACGGATCGGCTGATTGGCTTGGTGGAGGAAATTCTCGATTTTTCCAAGCTGGAGCAAAATGCCATGAAGCTTGTAATGGGAACGGTAGATCTTCGGGAGCTTTTGCAGGAAATTATGCTGAACGTATGGGCCAAAGCAGAAATGAAGCAAATAAAACTTCAGCTTGATTCGGAAGAAGCGGCATATTTCGTCCATGGAGACGGTAACCGTCTAAAACAGGTATTTTTGAACATTGTGGATAATGCTATCAAGTTTTCGCATGAAAGCTCAATTATTTTTCTGTCGCTTCAACGGGTTGATGGCAATATCGAGATATCCGTACAAGATACAGGAATTGGAATTAGTGCTGAAAATCTTGCCAGAGTAAGAGACCGCTTTTTCCAGGTAGACCACCAAAACGGTGGTACTGGACTGGGATTGGCAATCTCACAACAGTTTGTCGAGCGCCATCATGGTCAGATGCTCATCAGAAGTGAACTGGGGGCTGGCACCACTATTACGGTTTCATTACCTGCTCTGCAAGCAGAGCAATCCGTGGAACCACCACAACTCACTGAAGAATAGATTTAAAGCCTACTTATAGGTGCAATTAGAAAAACAGCCAGTCCTCTTAAATCGGGAGGGCTGGCTGTTTTTGATTTGGGGTAACGTTATGAAGTAAAACCTTCGGCACGCAAGCGTGTATTGCGCTCGTAAGCTTCTTTCAGCATACGTGTAGTTTGCGGCCGTACCGCCATTTTACCAAATACCACTTCATTGGGTCCGATGACCATAATTTCGCCCGGACTGCCTTTAATGACAGCACCATCGCGAATCACAGCACCTTCACCGATAATCGCATGTTCAATATGGACGTTACGTCCAATGCGTGTGTCCGGCATAACGATACTTTCTTTGATGGCTGATCCTTTACCTACCTCGACACCACTAAATACAACGGAGCGTTCAATTCGGCCCTCTACTTGACAGGAATCATGCAACAAGCTGCCCAATGGCTGCGTTTGACGGTTAGGTACCTTTTGTGCGCTCAACCTTGTGCGGCGTTCACGTGTATACATCGGCCAATCCTTACGTTGAAGGTCGATCGCACAATTCTCGTGTAACAAATCCATGTGTGAATCCCACAGGCTTTTAACGGTACCTACGTCCTTCCAATAGCCCTGGAATTCATAAACGTACAAGGATTCTTGATCCGCTAACATTTTAGGTATGATATCTTTACCAAAATCATGACTGGATTGAGCATCCTGTGCGTCTTCTAACAGGTAGTTTCTCAAGTAATCCCATTTGAAAAGATAAATACCCATAGAGGCCAAATTACTTTCCGGTTTCTCAGGTTTCTCTGCAAATTCTGTGACACGTAGATCTTCATCCGCACTCATAACACCAAAACGGTGTGCTTCATCCCAAGGTACCTCCATGACAGAAATGGTAGCCGCAGCTCCTTTTTCCTTATGGTGGTTCAGCATTTCGCGATAATTCATATAGTAGATATGATCACCGGATAAAATAAGCACATGCTCCGGATTTTGGCTGTCAATATATTCAATATTCTTATGAATAGCATCTGCCGTTCCTAAGTATTCAGCGTTACCTGTGTTGTAAGATGGAAGCAGGGTAATTCCTTTGTCATCTGTTTTTGTAAGACCCCATGGTGTTCCATCCCCGATATGTTCGTGCAAGGATTCTGCCTCATATTGCGTCAGTACACCTACAGTATCAATGTCTGAATTTACGCAGTTACTGAGAGGAAAATCGATGATTCGGTAATGACCGCCAAAAGGTACGGCGGGTTTTGCAATCGTTGAAGTAAGGGGAGCAAGACGGCGTCCCTCTCCGCCTGCCAGCAGCATGGCAATGCATTCTTTATTAAACATTTCGTTTCCCTCCCGGTTTAGTTGTCAGTGTAGTACATACATAAACGGTATGGGGTACTCTTGAAACCATTAGGTATATAAGATTCCCCAAAAACTAAGGTTTATTTTTTTCCTAGTCATTTTTCTGTTCATTGTGGCTAGAATGGGGTAATAACTCAAGTCAGCTTTGAGCCAAAAGCGAATGCATTACCGATTCATACATTTTTACTTACAAACATATAAGGGTGGTGACGTGATGACAGACCAAACTCTTCCGCAACAGGCTATTTCATCGGAAGATATTTATTTGTTTCATGAAGGAACGCTTTATCACAGCTACCGATCTTTGGGTTCCCACCTTACTGTGGAGAACGGAGAACAGGGCGTCCGTTTTACGGTCTGGGCTCCTCATGCTCTCCATGTCGGGCTTGCTACAGATCGCAACAACTGGAATGGGGAACAGGATTCCTTATATAGGGTTCCCAAATCCGGTTTTTGGAGTCGTTTTTTTCCGGGGATATCCCAAGGAACTTTTTACAAATACGACATTACGGGTGCAAACGGTGAACGATTTCTGAAAGCAGACCCTTACGCGGTACGTGCTGAAGTGAGACCGGCAACGGCTTCTGTGGTAGCTTCTATAGATGGTTATACTTGGAACGATGCGATTTGGCGCCGAAAACGTAGAGCACCGTATGGAAAGCCTCTACACATATATGAGCTTCATCTGGGCACTTGGAAGCAAAAAGAAGATGGTACGTTTTATACATACAGGGAAATAGCTGAGCTTCTTGTGCCTTATGTGACTGATATGGGGTATACACATATTGAACTGATGCCGCTGAGTGAACATCCGTATGATCTTTCCTGGGGCTACCAACTTACTGGATATTTTGCACTCACAAGCCGTTATGGAGAACCGCATGATTTTATGTATTTGGTGGATCGTTGCCATCAGGCGGGAATTGGAGTGCTGATGGATTGGGTCCCAGCCCATTTTGCAAAAGATGCTCATGGATTAAGGCTGTTTGACGGATCGCCCCTGTTCGAATATGCGGATCCGCTGATTGCGGAAAAGCCCGGCTGGGGAACGCTGACGTTTGATTACAGCAAACCGGAGGTGCGTTCTTTCCTGATATCTAATGCGTTATTTTGGATGGATATGTACCATATTGACGGCCTGCGCGTAGATGCTGTGACGAGTATGCTACGGCTGGATTTTGAAAAGCAGGACGGTCAATATCGTTTTAACTCTAAGGGAGGTATTGAAAATGAGGAGGCTATTGCCTTCCTTCAACAACTGAATGAAACAGTATTCCGCTATTATCCGTATGCTCTGATGATGGCAGAGGAGTCCAGTGCCTGGCCTATGGTAACTTCCCCGGTAAGCGATGGAGGACTCGGTTTTAATTACAAATGGAATATGGGCTGGATGAACGATACGCTTGATTATATCGAAACGAATTTCGATCAGAGACCGGAGCGCCATAATTTGCTGACATTCCCCATAGCTTATGCGTACAGCGAAAATTTTACACTGCCATTGTCGCACGATGAGGTTGTTCATGGTAAGAAGTCGCTGCTTGATAAAATGCCAGGTAACTATGAGCAAAAATTTGCCGGGCTTCGAGCGCTTCTCGGTTACCAACTCACCTCGCCGGGCAAAAAGCTATTATTTATGGGAGGGGAATTCGGCCAATTCATCGAATGGAAGGATGAGGAGCAGCTTGACTGGTTTCTGCTGGATTATGACAGTCACCGTTCGCTGCACGCTTTTACGAAAGCGCTGAATCATTTGTATATTCAGGAAAAGGCACTATGGGAACTGGATCATTCGTGGGATGGATATCAGTGGATTGAGGCGGAGGACCGTGGGCAGAGCGTAATTACGTATTTACGTAAAAGTAAAAAGCCAGGAGATACATTGGTCGTGCTTATTAACTTTCAGCCCGTACCGAGAGAGAACTACCGAATTGGGCTGGAAAAGGCCGGGAGTTATATCGAACTGCTGAACAGTGATCATAAGGACTTTGGGGGAAGTGGCCAGCTAAATACCGGAATGATACGGACCGCCCGTATTCCTTGCCACGGTCAGCTTCACAGCTTGGAGGTGACTATACCACCCCTGAGCATCGTTATACTCAAGAAAGCGCCTCGGAGGCCTAAAAAAGCAGATTAACCACATAAGGAGGAAGCATATATGAACATTTTGTTTGCGGCAGCAGAAGCACATCCATTTATTAAAACAGGCGGGTTGGCTGATGTCATTGGCGCACTGCCGAAGGCACTTCGTCAGGCGGGGTGCGACGTCCGAATCATTTTGCCTAAATATGCGGGGATTCCCGATACTTATAAAAAGTCTCTACGTCCGGTAGCGGTAAAGCAAGTAGCCGTAGGCTGGCGTAATCAATATTGTGGAATAGAGGAACTGACATTAGACGGAATCAAGGTTTATTTTATAGACAATGAGTATTACTTCGGTCGTGACGGTATTTACGGTTATATGGATGATGGCGAACGCTTTTCCTTTTTTAACCGAGCGATTTTAGAAATGCTGCCTGAACTGAACTTTCGGCCGGATATTTTGCATTGTCATGATTGGCATACAGCAATGGTTCCGCTGCTTCTGAATGCCGATTATCGACATTTGCCCTTCTACAGCGATATTCGCACGGTGTTTACCATACATAATCTGCTGTATCAGGGGGATTTTCCGTATGAGGTCTTAACTGAGCTGCTCAACCTGGATGGGAGCTATTTCACCTCCGAGGGTGTGGAGTATCATGGCAGACTGAATTTTATGAAAGGTGGGCTTACGTACTCGGATCATGTCACGACCGTGAGTCCGACCTATGCAGAGGAGATTCAAACGGAATTTTACGGATATGGGCTTGAGGGTCTGCTTCGTAAATTGGGAGATCAGGGTCGCTTAACAGGGATTGTGAACGGAATTGACACCAAAAGCTATAATCCTGCTACGGACAATCGTATTTATACGAAGTACCGAACGAGTCTGACAAAGAAAAAGGAAAACAAAATTGGTCTGCAAAAGGAGCTGGGTCTGCCGGTACGGCCGGACGTACCTATGATTGCCATGGTAACCCGACTTGTAGATATGAAGGGGCTAGATCTGGTAACGAGAGTGCTTGATGAAATCTTGTATTATGATGATATCCAGTTTGTCGTTTTGGGAACAGGGGATCCGGCTTTTGAGCATTGGTTCCGTGAGGCAGCGGGACGCTATCCACTGAAAATGTCGGCGCAGCTTGCTTTTAGCGAACCTCTGTCACGAAAAATATATGCGGCAAGCGATATGTATCTTATGCCATCAAGGTTTGAGCCTTGCGGGATCAGCCAACTGCTAGCGCTTCGTTATGGAAGTATCCCTATTGTGCGAGAAACTGGGGGCCTTAACGATACCGTGCAGGCTTACAATGAGTCTACAGGGGAAGGAAATGGATTTAGCTTCACGAACTACAATGCACATGATATGCTGAACACCATTCGTCGTGCTGTTCATTTTTATCGCCAATCTGAGCATTGGTCGAAGCTTACACAGACGGCTTTCGCAGGAGAATATAGTTGGGATGTTTCAGCCGAAGCGTATATGGATATTTACCATTTGCTCACAAAGACGGACTGAACGGAGTAGGAACACCATATTCATATTAATGAAAAAGGGAATCCCTTTAGCCAGTGTTTGGCTGAGGAATTCCCTTTTTTGCTATGATCAGTCGCCCCCGCCACCACAGCTGCTTCCACATGAAGAGCCGCTGCTACACGAAGAATGGCTACCAGAATCGCCTGAATCATGGTGAGAAGAGCCTCCATGATGAGAACTGTCATGGGAGGAATGATGATGCGAGTGATGCGTATCCCAGTTCGAGCAGCCGCTTGCCGAGCTACAACCAGATGAGCTAGCTAACCCGGCATTGCCTGTAGCATCCGGGTGCATGTGTATGGCAAATTGTTCAGGTTGATACCATGAATACCATACAACAGCTAATAACAGATAGTCGACCTGTAAATAGTTGACCTTAGGCAATTGCTTACCCTCAGGATCATCCACCGCTTTATTCACCCGCTCGCGCAGATGTTGTACAATCTTATGAACCGTTTGTTGGGCTTGCTGTGAAATGGCTATATTCTCCTGAGTATTCCAACGGTTACCTGCTGGCTGCGCCGAAGTTGTGAGTTTGTAATAGTGTGAAAGCTCGTCGTTCGGTAATGGATGATTAAAAAAAAGTCCCCCACAAACTGGCGCTATAGCGGTTCCAGCCAAAGCATTCCACATACAACCAATCAAACCACGCACGCTCCTCCGGCATCGGCTGAGAGCCGCCAGAATGGGGCGCATGGTGAAGCATACGACCAAAAAAAAGCTTCCGAGAATTGCTGATATTCGCGGGTAAACATCAACATTTCGTGCCATAATTCATCCACATCACTACTGAACATAGGCACACGATTCATAATCGCGCATAGCATAAAATATCGTTTTAGCTCATGCCAACGCCAATCATATTCTTGCTCCGTAATCTCTGGGTGGGCTTCCATTACACGATTCCTTACGCTATGAGCATAGGAGACGGGAATGGATTGCTCCAATAGCTGCATCAGCTCCGTAATCTCTGGATGACGCTCCTGCGTAAGGGAAGAAGGAGAAGGGGAGCTGAGGAAAAAAGCATTCCGGCGCCGTGTTTTTCTGTTTCCCCGGTTCCTGCGTATTGCACGGAATATAAACCAAAAAATGATGAGGTCTATCACAATAAACAACGTCCAAAAGCTACTCATACTATCCATGATGGCTGGCTACTCCTTTCTGAAATAACACGGAATTAAGATTTAGCGTTCGTTATTCAGCAGAGCGAATTCTTTTTTTATCTGGGCTAGCAGTTCAGGATTCGTGATTACATCGCAAGCAGTCCATGCCAAAGTTCTCGCAGCCAGCAGCATTCCTTCCATGGCTCGGTCCTGCATCGCCAAATCGCGGAATTCTGGTGTATGCAAGGCATGCTTCTCGTCAATAACTTGAATGTAAGGATGGATAGCAGGGCAATGAAGCGATACATTTCCGATATCCATAGAGCCATGATCTTCGCCTTCCGTTATATCTTCTTGCGAAATGCCAGCCTGTACCAAATTTGCGGTAAACGCATCGGAAAGTACACGGTTCGTGACCATTTCATCATAAGAAGTCTCATAATTGGAGGTCTCCAAACGACACCCGGCCTGTAAAGCAGCTCCTTCAGCAATTTGAATAACACGGCGAGTCAGCGGGTTCAGTTCTTGACGTGTAGCGGCCCTTACATAAAATTGGGCTGAGGCGTAATCAGGAATAATATTGGCTGCTTGCCCACCCTGATTAATGATCCCATGGATACGCACTGTACTTTTTACTTGTTGACGGAACGCATTGATGCCATTGAACGTTTGAATCACAGCGTCCAGCGCGTTAATGCCTTCGTGCGGGCTGGCAGCCGCGTGAGCGGATTGACCAAAAAATTCGAATTGTACAGCATCAATCGCCAGCGATTTGCCTGATTTTTCGTAACGATCATAAGGATGCGTCATAAGTGCTATGTCGCAATCATCAAACAAACCGGCAGCGGCCATAGGGACCTTAGCACCACGAGTTTCTTCGGCAGGTGTGCCGTATACCCGTACTTCTCCACCAGTTTCGTCGATGATCGACTTGAGGCCAACGGCAGCACCGGTACTCATCATGCATATCAGATGGTGCCCACAGGCGTGTCCTAAACCTTTCAGAGCGTCATATTCTGCCAGAAAAGCGACAACCGGCCCGGATTTTTCAGCTTTGTAAGTTGCAATAAAGGCTGTTTCTATGCCCAATACGGGTGCCTGGACCTCAAAACCGTGAAAAATGAGTTCTTCTTTTAAACGGGCAGCGGCCAGAAATTCCTCGTTTCCAAGTTCAGGATTTGCCCCAATATATAACGAAATGTCCTTAAAGCGTGGGGCATGCTGCTCAATTGTCTTTTGAATGGTCTGTTTAAAATTCATGCTGAAAACTCCTTTATATAAGCTGTAATGTAGGTACTGTGCTAGGTATGCTGAAATTGTACTATAACATTCATTGCATAATCATGCATATTCATTTATAATGACACAATCTTATTTATTATAAAGAATTTAAGGAGAGAAAAAAAGATTGAAAAAGGCATATCGTTTTACCGCCCTGGTTTTGACGGCGGTTATCTTGCTGTTGACGGGTCTTCCCATGCTCAATGCATACGGAACGGAAGCAAAGCCACAGAAAAAACTTGTAGTGGGCATGAGTGCCGACTTTCCGCCGTATGAGTTTCATAAAGTTATTAACGGTAAGGATACTATTGTTGGCTTCGATGTGGAAATCGCGAAGGAAATCGCCAAAGATTTGGGTGCGGAGATGGTCCCTGAGGACATGAGTTTTGACTCTTTGCTACCTGCTCTGCAAAGTGGTCGCGTAGACTTGGTACTGTCCGGTATGACACCGACGGATGAGCGTAGAAAAAGCATTGATTTTTCAGATGTATATTATCGCTCCAAGCAAGTCATTATGGTACGCCCAGAGGATAAAGACAAATATCCTACGATGGCTGCTTTGAAAGGCGAGAAGATTGGCGCGCAAAAGGGGAGTATTCAGGAAGAAATTGCTCAAAAAGTACCCAATGCCTCTGTAACCTCACTGGACAAAATATCCGATCTGGTACTCCAGCTGCGGACCCAGCGTATCAACGCTGTTGTGATCGAAGATACGGTTGCTAAAGGGTACACGTTAGATGGGACCGTAACACTTGCCAAAGCGATACCTGAGGATGCCGGAGCAGAAACTGCTGTAGGTATACGCAAGGGGAACGCAGAATTGCTTGCCTCTGTAAATAAAACGTTGGCTCGCCTGAAAGCGGACGGGTCGATTGAAAAGTTTTCTACAGAAGCGAGTGCACTCTCGGCAGATCGACAGGTTTCTTCTAATAACATCGTAGATATTTTTTGGAAATACCGCAGTCTTTACGCTACGGGTATTGGTTACACTCTGTTGCTGTCTGCACTCGGAGTACTGTTTGGATTTATCATTGGTCTGATCGTATCCTTGTTGCGGATGAGTGGTATACGCATCATTGAGTGGTTAGGTACCACATATGTGGAGATCCTGCGTGGCACACCTATGCTGGTGCAGCTCATGATCATTCACTACGGGATTGCTTTGACGCTGGGTGTCAATTTTACTCCACTCCAGTCCGGTATAATCACATTGTCTCTGAATAGCTCGGCATATCTGGCTGAAATTTTCCGTGCAGGTATCCAGGCAGTAGACCGTGGACAGATGGAGGCCGCACGCTCATTGGGTATGGGACGAGGCAAAGCTATGCGTCACGTCATTTTGCCACAAGCGTTTAAATCTATTTTGCCTGCTATAGGTAATGAGTTTATTACAATTATTAAAGAATCCTCCATTATTTCGACTATTGGTATGGTGGATATTATGTATCAAGCCCAGGTCATTAAGAATATTACCTACGAAGGATTAAGTCCGTTCATAATCACAGCCGCTATTTATTTTGTAATGACATTCAGCTTGTCTAAGCTGCTTGGTTTATGGGAAAGGAAGTTGAGAGCCAGTGATCACCGTTAAACAATTGCGTAAATCGTTCGGCAAGAATGAGATTTTAAAAGGCATTGATATAGATATCGCCAAAGGAGAAGTTGTCGTTATCATCGGTCCCAGCGGTTCGGGGAAGAGTACGTTTTTGCGTTGTATGAATCTGTTAGAACAGCCGACGGATGGGGAGATTTTATTTGAGGGCGAGCCGATTACAGCTCGTGGTCATAATATTAATGTAACCCGGGAAAAAATGGGGATGGTGTTCCAGCATTTTAATCTGTTCCCACACAAAACAGTGTTGCAGAACCTGACGCTTGCACCGACGCAGGTTAGAAAACAGTCAGGTAAGGAAGCGGAAAAAATTGCATTAGAACTCCTGCGTACCGTGGGGCTCGAGGATAAGAAGAATACCTATCCGAACCAGCTATCCGGTGGTCAGAAGCAACGTATTGCGATTGCGCGTGCTTTGGCCATGCAGCCGCACGTAATGCTGTTCGATGAGCCGACTTCTGCATTGGACCCTGAAATGGTTGGAGAGGTTCTGGATGTAATGAAGAAGCTCGCCGAAGGCGGTATGACAATGGTAATTGTAACGCATGAAATGGGCTTTGCCCGCGAGGTAGGCGATCGAATTATCTTTATGGATAACGGTCAAATTGTGGAGCAGGGTGCACCAGACCAGGTATTTGGCACTCCAAGCCATGATCGCACTCGTGATTTTCTTGCCAAAGTATTGTAAGAAAGTACTGATCTAATCATAAAAGAGCTCTCCGTTGACGGAGGGCTTTTCTTTTTTTGTCACCATTTCCCCATACTTTCGTAACAAATATAGATTTCTTAATGACAAAATTGTAACGAGTGTAGTATGATGTTCAGGGTTCCCAACATTTTCATGCGGATAAGGTTACAAAATTGTGATATTATGCAGTAAGCCAAAACTTACCGGGACAGCATGCGGTTAGACAAGCGCTGAAATGCTGGCCCAAACTATGGGAAGTGCGGGGGACGTAACAACGGCAGCCATTCCGATACGTCATAAGACGATGAGGAATATGCCTAGGGGTGAATTGCACGAGCATAGGGCTTCTCCTGAGTCCGAATCCGACAGCTAACTTCGCAGGCATAAAAGAGGAGGTACATATCTTTGAAACATTTAAAACATATTGGTAAAACGATGAAAATTGCGGTGCTTGCCGCAGCTATTGCAGGGTTGGCACAGACAGCTGGAATAGCGGATGCTGCCTCGCTTCACACTGCCAAAGAGGGCGATACCTTCTTTTTGCTTGCTCAGCGTTATGGAGTATCGGTAGACGAGCTAACAAAGGCTAACCCAAACATTGCCTCCAGCAATATATATGCAGGTCTGCAAATTAAGGTGCCTGGCGAAAAAAGTGTAAAGGCAGCTTCGGAATCGAAGCCGCAGCTTCTTACGGAGAAAGCAGCAGCGAATGAGGCGCCAACGATTGAAGCTTGGGGTAAAACATTCAACTATAGCAAAATAGTTGACGTTAAGGCTTCAGCGTATTCTGCCGCAGCCGATGAGAATGGTAAATGGGGCGCAGTGGACTACTACGGCAATCCGCTTAAACTAGGTACAATTGCGGTAGATCCTAACGTCATTCCGATGGGCACGAAAGTACTGGTTACAGGCTACTCCCATCCAGGTTTGCCGGATCATTCTTTTGTAGCTGTCGCTCGCGATCAGGGCAGCGCCATTACAGGAAAGCGGATTGATATCTTTATTCCAGGCAACAAATCATTTGTGAACGACTTTGGATTTCAAAATGTGAAGCTGTACGTTATTGATAAATAGCATTGTACGTATATACAGTTTAATTAAACATAATATATATTATGTAAACATAACGCCTATATCCGTATATATCTAGCTCGGACTCTTATCAGGTCCTATCCGTAAAAAGGCTGTCTTGACGAGCAGAATACTTCTGCTGGTAAGACAGCCTTTTTACGTTGCTTTAGCTTGTACCTCAATCATAAACATACTGTTATTTTCGTTCCGATGTGTGGAGTAGCCGGGGGACTGTCACAAATTTGTAGCCCTTAGCTTTTAGAGAGTGAATTAGACCCGGCAAAGCTTGGATAGTGCCTTGCAAGTTGGAACTTTGACCTCCACCAGCGTGCATTAAAATAATAGAGCCAGGCCCTGTAGCTGGAATCACATTTCGCTGAATTTGTGTTTTACTTAGTCCCTTCCAGTCGAGAGAGTCTACATTCCAGTTGACAATCATGTAGCCATGACGACGTGCCCACTTTATTTGAGGCTCTGTAATTTCACCGTAGGGTGGACGAATCAACTTGGGGCGAAAACCTGCGCTGGCTTGTAAAATACGTTCTGTTTTTGTAATCTGGTTGCGAAAGCGTTCTGGTGTAGCCTTCCTAAAATCCGGATGAGTATAGGAATGATTTCCTATAGCATGGCCTTCACGGATAATACGACGTATAATCCCCGGATGCTTTTCCGCACGGTGACCGACGATGAAAAAGGTGGCTTTGATGCCGTTGGCGTGTAATACGTCCAAAACCTGCGGCGTATACCTAGAATCGGGCACATCATCAAAGGTTAAGGCAATTTGGCGGGTGTGTGGGCCGCACATTTTAAAAATGTCCGCATGTTTTTTACGCAACATTGCTAATGTAGGAGTAGCTCGATCTGTACTCAGATGTACAGAAGAAGCAACAGCTGCTTCCTTGGGATGGGGCGTTCCGATCTTGGGAGGCGCATCCGCGTGAACGGGTAAACTTGAAAATGCTAGTAACAGTGCCAAGCATGGCAACACTCCCCTGTACGGCATATGTATCCCCCCTTTTCGTGCAGTGGTACCTAGTGGTGCTCTCGACTATTATGTACCTGTCCTATTAAAAATATGCTGGTTACCAAGTTAGGCTCATAAACGTCTGGAAAGAAGTTCGCGATGAAATGATTATCAATGAAGATGATGGAGCTAAACGTACATATTCTCTTAAACATGACCGAAAACAAGAGCATTTTCGCAAGTTTTAGCCTTACAACGGATTCGGTATCCCGTGACAGCTGGTGTATAATGGGGTTGCAATTCATAATTATACAGACATGGAATTGAAGGAAGGAAGGATAAAAGTGACCGACTTGTTTACTCCTTATCAATTAAAGGGGCTTTCTTTAAAAAATCGGATTGTTATGCCCCCGATGTGCCAATTTAGTGTGGAGGCCGAGGATGGAAATCCGACGGATTGGCATCATGTCCATTATGTGAGCCGAGCAGTAGGAGGTGCTGGTCTTATTATTGTGGAAATGACAGCGGTTCATCCTGATGGACGTATTACGGATCGTGATTTAGGTATTTGGAGTGACGAACATATTCCTGCATATCGTAAGATTGTAGAGGAAGTTCACAAGTATGGTGCCAAAATTGGCATTCAACTAGGCCACGCTGGACGCAAGGCCGAAGATGCTGAGCAACCTGTGGGTCCTTCTTCGATTCCTTTTAGCGAACGCCTTAAAAAGCCGCACGCCTTAAAGACAGCAGAAGTCAGGGAACTGGTTCAGGCATACAAAGAAGGCGCGCGCCGCGCGGTGGAAGCCGGTTTTGATACGGTTGAGATACATGGCGCTCACGGCTATCTGATCCATCAATTTCATTCGCCTTTAACAAATACGAGAGAAGATGAATATGGCCAGGATCTGTCACTGTTCGGTGTTGAGGTCATACATGCTGTTAAAGAGGTTCTTCCTGCTGATATGCCTGTGCTTATGCGGATATCTGCCAAAGAATACGTCGAAGATGGATATAATGTGGAATACATAACAGGTGTAGGGGAACGATATCGTGATGCAGGTGTGGACATTTTCCATATCTCTTCTGGTGGCGAGGGTCCAATTGGTTCTGGCGGAGGGCCGTCTGCGCGTGCTGGCTATCAGGTGGATTTAGCTCATACCGTCCGTGAAAAGCTGAATGTACCTGTAATTGCTGTTGGATTACTGGATGATTATGAAGACGCCCGTCGGGTTGTTCAGCAAAAAGAAGCTGATCTGGTAGCAATAGGCCGCGCCATGCTGCGTGATCCCTATTGGGCGTTGCATGCATCGCGGGAGCTAAAAGTACAGGCCGACATCCCAGAGCCTTACTTGCGCGGCTTTTAGATAATTTTTGAAACCCTCTTTGCAAAGCTTGCGTAAACATGTGTACAGAGCTTAAAATTTAAGCATTCAACTCTAGGAGGAACTTCACATGTCTATTTTCAAACGATTAAGAGATCTTACGATGTCCAACATTAACGCCATTATTGACAAGGCAGAAGATCCAGTTAAAATGACGGACCAATACATTCGTGATATGCAAGAGGACCTGGAAGATGCAGAGAAAGCGGTAGCCGCTCAAATTGCTATTGAAAAGAGATTCAAACAGCAATACGAAGAACAGGCTGCTTTGGTAAAGAAACGCGAAGAACAGGCACATACCGCTGCAAAAGCACAAAATGTAGATCTGGCCCGTCGCGCGCTGGAAGAAAAGAAATCTGCTGAACAAAAAATGAACGAGTTCAAAGCTGGTTACGAACAGAACAAAGCTGCGGCCGATAACCTGCGTGGCAAGCTGGATGAAATGCGCAGACAGCTGACAGAAATGAAAAACAAGCGCGAGACACTGGTTGCCCGTTATAACGCAGCTAAAGCGCAAACTGAAATTAACAAAGCTATGAACGGTTTTAGCTCTGATACGGCAACTGCCGGATTGAAGCGTATGGAGGAAAAAATGCTGCAAGCAGAAGCACGTGCCGAAGCGAGCAACGAAATGTCTTCTAAGGAAAAATCGTTGGATGAGGAGTTCAAAGAGCTGGATAAGAAAAGCGCCGTGGACGATGAGCTTGCCGCTTTGTTGAAGCAATACGAAAATAAATAAGAACATTTAAGCAGTGCCGCCAAGTTTGATTGCTCAGGAAGCGAAGGAGAAACGTTTTCTCCTTCGCTTTTCCCTGCCCGCAGGCGTAAAACATTATATGAAGGTCAAGAAGATGTGGAGGATGGTATGAAATGCATTTTTTAGAAACGATGAAAGCAATGCTTGTATGGACTGGTGCGGGAGCTATTTTGATCTTCGCATTAATGTATGTCGACTCTTTATTCACGAAGTATAAGGATTTTGCCGAAGTGAAAGCTGGAAATATGGCCGTAACGGTACGAATGATTATGAAGCTGGTTGCACAAGGCTATATTTTGTCAGGCTCTATCGCTACAGCTAATAATTTGCTCGAAGCGCTTGTGTATTCTGTGATCGCTTTTGTCATCCTGCTTGTTTTGGAAGTTATTGTACGTCTGCTGTTGCGGTACTGGGCCCAGTTTGATCTGGATAAAGGTACACAGGAAGGTAAAATTGGTTTCGGCCTGTTTTCAGGAGCGCTGCATCTGGTTGGCGCCTTGATCATTACAGCATGCTTCTAGGCTAAGAAAGGCAGGAATATAACCATGGGTGTTTGGAAACGAATTTCAAATCTATTTGCTAAGCCGGAGCCGCCAAAAGCAGAGAAAAGCATGCTTCACTTAAATCCAGGTGATATCTGTGAAGTTTCGCTTGTCACCTATGAAGTGGTAGGTCGTGTACATAATCGTGCCCGGAATGCCGTTGTTTTGACACTTCAGGATGGTAATCAAATCAGCTATCTTCATATAGAGGAACGGGAAACATTGCAATTCGGACTATATCAGGCCATCGACGGCAGACTTGACAACCCTGAGGAAGTGCCGACCATTTTAGAGCTGGATGATACAACGTATCATTTGGAGGAGCAATATTCTGGGCAAGTTACCGTCATGGGCCGTGCTCCTTTCCGACAGGGTGGAGAGCAGCATGTTTGGCAGTACCAGTCTGATAATTACCATTTGTTGCGGGTAGAGTGGCAGGACGGTCGCTTTATGCTTTATGAAGGAGAAGAAGTGATTACCGGAGACGTCAAGGTTATTCGGGCAAGCTAGGAGAGGGTTACACATGAGCAAACGCACCTGGCAGTATGCATTAAAGGTCTTTGTGGCGCTGAGCTTGTTCGTATCCGTGTTAAGCGGTTGCGGCGCGCCAAGTGTAAAGGATACGTATCCGCTGGAATCGGTTAGTGGCAGCGGAAATTCAACCTCGTATGTATACCGGGCAGCTGGCAAGACAGTCCCGGAAGTAGCGGAGGAATTGAAAGAACAGCGTACACCGGAACAAATGTCACCGCAGAGCAATGAGCGGATGTTTCTGGTATATAGCGATGAGTGGTACCATTTGCAGCAAGATCCAGCTAAGAAGGAAGATACACTCATTGAAATTGACAGTAAAAAGTATGTAGAACAAAATTACAGTTCAAGCTTTTTAAAAGGATACTTAACCGCAACTGTGCTGGATGCTCTGTTTGATTCCTTACGTGGTTCAGGCTCCTATCGGGGCTACTCCAGCAGAGATGTATACCGACCTTCTCAGGGCCAATATCGTGCTCCTACAGTGCAGGAGAAAAAGGCGATTCCGCCGATTACGGTGGAGCGGAAAGGTTCGGTTACCCGTAGAGGGAAGAACTCGGATTCTAGCGTTGGATCAAGCGGAAGTTTGTTCGACAGAGGGTCCAGCAGTTCACCGAGCAGAGGCTCGATTTCACGTGACCGGAGCGACAGCGGCGGTTCCAGCATATTTGATTCGCCGCGTAAATCTTATAGTAAGCCCAAAACACGTAGCGGTTCAGGTAAAATCAGCCGACGAAGTCGACGATAATGGGTAAAATTTTATTTTCTTCTAAAGTTGTTTGCGGAACTGTGGAGCTGTTGCACAGTTCCTTTTTTGTAGTTTGATATAACCTAAAGTGAATTGAACGGTGCTCCTTTGCTTCGATTTTATTGCCGTCTATTTTGACCTACACTTGATCAGAGCTTATGTGTTCAATACCATCGTCTTCAATAATGTTGCTTTTTTTGATATGGAAATGACGAGCTATCTTTTCTATAGCACCCATCCGTGGTTCAGAAAGTCCGCTCTCCCAAGCTGAAATTGCTTTATTGGTAACCCCAGCGATCTCAGCAAGTTCTTGTTGAGTCAAATGATATTTTATACGTAATTTTTTAAAATTCTCACTTAAAGCCACTATAATCCCTCCACCCCAAATTAAGTAGATTATAACCTTGATATCGAAAAAAAACCAACATAATACATTAGCAAAAGCAACGTCGCTCACTTGGGGTGACTTTTTTTGTTAGTATAAATGGGTGTCGAGTTTGAAGAAGAAAGCCAGGGGAAGAAAATTCCACCTCATATTTATACAAAAAAATCCAATTTACTAGATTATTTCATTGCCACATCTATTAGTAAAATATACAATTACATCAGGCGAAATAGGAGGATGGTGTAACTGTGTTATCTGCTTTTTTATATATTTTACTTGGTTTTTTCGATGCTTTAGCGGCAGTTACTTTGGTCTTGAAGATTTATATGCTCCCCGTGTGGGAAAATCGAAGAAAAATACTTCTCTATGCAATTGGCATAACTTTGTTTTCCTTTCTCATGAGAGAAGTAATAGGCATGCCTAAATTAGATTTTCCGCTTCAGTATTTGTTAATGGTTCTCTTTTTAAGATTTGGTTTAGGGATCAAAACATATCTTGCGGCTTTTTCTGCTGGTTCCGGTCTTACAGCTTACATTAACCTACAGCTATTTGTATATATATTTGCAAACTTTTTCGGAGTAGCACAGCCAGGTGTTATAAGTGATACAGCTGGCTCTTCTATATACGTTATACAGTTGTCTTCCATCCTTACTGCGTACTTTATTTCTTTTGTGATGGGTAAATATAACTTTGGATTCTCATTTATCATTCAACCCCCACATGATTTTTTGAAAGGTGAAAATTACCTAGCATCTCTAAATAAAATGTTCATTATAGGGTCCCTAATATCATTTGTCACTATTTTTGTTACTTTGTATATGCTCTATAACTCCAATACGATAGGATTACTTTCCATCTCATTACTAACTTTTGGAATATCGTACTTCTTATCAGAGAAAGGAGATTACGAGGATGCTAGAAACGCTATCGAGGCACATCGCATCAGAAATAAAGAAAGCTGATCCTGATGGACCCACAAGTGTTGAAGTGATGGAGTATGCGATTGGTATAAAAATTACCGAAATTTCAGCAGTGCTCATGGTCGCAGTTATAGGATGGATAACAGGACATTTTTGGGGGGCATTACTAGCTCTGGCTACGATCATGTTTGTAAGGAGATTTTCAGGAGGGGTACACTTCAGCAACCTTACACTTTGTGTCTTCTTTACAACGGCCATATGTGTAATTATACCTTTTGTCTCTTTAAGTTTAGCAACGATTTTGATAATTAACGCTTGTTCATTATTAGTGATTGTACTATATGCTCCCAATCATTTTATCTATATTAATAAGACCAAACATCACAAATATTATAAAACGATATGTATTTTGGTTTGCATATTAAATTTTTTTATACAATCTCACATAATATGTTTAGCTTTAATTATACAAGCATTCAGTATTCTTCCTTTATGGAAAGGAGGTGAGCGAAAATGGATAAGAAATTGGCGAGAGCTTTAAGTATAAGCCTTGGTAAATACGCTAACGAGTCTACGAAAAAAGAAAAAACAATTTTTGGCGCTAAACCTGTACCAGCTGAGCTGAAGAAAACAGAAAAGAACTGAATTTAATGGAAGAGGGAAAGCGAATCCTAGCCACTCCATTGCTTGATGACAATTCACTTGGAGATTGCTCTTTTTTTTGTGAGAATCACCTAGTTGCGATTGAATTGTGGAAGCCTAAAAGCAATTATCACATTCCGCTTTTTCATACTTCTCATGGAAGATTTACAGTTCCCACCACCCTCCATGAATGTTCCGTAGGCTTACCCACTTTTTGCAATTTGGACGGATCTAATTTGGTTAACATCACACAAGTGGACAAGATCATTACGGGAGATTATGGAGGGGGGCAGGTTGTTTTTAAAAATCAAGACATTAAAGAAAGTATAAATTCAGCAAATTTATCTCGATGGAGACAAATATATGCAGATGCAATGAATGCCGATAGAGAAATTCGTTATATTTTCGGATCGGAAATTAAGGTAGTGGGTAAGGCAGCAGTGAGCGGTTTTTTTAAGGTAATGAATATGCACAGTGTGGATATGTGGGAACCTAAAAAAAATTATTATGTCCCGCGTTTCAACTCTGGAGATCGTTCTTATACAATCGGGCTAACCGCACAGGCTTGCAGGGAAGCTTTTCCGTATCTATATCCAGCTTATAAAGATACCCTGATAAATCTCGACTTGGTTTGTGAAATTGAGTCTAACGCATTTGGAGGGCTGGTACGATTCGAAGGATCTGACTTCACTTGCTCGATGTCTCATAATAAACTTAAAGCGCTTAAAAAACTGTGGAAATGACCCATGAAAATTCAGGGGTCATTTTTGTTACCAGATTTAAATGAATAAGTCAATAATCAGTTAGACTAGGATAAGCCGGACGGGTTCGATTTAATTCGACATATTTCCCGTTTTTAATCATTTTCCATGTGATAAAATTGATTATGAAAAAAATAACAATCTTTTAAATAAAGGTGAAAACAATCTACATATAAGAAAAGGAGGGTGAAAGCGGGATATATATTGTAAATGCCGGCATGTACAAATGCCCCGAAGGAAATGCCTGTTTGTCAGGCAAGTTCCCACTCATATAAGTCCTCAGCTTTACACTCCAATATCCTAGAAATGAGGACTGCCGCCTCGAATGACATTTTGTCACGTCCCGCGATCCAGTTGGATATTTGTTGCCGCGAATATCCAGTTCGTCGGGCGAGCCATGATTGAGTGCGTCCATGAGATTTGAGTTCCTCTTTCAAAAGGCATTTTCCCCGAGTAAGTTTTTGCACCTTACTTGCTCCTAACAGGGGAAAAGTGTTTCGTTCAGAGTATACAGGTAAATTACTTTTTTATCAATTATATTGTGGAGTTGATTGGATGGTTGCAGATAAAAATGAAAATGTAACTTGCACTAGCTTTTGTACAATAAAGATGGCACGACTCGCTTCAGGATATAGTGAGTTAATAGCTTGCAATACACTTGGTATGTCAATGAATGAATTAAAACATATAGAGGAAGATTCATCCGATTTAACAATAGCTCGAGCACAGCAAATGTCCTCGTTATATGAGGTTTCAATAGATTCAATCTATTTCGGAAAAATTAATATAAACTAATAAAATAGAGAAATGACCGGATGATACGCAAAATTAAAAACTGAAATCTACCAAAAACAGCCGCGATATGATATCCAGGCTGTTTTTTGGCGGATAAAGACTTGGAGCAATTCAATAAATACCGTTTGGATTTGCCAGATAACGGTTTTAGCGTTATAACAGAAAGAGGGCATTTAAGAAGAACGGAGTGAGAATATGAATCATACATCATTAAACGCAGAAAAATTCCAGCGTAAAGCAGTTCAGGTGGAAGAGGCACAAAGCAGGATAGCTAGTCATGTTAAACAAGGTGAAAGGGAGGACGTAGGGCTTGAGCAAGCACATGGTCGCTATCTGGCGATGGATTTGACTGCGCCACATCCGTATCCCCGCTTTCGTCGTTCTGGTATGGACGGCTATGCGATCCTTGCCTCGGACACTGAAGTCTGTTCGACCGGTCAGGAAATCTGGCTACACGTGATTGATGAAATTCCTTGTGGCACTGTATCGGACAAGCGGGTGGAGACGGGAATGGCAGCCCGCATCATGACAGGAGCACAACTACCTGAAGGAGCGGACACGGTGGTTATGCTGGAGGCGACACAGCTGCGTGAGGAAAATGGACAGACATATGTTAGCTTAAAGAAGCGTATGGAAGTTGGCAAAAATGTGACACAAATTGGTCATGAGATTAAGGAAGGTCAGCTTTTGCTCAGTAAGGGAACTTGCGTGGGAGCGGGGCATGTCTCAGTACTGGCTACTTTTGGTGTACATCGGGTGCCTGTTTACAGGAAGCCAAGGGTGGCTGTCTTTTCCACAGGGTCAGAATTGCTCGCAGTGGATGAGCCGTTACAACCGGGAAAAATTCGAAACAGTAATACATATATGCTGGCTTCTCAAATCAGAGAGGCAGGAGGAGAGCCGTTCATTTTACAAGCCATTCATGATGATTTGAGTCTTGCCCGTACCTCTGTACGTGAAGCCATAGCTGCCTATGATATCGTGGTCACGAGTGGAGGAGTATCGGTGGGGGATTTTGATATTATGGGTGACCTGGTACGACAGGAAGATGTGAATATGCTGTTCAACAAAGTTACGATGCGTCCAGGAAGTGTGACCACAGCCGCAGTGATTGACGGCAAGCTGTTATTTGCGCTTTCAGGCAACCCCGGTGCGTGCTTTGTAGGCTGTGAGCTGTTTGTACGGCCGACGATCCAAATGATGTTATCTTCGGCACATCCATATTTACAAACCTGGACGGCGAAGTTAGGCGCAGATTATACGAAGGTAAACAACTATACACGCTTTGTACGCAGCTCTTTGGAGATACGTGGTGGACAAGTATACGCGATTCCTGCGCGAGCAGATGAATCTAGTGTCATGGTGACCATTAAGGACAGCGACTGTCTGATCGTGATTCCTCCTACAACAGAAGGATTACGCAAAGGTGAAGAGGTGCGAGTACTGGTATTACAAGGTGGACAGGTAACGTGAATACGAAACATCCATTTGTATGTCAAATCGTCGGATTCAAAAATACGGGGAAAACGACCTTTCTCGGAGGGTTAATTCGTTATGTGCAGAAGTCAGGTCTACGCGTAGCAGTGATCAAGCATGATGGACATGAATTTGAAATGGATCATGAGGGTACTGATACGTATAAGCACCGACAGGCGGGTGCTGAAGGCGTAGCTATTGTTTCGGCTGGAAGAACAGCTATTTTAGAGGAGAATAGTCAGCCTGTCACCAGTCTGATACGGCATTTTCAGGCCTATGATTGTGTGTTGCTGGAAGGCTTCAAGCAGGAGGATTATCCGAAGCTGGTCATGGTTAAGGAACAATCGGATGCTCAGCTTACCGATAAGCTGACAAATGTACAGGGGGTAGCGGTTTGGGAGCATCAAATGGATTGGGCTCAACATCACTACTCAGATGAAGTGATACAAATATTTCCTGCTGAGGCCAACGGACCCGCAGGCCGCTGGCTACTCGAACAGATTCAAAAGCAGATAGAAGGAATGAGGAATAAGCAGGGGTGAGACATCAATCGGCTGAGTCGCTTAGAGTCTCTACCCGCCGTTCGATCGCCTGGGACATGGTTTTGTCAGTCAGGTGGGCATACACTTCTGTTGTTTCTGTCGAAGCGTGCCCCAGTTGTTCCTTTGTTTTGTAAATATCATTTTGTAAATAATAATCAGTAGCAAAGGAATGACGAAGCTTATGCACGGTAAGGTAAGGCTTACCGAAACGCTTGGCGTACTTTATGATCATTGCCTGAATCGCTCTTTTGGTCATCCGTTTGCCTTCTGTACTCCCGTTAGGACGTGTGACAAAGAGAGCCTTTTCTTTTTTTGGAGCGCGGTAACGGGTATGTCTCAGGGACAAATAAAGTACGAGATCATTTTTGGATTGCTCGCGGAAATACACCGGCGTTTTAAAGGTTTCGTCGTTATTGCCTTTGCGATACACATATAATAATTTATTGTTTATGTCTAAATCATCCAGATTCAGATTGACGATTTCAGATACGCGCAGGCCTGAGTTCAAAATGAGGCTGGCGATGCAGGCATCCCGTTCCTTATTTAGTTCATAGGAGTATAGCGCCTGCTTATTATCGGCCAAATCCTGACCATAGCCTTCATAAATATAACCGATGAATTCAAGCAATTCTTCCTCTTCCAGTATTTTACCTTTAAGCTTGGCCGCCGTATCCTTGGGTTTATGTATACGCTTGATTTCGACCTTGGCCATAATGTTGCGTTTGAGCAATGGATAAAAATTTTCATCCTCAGCGATCTGACTTAAATAATGAAAAAGCGAACGCAGAGACGACAGCTTACGTGAAATGGTTATACGGGAGTTGGAGCCTTCGAGCTTAGTAGACAGAAATAATCGAAAGCCTGTAATACTGTCCATGTGAAGTGTCTCCAACTCTTCAAGTGTAACTTGGGCATTCGTTTCTCCGGCAGACAAGCCTTCCGAGCGAAGCCATGAAAAGAAAGCTTCGTAATCCCGCACATATTCTAGTAGTGTGGAAGGGGACAGGTCGGGCAGCTTATAATCCATAAATTGCTGCACGTACCATGGTAATCCCGGCATTTTTTCATCTAGTTTGCGCCGGTCGATGATCTTTTGTATATTCATTGGGTTCCACCTCGTCCGGTCATAATATATATGTATTTTAGCATATTTTGAACAGCACTGGATGGGATGTAATTCGAAGTTAAAGAACGGATTGAACCGCCAAGAGAGGTGAAAGTATGGGGTATAATATCAAATCGGAACTGAAGCTGTCTATTAAGAGTGTACCGGAGTCGCAAAAGGACATTATTGTACAGCTCATGCAATTTTATTTATACGATTTTACAGCCTATCTGCGAATTGATGTCACTGAGAAGGGGACATTCCCGGCTTATCCAGACTTGTATCAATATTGGACGAGCGGCGAACAGAAGTTGCCTTTTCTGATTTGGAGACAGGATGTTCCTGTGGGCTTTGCACTCGTTGACCGAATGTCCAGCAATCGAGAAGCTGACTACTACATGGCTGAGTTCTTTGTACTTCGTCCTTATCGGCATAATGGGGTTGGGACTTGGGCGGCTCATGAGCTGTTTGGACGTTTTAACGGACGCTGGAAGGTGACCCAGATGAGTACGAATAGGCCGGCACAATCCTTTTGGCGTAAGGTGATTGGAAGCTATACGAAAGGTGAGTACAGGGAACAGACACATCCCGTAAGAGGAAACATTAGTCAGTTTTTCAATACCTGAAAAATTCTAAATAGATAAGTTAGTAATGAAAAAGAGTTGGGGAGAGTATCCTATCGGCTCTTTTTTGTTGTAAATTCAAGTCTTCTATGATAAGAGAGCTACATTCTACAGGCTGTTCATGGTAAGATAAGGATAGAAGCATATAAATTCAATAGGAAAAGAGGGTATTATGCTAGAAAAATGGGTTCAGGAATTAAAAGATGGTGAACAAGAGCTGATTGCGTGGAGAAGACATCTACATCAGCATCCCGAGCTTTCTTTTGAAGAAACGAATACATCTGCTTTTATCGCCGATCAATTGCGCTCTTTTGGTATTGAGGTAAGAACGAATGTGGGTGGAAACGGTGTGCTCGGGTTTTTAGAAGGCGGTCAGCCAGGTAGAACGATTGCATTTCGTGCTGATTTTGATGCACTTCCTATTCAGGATGAAAAGGAAGTGCCTTATAAATCGACCGTTCCGGGTGTTATGCATGCCTGCGGGCATGATGGTCACACGGCTGCATTACTTGGAGTGGCACGCGTGTTGAGCCATAACCGTGAGGCGCTGAAGGGAAAGCTTGTGTTTATTTTTCAACATGCAGAAGAAAAACCGCCTGGCGGAGCCAAGTTTATGATTGAGGATGGCTGTCTGGAAGGGGTAGAGGCGGTATACGGTATTCACCTCGCGTCTGAAATTCCTTTTGGTAAAATTGGATTAAAGAGTGGGCCTGCGATGGCGGCTGTCGACGCGTTTACGATCCAGATCAACGGTAAAGGCGGGCATGGCGCACGACCGCACCAGACGGTAGACTCTATTGTTATCGGCAGTCAAATTGTGAACGGGTTGCAGCAGGTGGTTAGTCGCAGGGTGGACCCTATTGAATCAGCAGTGTTAACAATTGGGGTATTTCAAGCTGGAACTGCCTTTAATGTGATTGCAGATAAGGCCAAAATTGAAGGGACTGTACGTACGTTTAATAAGGAAGTGCGTAAGGAAGTCGAGAATGAAATTCGCAGTATCGTCAAGGGGTTGACTGAGGCTTATCATGCCGGATACGAAATGGACTATTTGAATGGCTATCCTTCTTTGGTGAATGCCGAAGCCGAAACGGAGCGTGTACGCGAGCTCATCGGCAGACTGTATGGAGCAGACGCTTTTTTGGATTTGAAGCCGGTCATGGGAGCAGAGGATTTTGCCTATTATTTGGAGCAACGACCGGGAGCCTTCATTCATGTAGGTGCCCGTAATGAGGATGAACGAACGCATTTTGCTCATCACCATCCTCACTTTGATTTTGATGAGCGGGCATTGCTCGTCTCAGGGCATATTTTTTTAGCTCTGGCGCTTGAATACTTGCAATAATATGCATTTGTTTATGACTAAAGCCAGTATTAACGGAAGTAACGGAAGCTGGAACCGCGCATAGCGCGGTTTTTTTGTTGTAAATCCAAGTATTTTGACACCCATAAAGAATGAAAATAAAGTAATTAATTCACTATGTGAAAAATTCATAATAGAAATAAATAAAAGGTGTTAACTCTGAAGGAAGTCTAAACCTCATACTATAAGCTGCGGAGCAGGAGATAATATCGCATGATCTTGATTTTTCGTACAAGGAAATGAAAAAAAGATGACGAATCTATTGAGCATGACAACAGTGTAAGCGCTAACAAATTGGGTGTTGCACTATATTTATTGGGATGAATGGGGGTGAGTCTAAGAGAACATTTGTCAGAATTGTGAGAAGCAACGATAACGATAGGAACGAATTCGTATATTCAAATGATTATGAAGAAGGAGGTTGAATTCATTGACTAAGGCAAAAAACAGGTTGAAGATTGCTTGTTTGGCGCTTGTGGTAGCGGGTGCTTCCTGGACAGGAATGATAGCGCCGACTCATGCTGCTTCAAGTGACGATTACAGTTGGAAAAGTGTCGTTACGGGTGGAGGTGGTGGTTTTGTACCTGGCATTATTTTTAATGAAACGGAAAAAGACCTGATCTATGCACGTACAGATATTGGAGGGGCTTACCGGTGGAATGCTGCCAATGAGAGCTGGATTCCGCTGACGGATTCTGTGGGCTGGGAGGATTGGAACAAAAATGGTGTCGATGCACTAGCAACTGATCCTGTTGATCCAAACCGTGTATATATAGCTACAGGTACGTATACTAATTCATGGGATAAACAAAACGGGCAAATTATGCGTTCCACCGACAGGGGCAATACGTGGCAGACGACCAAGCTTCCTTTTAAGGTGGGGGGCAATATGCCGGGGCGCTCGATGGGGGAACGTCTGACGATTGATCCAAATAGGAATAATATTTTGTTCTTTGGAGCTCGAAGTGGTAATGGACTATGGAAAAGCTCTGATTTTGGAGCAACTTGGAGCAAGGTGAGCAGTTTCCCAAATCCAGGGACGTATGTACAGGACCCTTCCAATGAATATACCAGCGACATTGTCGGTTTAGCCTGGATCACCTTTGACAAAAAAACAGGCTCTTCGAGTAAAGCAACGCAGACGATCTATGTAGGTGTAGCAGATAAAAAGCAAAGTGTCTATCGCAGTACAGATGGCGGGACAACCTGGTCTGCTATAGCGGGACAGCCTACGGGCTATTTGCCACATCACGGTGTGTTATCAACGGACGGCAATCTATATATTTCTTATAGCGATGGAGCCGGTCCATATGACGGAACAAAGGGTGAACTGTGGAAATTGAATACAGCCAGCGGGCAGTGGACTAACATTAGCCCCATAGGTAGCAGTAGCGCGGACAATCATTTTGGATATGGTGGACTGACGGTGGATGCCCAGAAGCCAGGTACACTTATGGTTGCTACGTTGAATGCCTGGTGGCCGGATGAAACGATTTACCGCAGCACGGACAGTGGGGCAACCTGGAGTCCTATTTGGGAATTTGATGGTTATCCGTCTCGCAAGCTGAAATATAATCTGGATATAAGCGGTGCACCTTGGCTGACTTTCAATGCCAACCCGGCTCCACCGGAAGTATCGCCCAAGCTGGGGTGGATGATCGGTGATCTGGAGATAGATCCATTTAATTCAGACCATATGTTGTACGGCACCGGAGCTACGATTTATGGCTCTAAAAATCTAACCAATTGGGATAAAGGCGGAAAGCTGGATATTTCAGTAGCCGCTAAAGGGGTAGAGGAAACGGCGATTTTGGATCTGGTGAGCCCTCCAACCGGCGCGCCTTTGGTGAGCGCAGTAGGTGATGTCTCTGGATTCAGACATGACGATTTATTCAAGGCTCCAGCTAAAATGCTGGATAATCCGACTTTTACAAGCAGCGAAAGTATTGATTATGCCGAGCTGAATCCTTCTTTTATGGCTCGGGTAGGTAAAGCGGATTATAAAAAAGATCCAAATGCCAAATCCATCGGTATTTCCAATGATGGTGGAGCCAACTGGTATAAGGCAAATAGCGAGCCTTCTGGTACAGCAGGAGGGGGCAGCATCGCTGTAGCAGCAGATGGTAATGGCTTGCTGTGGAGTACCTCAGACAAAGGTGTGTTCTACTCCAAAACTGGTGGCAACTCATGGACAGCAAGCACAGGGATTCCAGCGAATGCAAAGATCGTCTCTGACCGAGTGAACCCTAATAAATATTACGCATTTGCCTCCGGGAAAATATATGTGAGCACCAATGGTGGCGTATCCTTTACGCCTTCAGCGGTAACTGGCTTACCGACAGCAGGCAATGCTGATATTGATGCTGTACGAGGAGCAGAAGGAGATGTGTGGTTCGCCGGAGGCTCCGAGGATGGGGGGCCATATGGTTTATGGCATTCCAACGATTCCGGCGCTACGTTCACCAAGCTCTCTAATGTGCAGGAAGCGGATTTTGTAGGCTTTGGTAAGGCAGCGCCGAACCGCACGTATGCAGCGGTATTTATCGTTGGTAAAATAGATGGTACACGTGGATTTTACCGATCGGACGATGCTGGTGCAAACTGGGCGCGCATTAATGATGACAAACATCAATATGCTCGAGTGACCAAAATTATTGGGGACCCGCGGGTTTATGGACGTGCTTATCTGGGAACGAATGGCCGCGGCATTCTGGTGGCAGATCGTGTGGGTGGTGATCAGCCATCTACCGGGCAAGCAAGTATTACACCAACGACTGCAACCTATGGAGTGAATAACAACAATACAGATATTACTGTCAAGCTAACACTTAACGGCAATACGCTGGAAGCGATCAAGCAGGGGAGTGTGGTGTTGAACAAAGGTGAAGATTATACGCTTAGTGAGGATACAGTCGTTCTTACCAACAAGTATTTATCTAAACTTCCTAAAGGAGAGACAGCACTAAACTTCCATTTTAGTACAGGCAATGATGCGTTGTTTACGATTACGGTGAAAGGGGATACGCCAAGTGAGCCAGGAACAGGCGAGGGCGTTCTGAAGGTGCAAACCTTCAATGGGAATGTATCCACCACAAGCAATACAATCAGTTCCAAATTTAAAATAACCAATACGGGAACCTCATCCATTTCCCTAGCAGATGTGACATTGCGTTATTATTACACCATTAACGGGGAGAAAACACAAAATTTCTTCACGGATTGGTCGAGCGTCGGTACAGGGAATGTGATTGCTAGCTTCAAAACATTATCCAATGCGAAGCCAGGGGCAGACTCTTATGCAGAAATTGGGTTTAAATCGGCTGCGGGTTCTTTAGAGCCTGGTCAAAGTGTGGATTTGCAAACCCGGATATCCAAAGAGGACTGGAGTAGTTACACACAGACCGATGATTATTCATTTAATCCTACAGCAAACAGTTTACAAGATTCTGCTAAAATAACCGCTTATCTGTCTGGAAGCAAGCAATGGGGAATTGAGCCCTAAACCTTAATAAGGATAATCCTAAGTCAGCCACTCTAATGAGTGAGCTGGCTTTATTTTGATGACCTTGTTGTCCCGCATTCTTTTTTTAGGAAAAAGCAACGACAAGTTGAAAACAGCAACTAATAGAGATTCAAATTAGATAATATAATTATTTCATTATATGAAAAATTAACAATAGAAAAAAACTCTTTCTCGCATACGATCTCAATATAACAAACACACCACCTTAAGTAGAAAAAAGAAGCAACAACAGGAACGTATGTTCTTTTATCTCGAAAAAGAAACGCTCCTGTCCTTAGACAAAAAGCGTCTCTAATCCATTTTTTATATTATCATACACCTCAAACAAGATGCCGGGATACTGAAATTAACAGTGTCATCGTAATGACATTCATAATCGTTGATAGTAATACTGTTTGTGCGGCAAAATCGGGTTCATTTTTATATTCTTCCGCCAAAATACTTGTATTAACTCCGGTAGGCATACCCGATGCAATGAGCAAGGCTTGAGCGGGAATCCCTTTAAGACCCAGTAGCAAGACGAGCAGAAAACCGACCAGTGGACCTGCAATCAGGCGTAGTACCATACTGATGTATACGGCTGTCCGGCGCAAACGAAAGGGATATTGCACAATTTGTGCTCCCAAAGTAAGTAGAGCCACGGCAACCATCGACTGACTAATATATTTCAAAGGTTCAGCCAGTAAATTAGGCAACGGACTATGCAACAGATTTAGGAGCAAACCTAGTGCAAGTGCATAAGGTACAGGCATTTTCAAAAAATTAATTAAAATTTTTCGAGTGTTAGCCTTACCGTTCTGTACAACAAAAGTACCGTATGTAAATGTAACAAAGCTTTGAAAGGTCATAATCAGAGCCTGAACGGAAATGGCTAGCGGATCACCTTTGAACACTAACTGATTGATTGGTAGACCATAATTTCCTGAATTATCTAGCATTACACTGTTTGTAAAAGCTCCACGCATTCCAGGGCTGTATTTCAGCGATCTGGCGACGGTAGTACTGATTACGTACAGAATAGCTATGTACAAGGCATAAAAAAGTGAAACCTCACCCATGAGCATTAAAGAAATTTCCGAGTGATATAGACCCGTAAACACAACTGCGGGGGTGATATAATAAAAATTGATTTTAGCTAAGGTATACAAATCCAGTCGAAAATAATATTGCATGATACAACCAAAACCGATAAGTACAAAAATAGGTAAAACAACGTCCAAAAGAATGGTGCCGAACATGTCTGTTTCATCTTCTTTCTATTATGCGAATGTAAAGGCTGTTTCTTATAAATGCATGGGCATTTTCTCATTATACTGTGTAAATAGGTTAGACGTATAATAAAATTTTATAGTGGTTTTGGTAATCTGGACTGCAGCTATAGTGGTGTCTCACACATTAAATAAAAAAAGATAAAAAATCAGCTTAGAGAAACCGTTAATACATCTAGGGACGATTGAGCCCGGTGTTTACTATAAGGAGGAATCGCATCATGAAAAACACTTGGACAGCTTTACTAGCGTGTATACTGGTCTTGGGATTGGCAGCGGGAACCGCTGAAGCGAAGCAGGAACGCGGAAATGATCAGGGGAACAAACAGGAAGCAAAGACGTCTGTTAAAGACGGGAATGAAAAGAGCGGGGAAGAGCTAATCAATCCCCATGACTCAGACAATGATCAGTCCAAAAAACAAAAGGACAAAGCATCTGGTAAAAAGGATGAAAACAGTAAAAAAGACAAACACGCAGAAATCAGAAAAACTGAACCTGTTGCAGTAACGGATGATACATACGGGGGGTCCAAAGACCATAATGGTCACAAGGGACGCAACGGTTACAAGGGTCTGCTTCACGCGGTAGAAAATACGAAGGATAAGCCGGCAGGAGCGGTTATTGCGAATCTGCTGCTTACGAAATACCCGGACCGTTTGACTTCGGAGCAGGTTGCTGAACTCGAATTGATCCGGAATTCTGGTAAAGCACTGACTGAGGCAGCTGAGCTACTGGCTGAAAACGGAAATGTGACAGATGCCGTTTACATGCAGGAGGAGGCGGTACTGGCTAATGTGTCCGATCTGGACAGCTACAAAAAGCTGGGTGAATTCTCGAAGAAGGCCGGACGGCCGTCGGGTATGAAGCTGTTCGTGAATGGTGAAGAATACGACGCCAAACCGATTAACCGCAATGGGACCACACTTGTTCCGTTTAGAACAGCTTCCGAAGCTTTGGATGCAAAGGTTTCCTGGGATCCGAAAGAAAAGGCTGTTACTGTCACCCGTAACGGCGTGTCCGTCAAATTATTTGTTAACTGTCCGAAAGCATATATTAACGGTCAGCCGTATTCTATCGAGCAGCCAGCATCCATAGTGGATGGGACGACAATGGTACCTGTAAGGGTAATCGGAGAGGCCTTGGGGACAAATGTTAAATGGGAGCCTGAGAGCCAGTCCGTTGTTGTATACGAGCAGCCAACAACACCTGCATCAACATCATAACGTGCTGTAACAAATATTTTGTAAACAAAAAGGGCCCCTGACTAAATGTCAGGCCTTTTTGTTTTACCTTGCAATGAATGATTCCGTATTCTTTTTAATGGTGAGAGGATAGATAGCCTTCATGATACTACCAAGCTATTCGCATTATGTGCTGGTCATGTGTACAATTAAATAGAGAACACTGACAAAAGGGAGTGTTATAGATGGATTTAGGATTAACGGGAAAAGCAGCCTTTGTTGCAGGTTCCAGTAAAGGACTCGGCAAGGCAAGCGCACGGGAGCTGGCACGCGAGGGTGCGAATGTCATCATTTCAGGACGGAACGAAGCAGAGCTTCAGCGGACGCAGGCGGAATTACTGGAAACAGCGAGTGGCCGCGTTGAATATGTAGTTTGCGATGTAACAAAACCAGAAGATATCTCCCAGGCCATCCGCCGTACAGCTGATTTGTTTGGCACCGTTGATATTTTGGTTAACAATGCGGGTGGGCCTCCTGCAGGTACCTTTGATGATTTTACTGATGAAGTGTGGATGCAGGCCTTTGAACAAAATTTACTTAGTCATATCCGGTTGATCCGTGAGGTGTTACCCTATATGAAAAAACAACAAAGCGGTAGGATATTAAATATTGCTTCTTCCTCAGTTAAGCAGCCAATTCCGGGACTAATCATTTCAAATACGCTACGTACTGGAGTCGCTGGATTGGCGAAAACATTGTCTCTGGAATTGGCTCCTCATAATATTCTGGTACATACTGTAGCACCGGGGAGAATTGCAACCGATCGCGTGCGTAGCTTGGACGAGCATCGAGCTGAGAAAACCCAGCAAACGACGGATCAGGTTCGAAAACAAGCAGAAGAGGGCATTCCATTGGGGCGGTATGGAGAGCCTGAAGAGTTCGGTAAAGTTGTTGCTTTTCTGGCGTCTTCAGCTTCATCCTATTTGACAGGGAGCACCATCCTTGTGGATGGCGGAATGATTAAATCGTTATAAAATAAAGAAGCGTGCCAGCCTCAGGTTTAATAGGGGGCTGGCACGCTTTTTTAAAATTTATTTAGGGAGTTGGAAATGTTCATTCAAGGACTGTTCAGCTCTCGCGGCCTGGAAGTTCACAACCCTCATCCGTACATACACCACCTGCATCCTGTTTGGACGAGCTGCCACTTATCATAGTGAAAGGTGAGCGTTCATCCCATGCTTTTTGAAGTGCGTCATGAAATACTTCCTCCGGCTGGGCACCAGAAACGGCAAATTTTCGATCAAATACAAAGAATGGTACACCCTGAACACCCAACTCAGCGCCTTCGGCTTCATCAGCTCTAACTTCGTCGGTAAAACGGTCACTGGCTAATATAGCAGCCGCTTCCTTTTGATCTAGACCAACTTCAGTAGCCAGCGCTGCCAGCACTTCATGATCCCCTGTATGCTTGCCTTCGATGAAAACAGCATGGAATAAGCGCTCGCTCAGCTCCAGCATTTTGCCTTGTGTTTGAGCCCAAAGTGTTAAGCGGTGAGCATCAAGAGAGTTTGTCGGCACCATGGCATGAATATTATACTCAAGACCCGCAGAGCGTGCATTTTCGTTCATTCGATCATTCATAGCCTGAGCCTCTTGCAGACTGACCCCATATTTAGCGGCTAGTTCTTCATTGATCGTTTTACCACTATCTCTCACAGCACCCGGGTTTAATTCGAAACTCTTAAATGTCAATTGCACCTCATCGTGATGTGGAAATTTCTGTAACACTTGCTCCAAACGGCGTTTACCAATATAACAGAACGGACACATATAATCAGACCAAACTTCAATATTCATCAGGGATAAGCCTCCATGTATACGTATTTTATTGTGTAACCGGGAGCATTGCTCCTCACTTTAGAATGTGTATAAAGGTGGAACTTCACTAGTTACAATAAGAATTATAAAGCTAAAGGATTTAACGTGCAAATAATTAATGCTTGTCAAAAAATTAATGCTGTGATATTTTATATGTGTAACCGGTTACACAATTGGAGTTGAACCTACACTATGACAACAATTAAAGAAGTCGCCAGCTTTGCAGGGGTTTCCGTAGCAACCGTTTCCAGAGTTATCAATGAAACTGGATATGTGCATGAGGATACACGGCGAAAGGTTGAGGCTGCTGTGAAGCAGTTAAATTACAAGCCTAATGAAGTTGCACGTTCTTTGTATAAAAAGAAATCTAGATTAATCGGTCTTTTGCTGCCGGATATTACGAACCCTTACTTTCCCTTGTTAGCTCGTGGGGTGGAGGATCGAATGCAGGAAAATGACTTTCGGATTATTTTCGGTAATAGTGATGAAGATCGCCAAAAAGAATTGGATTACATGGATACTTTTGTTCAAAATAATGTCGTTGGTGTTATTTCTTCTACCAATGATCCCGATGCCGATTGTTACGCCAAACTGAAGATCCCGGTCGTTTTTCTCGATCGAACTTCCAGTGACAGCCTCTCCGTATATGCAGATGGAGCCCATGGCGGTTGCTTGGCTGCTCAAGAAATGGTTGCACGCGGCAGCAAGCAAATTACAGTCATGCAGGGCCCTGCACATATTCGTCCAGCACAAGATCGTTTTCGCGGGGCGGTTGAAGAGCTTCAGCAATCCGGAATTGCTTACCATGTGGTCGAGACAACGTCCTTTTCGTTCAAGGAGGCCGAGTCGTGGGCCAAAGAGCTGTTTAGCAAGTATCCCGATACGGACGGAGTTATCGCAAGTAATGATATCGTGGCTACAGCGGTGATGCATGAGGCACATAGATTAGGAAAGAAAATCCCGGATGATGTTCAAATTATCGGGTTTGATGATATACCATTAAGTAGTTTGTTATTCCCGCCTTTGTCAACGATCCGACAGCCTGCTTATGAAATGGGCTGGGAAGCAGCAGGACTACTCATTCAGTTGATTGAGCAGTCGCAAGTAACGAAGTCAAGTGTACCTAATCTTCATTCGAAAGTACTTACCTATTCAAGCATACAATTGCCCGTCAAATTTATAGAACGGGATACAACGAGAAGGGTGGATAATGATGGCTAAAATTTCGATTATCGGAAGCAGTTCTATGGATCTCGTAGTTACTTCGTCCAAACGTCCCGGTGCTGGTGAAACGGTATTGGGTGAAAGCTTCACAACCGTACCTGGAGGTAAAGGAGCCAATCAGGCAGTAGCCGCAGCACGACTCGGAGCCGACGTTACGATGATTGGACGAGTAGGGGATGATCATTTTGGGAAGCAGATTTTACGTAATTTTGAAGAAAATCATGTTCATACCGATTATGTGAAACCGGTTACACATATGGAAAGCGGTACAGCGCATATTATACTAGCTGAAGGCGATAACAGTATTGTCGTGGTAAAAGCAGCGAATAATGAAGTGACACCCGCCTATGTGGAAGAAGCGCTTGACGTCATCCGAAGTTCGGATATTGTGCTAATTCAACAGGAAATACCAACAGAAACGGTTGTTTACGTAAGCGAGATTTGTGCGAAATACCAGATACCCTTGTTGCTGAATCCAGCCCCGGCTCGTGAAGTGGAGGAAAGCGTAATTGCGAATGCGACCTACATTACGCCTAATGAGCATGAAGCTGCCATTATGTTTAAGGATTTAAGTCTTCAAGAAGCGCTGCGCAAATATCCCAACAAGCTGTTTGTGACTGAGGGCAGCAACGGTGTACGGTTCTTCGACGGAGAACAGGAAGTCGTGGTTCCTACTTATAAAGTAGAAGCTATTGATACGACAGGTGCAGGAGATACGTTTAACGCTGCTTTTGCAGTGGCTTTAGCTGAAGGAAATTCGCTGGCAGACAGTGTGAAATTTGCTAATCGTGCTGCGTCATTATCCGTTACCAAATTTGGAGCCCAAGGTGGAATGCCAACCCGTCGTGAAGTGGAGGAGCAAATATAATATGAAGAAACATGGAATCCTAAACAGTCATATATCCAAAATACTGTCGGATCTCGGCCACACTGACTATATTGTCGTGGCTGATGCTGGCTTACCTGTTCCTGAAGGCGTTACCAAAATTGATTTGGCCCTTAAACTGGGTGTTCCATCCTTTCAGGACGTCGTTGATGTCATTGCAGCAGATATGGTGATCGAAAAAGTAACGCTGGCCGAAGAAATCAAACAAGAAAATGAACAAGCATTACAGTATATTATGCACAACTTTGCAGGGGAGCAATTAGAACAGCCACAGATTAGTAAGCAGGTTGCCGTCATTGAGTTTTGCTCTCATGAACAATTCAAGGAGCTGACCCGTTATGCAAAGGCGATCATTCGTACAGGAGAGGCTAAACCGTATGCCAATTGTATTTTGCAGGCAGGAGTTCATTTTGGATAAATCAATGTTGAATAAAAAGGAGGGTACAGCATGCAGATTCAAATGAAAGGAATTCACAAAGCCTTTGGAACCAATCAGGTACTGAGTGGTGTTCACTTTGATCTTCGTGAAGGAGAAGTACATGCCCTCATGGGTGAAAATGGTGCAGGCAAATCAACGCTGATGAATATTCTAATCGGACTGCATCGGCGAGATGAGGGAACGATCATCATTGACGGCCAGGAAACCTATTTTGCTGACCCCAAAGAAGCGGAGCAAAAAGGAATTGCTTTTATTCATCAGGAACTGAATGTGTGGCCGGAGATGACTGTGCTGGAAAATCTGTTTATCGGCAAGGAAATGACATCCAAGTGGGGCTTACTAGATAGCTCCAAAATGAAAGCGCTAGCAAATGAACAATTCAGCAAGCTTTCGGTAAACCTTCCATTGAACGGTGAAGCAGGCGAGTGTTCAGTGGGTCAACAGCAGATGATTGAAATTGCCAAAGCACTCATGACAGATGCTAAAGTTATCGTGATGGATGAGCCGACAGCCGCCTTAACCGAACGGGAAATTCAGAAGCTATTCGAGGTTATTACTTCCTTGAAAAAAGTTGGTGTTTCGATTGTGTATATTTCACATCGGATGGAGGAAATATTCACGATCTGTGATCGGATTACCATCATGCGTGATGGGAAAACGGTGGATACTCAGGCGATTCCCGATACGAATTTTGATGAGGTTGTACGGAAAATGGTAGGTAGAGAGCTGACTGAACGCTACCCGGTAAGAACGCCTGCTTTGGGAGAAGTGATGCTGGAGGTCAAAAATGCTTCGCATAAAGGGTTGTTTGAAAATGTGAATTTCACTGTACGATCTGGGGAAATTGTAGGTTTTTCAGGCTTGATGGGCTCGGGACGGACCGAGATCATGCGTGCGTTATTTGGACTGGATGCTTTGGATCGTGGTGAGATTCATGTGCGTGGAAAAAAGGTGTCTATTCGTAAACCGGATGATGCAGTGAAACTAGGGATTGGCTTCATTACAGAAGACCGAAAAGATGAGGGTTTGGTGCTGGATTTTTCTATCCGGGAAAATATGGTACTGCCGAATCTGTTCAGTTTTACTTCAAAAGGATTTATTTCAGGTAAAAAAGAGGTAGATTTTGTTAACACTTTAATTAAGCGCTTACAAATCAAAACCCAATCGGGCGAAACAACGGTTCGCAGTTTGTCAGGTGGTAACCAGCAAAAAGTGGTTATTGCCAAATGGGTAGGTATTGGTCCGAATGTACTTATCCTTGACGAACCGACGAGAGGTGTGGATGTGGGAGCCAAGCGGGAAATTTACCAGTTGATGAACGAGTTGACCGAACGTGGAGTCGCGATTATCATGGTATCCTCGGAACTCCCTGAGGTACTCGGCATGAGCGATCGTATTGTCGTAGTGCACGAGGGAAAGATCAGCGGAGAGCTGAGCAGGGAAGAAGCCACACAAGAAAATATTATGACGCTAGCTACAGGAGGACAGTAATATGACAACTATGAATGAATCAAAAAGCAGCAAAGGCTTTCAAATGTCACAAATCACACAGAAGCTTGGCCCATTGTTGGGGCTCATTATTTTGGTAATCATTGTATCGGTCTTAAATCCCAGCTTTTTGGAACCGCTTAATATTTTGAATTTATTGCGCCAGGTATCCATTAATGCGTTGATTGCGTTCGGTATGACCTTCGTTATTCTCACAGGCGGAATTGATTTGTCAGTCGGCTCCATATTAGCACTATCCAGTGCGTTTGTCGCAAATATGATGCTGGCCGGGTTCGATCCTATTTTGGCGATTATCATCGGTTGTGCATTGGGTGGCGTGATGGGGATGGTCAACGGCTTGATGATTACGAAAGGTAAAATGGCACCGTTTATTGCTACACTAGCAACCATGACTATTTTCAGAGGATTGACACTCGTTTATACCAACGGTAACCCTATTACAGGACTCGGAGACAGTCTGGTATTTCAATTGTTCGGACGTGGCTATCAGTTCGGTATTCCGGTTCCAGCGATTACGATGCTCATTACCTTTGCTGTTCTATGGATCATTTTGCATAAAACACCATTCGGACGCAAAACGTATGCCATTGGTGGTAACGAGAAGGCTTCAATTGTATCTGGTATTAAAGTACCGCGTGTAAAAATCTGGATTTATTCTCTGGCTGGAATGCTTTCCGCGTTGGCGGGAGCTATCTTGACTTCACGTTTGAACTCGGCGCAACCTACAGCAGGTACTTCTTATGAATTGGACGCCATTGCGGCTGTCGTATTAGGTGGAACAAGCCTCTCGGGAGGACGCGGACGAATCGTAGGTACATTAATTGGTGTGCTTATCATCGGTACGCTAAACAATGGCTTGAACTTGCTGGGGGTTAACTCATTTTATCAAATGGTGGTAAAAGGGATCGTCATCGCTATTGCTGTATTGATTGACCGTAAAAAATCCGCATAATACACCTAATCTGCGTAGAAGGAGACACATAAATATGAAAAAGCTTACATTAATCATGACTGCCTTGCTGCTCCTGCTCATGACAGGGTGTTCCTTGGAACCGCCCGAGTGGGCGAAACCTAAAACGGCTGCAAACCTGAAGGACATTAAAATCGGCTTATCGATCTCAACGCTGAATAATCCATTCTTCGTTTCTCTCAAAGACGGAGTTGTGACAGAGGCCAAAAAACAAGGAATGCAGGTTATTGTTGTGGATGCACAAAATGATTCGGCGAAACAAAGTAATGACGTGGATGATCTGATTCAACAGGGAGTAAACGCGTTACTTATAAATCCGACAGATTCGTCGGCCATCTCCACAGTGGTACAATCAGCGAATGCATTGAACATCCCGGTGATTACACTGGACCGTTCTGCTGACAAAGGAGACGTAAAAGCACTTGTCGCTTCAGACAACGTAGAGGGAGGACGAATGGCTGCCAGATATGTGATTGATCAAGTTGGAAAAGGTGCCAAGGTGATTGAGCTGGAAGGTGTTCCAGGAGCATCCGCTACCCGTGAACGCGGAAAAGGATTTCATGAAGTAGCAGATAAGGATCTGAAAGTCATAGCTAAACAATCGGCCGATTTTGATCGGACGAAAGGTTTGAACGTGATGGAAAATCTGCTGCAAGGCAACCCGGACGTTCAGGCAGTATTTGCCCACAATGATGAAATGGCGTTGGGTGCGATCGAAGCAATCCAAAGCTCAGGTAAAAACATTCCAGTCATCGGTTTTGACGGTAACGAGGATGCGCTTAAGTCAATTAAGGAAGGGAAACTGACAGCCACCGTAGCTCAGCAACCCGAGCTTATTGGTCAATTGGCGGTGCAGGCAGCCAAGGATGTACTTCAAGGTAAAACCGTGAAAACATCCATTCCCGCTAAGCTGGAGTTAGTGGATCAATCGAAATAAAAAGGGCGCTTGACCCAACATATTAAGCTATTCGGACTGATGCTGTAATGCGCATCAGTTCTTTTTTTTTGGCTATTCTACGATGACGATACATACACATAAATGGAAGTTTTTTATTTTTGTATTGTAAGAAGAGACGGTAAAAGATAGAATAACAATTATATGATAATGAGAATCACTATCATATTATGAATTGTATATATCTAAGGAGGACGTATATTGTGCAACAAAGATACAGATTAAAATGGGAATCCACGCTTTGTCTTGTGGTTCTTTTGATGGTTGTATTGAGTGCATGTGGAAACGCAGCTAGCAACAACCAGACAAATGACAAGACCAGCACTAATGATCCTTCCGGACAATCCAAAACGGTTGTCATGCGCGAATATACTGATGCTACTGGTAATAAGATCAGTATCCCTGCAAATCCACAGCGAGTTGTCACGACACAATATTTGGATGCTATGCTGGCCTTGGGAGTTAAGCCTGCAGGTGCTGCTTCCCACTTGTTGGAAGGCGACTATTTAAAAGGTAAGATTGACGGAGTTGCGAATATTGGGAACCCGACAAATGTAGAAAAGGTGCTGGAGTTACAACCGGACCTGATCATCACAACAGAATATACCACGCCAGAAGTGAAGGAGCAGCTGGAGAAAATTGCTCCAACCGTGGTCGTTTCGTTTGGAGATGGCGACTTATTTGAGCAACTGCGGAATGTCGCAGCCGTGCTGGGTAAGGAGAAGGAAGCCGAGCAGTGGATCGCTAGTTTCAACAAAAAGGCTGAAGAAGGTCGAAAGAAGCTGGCTGGAAAATTCAAAAAAGATGAAACGGTTACGATTTATATGGCCTACGATAAGAATGTGTTAAGGGTATACGGAGCGCGGAATGTAGGACATGTTATTTACCGTTCACTGGAATTGAATCCTCCTGAGTACATACGCCAGAAGCTGGCGAAGGACCCGAGATTTAATTATGTTTATGATGTTATTTCAATGGAAAAGCTGCCTGAACTATCAGGAGACCGAATTATTATGCTGGTTTATGATGAAGCGAGCAAGGACGGAATGCTTAAGCAAATTGAACAAAGTGCACTGTGGAGAAATCTTCCGGCTGTCAAGAACCACAAAGTGTATTTCATCAAAGCAGATCCGTGGTTTACGTACTCACCGCTAGCCGTTGACCAATCGCTGGATGAGGCCGTTAAAATGTTTTCCGTTGATCCGAAGTGATCAGTTCAATTGAAATTAGAAAGGAGAAGTCATGACTATGCTTAGACGATTTTTTGAATACTACCGTCCTTACCGGACTTTGTTCATCATTGATTTCTCTTGTGCCTTGCTGGCAGCACTGCTGGAGTTAGCTTTTCCGCTTGCAGTCAACCGGGTGGTCGATGATTTGCTACCCAGCGGGAACTGGAAATGGATTTTATATGCCTGTCTAGCTCTACTCGGTATTTATGTCATAAGTGCTGCGCTGAATTACGTAGTTACCTATTGGGGGCACAAGCTGGGTATTAACATCGAATCGGACATGCGTAAAAAGCTATTTGATCGGGTACAAAAGCAATCTTTTCGCTTTTTTGACAATAACAAAACAGGGCATCTCGTTTCCCGTATGACCAACGACCTGATGGATATTGGGGAAATTGCCCACCACGGACCCGAAGATTTGTTCATCGCGTTGATGACACTTGGGGGAGCCTTTGGTATCATGCTCAGCATTAACTGGAAGCTGGCTGTACTGACTTTCATCATTGTACCCCTCATGATTTACTTGTCTCTTTATTTCAGCCGTAAAATGTCTGCTGCTTTCCATCGTATGTTTTCTGATATTGCGGATTATAACGCTCGCATTGAAAATAATGTCAGCGGGATTCGCGTTGTTCAAGCGTTCTCCAACGAAGCACATGAAATGGAACGTTTTGCTGAGAATAATGGACGTTTTCGTAAAACGAAGCTGATCGCGTACCGGATTATGGCCTGGAATTCCTCGATTAGTTTTATACTAATGAAGCTGGTTTCATTGTTTGTGCTTGTGTGTGGAACATGGTTTGTTATCGAAGGACAGATGACCTACGGGGAATTTATCGCATTTGTGATGCTGTCTAATGTATTCCTGGGGCCAATTAAACAAATTAATTCTGTCATCGAAACGTATCCGAAAGGGATTGCCGGCTTCCGACGGTACCTGGATTTGCTGGAAAGTGAATCGGATGTAGAAGATCTGCCTGGGGCCAAGGCGGTTAGCCATCTTAATGGAGATATTCAATTTGCAGGTGTAACGTTTGGTTACGAAAACAAAGATAAGGTATTACGCAAAGTAGACCTATCTATCCATGCAGGTGAAACCGTAGCACTTGTAGGTCCTTCAGGAGCAGGTAAAACGACACTTTGCAGTTTGTTGCCTCGCTTCTATGATGTCGAGGAAGGTAGCATTACCATTGATGGGATGGATATCCGTGAAATGAAGCTGGATTCGCTGCGATCCATGATTGGTATCGTACAGCAGGATGTATTTCTCTTTGATGGAACGATTCGTGAAAATATTGCTTACGGTAAGCTTGATGCTTCGGAAGAAGAATTTGGGATGCTGCTCGTCGAGCTCAGATTGAAGACCTTGTTCGCTCATATCCGGATGGTCTGGATACAATGATCGGTGAGCGAGGTGTAAAGCTCTCCGGTGGTCAAAAGCAACGTTTGTCTATTGCCCGGATGTTCCTTAAAAATCCGCCTATTCTCATTTTAGATGAAGCGACATCAGCATTGGATACAGAGACAGAAGCCGCGATTCAGCAGGCGCTGACAGAGCTTTCCCAAGGTCGCACGACACTCGTTATCGCCCATCGTCTGGCAACAATCAAAAATGCTGACCGCATTATCGTAGTTGCAGATCAAGGAATTGCCGAGCAAGGCAGACATGAAGAGTTATTGGCAGTAAAAGGAGCGTATAGTCGCCTGCACCAAGCTCAATATGGAACGTAAATAGGCCGATATGACACCGTAAATAGAGAGAGGAAGATTGGGCTTGACAAAGAAAATGTGGATTGTGATGATGCTTCTGTCAGTCATTTTAGTTCTTACCGCCTGTAGTGGAAACGTGAAGCAACCGGATGAAAAGCAGAATCAAACTTCTAGTGAACAAAAGTCAGAGGAAATGAAAACAGTCAAAACGATTCATGGAGATATTAAGATTCCGGTTCACCCTCAGCGGATTGTAGTAGATATGTACCAGAATGATTTACTAGCACTAGGGATTAAACCTGTGGGAAGTGTTAAATATTATCTGGATAATCCGTTTTCGAAGGAGCTTGTGCAGGGCATTGCAAGCATTGGAGATCGCGGCAGCGTATCCATTGAAACAGTATTGACTCTGGAGCCTGACTTGATTCTAATTGGTTCCAAAGATGCTTCTGAATATGAAAAATATAGTAAAATTGCTCCGACCATCGTCATTCCTTATGGAACGTATAAAAATGTGCATGAGGAACTGACAGCTTTTGGTGAGCTACTTGGAAAAGAACAGGAAGCCAAAACATGGCTTGCCCAATACGATCAGCGGATGCAGGCTGCACGTGACAAGCTAAAGGGTATTATTCAGCCTGAGGATACGTTCACCGTAATGGAAGCTTCGGATAAAGAATACTATGTATATGGTGATAATTTTGGCAGAGGAGGACAGGCCGTATACAGAGGACTCAATTTGACACCTCCGCCGCTTGTCCAAAAAGAATTATTAGGTGAGACTCAATGGAAGTCGGTGTCAAAAGAAGTCATTAATCAATATGCAGGCTCTTATATCTTTCTGACGGTTAACAAGGATTTGAGGGGTTACAAAGGAGACAGCATATGGAAATCACTAAATGCGGTCCGGCAAGGTAAGGTTTTTGAGCTTCAGGAGGATCGATATTGGTACTTCGACCCGATTGCCATTGTAGGACAAGCTGAGGAAATCGCAGATATGATCGTCCAGCGGAATAAAGAGAACGCCGCACAGAAGTAGTCGTTTCGGTGTTGTTCGCAGCCCTTTGGTATTTATGCCGAAGGGCTTTATTTTTTCACAATAGGGTAGAGCATTAGGCACTCCTCGAAATTTGCTATTGAAGCTATTGCCACATTAATTTACAATAGTAAAGATTGCGTGATAATAATTCTCATTATCAACATCATCTTCAACACAGTTCGTGATAGCTACATACTATTCAACAGTAAGGGTGAACAATAGTTATGAAATTATCAGAATCATCAGATGGCCCCGCTCAAAGTAAACATAACCAGTCGCCGACTCAATTCCACTCGCGACCTTGGGCGGCTACGCTTATCCTGACAGTTGGGCTTGGACTTTTAGCGTTCGGTATCGCGCTATCCCTATCTTTTGGTGCAGCCTCTATTAGGCTAGAAGAGGTATGGAACGCTGTTTTTCATTTTAAACCCGAGCTGCAAAACCATCAAATTATTTGGGAAATCCGTCTACCTCGAATTCTGGGTGGGGTTTTAATCGGTGTTTGCTTTGCCGTTGCAGGTGCAATTATGCAAGGAATGACTCGAAATCCACTTGCTGACTCGGGCTTGCTTGGACTGAACTCGGGAGCCAGCTTGGCGATGGCGATTTGCTTTGCACTTTTTCCGGGTTCTTCTTTTTTACAATTAATGTTGTATTCCTTCGTTGGTGCAGCTCTGGCTGTTGTGATGGTATATGGTACAAGTTCTATATCCAAATCAGGTCTCACGCCAGTTCGTCTTGTATTGGCGGGTGCAGCTGTCACGGCATTGCTGTCTGCCTTAGGTGATGCGATCAGTTTGTACTTTAATGTTGGACAGGATTTGGCTTTTTGGTATGCCGGAGGGCTTAGTGGAACCAAGTGGGTTCAGCTCGGTATAGTTTTGCCTTGGGTTGTGGCAGCTTTTATCGGCGCTCTCATGTTGTCGCGCTCCATTACGCTGCTTAGTCTGGGAGACGAAATTGCATTGAGTCTTGGTCAGCGAACTGGGGTGGTAAAGGTAGTCGGGATGATTCTTGTTCTGATTCTGGCGGGTGCAGCGGTGTCATTGGTTGGCTCTATAGGTTTTGTGGGATTGATTATTCCCCATATAACCCGCAAGCTGGTTGGCGTCGATTATCGCTGGATTATTCCGTGCTCGGCCATTATGGGAGCTTTACTCATTGTGTTTGCCGACCTGGCAGCCCGTATGATTAATGCGCCTGAGGAGACACCAGTGGGTGTACTTATTGCCTTAATTGGGGTTCCGTTCTTCCTTTATCTGGCACGTAAGGAAAGGAGGGCACTGTAAAATGAATAACGTTACGAATGGGGCTATTGCCAAAGCTAGTCATCGTAAAAAAATCCATGATTGGATGGTTGTTGTCATTCTGCTCATATTGCTCATTGCTGCGTTCACCATAAGTGCAAATACGGGAACCATCCGACTTTCGCCAATGGAGCTATTTAGAACCTTGTTTGGGCAAGGGACTCCACAGCAGGAATTAATCCTATTTGAATTCCGATTGCCACGAATGGTTATTTCCCTTCTAATCGGTGCAGGCCTCGCTGTTTCTGGCTGCATTATGCAGGGAGTTTCGCGTAACGGTCTAGCGGACCCTGGTATTCTGGGGATTAATGCGGGCGCCGGGCTGATGGTCATGCTGTTTGTATTGCTTTTTCCATCTATGCAAACTACGAATTCATTGTTTTTACTTCCCGCTCTTGCGCTGATTGGATCAGGAGCAGCTGCTATTCTGATCTACGCGCTTTCTTACAAGAAAGGCGAAGGAATTTCCCCAACAAGGCTACTGCTGAGCGGGATTGGTGTAGCGGCGGGTATCAGTGCTGCGATGATCATTATGACTCTTAAGCTGACACCTGAAAGCTACACGTTTGTAGCTAATTGGTTAGCAGGAAGCATCTGGGGCTCAAACTGGAAATTCGTAATGGCTCTGTTGCCTTGGCTGATTGTATTACTTCCTTTTGTATACTACAAAGCAAATGTGATGAATGTGCTTAATCTGGGGGATCAGACCGCATCGGGGTTGGGTACACCTATCGAAAAGGAACGTATTCTCCTTCTGGCTGCTGCGGTTGGATTGGCCAGTTCTAGTGTTTCGGTTAGTGGCGGTATCGGCTTTGTCGGTTTGGTGGCTCCACATTTGGCGAGAAAGCTGGTGGGCCCGAAGCATAAAATGTTGCTGGTAACCTGTGCTTTAGTCGGAGCACTCCTGGTACTTGTAGCGGATACGATCACACGATCTTTACCTTTACAGAAAGAAATTCCGACAGGTTTGATTGTAGCCATTCTTGGTGCGCCATACTTCTTATATCTGCTGAGTCGCTCCAAAGGGTAACATCCGAAAGAGTACTACCTGTCAATTAAAGGCTACACACAACAAATAACCTTCAACACCACTAAGGAGAAGTGGGGCTGAAGGTTATTTTTTCATTTGATTAGCAGCCTTTCATCTCAACGGGAAGTATTCAAGGCATGAGAGGTTTGATGCAGCTCTCTGATCATTTTATGCAACGTGTAATTTTCCTGACGTGTCACGCCGTGTTGATTTTCCTGAACCAGCAATTGATGGATGTTTCGTTTTAGAATTTCACTTCGACGTTCCAGCATTTCGGTACTCATAAATAAATGAACACTCCCTTTGTCATGAATAAACCTACATTTTTGAAATGAGCATAGGTCGAATATAAGGTTGCCTTTCGACTTCTTTAAGTATATCGTGCTGAATGATCAAGGGAAAACGGAGCTAGACTGCAAATTACTTTTTCTCATCATCCATGCCGTGTCGACAGCGACTCACCCCATGAGTTCTTAGATATACTTCCTGATGCTGGCGATAACAAGGGATTAGGGGCAATTAACTTAATGTATATAATTTGACTGTCTCATGTTTTCTGATTTAAAGGCTATCATGGGGAGTTGGGGTTCTTGTGTGGAACATGACGGTTGGACAGCTCGAATAATAGATCATTCGATTTGTGTTCAATATGAACATACAGTTGCGATAACAGAGGATGGTCCTCAAATTCTGACACTGCTATAAAGTAGTAGTGCCTTTCTGGTTACTGGCGAACAAAATTATAACGAATATGAACCGCATTTATGCGTTTTTTTAATGCTAAATGCTTTCGCTCGGCTGCTAAATAAGGGGGAAAACGCTCTATTTACCCTTGAAAAGCGTTTAAAAAACAGCGTATAATATAAATTATACGCTGTTTAGGTTTAAAACGACTTTTGGAATCTCTCCTGCGTAAGATGTCGATTGAATTGTCGATAAAAATCAGACGAAAATGATCGTTTTACAGTATATTTCGGAATATGAACTGAATTGGAGGCGAGCGGGATGAAAAAAGAGTTGCGACATGTGGAGCTCGATACAACAGAAGAAATTGATGAAATATATACTGAGGAGCTGGAAGCTTTTTTGATTTGGATGAAGGATGCTGGATATACGATACATACGCAAAAAAATTATATAGGGGATGTGAAGCAGTTTTTACGCACGTTGCGTGATAAACCACTCGATCAGGTGAAGAAGATTCATGTTATGTCGTATTTGTCTAAAGCGCGGGAAGGAGGCGCCGGAGATAGTACGCGGAACCGGAAGCATGCAGCGGTGAACAGTTTTTTTAAAGCGCTACAGGAATTTGAGTTATGCAGCACAAATCCGGCAGCGGGAATTAAAAAAGCAAAGACTGAAAAGAATCGTATGCCCGTCTATCTGGATGAAAAGGATATTCATCCGTTTTTGCTTGCGGTGGAAGGGAAATATGCAAATCGTAATATGGCAATTTTTCTGCTGATGGTCTACATGGGATTGCGGGTGGGGGAGGTTCACTCATTGAATGTCTCGGATTACAGTCGAGAAAGACGTACCTTAGATGTGTTCGGTAAAGGACGTAAGTGGCGTACTCTCCCGGTACCGGAAGCCGTGTGTGATTTTGTGGAGCATGCGTTGGAGGAAAGATTGACGCCGTGGAGAGGTAAAGAGGATGCGATGTTTGTATCCCAAAAAGGTCGCCGTCTGGCAGTGCGCACCATTCAACAGATCGCTACAGAAACGTTCGAAAGATTCCAGCAAGATAAGAGTATAGAACGCCGGGAGGCTTATTCCAGCCATAAGCTGAGACATACATTTGCGACAATGCTATTGCGTAAGGGAGCAGATCTGCGTACCGTACAGGAGCTGCTAGGGCATTCATCCATTCAGACAACCACAGTATACACACATGTCACTGATCGGGAAAAAGAAAAAGCAATGGATAAGCTGGATATTCAGATACCAATATCAGGATTATAAGTACAGCGTGAAAGTTGAGATTAAATGAAAATGAGTTTACATAATAATAATTATGTAAACTCATTGGGCAGAATTACATCCTGACTTGAAAATCACATCAACGGCATTAGGTCATTACAATCATGAACGTAGTATTCTTTTTCATAGCGTTAGTCTTGTTTTTGATTGATTTGTTCCAAATGATGCCGCAAATGCTGAATATAATCGTCAACTAGCCACTGTAATGTTTCGGTGGAGTGGTCATCTTTTTGAAATCTTTTCTTAGAATCGAATGATGTACATGAGTTTAAAACATTTATGATTTGCTTATTCAATAGTTTCCATAGATGTATGACATCCACGTAAGAGAACACTTCCTGATACTGATTAGCTGCCACCCATTCATTTTGCGCATACGATTCAATTTTGATAGGGGATGTTGAATGCTTAATCATGATAAATCTTCGATGATTATTAGAAGCGGAGTCGCATAGATGTCCTAGTATTTCTTTTTTGGACCATTTCTCCGAGAACGGTTTGGCATTAAATTCATGTTCTGTGATCGAAAAAATTCTTTTTCATAATCCTCGATGATTCTCGCCAGTTCTTCAACAGCATTCTTCAATAGACTAGCCTCCTTATTTTAATGATCGTCTTATGATTAGCATTAGAATAATTCAAAATAAGCTGGAAAGCAATGGTGAATTAAAGGTTAGTATGATATTGCCTTGACGAAAGCTAACACAAATTTATTTAAAGAAATAAATTTGAACCTGGTACTATGGTAGTTAATTTAAATGAGGGCGTTCTCATGAAAGAAGAACATCCCTATCAATTTTTTGAATCCTACAAATCTAAGCATAAGATGCCTTTGTATCCTAACGTTAGAATGATAACAAAAGTGATTATTCGATGAGTGCCGGATTGAGTAATACAAATAAGAGGGAAACCGTTTAGTTTACATAATATATATTATGTTTTTCGTTGTGGTAGAATCTGCAAGTGGATCGCTCTTGTTAAGTGTCCGCTTGCAGATTCAAGTTTCACTGACAATATAAAAATAGCTTATTTTTCAGTTGAGAATATACCGGTGCGTCTATATTTCATTTTCTGGGGGAGATTCGATCATCACTCCTTCGACATGCTTGCGTCTCAGCAGTTTCCGTTTTTTGCGGTTTTCCTTGGTTTCTAAAACAATATCCAGATCATAGTCGTCAGGATACAGTTCAGTAGCAGCGATGTGAAGGACGAGCCTCTTTTTGTTAATGCTCAGTTTTTGTCCTTGGATCAAAATTCCGACATTCCCCCGTTCATCCTCAGTTTTGTATACAATTCCAGTTCGATCCAGGTAGCCTACATAAACACTATCACCAAGGGCAAATGGCTTGGTTTTGAGAGGAAGTTCTTGTTTCCTCCGTTTTGTGGCTGTATCGTCAAAAGCCGCTTTTTTAGGAAGAGACTTATTTGCATCATCAGACATTTCATCATCAACACAAGGGGGAATAACAAACGATTCCTGTGTATTTTGAGATGCTCTGCCCGCAGAAATGGCCTCGGAACGCTCGATAATACGTGTCCACATGCCCAGCTTCAGGGCAATTGCATATGCGTAGCTTTCTCCGGCCTCTCCAATGCGAAGTCGGTACAAAGGCTGTAGCGTTTCGGTATCAAACTCCATACGAGCATTCTGAAATCCCGGTGTATTTTCAGCAAAATGCTTAATTTCGCTAAAGTGCGTTGTAGCCACTACTGTCGCCCGGCGACGATGGAATTCTTCTAGCAACGCGATAGAGAGACCTACTCCTTCTCCCGGATCGGTGCCGGATGCCATTTCATCAATCAGGATCAGAGTAGAGTTGCCTGTTGTCTCTAATATGCTAATCATGTTGCGGATGTGTGCAGAAAAGGTGCTCAAAGCATGTTCAATGCTTTGTCCATCCCCGATGTCTACCACAATTTCCTCGAATACAGCCATTCGGCTGCCATGCAAAACAGGTACCAGTAGCCCAGATTGCACCATTAGTGTTAAAAGACCGACGCTTTTGAGGGCCATCGTTTTTCCGCCTGTGTTCGGTCCGGTGATGATGAGTGAGGAATATCCTTCGCCAATTGAGAAATCAAGCGGTACCATGGTATTGGACATCAACGGGTGACGTGCACCTTGGATGTCTATAATCCCGTTAAGGTTAAGTTCGACAGGGATAGCATCCAGAGTCATGGCGTATTTGGCTTTTGCCAATAAAAAATCCAATACACCTACTGTCTCTGTATTGATGCTTAGTTCCCGGTTGTATGACTCAGCCATTGCCGTCAGGTCTCCCAGCACTTTCATTTCTTCTTTTGATTCTTCTGCCATGTTCGCGCTCTGATCAAATTGCAGATTCGTAATCTCGGCAGGTTCAACGTAAACCGTTTGACCACTTCCTGATTCATCCAGTACATTACCTTTCACTTGTTTACGGAATTCTTTTTTGATTGGAAGCACGTAACGGCCATTGCGCTGACTAATCATATTTTCTTGCATAATGGATCGGTGACGGCTGGTGAGAGAGTCAAGTTTTCTCTTGATACGTTCTTCAGTAACCGCAATTTTTTTGCGAATTTTAGCTAGTTCTTTACTGGCCATATCCGTCACACGTCCCGAATGAATACATCTTTCGATTTCGGATAAAAGTGGCTCCATGCTATACATGGAAGATGCATAAGCGCTGACGGTTGGAGCAGCGTCCGCCTTGGAATGCATATATTTTATCAGTTGATTACAGCTTCGAATGAATTGAGCCATATGAGAAAAATCACGCTCGCTGAACATATACCCGGTTCCGAGCAGTTGAAGAATGTGCTCCATACCTTCCAACGAAGGAACAGGAACGCTTGCTCCGTGGCGAATGATCTGTAACGCTTCGTTCGTTTCGTCAAGACGAATCTTAATGGTACGGATATCAGTAATTGGCCGCATAGTAGCAGCGTGACGCTTACCCAGGTAAGAAAAAGCACATTCAGAAACTCTTGTTTTAATTTGATCATATTCCAAACGCAGCATTGTAGTTTCGTTCATGAATAAATCTCTCCTTTGGTTGTGTGGTGTAAGGATTTAGAAAACCTTGCTGTTAAAATAAAAAAGGGCGGAGAATGAACAAAACGTTCATTCTCCGCCCTTAAGGAAAGAGGGAATTTATCTTCAAATAAGCCTGTTATTCAGCTTTTGTAGTTCCGAGTTCCGTGTTTCCAATTCATTCACGCAATAGTTCTTTGCTAAGCTATTGGGATCGTGAAAGGAAGACGTTTAAAGGGAAGTTACAAAATCTGAAAACAAAAAAACCGCGCTGAACACAGCACGGAATAGGGCCTAGATGAAGATAATCCCGAAGGCGATCTATGATATCCGCATGTTCTTAACTAATATCAGGGTAACAACACGGCAACAAACAAACCTGTCCCCGAAGGGTACAAGCGCCTGATGATACTCCCTGAATATGCAATTGCTTAGTTAAGAACGTTCACCGACATCAAAATCTCTCCCTTAATTGAAGATATAACCATACTATACGATTGGACAGGCGTTGAAGTCAAGTCCGACTTCTTTAATTCGCTGCAATGGTGTTCATTAGATTAACATAATATATATTATGTATACTCGATATCTAATAAAGTTTTGTTATCTATTAAATGATAATGAGAAGGATATTCAACAGGCTATTAACCGCCTTGTCCAAGGTAGAACGGTCATCGCTATTGCTCATTGCCTCAAAACGATACAAAACGTAGACCGTATTGTAGGATTGGACAAAGGAATGGTCGTGGAGCAGGGACAACATGATGAGCTGTTGGATGATAACGGCCTGGATGCACGATTGTGGAAAAGACAGCATGAAGGAAGAGAGTCATAATCCGTCTGAAATTATGATACAAACATTAAGAAACCGCCCCGGAGGATGGCATATCACCTCTCCAGGGGCGGCTTCTTGTGCTGCTATTCAGAATCATCGGCTATGACAGCTTGTACAGGCCGCCTGTCACGAAGCAATGCTAACAACAGCGTCGCTCCGACCAAAAACAAGCCGGCGCTCACGGTATATACGGTGTTCAGGGAGGATTCGTGTTTGAGTGTTCCGCCAATACTCATACCGACGACCATCATCCCGGAGAACAGGGGAGAGAGGGCACCACCGACGCGGCCGATAAAAGCAGCTTCGGCGTTTTTCATCATCATTGTGTTGATACCGATATGAATGCAAGGATAAAATAGGCCGCTAAAAACTTGTAGTGCCATGGTCAGCACAATATTGTGCGACCATCCGACTCCAAATGTTGTCAGTGTGCTGACCAAAAGTCCGACCACCAGCAGTAATTGCGGCTGTACTTTTTTGGCAACCCCCATAATCAGACCGCCTCCCACCAGCATAGCCGCTCCGTTCGCCATTAATGGCCATTGCAGGAATTCCTTGTTTTGTCCAAGGTTCTCGATGGCGATAAAAACCATTAATGGTTGAATAAGTCCGACTGCTAGCCCAATTACGGTGAATGTTCCCCCAAGCGTGCGAAGTGTGCGGTTATTCCATACATAACGTATTCCTTCTTTAAGCTCTTGAATGAAATGAGGGGGTTGATCATCTATCTCAAGTGCTTGTTCATCTTGTGGAATACGAGTCAGGACAAGCGCCGAGATGAGAAACAATATTCCGGTTATAGACATTGAAATGAAAATTCCAAAGTATTGATAAATAGATGTACCGATAACGGGGCCGATAACCATAAATAATGCCATGAGAGATTGAAAAAGGGCCATCACTCCCTGAAGCTGTTCTGGTGCTACATGCTGCTTAAATATCTTCATCGCAGACGGCTGAGAAAATTGAGATAGAATGGCCGAAAAGAAAGTGGGCAGCAAAAGCACCTGCCATGACCCGTACCATAATGCCAACAAGACAATAAAAATAGAGGCAGCGGACAGCAAATCGCAACTAATCATGGTCCGTTTGGGCCGCCAACGGTCCGCGAATGTTCCTCCAATGATAGCGAACAGAAAAATAGGCATGAATTCAGCAACTGAAATGAGCGACACGTATACGGGATCATTATGAGTCAAATCTGTTACATACAACAGTATGGCAAAGTTGCGCACCCAAATGCCCAAATTTAGCAGCGCATTGGAGGCGATTATGGTCCTTATATATGGATTATTAAACAACTACAAACTCTCCTTTCCTTTTCCAGGGTACAAGATCCTTGAGATGTCATTTTAAATAAACAAAAAATATTTTTGTCTATGTAATAATAGATAATATAATAAATTAACTACTATTTAGTCAAATGTTTTTTGAATCATGAAGAAAGTAGAGCATAGAAAATAAAGAGGTCAATGATCGTTAAGAACGTGAAATAGAATAGTAGTAAAAGTACTCACTTTAAACTTGTGAATTAGGAATGATATCTAACCGAAAAATTAATTTACATAATAAATATTATGTTAACTAAAAATATTTATCTTAATAATAGGCGGCTGAATCCGATGTACCTTTTAAAATCATAGTGATATAATTACGCGTACATGCCTGAAAAGGAGCGAATGGAACGTAAATGAACTTTCAAGTGGATTTTTTATCTTTTTTTGTAATTCAGGTAGATGGAAAAGAAGGACAGGGTGGTAAGTCCTATAAGCATTACGCTACGATGGACGACTACGATTATGACGAAAGCGATGTTAAAAAATTTCTGGACGGGGAATTTACTCGTATTAGCAAGCGGAAGGTTGAAAAAAATCCCAGCACAGAGCAGGCACCGACCAAAATCGGCCGCTTTATCGTCGAACCGGAGCATGAATTGAGCAGTAATCCGAATTTTAATATGTTCGCCCGACTGCGGGCAGCAGAGGATAAGGAAGATTTTAAAAATGCTTGTGACGATCTGGTGCGGATGTATCTGGATACGAGCGCAGTACGCGGCGGAGCGCTGATCATTGTACAGGCAACCTTGAATACACACTCGGATGATCCGTTTATTTTTGTGCTTAAATGTGATTTCGAGCCTAAAATTGCCAGAATTACTGAAAGCAGTCTGGTGAGTGAGGTCGAAATGGCTATTTCTGCCCGTAATATGAAATCCATCATGTATCCTTACATGCTTGAGGAGGGGATGAACGATGAGTGGGAGCTTAAAATTCACCAGTCTTCGCATGCCCGGTATTTTGAAGATTTTTTGAAATTCGTGACCTATGAGCAATCCATGCCGGAAATCGTCAATGAGCATGTCATGGGCTTCGTTCAGAATTACGTAGAAACCAAATGGCCGGATGCATCTAATGAGGAAAGACAGCAGGAAGAGCGCGATCTGGAATTGTGGGCGGCGAGCGAAAAGCGGGATCTGCAAGGGAAATGGGAACCCCTTCAAGTCGTAGAGGCTGCACAGCATATTGTCGAGCTGAAACCAGAGATTGAAGTGCGTTTCAAACTAGATGATACGGCCGTGCGTGGGCTACTGTCCGACTTTGGCGCCAAGCTGCATATCACGAAACTTCATGATCGATATGCACTTATTATTGAAGGTGACGCATTTACGTTTGAAAAGGGATTTTCACCGATTGAGCTGCTTCAACCTGAATCGTTTGAAACGGTGGCTGAGCGGCTAAAAGAGAAACGTCAGCATGAAAATGAGTATGTGGATGGCGATACGCCACCTTGGTAATTTGAATGCATAACAGGACGACAAACTGAACTTTTACATTATAACGACTAAAAAACTGGCCTCTCAACGGATATTACCGCTGTGGAGGCCAGTTTTGTTTAGCTTTTATGTTCCCGATCTACACATGAACTTTGCTAATTTGATCTTTCAGCTTGTCCGCAGATTGAAGCAACTTTGCACGTTCCTCGTCATTGAGCGGAAGATCCAAAATTTCACGTACTCCATTGTGATCTACGATACTTGGAACGCCTAAATATACGTCAGATACTCCGTTATAATTTTCCAGCAAGGTGGACACATTAAGTACCGACCCCTCGTCTCCGAGAATGGCGGCTACAATTCGGTCGAGAGCCAGCCCGATAGCATAAGAAGTTGCGCCTTTAGCATCTATAATTTCATAGGCAGCATTCTTGGTATTTTCAAAAATTTCATTTTTCGTTTCTTCACCCAGTTCAAGCGGAGTTCCAGCAACGTTGGCTGTGCTCCATACAGGTAACTCGGAGTCACCGTGTTCTCCAATAATATGAGCGTGGATGCTTCGTGGATCGATGCCCTTTTGCTTCCCGATCAAATAGCGGAAGCGTGCGCTGTCCAGCAACGTTCCTGATCCAATGACTCTACTTGAAGGCCAACCACTGCGTTTCCAAGAGATGTAGGAGAGAATGTCCACTGGATTGGTTGCGATCAGCAAAATGCCGTGTGTATTGACCTTGACAATATTATCAATAATACTTTCAAAAATTTCGGCATTACGCTTCAGCAAATCAATGCGCGTTTCTCCCGGCTTTTGTGAAGCGCCTGCTGTAACAATAATGATATCTGCATCACGGCAGTCTTCATAATCACCCGCCCACACTTTGACACCACCGAGAAAGGGAAGCCCATGATTCATATCGAGCATTTCCCCCTTCGCCTTTTTGACGTTGACATCAATAAAGACAAGTTCTGACATGCGTTGGCGCAGTAGTAGGGTATAGCCGGTTGTTGTGCCAACCGCTCCCATGCCGACAATGGCCACTCTACTTCGTTTGTAAGGTTTTAAGCTCATAAAATCCTCATCTCCTTCTCGGGTTGTATACCTTTTCATTTTGGGGTATTACTTAAAAATTTATCTTTCCAACTTAGTGTACCGTATATATTTACCCACCGCAAAGAAATATGACATTTTTCCTTGACTTCAAAGGCGAGCTCGCTAATAATTAATCGAATGATAAGAACACGCACTAAAGCGTTGCAGCACCGATATTGACGTATGAAATTATGGAAAGAGGATTCGGCATATGGACTTATTTCGAAAAAAAACAGGACTGCTCCCGCATGAGGAAAGCGGATCTACAGGTCACTTAAAGAGAACAATGGGTGCCTTTGATCTCACCATGCTAGGTGTAGGATGTATTATCGGTACCGGGATTTTTGTTATTACTGGCAAGGCAGCAGCAGAAAATGCAGGTCCTGGATTGATGCTCTCCTTTGTTATTGCAGGTATTGCCTGCGTACTAGCAGCCTTATGTTATGCGGAGCTATCATCTACAGTTCCCGCAGCTGGGAGCGCTTATGCGTATAGTTATATTGTATTTGGAGAAATTTTGGCCTGGGTACTGGGTTGGGACCTGATTCTGGAATATGGAGTGGCGGCCGCCTCTGTGAGTAGTGGATGGTCTGCATACTTTCAAGGCTTGCTGGCTGGATTTGATATACATTTACCGCTGGCTTTAACCGCAGCCTTCGATTCGACCAAGGGAACCATTATTGATCTACCAGCCGTGTGCATCATTATGCTCATCACACTGTTACTGAGTCTCGGAGCCAAGGAGACGGTTCGATTCAATTTAATAATGGTTTGTGTTAAAGTCGGAGTTGTATTGCTATTTATTGCAATCGGTATCTTTTATGTTAAGCCTGACAACTGGACACCATTTTTGCCTTATGGATTTTCTGGTGTTTTGAGTGCTGCGGCAATCGTATTTTTTGCTTATCTGGGTTTCGATGCCATCTCAACTGCAGCCGAAGAAGTTCGCAATCCGCAGCGGAATATGCCCATCGGCATTATTTCTTCTCTTGCGATCTGCACGGTATTGTACATTGCCGTTTCAGTTGTGCTAACGGGAATGGTACCTTATACGCAGTTGGGGGTAAGTGATCCTGTTGCGTTTGCCCTCCGTTTTATTCATCAGGATTTCGTAGCCGGATTGATTTCAGTCGGAGCGATTGCGGGGATGACCACCGTTTTACTGGTGCTGTTGTTTGGTCAAACACGGTTGATTTTCTCCATGTCACGTGATGGTCTTTTACCCGTTTTTTTATCTAAAATAAATGCCAAAACTCAAACACCGATTCGAAGCACTTGGCTGGTAGGTAGTATTATCGCATTGGCTAGTGGATTGTTCCCGTTACATGCACTGACCAATTTGACGAGTATTGGAACCCTGTTCGCTTTTGCTGTGGTATCGGTAGGGGTTATCGTTCTGCGCAAGAAACGCCCTGATTTGAAAAGAGGCTTTACTGTGCCGTGGGTTCCGTTGCTCCCGCTTTTAAGTGCGTTGGTTTGCATCGGTCTGATGCTTCAGCTTCATATTAGCACCTGGATTGGATTCATTGTGTGGCTCCTGCTTGGATTGCTGATCTATTTCTTCTATGGATACCACAAAAGTTTGTTGAACCGTAAATCCTAATAAATTTTAGTATAAAAAGCCGGCATCCTGCACTTTTGTGAAGGGGCCGGTTTTTTTTGTCATTACGCGAAATGTGTCACATAGAGGCGTTTATGGTATAATTCTGTTTCAGATAAGCTTTTGGCACGTGATTACAGCATGCCATCGAGGGAGGATTTTTATATGAAACTGCGCTGGCGTGCGCTCTTGGGGGGAGTACTACTGCTGATAGGTATTCTGCTGACTGCCTGTTCTGCTGAAGCCCCAGAAACGTTAACAAAACCTCCGATTGAGGAACCTGATGATCAGGGTCAGACGATTACTATTAATCCACCAGTGACTCCAAAGGTGGGCGATCCCAACGCCAAATATGTAGTTCAGACGCGAATAGCGGATTTTCATTTGATTGATAATAATAAAGGGTTAGTTTGGGGAGTTACCCATAATGAGCTCCGACTTTATGATACTCATGATGGCGGAAAGACATGGAATAATATTTCCCCCTCCGAAAACGTCCAATTTCAAGACAAACTTGAATATGGAAAGGACATCAGTTTCACTGATTCGCGTCACGGTTGGGTTGTCCGCCAAAATTTGGACAAAACAGCAACCGTCATTCTGAGAACAGCAGATGGAGGACAGAGCTGGGATGTTTCAGCGCTTCCAAGCGGGGATCATGTGAGCTCGATCCAATATGTAAATCCAACTACTGGCTGGATCATGGCATATGTAAAACTGAATGAGCAGGATCAACAAAAACTGTTGTATCACACCACTGACGGTGGAGCCACGTGGAATAAAGTTGCGCAAAGTTCTGGTATGACATCCAACAAATCAGGCTCAGGTTTACCCGATCGGGGCAGTCTGGCCGGGATGAGCTTTTCTTCCAACAAGCAGGGATTTGTAGCGATCAATCTAGATAACAGTGTTAAGTTGTACAAGACTTTGAATCAAGGGAAAACCTGGACGCCGGTAGCTAACAGAATTCAGGGCTGCCCTCAGGCCAAAGCAGAAGCCCAGCAGTCTCTGAAAGGGAGCAGTACCTCGTATTGGATTCCAGTTCTTTGCTCTGGGGTTAACGGCACAAAATATAATGGACTGTTTACAAATGATACAGGGGCCCAATGGAGCGATGTATCTTTGGGTCTGAGTAGCAACATTAATTCTATTATCCCTGACCGTACGTTTCTAAACGAAAAGGAAGGGTGGATCATAACCGAAACCGGATTGACCCGTACATTGGATGGGGGGAAGACGTGGACAAGTCTCACAGGCAACAAAGTGCTACCCTTGAAGCTAAAAGACTACCCACGATCGGTCAAGCTCCGTTTCGCCTCTTCTTCGGTGGGTTGGCTGCTTCTGGAACGCCTTGATGACAAGAAGTCACTGCTGCTGAAAACGACGGACGGCGGTGCGAACTGGAGAATTTTATAATCGCTATAAAGGTGATTGCCCTGGGGTATTTTTCTCAGGGCGTTTTATTTTTAAAAAATTTAAATTTTATACGACTATATGTGAAAAAAATCACAAACTAACGAATAAGCCGCTGTTATACTAAACCTGTAAACAACGATAGGAGTGATAATCATGAGAGCGAATCAGGATCATATGTTAACCCAATACTACCTACAATTTTGTTATACTTGCCAGGATGCCTATGGTTGCACGACTGAAGAGGACTGCAAGCAGTGTGCAGAGCGTTACGCTGAAGACGAAGATCATGAAGCTCTGGATGAAACACAACGTTATCTCCAGCTTGTACATGTGTAAATCAATGAATCATTCTGATATCGCCATATCTTGAGCCTCCCGGATTATTCCGTGGGGGCTCTTGGCGTTCTTGAGGGTTGCTATCAAATTTGGGCAGGAACATACATATACTGTTATGGAAAGCTTAGGTGAGGTCAGGATGCCCGGTCGTTTCCCTGTGGAATGCCTGGCGGAGAGGAGTGCGGTGCATGGGTTTTGAATCATTATGGATGTTCGATTGGCTGGGCACGGTACTGCCCGTATTTTTCGTTGTCGTGTTGGGTATTGTCGTGTTGTCTGCAGGCAGGGAAGTCATGGAATGGAGTCGGAATAAAAGGCAGCCTGTACTGACGGTCGGTTCCCGAATTACGGCCAGAAGGACACATCTCCAACAGAGGCGGCAGGAGGAACAAGGGACTCGCACCTATACTTTCTATTACGTAACCTTCGAAGTGGAAAGTGGCGACCGGATGGAGTTTAAGGTATCTGGGGAAGAATATGGTCAATGCGCTGAAGGGGATGAGGGACGGCTTACTTTTCAGGGTACAAGGTATATCGGGTTTCAGCGTCTTAATCGCTATAGCTTGGAACAGGTTAAAATGTAGAATTCAGTCTAATTATTTTTGGATTCATTTACAGCCTTCTGTAAGAAACCAGGGTAGGGGGCTGTAGATGTTTCTTGTTCAGCACATTTTGGTACATATATACTAGAACAGAGTAGTTCAGAGGAGGAATGATTCGTGTCATTTGAGGGACAAGTTGTTATTGTAACAGGAGCGGCGCATGGCATTGGGAAAGAGGTCGCTTTTGCCTACGCTGCTCAGGGTGCCCATGTTGTATTTGCGGACTACAATGAGGAAGAGGGTGCCGCAGCCGCTGCAGTAGCCCGGAACGAGGGCTATCAGGCCATTTTTATTCCTTGTGATGTACGGAAGGAAGAAGATATTGTGGCGCTAATCCGTGCCACGGTAGAAGAATACGGCACGATTCATACGCTAATTAACAACGCAGGCGTATCCAAATGGAAATCTCCATATGAGTTAACGCTAGCAGAATGGGATGACATTTTGATACTAACGTACGCAGCTGTTTTATTGCCACTAGGGAAGCAGCTAAGGTGATGAAACGAAACGCAGAAGGTGGCTCTGTGGTCAATATGACCTCTACACGAGCTTTCATGTCAGAGCCGAATACAGAAGCCTACGCGGCATCCAAAGGAGCCATTGTGGCCCTTACGCACGCGATGGCCATATCACTAGGAAAGGACGGGATTCAGGTCAATTGCATCAGTCCAGGGTGGATTGAAACCGGGGATTATGAGCAATTGCGTACAGAAGACCATCAACAGCATCCGTCTGGGCGAGTAGGAATCCCTAAGGACATCGCACGGGCCTGTCTGTATTTGACACAACCCGGCAATGATTTTGTAACTGGTACGAATCTGGTAATAGATGGTGGCATGACGCGTAAAATGATTTACGAGCCGTAGTAAAAGCCTAAATGAGTAGTCCCAATTTTGGGGCTATTTTTTTTGTTTTTCTGGACTGTCACCCATTGGGCATTTGTACCATATGATAGGGTATGTGATGGAGAAGCGAGGAGGGGACGCGTTGGCTGTAATCAAGACCAACTCAGAGGATGTAAGGACACTCGCCCGATTGATGCGGGCAGAGGCCGAAGGAGAAGGAGAGCAGGGGATGCTCATGGTTGGCAATGTCGGAGTAAATAGGATTTTGGGCAATTGTCTGGATTTTCAGGGGATTCGCCTTATGAACGATATGGTGTTTCAAAGTCCAGGCGGATTTGAAGCTACCCAAAAGGGGTACTTTTATCAAAGAGCCCGTGACCGTGACATTCGTCTTGCCCGTCGTGTCATTAATGGGGAAAAAATACGCCCGGCGTCCAATGCATTATGGTTTTTCAGACCGGCAGGAGACTGTCCGAACACCTGGTATAACCAGACCAATACCGGACGTTTTAAAGCCCATTGCTTTTTTAGCCCGTCTGTACAGGATTGTCCTGCCGTCTATTAGAACGCTTCAACATGAGTTTGAATAATTTAAAACCATTTTAGGAGGAATTTACATGATTTCACAGCAAGCTTACCGTCCTGTTTCTTATCCTGCTGGTAGCGGGTATCCCGAATGGCCCAGAGGGATGAATCCGGTCGGAACTATGCAGCCCATCAGCACCTTCCCCCCTCAGGTTAACAGCGGTAGTGCGATGACACCGGCTGGTATGGTGGTACAGAGCCAGACTCCACAATTTGAGCAATCATATATTGAAAACATTTTGCGCTTGAACTTGGGTAAAACAGGTACCTTTTATATGACGTATGAAAATAACCGGGAATGGAATGCGAAAATATTCAAAGGTATTCTGGAAGCAGCGGGTCGTGACCACATTATTATCAGTGATCCGGCTACGGGCAAGCGGACGATTTTGCTGATGGTGAATCTGGACTATGCTACTTTTGATGAGCCATTGTTGTACCAATATCCCGGCGTCATCGGGAATCCGGGTGCATCCCCGGTTCGCTGATGCCTTTATATATATGAGTCTACATCCTCTGCCAGACGGCAGGGGATGTATTTTGTTTATAATCTTTCTCAAATATAGTAGCTTTCTTGGTGGTAAGCGGCGAAAACGAGAGCTTTACGACCTAAATGATAGTGGAGCTGTTTTTTCTGACATTGCTTGTGGTTTGACTGTATAGAGTATAGTTATATAATTAAATATAAGCTGATGAATAATCTAATCATTTATGCGGAATATGGCTTTGGAAGCCGGAAGGAGTGAATGTGTTGGGAAGTTGACGCTGCTTATGATGTGTTATCGTTCTGTCTATGATGAAACTATCCGAAGGAGGTGCGCCTGTCTGCCGTAATGACGGCTGATGGGGAGCATATTGAGTGACCCTTTACCGAGTATGTTTAACTTATTTATTGTTTTTGCATTAGTACTATTGAATGGTTTTTTTGTATCTGCGGAATTTGCCATGGTGAAGGTCAGAGGCAGCCGTATTGAGACTTTGGTGGAGGCGGGCAATAAAAAGGCCGTATACGCCGCCAATATGTTACACAACTTGGACGCTTATTTGTCTGCCTGCCAGTTGGGTATTACACTAGCATCGTTGGGACTAGGATGGATCGGAGAGCCGGCCATCGCACATTTGATCAAACCTGTATTTACAGCCGCTGGATTAGGAGCGGTATATGTGCACGGTACTGCCGTGGTTATTGCATTTATTGTCATTACGATTCTGCATATTGTGTTGGGTGAATTGGCGCCCAAAACGATAGCTATTCGTAAATCTGAGACCATTACGCTGTATTCAGCCATGCTGATGACTTGGTTTTACAAGTTGATGTATCCATTCATATGGGCGTTAAATGGAATGGCGAACAGCCTGCTGCGTTTATTCCGTCTGGAGCCGGTATCCGAAAATGATGATTCCGCGCATACGGGGGATGAAATACGTATTCTGATGAAAGAAAGCAATAAGAGCGGACTAATTGATAATACGGAATTGGCGCTTGTTGATAATATATTTGATTTTACCGACACGACCGCCAGGGAAATCATGATTCCGCGAACTGAGATGATCTGCTTATACAGTAATGAGTCCACAGAAGAAAATCTCGCGATTGCGACGGAAAGCATGAGAACCCGTTATCCAATCTGCGCCGAAGATAAGGACCATATTATCGGCTTTATCCATATTAAGGACCTTCTGCGGGCGAACACACTGGATACCCGTACGATGATTCGACCGATTCTTGCTGTCCCTGAATCTACACAAATTAGTGATCTGCTCAAACGCATGCAGCGTAGCAAGACGCAAATCGCAATTTTGATTGATGAATATGGCGGTACATCGGGTATGGTAACGCTGGAAGATATTATGGAAGAAATCGTTGGTGAAATTCAGGATGAGTTCGATCAGGAACGTCCGAGTTGTGAGCAGATTAATGACGAGGAATTTTCCATTGACGGCATGTTATTAATTGATGAAGTGAACGACCGCTTTGGACTGGATCTTGATCATGAGGATTATGATACGGTAGGGGGTTGGCTATACTCACATGTCGAGGTTATTCCCCCACAGCCTGGCCAGTCTGTAGTGTTTGAGGGATGTATGTTCACGGTAGAAGAGGTTGAAAACAAGCGGATTTCACGTATTCGGCTGATAAAACAGCCTTTCGTCGTGGAAGAAGCAGGAGTCTCATAACGGAATAAATTTGGAGAGCGACCTTGAAAGATGTGGGGTCGCTTTTTAATTTGTCTTCTTTACAGAAAGGACATGAATTGATATGATGTTCGTGTTATTGTCAACCTCATTATAATTTTTAGGTTGACAATAAGAAAAGAATTTCCTCTACGCTGAAAATTTTATCCATTTACATGATCATTAAATTTTGGGAGGCAAGAAGTATGAATTTACAAAACAAGGTTATAGAATGGGGCTCGTTGGCTGAAAAAGCGATACATGGTAGCCATGTTACGCTGGAAGAAGGTATAGCGGTACTGGAAGCCGACGATGAGGAGTTATTACCGATTATGCAAGCTGCATTTCGAGTACGACACCATTTTTACGAAAAAAAAGTAAAGCTCAACATGATCATGAACGCCAAAAGTGGCTTGTGCCCGGAGGATTGCGGTTATTGCTCACAATCTATCGTATCCACGGCGCCTGTGAACAAGTACAGTATGTTGGACAAGGAATCACTGTTGGCTGGAGCTAGGGAAGCAGTAGCACGGAGAGCAGGGACGTATTGCATCGTAGCTTCGGGCAAGGGCCCAACAGATCGGGAGCTGGATCAGGTGATTGAGGCTGTACAAGAAATTACTCACACAATGCCACTCAAAATTTGCGCTTGCTTAGGGATTCTCAAGGGAGATCAGGCACGGCGGTTGGCAGAGGCTGGGGTACATCGATACAATCATAATTTAAATACAAGTAAGGCCAACTATCCCTCGATTACAACCACACATACATACGATCAACGCGTCGAAACTGTGAAAATGGCACAATCTCACGGAATGTCTCCATGCTCTGGCGTTATTATCGGGATGGGGGAAACGAATGAGGAAATCGTTCAAATGGCTTATGCCTTACGGGAGTTGGATGCTGACTCTATTCCGGTTAACTTCTTGAATCCAGTCCCCGGAACCCCATTGGAGGGAGCAAAGCGAATATCACCTATCCAAGCTTTGAAAGTGCTGGCACTGTTCCGATTCATCTGTCCATCCAAAGAAATACGCGTTGCAGGTGGACGAGAGTTGAATTTACGCTCATTACAACCGTTATGCCTGTATGCAGCGAATTCAATTTTTGTTGGAGATTATTTAACGACAGAAGGCCAAGAGGTCACATTTGATCATCAAATGATTGAAGATCTTGGTTTTGAAATTGAGATGTGTGCCTTTTCAGCCGTATAATAGAAATTGTACAAACTTGGAAGGGAGAGTTAAATAATGAGCGAAAAAGTATTTATTAGTCCAGGTAAATATGTGCAAGGGAAAAATGTGATTGATAAAACAGGTGAGTATGTTAAGCCATTAGGCCATACTGCCTTGGTTATTGCGGACAAGCTGGTTTGGGAGATTGCAGCCGACCGCGTGGTAAAAAGTCTGGAACTGGCTGATATTACAGCAGTTAAAATTGAATTTCTAGGGGAAGCCTCCAAAAATGAAGTCAACCGCATTGCGGATCAGGGACGAAGCGCCCAGGTTGATATTGTCATTGGTGTAGGTGGTGGTAAAACGCTGGATACCGCTAAAGCTGTAAATGAACTTCTCGGTTCCTCAGTTGTGATTATTCCAACGACTGCTTCTACAGATGCCCCTACTAGTGCACTATCTGTTTTGTACACCGACGAAGGTGCATTTGATACGTATTCCTTTTTCAGTAAAAATCCGAGCCTGATCCTGGTGGACACAAAAGTCATATCTCAAGCACCGCCTTTGTTCCTCTCCTCAGGCATTGCAGATGCCATGGCGACGTGGGTTGAAGCCCGTGCGGTCATTGAAGCTCGCGCAACGACAATGGCTGGTGGTTTGCCAACCTTGGCGGCAGAAGCCATTGCGTCCAAGTGTGAGGAAGTTCTTTTCGATTACGGACTGCAGGCTTACGAATCCGTGAAACGCAAAGTCGTCACACCTGCGCTTGAAGCGGTAGTGGAGGCGAATACGTTGCTAAGTGGATTGGGCTTTGAAAGCGGCGGTTTGGCAGGCGCACATGCAATTCACAATGGTTTTACCGTTCTGGAAGGAGATATTCATCACCTGACACATGGTCAGAAGGTAGCTTTTGGCACCTTAGTCCAGCTTGCCTTGGAAAAAAGACCTTTGTCCGAGGTGGAGCGGTATATTGACTTTTATCTAAAACTCGATCTGCCTGTCACGCTGGAAGACATTAGGCTACAGGAAACTTCCCGGGAGGATTTGTACCGGGTAGCTCAGGCTGCTACCAAAGAAGGCGAAACTGCTCACAATCTACCATTTGCTGTCACAGCGGATGATGTGCTTGATGCAATTTTAGCGGCTGACCAGTATTCACTTGCCTATAAGGCCAAAATTGGACATAGAAACTAACTCCATACGAAATAAAGTAGATTCAAAGGCCGCTGATCAGCGGCCTTTTTTCCATTATTTAACTTGCGACTTATGTTATGATTTTTATGGTACATAATCAGGAAATGCCGGGAGTATATTTAGGGCTCCCCTAAAATTTGAGAGGAGTTTAGCGATGGCAAAATGGAACGTAGAAGATCAAGGTATTCAATATACTATTGAGTACAAGCGTAGCTTAACTGGCGGGAGAATTATTGTGAATGGAAGCGAGCAGAAGGTTAAAAGCCAGAATGCATTTTTGAACTTGATTGATTTTCCTATTAAATTGAAAGAAAAAGCTGTAAATGTTGTTGTCATTGGCAACAAAGCGGATTTAGCTGTGGACGGTGTATATCTTGGGTCCAATCAACCTTATGTTCCTGTGAGTAAAGTTCCGGGCTGGAGTTGGGCTTTTGTCGTGGTCAGCTTGGTTATAGGATTGCTATTTTCGGGGATTTTCGGTGTGTGTATAGGAATATTGGGCAGCATGTTTTACGTGAAATCATCTTTATCCATGCATCAAACCACCAATCGAAGAGTTGTAAATTGCTTTATTGTCTTTTTCATCATCAGCGTGATACAAATTGTTTTTGGAATTGCAGCGAATTCTTGGATTAACACGTTGTAAAATAGATCAACTTAGCCTAAGGTTGAAGCAAGAAGGCTCTCACGCATGAAGCGGTGAGAGCCTTTTTGCCGTGTTAGATCGCCCAATTTCCTTTACGGAAGATAGGTTCCTCAGTACCGTCCTCAGTAACGCCGTTGATGTCCATTTCACTTGAACCAATCATAAAGTCGACGTGAGTCAGACTGGAATTCAGGCCGTTGGCAGCCAACTGCTCTTGAGTCATATCCTTGCCGCCTTTAAGGTTAAATGCATAAGCATTACCGATGGCCAAGTGGTTAGAGGCATTTTCATCAAACAACGTATTATAGAATAAAATATTTTTATCAGAGATAGGTGACTTGTGAGGCACAAGAGCAACCTCACCCAGGTAGTGTGAGCCTTCATCCATTTCTACGAGATGCTGAAGAGTTTCCAAACCGGTTTCTGCCTGAACATCGACAATACGTCCATTTTCAAAAGTCAGTGAAAAGTTGTCGATGATATTTCCGCTGTAGCTAAGTGGCTTGGTGCTGCTGACCTTACCGTTCACTCCCGTTTTAAGCGGAGCTGTAAACACTTCCTCAGTAGGCATATTGGCTACAAAAGTATGTCCCTGTTGGTTGACGCTTTCAGCCGCTACCCACAGATGATCTTTTGCCAATTCGATGGTGAGATCTGTGCCTGGAGCCAGATAATGCAGCTTTTTATAGCGTTTGGCATTTAAAATATCAGATTTACTGGAAAGGGTTTTCAAATGCTCTTTCCATGCCTCCACGGGGTTATCCAGATCCACACGCACGGTGCTGAAAATGGCATCCCACAGTTTATCCATTTGCTCGGAAGCTGGCAGATCAGGGAATACTTTGGCAGCCCATTCTGCAGAAGGATAAGCAATCAGAGACCAACTGAATTTGTCGGCCATTTGATATTCGCGGTATTGACGTAATTCATGTGACCGCACGCGCTGAGCAGCAGTAATTCGGCTGGACGGAATCCCCTGAAGCAAATCCGGATTTTCTGCAATGACATGCAGTACAGCTGCGCCATTTTCGACCTCTTCAGTCATTTCGGCTGCATACCATTTGGGAGCAATATTAAAAGTTTCATCAGGAGCTAGTTCATACTGTAATCGAGTAATGGTCTCATCACTCCATTTTACTGTAACCAGCTTGGCTCCGGCAGTATACGCTGATTTGACGATAAGTCTCACGAGTTCGGCGGACAAAATTGGTGCATGAACGATGAGTGTCTGCCCAGGATGGACATTGGCGCCGACCCGAACGGCTAACTCGGCATATTTTTGCAATTTTTGTTGAAAATCTGACATGTAACTTTCCTCCATTTCACGAAAAGCCTTAAATAAGGCTTGGGTAACTTGCACAGTTTTTTTGCAAATTCCACACATAGCTTATATATTGTACAATGTAACGAAAAGGTTCACAAATTAGTTTTGGTACTATTTAGTGAAAATGAAAGGGCGGATAGATGAATGACAGAGCAAAATTCACCTCAGGAAGTGAAAGAAGTACATATTCAACAGGCACAAATGACAAGAGATGAGAATGGTGCTTATTTGGGTCAAGTGGTATTTGGAGTAGACGGGCAGAGTTCTGTATATGAAATCACATTCCACAGTAAAAGGGGAAAGGAATGGGATTACAGTCTTCATTTTGCGGGAGAGCCACGGGTGGAGGAAGAGATGCTGCAAATGGATAGCTGGATTGAAGAGAACGATGATTTATTCGACTATTTGCTAGATACGGCATGGAGCAAATTACCCGAGTAATGTAAACATGGTCTATTTTCGTGACAAGCGGATTATATTTAGCAGTGTCCGCATAATCTGCTGACATGGGGGAAGCCTAAAGGTCGATATTAACAGTAAATTCCATGTGAATAGGAGGGTGAAGCTTTGGCAAATCATCTGTTCACCGAAGGAATGACGGCAAATGAAGAGGCTGCTCCCGATCTCCTGAGCTTACGGACGCTGTTTGTAAATATGTGTTTTATTGGGGAGCCAGGAAGCCGTTCCTGGGTGCTGGTGGATACGGGGATGACAGGATTTACAGACTCGATTATACGCCTGGCAGAGGAACGGTTCACTGGCCCTCCGATCGCTATTGTGCTTACACATGGTCATTTTGACCATGTGGGTTCGGTTATTGAGTTGGTACAGCATTGGGGTACACCTGTTTATGCACATCCTTTGGAATTACCTTATTTGACGGGAATGAAGGATTATCAAAAACCTGACCCTAGTGTAGGGGGAGGTTTAATGTCGGGCATTTCCTTCTTATACCCCAATGATGCTATAGATCTCGATGATCGCATCACCTCCCTGCCCCAAGATGGCAGTGTCCCTGGTGCCCCTGGTTGGAAGTGGCTGCATACGCCAGGACATACTCCTGGTCATGTATCGCTTTTTCATGAGCGAAGAAGGTTAATGGTGGCCGGTGACGCTTTTATTACGGTGAAACAGGAATCGGTACTGGCCGTTATTTTACAGGAAAAAGAAATACACGGGCCTCCTGCGTATTTTACAACAGATTGGCAAGCTGCGCAGCGCTCGGTGGAAATGCTGGCCAAGTTAAAGCCTGAGATTGCAGTTACAGGACATGGTCATTACATGCATGGTACTGAGCTGACATATCAGCTGGAGCGACTGGCAGGAGATTTTGAGCACATGGCTGTACCCAAACAAGGACGTTATGTGTAGTCATGTGTGAAGGACGATGCCTTGCGGGGCATCGTTTTTTTGTGGACGTGGAATTTTTTTGCTCAGCATGGTATAGTCAAGCCAAAAGCTAAACGCTTTCATTAAACATCGTCATTTCATCAAGGAGGATTTTTTGATGACACAACAACATGCTGCAATTGGTGATCTTTATTATGGAATACCGGCGATTCGTCTTAAATTTGGACGATATGAAGCGGTTGCCCTGCCGGGAAACGGCGCAAATCTGATTTCTTTTCGTGACAATGAAACGGGATATTCTTTTCTGCGTGAGCCAGATGCTGAGAGCATAGAGGCTTTTAAGCAAAGCCCATCCGTTTACGGAATTCCTTTCCTGTTCCCTCCGAATCGGTATGAGGATGGAAAATTCCTGTGGAATGGTGTTACATATGAGCTGCCGATAAATGAAGAGGCGACCCACAACCATCTGCACGGCTTTTTACACACTGTTCGGTGGGAGGTCGAGGACTACGGTTCCGGGGAGCAGGGCAGCTATGTGGTAATGAATCAGCATGTAAGGGAAGGACATCCCATGTTCCGCTATTTACCCTTCACCTTTACCATGAAATTAACGTACAGTCTGGACGAATTTGGCCTGCATCAGCGTTATGTGATCCATAACGAGGGCGATCAACCGATCCCCAATTTATTTGCCTTTCACACAGCGATTCGCGTTCCGTTCGTACCCGATAGCTCGCCTGAGGACTACAAGATTAAGGTCACAATCGGTGAGCGTCGTGAGCTGACGGAACGGTTGTTGGCCACAGGTCAGTTCCAGCCTTTATCTCCGGAAGAGGAACTGCTGAAGACGACGGGAGTTAGTCCTTATTTTGCCTCTATGGATAATCATTACACGGCAGCTCCGCAAAATGGACGCAACTACATGGAACTGACACACAGTAAGACAGGTGCTACCCTCGTATACGATGTAGGTACAGCTTATAAGCATTGGATGATCTGGAATAACAAAGCGAACAAGGAATTCATCTGTCCTGAGCCGCAAATGAACATGATCAATGCACCGAATCGTCCAGACCTACCAGCGGAGGAGATCGGATTGATAGCACTGGCTCCAGGCCATATTTTTGAAGCAACCAGCCGTTTGTATTGTATTACACCTAATAAATCGAAATCCTAGCATTTAAATTTATCCTTATAGGCCTGTATCGTGTCCAACGGTGCAGGCTTTATTTGGGGTTGTAAAGCACAGGTAAGGGCCAATGGGGAAGGAGGACGAAAAAGGTTGCAGAATGCCAAGCAGTCATAGTATGATACGAAACAGGAGATGATCAGATGAATTTTCCTTTTCAAGCCGTCAAACGCAAGCAAATCGCCGATGAAGTAGCTGAACAGCTGCAACGAAAAATTGCTACTGGTGAATGGGATGTGGGCACTAAGATTCCAACCGAACCTGAGCTCATGAAGCTATTCGGAGTCGGGCGATCTACAGTACGTGAAGCGGTTAGCGTTCTGGTGCATGCCGGTCTATTAGAGAAAAAGCAAGGACACGGAACTTTTGTTTGCCAACCGACAACTTCTCAAGAGCCATTGGATTACCGTCTAAGCCGTGCTGAAATTATTGAGGTTTATGAAGTGCGGAGTGTGTTGGAACTAGAGATTGCCAGATTGGCTGCGTTACGTCGTAAAGACGAGGATCTACGCTTGATGCGTGAGGCGCTGGATCGTCGTGCTGCAACCCTGGCCGCTGGAGATATGAACGGGTATTTGGATGCGGATATCACTTTTCACTTGGCTGTTGCCGGAGCTACACGCAATAAGGTGCTTACAGATGTATATGGCAGCTTTGTAGAGGCCATTCGCAAGGCGTTGAACAATCTCATTACCGATCCGGCGATGCAAAATCATTTTACTGTGCAGCATGAAAAAATATATGAAGCAATCCGGGATCAGGATGGCAAGGCTGCCGAGCTGTATAGTATTCAACATTTGGACGGCACCAAGCTGGAGCTGCAAAAGCATATGGGAAGTTCATAATTTTTTTTACTCTTAAACATCAGATGATCGGATGAATAAAATATTTAAACCTTCTACTTGAGCATCTCCTAAAATCAAACCAAAGGTGGTATCTGTATGCGCAAAATATGGGTGTTGGACACAACGTTAAGAGATGGAGAACAATCACCAGGAGTTAGCTTAACTAGCACGGAAAAGGTGGAAATTGCCCTTCAGCTGCAAAAATTAGGCGTAGATCGGATTGAGACCGGCTTTCCAGCAACCTCGCCTGGTGAGATCACCAGCATGCAGGAGATTGCCAAACAGGTTACCCAAGCGACACTGGTTGGTTTTGCGCGCTCGAAAGAACAGGATATTGATGCGGTCAGAGAGGCGCTACGAGGAGCAGAGGATGCCTGTCTTCATTTGTTTCTGGCTACCTCACCTATTCACCGCCACCATAAGCTTCGAATGGATAAAACGAAAGTATTAGAGACCGCTGCTGCTGCCATTCGTTATGGACGCAAGTATTTCAGCAAGGTAGAATTTTCAGCAGAGGACGCCAGTCGTACCGAACTGGACTTTATTTGTGAGGTCGTAGATATGGCGATTCGTGCTGGTGCGACAGTCGTCAATTTACCGGATACGGTGGGATATGCCTCGCCGGATCAGTTCGGTGAAATGTTTAGAATTGTAAAACAACAAGTGCCCGGTATCGAAAAAATACAACTTAGCACACATTGTCATGATGATCTTGGTATGGCAACAGCTAACACGCTGGCGGCCATCCGTAATGGTGTAGACCAATTTGAAGGTACCATCAATGGCATCGGTGAGCGAGCCGGAAATACACCTATCGAAGAAGTTGCACTGGCCCTTGACACCAGAACCGAGCTTTATGGTGCACAAACGAGTCTGGTTTTGGAGGAACTGTATGCTACCAGTCGCCTAGTGAGCAAACGAACGGGGATGTCGGTGCCAGGAAACAAGGCCATTGTTGGAGCCAATGCGTTTGCTCACGAGTCTGGTATACACCAAGACGGAATGCTTAAAGAGCGTACAACATATGAGATCGTGTCCCCTGAGCGTATTGGTCTGAAGACGAGTAAACTTGTGTTGGGCAAGCACTCGGGTCGACATGCATTTAAAGAAAAACTGGCGGACATGGGGTTTGATGCTTTGACGGAGGAACAGCTGCAAGAGACGTTCCGCAAATTCAAAGCATTGACGGATAAGAAAAAACAGGTGTTGGATGAAGACTTGCTCGTCCTGATGGACGAAAGCCGCAATGCCTCGCCTCAAATGTACACACTGGATTCCATTCAGGTGTCTTATGGTAATCAGTCGGTTCCAGTCGCATCCATTCGGTTGGGTAAACAAGATGGGACAGCAATTGATGAAGTGGCAATGGGTAACGGTTCTGTAGATGCGATTTTCCATGCTATAGACAAGGCCAGTGGTGAAGAGGTGGAGTTGGAGGATTATTCGATCCAATCTGTAACTTATGGCAAAGACGCATTGGGGGAAGTGCACGCCATTTTGAGGCAAGGAGAGTACACAGCTCTGGGAAGAGGCACAAGTACTGATATTTTGGAAGCTAGCGCCAAAGCTTACATCGATGCGCTGAACAAGCTACTGGGCAGAAAAGAAGTACATGCCAAAAGCAATATCACCATTAGTTGATCCTAGTGGTCAGGCTTGTAGACGAATTTTCCTTCTTCCTCCTCTGGCCTCATCGTAAAAAAGCGCTTGCAAAATAAATGATAACATTTGAAATTTAATGTATAATAGGCAAGAGAGATCACCATATTTTGTCTGAATTACATAGGCCAAGAGGAGGAAATGAGTTGAACTACCGCATTGAAAAGGATACGTTGGGCGAAATCAAAGTACCGGCAGACCGTCTGTGGGGAGCGCAAACACAGCGCAGCAAGGAAAATTTCCCGATTGGCTCGGAGAAAATGCCATTAGAGGTCATACAGGCGTTCGCGGTGCTTAAAAAGAGCGCGGCGATCAGTAACTATAAGCTGGGTAAGCTATCACAGGAGAAGCAGGACGCGATTATTTATGCAGCGGACGAGATTCTCGCAGGGCGGGTTGATGACCATTTCCCGTTGGTTGTATGGCAGACAGGGAGCGGAACGCAGTCCAATATGAATGTGAATGAAGTGATTGCTCATCTGGGGAGCCAATGGTTACAAGAGCAGGGAAAGGATATGAAGCTGCATCCCAATGACGATGTTAACATGTCGCAAAGCTCGAATGATACGTTTCCCACGGCGCTTCATGTAGCGGGTGTCATTGCAGTGGAGGACCGTTTGTTGCCTGCCATCGATAAGCTCAAAGAGACTTTTCAACAGAAGTCAGAGCAATTCAAGGATATTATAAAAATTGGACGAACCCATTTACAAGATGCGACACCGCTTACGCTGGGTCAGGAAATAAGTGGTTGGTATGCAATGTTGGACAAGAGCAAGCGAATGATCATCGACACGGTGCAATACATGAAGGAGCTAGCGATTGGCGGTACAGCGGTGGGGACTGGAATTAATGCTCATCCAGAGTTTGGCTCCCGAACCTCAGCGGAAATTTCCAGTTTCACTGGCAAAACGTTCACTTCTGCACCCAATAAATTTCATGCACTGACCAGCCACGATGAAGTGGTGGCCGTACATGGAGCAGTCAAAGCGCTCGCTGCCGATTTGATGAAAATCGCCAATGATGTTCGTTGGCTGGCAAGTGGTCCGCGTAGCGGCTTGGGCGAAATCACGATTCCTGCTAACGAGCCAGGTAGCTCCATCATGCCCGGCAAGGTAAATCCGACCCAGAGTGAAGCACTGACGATGGTCGTTACGCAAGTCATGGGTAATGATGCAGCTATCGGCTTTGCAGCAAGTCAGGGTAATTTTGAACTGAACGTGTTTAAGCCAGTAATCATATACAATTTTTTGCAGTCTGTTCATCTGCTGGCCGATTCCATCATTGCTTTTAATGACAACTGTGCCGTTGGCATTGAGCCTGATCTCACGAAGATTGAGCACAATTTGAATAATTCACTGATGCTGGTGACGGCATTGAATCCACATATCGGATATGAAAATGCCGCTAAAATCGCCAAACTTGCACATGCAGAAGGGCTGTCCCTAAAAGAAGCGGCACTCCGCAGCGGACTGTTGACTGAAGAACAGTTCGATCAATATGTTGTACCTGCGCATATGATTCATCCTAAAGCCTAAAGCACGACGATTGTCTCTGCTTAAGCCTTATAAAAAATATACAAACCAGCTCATGGAGTGCGATTTAGCACAAACCATGAGCTGGATTTTTTATTTTATTATATAATTTTTTGTTTAGAATTAGTATTCTGTGTGATTTGAGGGTATATAGATAAAAGGCGAAAAATTGAACATCTATTTTCAAGATAGGAGAAGCCGTATGGAACAGACAACCGTTATTAATTTTATTGTGCTTTTGCTGTCCGGCTTGCTGCTGGTCGGTGTGCTGACTACCAAATTTTCCAGCCGTTTCGGTATGCCTGCGCTTGTTTTGTTTATTGCCGTAGGCATGGTGCTCAGTCAGTTTATTTATTTTGATAATGCCTTTATCACACAACTAGTTGGCATTCTCGCGCTCATTGTAATCTTGTTTGAAGGCGGGATGCAGACAAAGTTTGCAGATGTTAAGCCAGTTATTCGACCTGCGTTGTCATTATCAACGTTAGGGGTCATCATTACGACTGTAGTCATTGGCGTCTGCGCCAAGTTTATTTTAGGCGTAAGCTGGATGGAATCCATGCTGTTTGGCGCTATTGTTGGTTCGACGGATGCGGCAGCCGTGTTTTCCGTTCTAGGAGGTAAAAACATCAAAAAGCGAATTACCTCGACGCTTGAAGCGGAATCCGGTAGTAATGACCCGATGGCTGTATTTCTCACAGTAACATTGATTGAGCTGATACATCACCCTGAGCAATCCATTTGGATACATATCTTGTTATTTTTATGGGAAATGGGCTTTGGTTTAGCCGTTGGTTTTGTACTCGGACGCTTAGGTGTATATGCCATTAATAAAATGAATTTTGATTCATCCGGTTTGTATCCTGTGATGGCATTGGCATTTGCGGTCTTGACGTATGCGGCGGCGTCGTTACTAGAGGCAAGCGGATTGCTGGCGGTGTATGTCATGGCGATTGTATTGGGAAATTCCGACTTGACCTACAAGCGATCTATTATTCATTTTAACAATGGCTTCGCCTGGATGGTGCAGATTATGATGTTTGTCCTGCTCGGGTTATTGGTCTTTCCCGATCAATTGCTGGGCATTGCGTGGCAAAGCTTGGCGCTCTCCTTCATCCTCATGCTCGTGGCTCGTCCAATAGGCGTGTTCCTAAGCTTGCTTTTTTCCAGGTACTCTGTGCGCGAGAAAACACTGTTATCCTGGGCAGGACTGCGTGGGGCGGTACCTATTGTACTCGCAACCTATCCTTTACTGGATGAGATGGATGTAGGACCTTTGTTTTTTAATGTTGTATTTTTCATCGTGCTCACTTCTGCGATTATTCAAGGTACCACTATTTCGTGGCTAGCGGTGAAGCTTGGCTTGATGGACCCTAACGAGACGTCGTCTCCATCACTGCTGGAATTAGTTTCACTGGGAAAAACTACTTCGGAAATCAACCACATTCAGGTACAAAATGGGATGTCGATAGCGGGCAAAGCGATTCAGGATATACAGTTGCCTGAAGATATTTTATTCACAGCCATCATTCGGAACGAGCAAATTATTGCCCCGAGAGGCACGACGGTGATTGAACCGGGCGATACTTTGTACGTGCTTAGTCCCAAACTCAAGCGACAGCAGATGAAAGAGCTGTTCATGCTGCTCGAACCGGAGGCTGCTCCGTAAATAGGATATCACCCCTATATTTACAGTCCTTCACATTTATGTGAAGGGCTTTTTAATGTATTCTTTTTCAGAGTGGATGAATCTGTTAAAAAATTGACACTATCATTCTACAAAATTAGTTTATGATATTGTCGTTAGATGTCGCAGCCTATCGTTACGGATCATTTGATGGGCAATAGCTTTGAAATACGATAGAAGTCACCAAACAGGAGAGATGATGAATGAAACCGGAAGTCTTGCCACAGCGTGCAGCAGCTCGCAGGCAGAAAAATAAGAAAAAGAAACGAAAAGGAAAATTTGGTCGCTTTATGCTGCGACTTTTTATTGTATTCCTGTTAGCGGGAATTGGGGGTGGTGCATGGTTGTTTTTAACCCCTTCTGGCAAGGACATGCGCTATTTGGCTGCGGACACGCTGATTACGACTCAGCATCGTCACTGGGCGAAATATTTTATCGGCGAAGCAGAAGCGAAGAAACGAGTGGCTGAATATTCAGCCCGGTTCGAAGAGATGGGTGAGGAGAAGGATAGACATACAATCAACTTGCCTGATCTGATACCTACCAAAGTACAGCAAACGCCGTTGGTTGAAGTGGAAGAAGTGTCGGGTCGTAACTATCATGGCTATGTTATGACGGTGCATGACCCCACTAAAATTAGGCTCGGGATTCCTGCTAAAGTCGGCCGGGGAGAACATGTATCTAGCATGGTCGAGCGTTTGGGGGCTGTTGCTGGCGTAAATGGCGGTGGCTTTGCTGACCCCAACTGGAATGGGAATGGTTTTAAACCGATTGGCGTTGTCATTTCCCAGGGTAAGATATACTACAATGATATGGGGAGAAATGCCTCTGTTCAAATCGTAGGTATTGATAAACAGGGGAAAATGATAGCCGGTCACTATTCGTTGTCCGAGTTGTCCAAAATGAATGTGCAAGAAGCGGTTACTTTTCAACCACGTCTAATCGTGAATGGGAAAGGTCTGATTCGCAATGCAAGCGAGGGGTGGGGAATTGCCCCCCGTACCGCAATGGGGCAAAGAGCTGACGGTGCCATTATATTCGTGACCATCGACGGTCGTCAGCCTGGGTACAGCATTGGTGCCAACTTGTATGATATGCAAAATATTTTGCTTAAACATGGAGCAGTTATCGGTGCTAATCTGGATGGAGGTTCTTCAACGGTGCTAGTCAAGGATAATGCCATTGTAAACAAGCCTTCTTCTGAATACGGAGAGCGGTATTTGCCGACTGCGTTTCTCGTATTTGAGCATCCAGAGACCGTTAGTATCCCGAACATATGGGAAGGTTTGAATCCTGGAGACATTGACGCAGCCAAAAAGAGATAGGTCAGGAATGAACAAGTTCATTCAGTGAACGGAGACTGATGATGAAGCTAAAACGAGCAGGATTTCAGCGATTGTTTGTCGCCTTGTTAATGCTATCCTTACTCTTGACCACAATGCATCAGGCGGCTGCCGAAGCTACTAAACAGGGTGCCATAGCGTCTCAATCAACGCAGTTCATAGATATTGTTATAAACGGACAACCTATTGACAGCAAGGCTAAACCTCTATTGATTCGACGGGAAGCTCATGGTTCCGCTTAAATCTTTAGCCGAAGCTGTAGGTGCAACCTACCACTGGGATGTCAAAAAGAAGCAGATTACGCTACAAAAGTGGGCAGAACCCTTGGTTCTTAAGGAGCGGTCACGTAAGAACCAGCAGCAACTTACCTTTGAGGTTGTAAGTGAAGAAGTATATATACCTCTGAGAGATGTTTCGCTTGATTTAGGTTATACGTTGGAGAAGTTCACTACAGGATGGGGAGACAGCAGTACCACTTTCTATGGGCGTATTACTACGGATAAAAAAGAAGAACTGCTGGGTACTACTGGTGATCCGATAACTGGACTCCCGGCTAATACCAAACAAATTATGAAAACCTTCAAGCTGCCGTGGGAATCGCGTACAGATGCCCAGCAGGTGATGGAATAAGTTAAAAGCAGCAATAGCAAATGAAAATATAAGAAGCGCGGATCGTTGAAGTAAAGATACTTCCGGTACGCGCTTTTTTCGATAGGATTTGTACTTTTGTTGCTTCGTGCTTGCGTAAATATCTATTAAGCATCATTATCTGCTTCGAGAAACACGGAGATCAGAATTCGGGCGTTGTTTTCTCCCACATTTTTGACATAGTGGGGGATGGCTGCTCTCCAGCTAAAGGAATCTCCTGCTTCCAGGGTAGCTGTATCCTCGCCTTGCTCCACGTATACCGTGCCCTCCAAGATAAAATGAATCTCATCCCCTGCATGAGCATGCTCTTCTTCTGTAGATGAGCCGGGCGGCATTTCAACGAGCATCATTTTGACGTTACCCTGCCCCCCCAAATGATCGACCTGGAGCTTGTTTTTACCATATAAGGTTTTACGGCGCTCGTCCTTGCGAATCACTTGCATCCGTTCCTCATCTTTAAGAAGCAGAAAAGCGAGAGGTACGTTTAGCGCATTAGCGATGCTGTCCAATGTAGCGATGGAAGGGGAGGTTTTATTATTTTCTACTTGACTCATAAACCCTTGCGATAGTCCGGTTCGTTCGCATATTTGCTGAATGGATAAATTTTTACGTTTACGAGCAGTGCGTATGTTGCATCCTATACTCATAGAGCGTTCCTCCTTTAAGAAAATATAATGTATACTAATGTAATATTTATCATACCAAATATTTTGTTGACAGACCACAGTTTCTTATGATAAATTCACATTACAAAATAATTATTTCTATTACTAATAATTCGAGTTTGATTCACATTCATGTGTTGCGGCATAGATTCAGACAGTATTATTTTTTTAACCAAATTATTAGTAATATAAATTAATTATTCATATGCACTTGTATGAGTGTAATAAACAAACAGAATGGAGAGATAAATATGAGTTCAGCAAGCAGAAACATTTCTACAATTATGCGGGTGGCGCTGGGAATTTTGTTTTTGGCACATGGAATTGCTAAATTCCAAATGGGGTTGGGTAATGTAGCAGGCTGGTTTTCCAGCATTGGCGTTCCAGGATTTTTAGGTTATGTCGTTGCGGTGATTGAGTTGGTCGGCGGAATTGCATTGATTCTTGGACTACTTACCCGCTATGTATCTGGGCTATTTGTGATTGTTTTGATCGGTGCTATTTTTACAGCAAAATTGTCCGGCGGGTTGATGGGGAATGGTCAAGGAGCTGGCTATGAGCTGGATATTGCTTTTATTCTTGTAGCACTTCATCTGGTATTTGCACCAACGACTCGCTTGTCTCTGGATTCGTTGATCGGCCGTCGTGAGTCAACCGAACAATAATTTTTGAATAGCTTTGGTTCTCCAATCCATGTAGAAAGAGGGAAATCTCATGACAGCGCATATTCATGACAACACCAAAATCGGGCAGGTTTCATTAAAAGTAAGCAACTTGGAACGTTCTATTCAATTTTATACAGAGGTCGTTGGTTTTCAGCTGTTGCGTCAAACGGCGGATACCGCTGAATTGACTGTCGATGGGAAGCATGCGCTACTGATCCTTAACTATATTGAAAATGCAGTTATTCTGCCGCGCCAGTCCGCAGCCGGATTATACCACTTTGCTATTCTTCTACCGAACCGTGTAGCTCTGGGCCTGTCTTTACGTAATCTGCTGGCTCATGAGATTGAAATCGGACAGGGGGACCATGATGTAAGTGAAGCCCTATATATCCATGACCCCGATAATAACGGAATTGAAATCTATGCAGATCGTCCCCATGATCAGTGGAAAAAGGATGCAAATGGATTCTACATGATGGGAACAGATCCCGTGGATGCAGAAGACTTGGTTGCGATTTCCGAGAATTTACCTTGGCAGGGACTACCTCAGGGAACGGTAATCGGGCACGTCCACTTCCATGTGTCTAATTTGCTCAAAGCACAGCAATTTTATTGCGATGTGCTTGGCTTTGACATTACGTGCCGGTATGGCTCTTCAGCCTTGTTCGTTTCCGCAGGTGGTTACCACCACCATATGGGCTTGAATATATGGGCAGGTGAAGGAGCCCCACCAGCTCCTGAGCACGCTGCCGGACTGGATTATTTTGAATTGATCGTACCAGATCAGAATGAATTGAATGCCATTGTGGCTCGTTTAGAGGCAGCAGGCTATGGAGTGCAAGAACGCGATGGCGCCAAGTATGTAGCTGATCCGTTCCGCATTCAAATTAAACTGTTTAACGGTCAAATCTCGTAACATAGAAGGAACTCAACAAAAATAGAAAAGGGTATTCCTATAAGCCGTAAAGGCTGGGAATACCCTTTTTTCGTATATCTAGAACAAGCTCCAATCCAAATCACGAGACATCGTCTCCAGCAAGTGTACACCGGCTGTACTGTTTCCCATACGGTTCAGAGAAGGTCCAACCAGTCCAATGCCATAGCGTCCAGGTACCATCGTCATAATACTGCCTGATACGCCGCTTTTGGCAGGTAGTCCGACTTGAATGGCGAATTCCCCTGAAGCGTCATACATGCCGCATGTCGTCATAAATGTTTTGGCGATCTGTACATAGCGGCGGGGAATCAGCGGTATACCTGTCACCGGATCACGGCCGTTGTAGGCTAGTACAAGTCCCATACGTGCTAAATCTGTACAGTTCAATTTGACAGCACAATGTCTGAAATAAACTTCAAGCACATCATCCACATGACCTCTTAAAATACCTTTTTCCATTAGAAAATAAGCAAGGGAACGGTTTAAATGGCCTGTAGCTGATTCTGAATCGTAGACATCCTGATCATATTCCAATGTGTCATTGTGGGTGAGGAGGCGGAAAAATTGGAGAACACGGGCAAATTTCTCTTCTGGACTGTTCCCGCGAATCAGAGAGGAGATCGCGATTGCCCCCGCGTTAATCAGTGGGTTAAACGGAATTCCCGGCTCAACCAGTTCTAATTTTAGCATGGAATTAAAACGGTCTCCGGTAGGCTCCATCCCCACCTTAGAGAAGACAACGTCCTCTCCATTATCCATCAAGGCCAGAATGAGCGTAAATACCTTTGAAATACTTTGCATCGTAAATTGGATTTCCGTATCCCCGGCTACCACGGTTTCACCCTCACCGTTCATTACAACAACACCAAGCGCGTCGGCCGGGGCTTTGGACAGTTCGGGAATATATGCTGCTACCTTGCCATGAATATACTCATGACGGCTTTGTTCTACCCATTCCGGCAGTTTGGTCTGTAATCTCTGCCACTCCGATGTCATTTCTTTTCCTCCAGTCGAGTAACCAATCTGTGGTATTTTATTGTAGAGCAAAAAGTAGCTATATACTTATTTTAAAGAAATTTTCAGTCAAAAAACAAGCTCTGATGTCATTTCTTTTTCTCCAGTTAAATACCCAACCTAATGTAATATCGGAATTATAGTTTATCCTCTGTAGTTTTCATTCTCTTCATCCAACTGCCTATCCAGAAATCACTTCTAAGTGGCACATATACCTTTTTTAGCATTGGCTCATAAGAAAGATTCCCATCTTTAAAAAAGTTAATAGGAGAAGGAGATGAAGTGGAGCATGGTACACGGTATGTTAGCGGATTACCCGCGGGAGAAAACGATTCATCAACTGTTCGAAGAGCAGGTTGAGCGCACACCGGATCACATAGCAGTTGTATTTGGGGACAAGCACTTGACGTATGCTGATCTGAACAAACAGGCTAATCAACTAGCACATGTTTTGCGGGCTAAAGGTTTAGATCAAGACGAGGCTGTCGGAATGATGGTCGAATGTTCATTGGAAATGATCATCGGAATTTTCGGAATTTTAAAAGCTGGGGGAGCGTATGTGCCGATTGATCCTGAATACCCGAGGGAACGTATACGCTATATGCTGACGGATTCTGGTGCAAATCTCCTGCTGACCCGGCTTCCAATCCACCAGCAAACAGAACTCGCCAGTGTTGTACTGGATTTGATGGACAAGCGGAACTATGGGAAAGAAACAGGGAATCTCTCATCTAAGCAAGGTTCCGACACCCTTGCTTGCATTATGTATACGTCTGGCTCTACAGGCGTACCTAAGGGCACCCTGACGATGCACTACAATATTACACGTGTTGTTAAAAAGCCGAATTACATCCAATTCTCGACAAAAGATAGGATATTACAAGTGGCCAGTTTTTCGTTCGATGGTTCTACATTTGGTATTTATGGAGCTTTGCTTAACGGAGGCACTCTCGTTTTGAACTCACAAGATCAAACCATGAATGCACGTGAGCTATCAAGCGTCCTACGGACACAACAGATCACGAAATGCTTCGTCACGACAGCACTTTTTAATGCATTGGTGGATGTGGATCCCGATTGCTTTGCAACAATTGAAACCTTGCTATTCGGTGGTGAGAAGGTTTCAGTCAGCCATGTGCGTAGAGCGTTTGCCCGTCTAGGTCCGGGCCGCTTAATTCATGTCTATGGACCGACGGAGAGCACGGTATTTTCTACTTATTATCATATCGATCATTTGGACGAAAATGCAAATACCGTACCGATCGGCAAACCCATCAGCAACACGAAGGTTTACATCTTGGATCAAGAGCAGCATCCTCTGCCACAGGGAGTTGCAGGTGAACTGTACATCGCTGGCGATGGATTAGTTAAAGGTTATTTGAATCGTCCAGAGCTGACAGAAGAGAGGTTTATTCAGTCTTCATGGGTACCTGGAGGCAGGTTGTATCGAACCGGAGATTTGGTGCAAGAGCGAGCGGACGGAAACATCGAATATATCAGCCGGATCGACGATCAAGTGAAAATACGGGGTTATCGAATTGAGCCTGGGGAAATAGAGTCGCATTTATTAAAAGTAGATGATATACAACAAGCGGCAGTTATTGCCCGTGAAAAGGAGGCCGGTCAAAAGCAACTGGAAGCATACTTTACGGCGACCAAAAAACTGATAGCAGATGAAATTAAAACGGCTCTCTCTATAAAGCTGCCGAATTACATGATTCCATCTTTTTATATACAACTAGAACAAATGCCATTGACACTGAATGGTAAGCTGGACCGCAGGGCACTGTTGGCCCTTGAAGAGAATATGCATGGTGGAGCAGAATATGTGTCTCCTAAGCCAGGACTGGAAACGAAGCTGATGGACATCTGGCAGGATGTATTGGGTGTGCAGCAGTTCAGTGTTTTAGATAGCTTCTTCGACCTCGGTGGGCATTCTATTCATGCGCTTACATTAATGTCGAGAATGGAGCGTGCAGGATATCACGCCACTTTAACAGACATTTACCACTATAAAACGATTCGGGCACTCGCTGATTATCTTCATTCAACTCAGAATAATATTGCAGGGTCCAAAAAGCAACAGGACATCATAAAAACAACTCAAGAGTTGATATCTTGGCTTCACCAAGAAACAGATGGTGTTTACGAGCTGGTGAAATACCAAGTAAGGGATTTTATTCACGAAGTTAGAGATATTCAGGTGCTTTACTGCGACACGGTGGCTGACGTTAACCATATCATGCGGATCATGGACGGGAAAATAACTCAAGAGCTACTGCCACACTACATTGTACCACTGCATCAAAAAGCTAAAATGGCTGATCTATACTGGACCATGGATGAAGAGGTATTTTTCCAACGTCTGGGCTTAAAAAGCATGGATCTGGATCAGGTGAAAGGTTTACGCAAGCTTCTGGAAAACGATTATTTGAAAAAAGATCAGTGGATTAAAACAGGAGCAGTGGCACAAGAATATCCGCTAAGTGGAATTCAGCAAATGCAAATTTCGTTTGATACACCTCCAAGTTTAGGTATATTTAGGCTGGATGAGTGCGTGAATTACGATTTTTTGGATCAGGCTTTCGCTCATTTTGTACAAAGTCAAGGATTACTGAGAAGTGTCCCGGTCCAAAGAGATGAATGGACTTATTGGAGGGAATACGTACCTTCTAGCGATGGTTTACCAAAACTCAACATCATTGATGTGTCGGATCACAACCCATGTGGTCCCATTACGGACATGATAAATGATTATGTTACGAACACCCGTTTCGCCGAAGAACATACTTTGTTCCACATGTTTGTGCTGAAACGAAACCTTCGTGAACATTATGTCATAACTATTTATCATCATGCGATATGCGATCGGGTGACCTCGGAAGTAGCTGAAAGACAGTTGGTTGCTTACTACAGGAGTCTGCTTCAAAATCGACCCCTTCCTACGGATGAAGTGAAGCCCTATGTGGAGTATGTCAATCTAATCCAAAGTGGACCGAAAGGAATTACGGAACAAGAATTGATATCAGCCTTTAATCTGGAAGCGTTCCAAAAAAGCAAGCAAAATGCCTTCCAGGCACCAAATCTTCGAACGTGCACAGAAGCCTACCTGTTTAACGTAAGCATCCCTGCTGAAAATCCTTCTTTGGAGTTTGCGCTTTCTGTCTATACAAGGGGCTTGCAAACTTATTTAGGTATGGATAAGCTACCATTGTTATTTTTATATGATGGAAGAAGGTACGAGGAGGCGGCTTATTATAACACGGCCGGTGAATTTATTGATTTTGTACCTATGCTGATCGAACTGAAACAAAATCCGGATGAAATGATGCAGTCTGTCAGAAGCAGACTGGAATTATTAAAACACCATACGATTAATTTTATGCATCTTCTTACAAGTCCTGATTACAAAGACAAGTGGGAACGTGCCAGAACATTTGCACAGTTTGGGAAGCAGTACGAGCAACTAGACTTATTCATGTTTAACTATTTAGGAAACAGCGCTAAGGCAGACTCAAAATACAGCAATTATTATGATGAAACTATCATAAAGCAACCCAATCCGCTGCCGATCTATTCACTGTTCAATTGCATTGCTTCTTCCTACACGGACGGCCTTATTTTTTCTATACGATGCAGTTACGAGATAGAGGTTGAGGAAGTCAGGGCTGCATTTTATCAAGCTGCCGGTATGGCATCCCGGATAGGGGAGGTTTAATAACGTGATGGAATCAGCTAATACATCTAATCAGAGTAGTTCTGATAGGCCGCGACGTTACTTGCCTTTATTTTCTCAGCAAAAAGGAAATGCCGGATTGCCCGAAGGCGATGATCAAGCACTTTACAAGATTCGTTTGGGGACAAGACAGGTCAAAACGATTATGGGTTTTGTACAGCATCATCAGTTGGGTATGCCTTCTTTTATAACAGCCATATGGTCCGTACTGCTATCCCATTACTCCAATCAATACGCTCTGCCTGTTTTATATTCCGTGGTATCAGACAAGGAAGGGAAAGAATGTCGTCTGGATTATCCACTACTCATTCATATACAGAAGGAAGATCATCTTCTCTCTTTGATACAAAGGATACAAATGGAATGGAACAAACAACATAGTAGCGACGAATTGAGAGAGGATTTTTCGCAGCAAACTAAAGTTGATCCTCCATCAGGGGCAGGGAAGGATTTCTTCAATGTGTGTATCGCAGAGATTTATGGTGACTTTCCTTCTCCAAGTTTAAATGCGGAAAAGTCCCCTCCCCTTTACGGTATAGATCAGCCAGAAATCGCGCTCTGTTACCGTTATGGCCAGGATGTATTGGAGTGCGCAATACAGTATGATGGAAGCCGTTTTGGAAAAAGGCAAATCGCTAGATTCGCAGGCCATTTCAAAACACTGCTGGCAAATGCACTCCTTCTTCCGGAGAAGACGGTACTATTTCACCCCATGCTGACCACAAGAGAACGCAGACAGATGCAACAATGGAATGATACGGAACAAGCCTATCCTTTGGATAAAACCGTGGTTCAATTGATCGAAGAGCAGGCTGGCCGAACACCCGATGCAATCGCTTTAGAGTTTGGAGAGCAGAAGCTGACCTACTATGAGTTAAATCACCGGGCAAATCAAATCAGCCGCATGATTTTAGAGTCGTATTCGATACAGGGGCATGGCGTTCTGCCGACCGGCACGCTGATTGCCATCGTCTTGGATAGAAGCGCAGATGTGATCCCGTCGATGTTTGGAGTTATGAAAGCGGGCGCTGCTTATCTTCCGATCGATCCCCAATATCCTGGGGAACGGCTGCGATTTATTTTAGAAGATGCACAGGCCCAAATGATTATAACGCACAGCCAATTAGTAAGTAGGCTAAATCCATATATTTCTCAAATGGGTAGGGGAGCATATTCGCTGATTTGTGTGGATGAATGCTTGGTGCAGCAGGACTACTATCCCTACGAAAACTTGAAGATCAAGGTTACACAGAATGATCTCGCTTATGTCATCTACACATCCGGTTCTACTGGAAAACCGAAGGGAACCCTTATTGAACACGCGGGTCTGGTTACGTTGATCCCTTATCTTGTTGAAAAGTTTGGTATCACCTCAGATTCAAGAGTCATGCAATTCGCCTCCATTAGTTTCGACGCTTCAGTCTATGAATGGATCGGCACGCTATCAGTAGGCGGAACAGTGGTTGTTCTGTCAGACGAGGAACTGCCTCCTTATGCAGACATTTCAGATATTCTTGAAGAGAAAAATATCCACGTTGCGATGCTAACGCCATCTGTGCTGCGAACGATGAAACATAGAGAACTGCCAAGATTGCGGACAATTGTATCTGCTGGAGAACCCTGTACGCCTGATATTGTGGACTATTGGGGAAGAGGAAGACGATTCGTGAACGCTTACGGGCCGACCGAAGTGACGATTATTTGTTCTACTTCCGTCTGCAGACCGGGAAAAGAAATTACGATCGGCAAACCCGTCTATAACAAACGTTTATTCGTTTTGAATCCATTCGGCAGTCCTGTGCCTGTCGGCGTTCCCGGCGAACTATGGGTGGGCGGCATAGGGCTTGCCAGAGGATATTTGAATCGTGAAGAACTGACTCAGGAACAGTTCGTTCACAAAGAGGTTGTAATTAGCAGTGAATATCCGCCACACTGTGAGCGGCTATATAAAACCGGGGACATTGTGAAATGGACGCCGGATGGTGAATTGGTATTTATCGGCCGTATCGATGAACAAATTAAAATCAGAGGGTATCGTATCGAGCTGGGTGAAATAGAACATCAGCTCCGCCAACATCCTGACATCGGTCAATGTGTCGTTCAAGCCTGGAAGGACGGGTCCTACCATAAACTGGTGGCCTATTATACTGCCGTAGAAGAGCTGAAAGAGGCCGATCTGACACAGCACTTAAACTCTGTATTACCAGCTTATATGGTTCCTTCATATTTTTGTTATCTGGAGTCAGTTCCAGTAAATACAAACGGTAAAGTCGACCGTGGAGCTCTCCCTGATCCGAGGGGGACCTTATTTATTCAAGCTGATGAAGTTGTGGAAGCAGACGAGGACGGTTTCGAAAAGCGCTTGCTTTGGATTTGGCGGCAGATTTTAAAAAGAGGAGATATCGGGGTTAACGACCATTTTTACGCGGTTGGGGGAGACTCAATTCTTGCCATTCAGGTCGTATCTATGGCCAGGGATCATGGTATCATGCTTACTCCAAGACAAGTTGCGGAGCATCCAACCATTCAGAAATTAGCTGCTGTGGTTACTTGGACAGACAATGATCAAAAGGAAGATCTCATCGTTGACTTGACAGGCGAATTTGGTTTGACACCGATCCAGTACTGGTTTTTCGAGCAACAGTTTGTAGAGCCGCATTATTTCAACCAATCCCAGCTGTTTGTACTCCGTGATTGTGATCCTGTGAAGCTGGAAACTGCCATTAATCAATTGATTCGATTACATCCAGAGCTGTCGATGGAGATCGTAGTCAAGGAACATGTGTATTCGCAGCGCTACCGAAAGGATGTTTCCATTCAACTGGCTAGCTACACCCTTCAACAAGTCGATTATCCCGAATCCGAAATTTCAAGCATTTGTGATACGTGGAACAGACAATTGAATTACGAGACGGGTGCCATGATGTATGCAGGAGTAATTCAAGGTCACCCTGACGGTAAAACCCGTCTGTTTATGACTATACATCATCTAGTCATTGATGGAGTGTCTTGGAGAATATTGGTTCAGGAATTGTATCAATTGTATCAGGGTATAGCGCTGCCTACTGTTTTAAATCCATACAAGAAGTGGCATTCTGTATTGATGAGTTATTCTAGACATAAAGATACTTTACGTCATATTGAATATTGGAAAAAAGTGCAGCATCAAACCGCAGCATTTGTACTGCCAGTAGACCATTACCCGGATCGTAAAAAGAGCAGTGAATCTTCGGAATTAGTTACAATGCTTACTCCTGACGATACGGAACTGCTTTTGCATCATTGCTCTCAGGCTTATCATACTGAGATCAACGACCTACTACTTACAGCCTGGTCCCTGGCGCTCTCCGCTTGGTCTGGACAGAAGACGATTGCGTTTCGCTTAGAAGGCCATGGACGTGAGCACTTTGTATCCGATATAGATCTGACAAGAACCATCGGTTGGTTTACCTCCATGTTTCCGGTATGCATTCAGATTACGGACAGTTCCCCCTTGGGAGCGACGATTAAATCTGTCAAAGAGCAGTTGCGTTGTATTCCTCACCGCGGCATGTCATATGGCGCTTTGAGATACTGCCATCCGAATACAGAAGTCCGTTCCGAGTTATCAGCTTCTGAACCTCAGGCTCTTTTCAATTACTTGGGCCAGTTTGATCAGGAGAATGCGAGCGAATTAAACCAGTGGTTAGGGTTTACAAGTGACGCAGCACAGGATTATAGCTCGCCGCTTAATCATGGAACAAGCCTATTGGAACTCAACTGTTCCATTGTTCATGGCAAGCTGCATTTGTTTATGAAATATAGCAAATGTCACTATGAAGAAGTGACCATCACTCAGTTGTTAGATACTTTTATAACACGTGTGCTTGCTATTATCGAACATTGCAGCCGGACTGAACACCAAGAGTTCACACCTAGTGATTTTCCATCAGTGTCACTGGAACAGCATTCGCTCGATCAGATCGTACAGACATATCATTGGCAATATGGTGTAGATAAAATGATGCATCTAAGTCCCTTACAAGAAGGACTGCTGTTCCATTATTTAGATCATCCTAGTTCCGATCAATACTTTGTGCAGGTTAGTTGGAAATATCATGGTAGGCTAGAGGTAGACCGTTACCGGGAAGTCTGGAACAGCATCATTTCTGAAAATGATAGCTTGCGGACTTGCTACATTTGGGAGGCGTTGGACAAGCCCATACAATGTATTATCCAAAATGCAGAATGGGATTGGACATTTTTGGATTTTGAAGCTGAGCAACCAGAGCAGCAACAAGAGTGTATCGAACGCTGGATGACAATGGATCGTAATCGCCGTTTTGATCTGAGTCAGCCTGCATTCCGCATAACACTGATTCAGACTGCTTCAAACGAATGGACGATGATCTGGAGCTACCACCATATTTTGCTGGACGGTTGGAGCCTGCCGCTACTAATAAATCGAGTTCATGAGCTCTATGCTTGTAGCCTGCAAAACCGGATGCCACAGCGCAGCTTGACCCGTTCTTATGAAACTTATATTCGTTGGTTAAACAATAAGGATCGCACAGAGGCCGAGTTATTCTGGAAGGCATATTTAGCCGACGTAACGGAGCCAACCCAACTACCGATAGAGAAGGGCATACTTCCCGAGGTACATCAACCGATTGAGAACCAGCAGATCGAGACTCTTTGTATTGATCCGAGACGAACCAAGCGGATCGCTGATTTTGTTCAGCAAGCGCAAGTTTCGCTAAATACGTTGGTGCAGTTTGCATGGGGTAAAGTGCTACAAGTCTATCAAGATGCGGATACAACCATATTTGGTATGGTCGTTTCCGGAAGGGGATCGGATCTTGCAAAAGCGGATCAGATCACAGGTATGCTGATTAATACGCTGCCTTTGGTCATGCACTGGAATGTCGAGCAAACCATCACTGAATATGTACAAAAGCTGCACCAAACCATTCAGAAACTAAATGACTACAGCTATGTGAGTCTGAATGAACTGAAGAGCTGGACTGGTATTCAAGGACATGTCATGTTTTACAGCATCGTAGCATTCGAAAATTATTTGAACGACTATCGGCAACCAGAAAATGAATTGAAGATGTCAGCTATGGAGGAACGAGAGAAAACGAATTATCCAATGACGATCACCGTTGCCAATGACGGGGAACAGATCACCATCAAGTTTATGTATGATGCAGATCGATTGAACCAAGAAACGGTTTGTCGACTGGCAGAGCATCTGCTAAATACGCTGGAATATGTGCTGGAATACCCGAATTACAACGTCAGAGACGTTTGCTTCATGAACAAGGATGAATATGAACGAATCGTCTACGACTGGAACAATACGTATACAGCATATCCCAGAGAGCGTTCAATTATTGATCTATTCCAAGAGCAAGCGGAGCTGCGGTCTTCACAGCCTGCAGTAATTGCGCACAATCAGGTTATGTCCTACCACACCCTAAACCTCATATCCCAGCACGTTGCCAAGATGTTAACGGATGATGCTGATGATAACAATCATGGAAAGTTTATTGGAGTTTACTTGCCGCGCTCTCTTGAATTCATTGTCTCCATCCTGGCGATCATGAAAGCGGGATATGCCTATGTTCCCATTGACCCCGATTTTCCGGCAGCAAGAACCCGCGAATTAATCAAGGACGCTGGACTGGACACCATTATCACTTCACAGGAAGGAGCGGAACGTATCTCGGAAGCCTGTAAGGGAATCCGTTTAATACTGATGGATACAAAGTATTTTGACCAAAATGGAGTTGTGGAACAAGAAGAGAAGGAGAACATGATTGCTCCAAATGATCTTGCTTATCTAATGTATACATCCGGATCGACGGGAAAACCGAAAGGCGTTATGGTGGAACATCGCAATGTCATTCGCTTGGTCAAAAACACCTGTTATTTTCCGTTTTCTTCTGATATCAGATTGCTTTATACAGGTTCGCCTGTTTTTGACGCTTCTACGTTTGAAATTTGGGGGACGCTGCTGAATGGAGGACAGCTGTTTGTAGTTTCAAAAGATGATCTTCTAAATATACATGTGCTGGAGCAGCGGATGAAGGAGTGGAGAATTAATACACTATGGCTAAGTTCTGCACTGTGTAATCACTGGATTGAAGAAAATGAAAAGATATTTGCTAGACTCCAATGGTTGCTCATAGGTGGGGAAGTTTTGTCGGTTAAGCATATCAATCGTATCCGTCTTGCCAATCCGGAACTTTCGATTCTCAATGTATACGGTCCTACGGAGAACACCACCTTTTCGACGAGCTACCGGATCGAAAAGCCTTTTGAGCAGAATATCCCTATTGGCAAGCCCATTAGTAATTCAACTTGTTATATTCTGGACAAACGGGGCCGTGTTCAGCCTGTCGGAGCAATCGGGGAATTATGCGTGGGGGGAGACGGGGTTGCAAGGGGGTATTGGCGGCAAAACCAATTGACACAGCATGCGTTTGCACCGAATCCATATCGCTCTGCCAAAGATGGTGAAAGAGGTACGAATTCAATTCTATACCGTACGGGAGATCGGGCGAGATGGCTGCCAGACGGGAATATCGAGTATATCGGACGGGCTGACGATCAGGTGAAACTTCGCGGCTATCGAATCGAACTCGGAGAAGTCGAGTTCCGTCTTAGCAGCTATCCTGTAGTGAAAGAATGTCTGGTCTTTATCCGGGAGGTTTATGGCGATTTGCGGATGATCGCTTACTATACAGCGGAAGAGGAGCAACGAGTGGAGCAGCTTCATACTTTTATGGCTGAAGGTCTTCCTTCTTATATGTTACCGTTTCGTTACGTTTGGCTGAAATCGTTCCCATTAACGGCTAACGGGAAAATCGATCGTAAAAATCTTCCTTTACCTGAAATCCATAGCAGCGATAAGGAAGCAAATGCTGGACCGAAGACTGAACTGGAGCAAACCATAGAAGAAGTTTGGAGCATGGTCCTGAAGCTTGATTACATTGGCAAGAATGAAGATTTTCACACGTTGGGAGGCCATTCGCTCCATGCACTACGAATAGCCAGCCTGCTGCAAAAAAGCGGATATCCGGTTACGGTCAACCAAATATTTCGCGAACAGACGATCGAACGTTTGGCCCTCTCATTGATCAATGCAATGACGGATACAGCAACTGACCTTTGTCCGAACATGGATATCCCATATCAGTCTATAAGAAAAGAATACCCGGATGACGGATTTCCGCTGTCTGCTGTACAAAAACGTTTTTTCCAAAGAGATCTCGTGAATTATAACATGTTTAATGTACCTTACTTGGCTCGGCTCAAGAATTACATTCCTACAGAATGGCTGAACGCGTCGATTGAACCACTATTGAACAAACATGCGGCGTTGCGGCTGTCGTTTGCTCAACTGGATGATGAATGGTATCAGTTTGAGCAGAAAATAAGTGCAGGACAGGTAGTTTCTTACGTAGATTTGCACATGATCTCGGGATCACATGACGCTTACATTTCGGAATACTGCTCGAAAGTGCAGCATGAATTCGATATCAAGGAAGGACCTTTATGGAAAGTTGTGTTGTTTGACCATTATTACGAAAAGAGACAACAGGTGATATTACTTCTGTTCCATCATTTAATTTTTGACGGGATTTCCATAAACATTTTTTTAGAAGAGTTGAGACATCTTCTCTTGCCGGGAAAAAGGAGTGATTTGGCGTTACATGCGGAGGAGAAGGAAAGCAGTTATCGGGATTGGTGCATAGCGTTGTCGCAATATGCGGCAAAGGGACCTTTTCCCAAATCATCCACTTTCTGGAGTGAGTTTGTGGAAGGCGGCCAATCTTTACAGGTTGACAGGGAATCGGAGATACAGCCTCTTCACCGACACATGAGAACTATAACGTATGATTTACTTGAAGGAGAGGAGCATATTCTTCTTCTAAAAGCATTGGCTATGAAGCATCATACTACTCCACTGAGCATCTTACTGACGGCGTTGTCACAAGCTTGTTTCCAATTGAAAAAGCAATCGGATTTGCTGCTGCATGTGATGTCTTATCAACGTGAGTCTTTTTTGCCGGGTATTATGATTGATCGTACTATCGGTTTTTTTGCCGGTGCATACCCCCTTCGAATTCAGATCCCAGAAGGAGAACTATTGGGGAATTGGGAAACGGCACTGAGACATGTCACACATACGTTGCGGCATATTCCATCTGAAGGCTTGGATTATTTTATTTTACGACATATGATACAGGGAATTTATCTAGATAAGGAACCACTAAGGGACGGAACACACATGCTTTTCCATTACCAATCAGAGGAAATGAACGGGATAGCTGATGATTTGTTTGAGCCTTTACCCATATCTTACGGAAATACGAACGCGGCGGACAATCCCTCTGCTTACAAGTTAAATATGACGGCAGGTCTTAGATGCGACAGATTAAGTTTAACCTGCTATTATAGTTCACTGCATTATAAGGATCAGACGATCGCTGAGCTAATACGCCTCATATCCAGACATCTGTGCCAAAGCATCAGTGTTCGCCCATATACCATGATAGCGGAGGGGAGCTTCAGATTATGAAAATATATGAATTTTGTCCATTTTTCAATGAAAATCGCATTGCAGATATTAAAATAAAAGAAAATTCCGGTTGGATTGATGAGTTGCACGTGATCGAAGCTAACAAGACGTTCAGCTATTTAGATAAGCCTCGGAACTTTAATCCAGATTATGTTGGTCCCAAGGTCATTTATCATCCATTTCATGCGGATCAAATATTTCGTGAACCTGAGAAGCACTCATTGTACTTTGATGTGGATAGCTGCGGTGCGGATAACTTTGACCGCTGGTACTGGCGTCTGCTCAGCCATAACAGTGCGTTTCATAATGAGGCTTGCCAAAGAAACAAGAGTACCTCTATCTTGCAGGATAAGGTTGAGGATGATGATGTGATCATTTTGGCTGATTTTGATGAGATCATTGATAGCCGGATGGCGGATCGTATTGTTTCGGAAGTGAAGAAACATCAAGTTATTACAATTAAAATGCACTACTCTGTATTCTTCCTGAATCTTTTTTGCCAATCTAATCACGGTGCTCCTTATTGGAGCTATCGCGTGTTCGCCATGACCGGCCGGTACTTCAAAAGTATGCCTTTCTTACCCGACTATCTCAGGAAGAAGGGGATTGCTGAAGCGCTGTATCATGACATTTATTGTCTGGAGGAGCCAGCTGGATTCCATCATTCATGGCTTGAATATCAGAAAACCGCGCTTCCCAAACTGCAAGCTTTTGCCGCCAATGTAGAAGATAAAAGTATATTAAATGCAGAGTATATTGATCAATGCTTACATGATAAAAGGCTGTACTATATTGATACTGAACTTTATGTTGATAACTCAAAATCGTTTTTGAGCAGTCTACAGGAACTTAAAACAGATGATCTTTGGTACAATTAAAGGGAAAAGAGATCAAATAAAAACTGCCGACGGGGTCGGCAGTTTAGTTTAAAGACCTTCTGATGTATCAGATTGATTTATCGGAAGGTTGTTTTGCTATGTACTTGGAATCAATAGTAGCTGCTTGAATTCAATGAACTTATGAGTGCAGGCAACAGAGCAACAGCCATAATGATATAGATCACGATTACAATAGCGGCCCAAAGAAGGCCTGCTTTAGCGTAATTAGCTTTGCTCGGATTAGTCGAGCCGCTAAATGCCCACACAAACAGCATAATAAGTCCAACTACCGGTATAGCCATCAGAAGTAAACTGATCATCCATTCCTTGAATGAGACTGGAGGCGGGTACACAGGGGCTGGTCTGGATGGTGCTCCTTGTTGATTGTTTTGCGGATTAAACTGGTTAGACAATTGGATCTTCTCCCTACGTGATTAGTATGTTGTGTTTCCTATATTGACCAAAACATCATACATGATATGACAATAAGCAACAAGTAAAATTCAGTAAACAGTCTAATAGTACTATCAAACGTTTAAAAATAGGTCTATACACCCTATTGACGAAGCAGTTTTTATATATTATTGTATTGATATTAACATTTTGTTTTTATCAATTGATTCAAATTAAAAGTTACATAGAGCATTCGCCACTTTTGACTCAAAAGCGATGAAATACCCATATATGAACAGGTAGGTGACGCAAGTGACAGATGGATTGAAACATAATTACAGTGGCTTGACGGAAGAGGAATTTTTGGCCGCTTATGATGCGAGTGAATATGAGCGCCCATCCGTAACGGTAGATATGCTGCTATTTACGGTAATGGATCAGCTCCAACAAAATTACCGTAAGCTGCCGGAGAAGACCCTACAGCTTCTTTTGATCCAAAGAGGGGAGCATCCCTATATAGGACAATGGGCGTTGCCAGGTGGTTTTGTAGGCATAGATGAAAGTCTGGAAGAAGCTGCACGACGCGAGCTTAAAACGGAAACGAATGTGGATCAGATTTATATGGAGCAGCTATATACTTGGGGAGATGTGGCACGTGATCCACGTATGCGGGTGATCAGTTGCGCTTACATGGCTTTAGTTGACCACGATTCCTTGGAGGTACAGGCGGGGGATGATGCCGCTGATGCCCAATGGTTTGAGCTGGATTACAGCGTAGCTCAGGAGACGCGGACGAATCAGCCGGAAGGTTACACATGGGAACAAGACATTGACATCACATTGAAGCATGGGGACATCCATCTGTCAGCCAAAGTAAAAATAACTGAAATTCTTAAGGGAAGAACCATTGAAATCAAGCGAGAAGTGCTGGAGTCACAGGGAATTGCTTTTGATCATGCCAAAATTATTGCGTACGGTATAGAGCGTCTGCGCAGCAAAATAGAATACACAGATATCGCATTTCACCTGATGCCGGCTCTATTTACACTAAGTGAGCTTCAGCAGGTGTATGAAATTATTCTAGGTAAGGAGCTGTTGGCTGCAGCTTTTCGTCGCAAAATAGCTGATCTCGTGGAAGAAACCAATGAGTATAGAAAAGCGGCCGGACACCGTCCATCCAAGTTATACCGATTTAAGCCTCGGTCGCGTTTTATGTAACATAAGGAATATGAAATGAGGAATCATCATGGAAAAGTTTACGTTTTTTTATCGCAGTCATTCGCCGTTTTCGCAATGGTATCCTTCTGATTTTGTCGTGGATGGAATGGAGTTTAACTGTGCCGAGCAATATATGATGTTAAAAAAAGCCCAGCTTTTTGGGGATGAAGAGGCGGCCTTGAAAATTATGCAAGCCCCTACTCCAAGGGAACAAAAAGCCCGCGGCCGCAGTGTGCGCGGATTTGACCAATCCTTGTGGGAGGCCAATTGCCGGCAATTTGTGTATGACGGTAATTACGCCAAGTTTACACAAAATCCGAATTTGCTCAAGCACCTGCTTAAAACGAAAGGAACCACTCTGGTTGAGGCTAGTCCAACCGACACCATTTGGGGTGTAGGCTTAGCTGAGAACGATGCTCGTATACGGAACCGCAAGCTATGGCGTGGCACGAACTGGCTAGGAGAAATATTGACGAATTTACGTGAGGATGTATTGCAAAAGGAGGAATGGTCATCATGAAAAATACAATGAATTCTCGGAGCAACCGAGATGCCCGATCGAGTATGGCGCAGGAAACACTATCCATTTTGGAACATGGGTATTATACGAATAACAAACAGGCTCAAGTAAATATGACAAATGACATAGGGAATGCGGTCACAGGCTCGAAGTTATATACACCTTCTCAGCTGGTAACTGTAAAACAAGAGGCAGAGCAAAGAATAAAAAGTATATTGGAGCCTTCTTCCCGCATAGACGAACAGAGGATCATTGCAAAATTGGAGGTTACGGGAGAAAGCACGTTACAGGCGGCATACAGACTCCAGGTAGAGGAGAAGCTGACCCACGTGGCGTGTTTGAATTTTGCATCAGCCAAAAACCCGGGAGGTGGATTTCTCGGAGGCAGCCAGGCTCAAGAGGAAAGCTTGGCTCGTTCGTCAGCGTTGTATCCTTGCATTTCACAAATGGAAGAGATGTATGGACATAATCGGAAGCTGCGGAGCTGTTTTTATTCAGATTATATGATTTATTCGCCTGAAGTTCCGGTATTTCGGGATGATCAGGGAACATTGTTGGAGAAGCCGTATCAAGTCGATTTCCTGACCGCACCTGCTGTAAATGCTGGAGTGGTGCGAGAACGGGAGCCAGAGCAGGTGAATCGGATTGGTGAAGTGATGCTGGAGCGAATCCGTTACATTCTTGGAATGGCTAAGCAAAACGGCGTAGAACATCTTGTGCTGGGAGCCTATGGTTGCGGGGTATTCCGCAATAAGCCGGAAGAGGTTGCCCTCTGGTTCAAGCAAGTGATTGTAGATGAAGGATATGGTTTGCTGTTTGACCGGATTGTTTTTGCAGTGTTGGATCACAAAGCAGACCAACGTACTTTAAACAGCTTTAAAAATGTTCTTTCTTGAAGTAAAGGCAGTGCATTAAATCGTTTACTATAATATCTCATGAAAAAGGAAGGTGCTGAATGGAACCATCTTCGAATATAACCTGGCATGTGTCCGATATTGATAAGCAAGCGCGTCAGCTTTTGAATGGCCATAAAAGTCCGGTGCTTTGGTTTACAGGGCTGTCTGGTTCGGGAAAATCAACGGTATCCTCCACACTTGAAAAAGCGTTATATGCACGAGGCATACACACGTTTATTTTGGATGGGGATAATGTTCGGCATGGTTTAAATCGGAATCTAGGTTTCCTACCCGCTGACCGTAAAGAAAATATTCGTCGTATTGCTGAAGTTGCAAAGCTAATGGCACATGCGGGTGTCCTAACCATTTGCGCCACCATTTCCCCTTATCGGGAAGATCGTGAAATGGTAAAGGAGATTTTAAAGCAAGAAGGTTGCTATGAGATATATATACAGTGCAGCCTGGAGGAATGTGAGCGACGCGATCCAAAAGGAATGTACAAGAAAGCGCGTGCCGGAGAAATTCATCATTTTACGGGGATTGATGCTCCTTATGAAGCACCGTTGGAACCGGATCTAATCGTATCCACTGAAGGGCGGGAGGTAATCCCGTCGGTTCAGGATATCTTGGATTTTCTCGATAGCAAGCAGCTGCTTTTATGATTTTATGATGAATTCTATATGAATATTGTCTGAAAGCCTCAATGGCAAAACTTCGAGAAGTGATCAAAGGAATCATTACAGAACGTGAAAATGGAAGCATACTAATTAGTAAATAAATACAGTAGTGCATATACGGCAAGCCTTATAGGGCTTGCTTTTTTATTTATGATTTTAAACTAATTCTAAATCCTAAATTATAATAATTATAAAAAAGTATTGATTTTTGTTTGTGCACAATTTATAGTGAAAGACACATAGTCAACCAATTCATTCAAGAGGTGATTTCAATCATGAGTAACCAACCAACGAACCTGACTACAAGCTGGGGCGCTCCTGTTGGAGATAATCAAAATTCGATCACAGCAGGCTCGCGGGGTCCCGCACTAATTCAGGATGTGCATCTGCTGGAGAAATTGGCACATTTTAACCGGGAGCGTGTGCCGGAACGTGTCGTTCATGCAAAAGGTGCAGGAGCACACGGATATTTTGAAGTTACTAATGATTTGTCTGCATATACAAAAGCAAGCTTCTTGTCTGAGGTGGGCAAGCGTACACCGATGTTTATTCGCTTTTCTACAGTGGCGGGTGAGCTGGGCTCGTCCGATACTGTACGCGACCCGCGTGGTTTTGCGGTGAAGTTTTATACAGAAGAAGGCAACTATGATCTCGTGGGCAATAATACACCTGTGTTTTTTATTCGGGATGCCATTAAATTTCCTGACTTTATTCATACGCAAAAACGCCATCCCCAAACCCATCTGAAAAACCCGAATGCGGTCTGGGATTTCTGGTCCTTATCTCCTGAATCGCTGCATCAGGTAAGTATTCTAATGTCTGACCGCGGTATTCCAGCTACTCTTAGACATATGCATGGTTTCGGTAGTCACACGTTCAAGTGGGTAAATGCCGAAGGACAGGCAGTATGGGTGAAATATCATTTTAAAACAGAGCAAGGTGTGCAAAATCTTGATGTGGATTTGGCTGCGAAAATTGCTGGTGAAAATCCGGATTATCATACAGAAGATTTGTTTAATGCCATCAAAAAAGGTGATTTTCCTGCATGGAAACTTCATGTGCAGATTATGCCGGTAGAAGATGCAGATACGTATCGCTTTGATCCATTTGATGTGACAAAAGTATGGTCTCAAAAGGATTACCCGCTGATCGAGGTTGGACGCATGGTGCTGGATCGCAATCCTGAGAACTATTTTGCTGAGGTAGAGCAGGCGACATTCTCCCCGGGTTCATTTGTTCCTGGTATTGAGGCATCCCCGGATAAAATGTTGCAAGGACGCCTGTTTGCCTACGGCGATGCACATCGCTACCGTGTAGGTGCAAATCATAATTCGTTGCCGATCAACCGTCCGCATGCGGAAGTTCACAACTACCAACGCGATGGTGCATTGCGCAGTGACAGCAATGGCGGAGGATCTGTCTATTACGAGCCTAATAGTCTCGGTGGACCCAAAGAATCACCTGCGCACAAAATGGCTCCTTTTGAAGTGTCTGGCGAAGCTCAAAGTGTAGCCTACGATCATCATGATCACTACACACAACCGGGCGACCTATACCGCTTGCTCAGTGAAGAAGAGCGTGCACGCCTGGTCCGAAACATCGTAAATGCGATGAAGCCCGTAGAAAGTGATGAAATCAAACTGCGTCAGATCGGACATTTCTACAAAGCTGATCCTGAATACGGACGCCGTGTAGCCGAAGGTTTAGGCTTGACCGTTCCTCAAGGCGAGTAGAGGTATCTGCAAACTCCTAACCTGAAAGCCGTATGAATAAATAATAAAAGGATGTCCCAACACCACGTACATGGTGGATGGGACATCCTTTGTTTTTGAGAGCGATGTAAATCAGGTGCTGCTATATCCTCTGCAAGCGAGGTAAATAGATTACAAGAAACAGTGACCGTCCTAGTGCAAATACGATAAAGGATAGCCAAAGTCCGTGATTCCCATAATGGGGAACGCACCAGAAGAGAGCGATCAAAAAGCAGAGCAATGAAATCAGCATCGAATTACGGATCGGATACGTTACCGTCATCCCCGTAAACACACCGTAGAATACCAGTCCCAGCCCGGCTGCCAGTGGAAAGACCACAAGCCACCCATTATAAGGGCCTGTAAGGCTAATCACTGTAGCATTGTCCGTAAATAGTGAGATAAGCGGCTCTTTCAGTGCGAAATACAATCCTCCTGTCACTACGCTGGTCACCAGTGTCCAGAACCAGGACAAGTGAATAACCCTTTGCAGCATTTTACGATCCCCGGCACCCCGAGCCTGACCTGTCATGATGCTACTGGCGTTGGCGAACCCATCAAAAAAGTAAGCCATAATGTAATGGATCTGCAACAAAATAGCGTTTGCCGCCAATTGATCGGTTCCAAAGCTCGCACTGCGCGCCGTAAACAGATTAAACATCGTCAGCAGACAGGCTGTACGGATCATAAGATCAAGGTTTGTTGCCATGACACTTTTCAACTCTGAAGCTCCAAACCATCCTCGCCAATTCATCTGTCCGCTTTGCTTCCATTCTCTCCAAATCGATGAGCGGAACACCAGAACGAGACCCAATATACATGCAAGAGCCTCCGCAATCAGAGTAGCGCTTGCTACACCAGTGACATTCCAATGCATCATCTGTGTAAATACAATAGCTAATACCATATTGATTACGTTCATTGTAATTTGCAAAAATAATGTAGCCTTCACACGGGATAATCCCATCAGCCAGCCGAGCAGCACATAGTTCACCAATGTAAGAGGGGCTCCCCAGATACGAATGTTAAAATAAATTGCTGCCTGCGCTGCCACATCCTGAGCTGGATGGATTAGCTGCAGAGAAGCTAACAGAATGGGCTTTTGTAACACAATGAATACCGCACCAATGAGTAAAGCAATGGCCAGTGGGCGCATGAGAGCAGCTATGCCCTGGTCGTTATTTTGTGCCCCCGCGGCTTGGGCCGTGAAAGCTGATGTGCTGACTCGCAGGAAGCCAAACAGCCAATATAAAGTATTGAAAATAAGAGTGCCCACCGCTACACCGCCTAAATACGCGGAATCGCTCAAATGACCGATTACAGCTGTATCCACCGCACCGAGTAGCGGGGTTGTAATCGTCGAAATAATTAAAGGGATAGCTAAAGCAAGATAGGCTCGGTGGGAAGGCAACATGTTGAAAAAACCTCCAGTAATGATTGTGTGTAGGGATGGCGATCCGAATGAAATAATGCTTCCTTGGGAAAATGCTCAAGCACACTGCCTTCTTTCATGACCATGATTCGATCACTCATAAAGTGCACAGCCGCCAGATCATGTGAGATAAACAGATAAGCCAATCCTAGCTCATCCTGCAAATCCTTGAGCAGATTTAAAACGGTGGCTTGTGTGGTCACATCCAGACTTGCTGTTGGCTCGTCCAATACGATAAAATCCGGCTCTGTGCTGATGGCACGTGCGATGGTTACACGCTGCTTTTCCCCACCGCTAAGCTGATGTGGAAACTTGTCCAGATAGCTGGCTGGAAGCTTTACCATATCAAGCAAATGTTCTGCTATATCCCGACGTTCTGAGGACATACCCGTCATAAAAGAAGGAACATAGTACTTAAGCTGGTCCAGTGGCTCCAGCAGGGATTGCAGGATGGTTAGTCTGGGGTTCAAAGCCGCAGATGGATGTTGAAAAACTGCACCCAGCCTGCTGCGAATCCGTTTTAACTCGCTCCGCTTTAATCCCCGGATAGACTGCCCATCTAGTCTAAGCTCACCTTGATCAAATGGGTCCAATGTCAATATACAGCGAGCGAGTGTGCTTTTCCCACTGCCGCTTTCCCCGACAATGCCCAGACATTCTCGAGGGGAGATCGACAGAGCAACATTTTGCAGCACCGTTTTGCCTCCAGTGTAAGCCTTCGTCAAACCGGAGACGGTCACGACAGGATTAGACGTGTCTTGCCGCTGAGCGCAGGCGGCTTGATTATTCATGTGCAGCGCTCCTTTCCATTGCGTCCTGTTCTTCAGTGCTGTTGTAAGGTAAACGTGCTGGAGCGCCCGGAGACAGCGGCGGAATAGCTGCCAATAGACGACGAGTATACGGGTGGTCCGGATGGTTCAGCACCGCTTGCGTTTCACCTATTTCAACCAGTGAACCTTCGCGCATCACTGCGATTCGATCTGCATACTTGCGTACATGACGCAGATCGTGAGTGATCCACAAGACGGAAATACCCGTTTCCGTCCGGATTTGGTCAATGAGCTGCAGCACCCGATGAGCTGTGAGCGTATCCAGCGCCGTTGTGGGCTCGTCGGCAATAAGTAACTTCGGCTCCAGTAGTAGTGCAGCCGCAATAGCTACCCGTTGCAATTGACCGCCGCTGAGTTGGAACGGATAGCTGCGGTACACACGCTCGGCGGGAAGCTGTACGCGCTCCAGCACCTCGATACAGCGCTGCTTGCGCGCCTTGCGATCTTGCTTGCCATGGGCGCGCATCAGCTCGTCCAGTTGGCTGCCTACACGCAGAAAGGGGGTGAAAGCCCCGTGGTAGTCTTGAAAAATGTAGGATATTTCACTGCCAAGCAAAGAGCGCCTTTGTTTAGCGGGTAGATCTAGTAAATTATTGTCCTTCCACACAATGATACCTTCCGCTGTAACAGAAGAGGGGAGAAGGCCGCCGATAGCGAACGCCGTCATGCTTTTGCCGCTACCACTTTCGCCGGCAAGAGCACACCATTCCCCCGGACGAACGGCAAGCTCCAGTTGCTCTACAATCGTTTTTACATTGGTCCGAATCGTTAAGCCTTCAATAGTCAGCATGTGCCAATTCACTCCTCTGTCCGGGTTTTAACATCATAACGGTCGCGTAGTTTATCTCCAAATACGTTTGCTAGTAGCACGGTTAGCACGACAGCTATCCCAGGAACCAGCATCAGGTGGGGAGCCATTTGAAAATACGCTCGTCCTTCATTCAACATAGTACCCCATTCCGGAATTGGTGGCTGTGGACCTAAGCCCAAAAAAGATAGGGAGGCAATCATTAAAATAATTTTGCCGACATCCAGCGTAGCCAGCACAAGAACATTCCCTATTGCATGGGGGAGAATATGTCGCATGACAATCCGCAGGGAGGAAGTGCCCGCCAGTATGGATAACGAAATGTAATCCTTTTGCTTTTCAGCCAGAACGCTACTACGCACCAGACGTGCATAACCAACCCATTTTACCGCAGTCACCGCGAAAATAAGATTTACTAAGCCTGGTCCGAGCAAACCGCTCAGTACAATGGCAAAAATATAATCAGGTAATGTCATGAAGGCATCGACCACCCGTTTGAATACACGATCCATCCAGCCTCCAATAAATCCTGAAAGCAGACCAAGAGGGACCCCGACAACCAGCGAAACGGCCAAAATCAACAAACTGGTTCCGACAGTCGTCCGAAGTCCAGCTATGACTCTCGATAGTACATCTCTGCCCAAATGATCCGTTCCCAGCCAGTGCGTAGCGCTGATCGATTGTAGTCGATTCCCCATCTGGATACGATATGGATCTTGCGGAGCAAGAAACGGAACGACTGTAATTGCTGCAAGAATGAGCAGGATGGAGAGCGACACGATCCATGTTTTGGACAATCGCGTTTTAGTGAGCTGCCCGTTTTCCGCATGTACGGATTTTATCATGATAAACGTTTCTCCTTCAAAGCGATTTCAGGATTGACCCAACGGTAGGACAGCTCTACCAAAATATTGATACATACAATGAATCCAGCCATAAATACGGTATAGCCCTGAATTATGGGGTAATCCCTTGCAGCAATGGCATCCACAATCCATTTTCCCAGCCCCGGATAGGCGAATAGCACTTCAATCACGACTGTGCCTCCCAGTAGGCTACCTATACTCTCACTGAATACCGTAATGAGTGGAACTAGACTGTGACGGAGCATGTGTCTGAAAAAAATGCGGATGGGGCTGATGCCACGCGCTTGCGCCGCTTTGATAAAGTCTTGCCCCGAGCTTTCAATCAGACTTGCGCGAATCATTCGTACATAAACGGCCGCCATTGCTAATCCCAAGGTAAGAGAAGGGAGTACCAAATGAAAAGCGGTTCCTTCGCCCATAGACGGCAAAATGCGCAATTTAACTGCAAACCATTCGATAAACAAAAGCCCCAGCCAAAAGCTGGGAATCGAGGAGCCGATTAAGGCAAACACACGACTGGCGTTGTCAATCCAGCGGTTACGGTAGAGCGCAGCCATCGTTCCCAAGGGTAGAGCTATTAGCAGCAAAATGAACAGAGAGCCTCCGGTCAGCAGCAGCGTATAAGGCAGTTTTTCCATAAACTCTGTGAATACCGGACGATGGGTTAAATAAGATTGTCCAAAATCAAACTGAAGCAACTGAACCAGCCACTTACCATATTGCACAGGTAATGGTTGGTCCAGCCCTAGTTGGCTGCGCATATCCGTAATTTGCTGATTGGACACAGCTACATCATCGACTCGGAGAATGCTCCGGACGGGATCGCCCGGAACAAGCTTAAGCAGACAGAAGCTCACAAAGGAAAGAATAAGAAAGAACAAAACTAGTTCAAGAAACTTTTTGGCCATGGATTTGAACATGCTAGTTCACATCCAGGTCCTGGGTTAGCAAGTAATATTCACTTTGGCTAGTTACCCAGTTATGTACGTAATCGCGATAGGCCACTACGTTGTTTGGATGGACCAGAAAGGATTGCAGATTTTCTTGGTCAATCAGTGTGACAGCTTTCAGCGCCAGCTTGTTGCGTTGTTCCTCATTCACGGTTGTGTTCAGCTGTGAAATCATACTCGCGAGTTCCGGTACATGCACACGCCCATAATTTAGTGCTCCTTCAGGCATGTAAGCCGCATTTAGAAAATAGCTTGCATCGCCGCGCGGGGCTGTAATGCTACTATAAGTCGCTAAATCCCAATCCTGATGAGCGGTAAGATATTCGTCAATATTATCAACCTGACGGATATCAATCGTAATGCCAAGTTCTTTAGCATTAGCCTGAATCAGCTGGGAAATGAGTGGAAGTTCCGCTCTCGACTGGTAAGTTAGTAATGTAAGTTGAAGCGGCTTGCCGTCAGGGGTTGCAACTTTTCCGTTCTGCACTGTATATCCAGCTTGCTTGAAGCCTTCTCGTGCAGCATTTAAATCAAATTTTTTCGTAATATATTCCGGCGAAAATGGAAAGTCGGGCAAGAACGGCCCTTGAGCAGGGGTTCCCTGGCCGGACATAATACCGCTGGCAATCTCATCACGGTTGATCAGGTTATCGAATGCCTTACGCACAGCCGTCTTTTTCAGATCGTTATTGTTCATATTGTAAATAAGTTGATGCGTTCGCAAACTAGGAAGTGAGTCAACCTTAACAGTAGAATCAGCTTTCAATAGCTCCAGGCTTTCAATTGGCGGGCGATACACAATATCAGCAGTTTTGGCTTGAAAAGCAAGCTGACGTGCATTGGCGTCTTCGTTAAACATGAATTTGGCATGCTTCAACTTTACTTCACCGTTCCAATATTGTTCATTGCGATCTAAATTCAGTTCACTTCCAGCACGGAAGCTGGCAACCTTGAACGGTCCCGTCCCAGATGGGAGGTCACCTGTAGCTGTGGTGTCTATAATAGCCGTATTTGGATGAACCAGTTCAGATACAAATTCCGGAAAAGGCTTGTCTGTCGTAATGGTCAAAATCTGTCCATCCGCATGAATATCACGGATATGTAGCGCATTTTTGACCGAAGGATTAAGTTTTAGCGCTCTTTCCAAAGAGGCTTTGACAGCAGCGGCATTGAGGGCATTACCGCTGTGGAAGTTCACGCCAGGTCGGATGTTGAAGGTCCAGTGCTGTCCGTCCTTGCTGTCCCATTTCTCTGCAAGCCAAGCTTCCAGCTTAAGATCCTTGTTCACTTTGATCAGTGTTTCACTTACTCCAGCACGAACAGCTGTGTAATTTACGTCTGCATGAGGATCTATAGAAGGGCTTTGCACATTGAACAATAAGGTAACACTTTTATCTTGTGGTGCAGCAGATGGAGAGGGTGAAGCTGACGGAGATGAAGCGCAGGCTGCCATCATTACCGCCATTACCGCAGGTATAAATAGTTTAAAATACGAACGTTTAAACAACAGGAAGTCCTCCTTAATAGTAATCGTAATTCTTACGCTTTAGTTCATAAATCATATCGTAACTAAATGAAGGAGCTTTGTAAATATGTAATTGATGAATGTGTATGTAAATTCATATGAAAAAGGCTGCGTAACCAATAATAAGTTGGTTAGCAGCCTTTAGTTTATTAAGGGGTAGCGTCAGGAAAATGCGGATTTACAACGTTAAGGAAATCCTCATATTAAAAAGCCTAATTTTTCAATAAATGCTGGGAAATTAGGCTTTTTTCGTTATTCCATTACAGCGCCCTTTTCAAGAAAAACCGTTTATGGTTTAGCTATAGGTATTAAGATTTCAAAATGAGGGTCGCTTGAGTCAGAATTATTTGCGTATTTTTCATGCTTTATTGGCAGCTCATCATAATATTCAACATCTTGCTCTTTAAATGGTACGTATTCACTTCCATTTAACCATTCCAAGATTTTTTCATATGTTTCTTCAATACTGCCACCTTTATGTTTTGTTACCAAATAAGTCATTTCTGGAACATTAACTTCAACCATTCCTTCTATAAGTGGTTGTTCTCCCTGCACTTCATAGGCAGAATAGTAAACGAAACCATCAGGTCGAAGATGATAAGACAATCCTAATCTCACATCTGTATTAACAGCATATTCAAACTCGTCTACTCTTCTGATTGAATTTTGAATTACATCTTTTATGGTTTCAATTTCAGTAAATGCAACGTCGCATTTAAGCCCCACAACACGATATGCAGGGAGATTTTTAATTTCATATTCAAACCTGCTCATTATATTCCCTCCAATAATAAAATGAGATACTTTAATAAGTTCTGCTTCCTAAAAATCCTTCTTCGAATTGTTCTGTTAAATGGCCCTTTAATGGAATAAGGAACGATTATTGTTTCTTTTCCGACAGCGTAATAAACAATAAAAGAACGTGGTGCTGATATATATACGTTAATACATTTTTTATCTTGATTATCTTAATTTTAATTGAATAGACTACTAAATATTTTAGCTGCTATTATGGAGGAGAAAATGTAACTAAGGCCTCCGGTTGCCTTAACAAATAATTTCCTCACATGACCAGTCTCTTGTGTGTTTCAGTGTAATATCGATAAACTTTGATAGAGCGGGGGAAATCCACTTGTTTTTATGATAAACAACTTGGGCTGAGATCTGTTTAAGATCACCTTTGCAAGGAATAACCTTTAACCTTCCATCCTTGATTTCATTATTTACAGTTATTAATGGTAAACAAGCAATACCCAGCCCACTCATTACGCAACGTTTTATCGCCTCAATACTCCAAAGTTCCATCGTGTTGGAAAGTACGATTCCTCTTTCTCGAAGATATTCTTCAAACATGGTTCGATAACTGCATTCTTTCTCATTCGTGATCAAACACTCGTTTAACTTTTGGTTTTCATAGCTTTGATCTAAAACATTCAGCGGGTTGTCATGACTTCCAACAAGGACAATAGGCTCGTCCAATAAAGAATGTACGATTAAATCTGAATCCTGAAACGTTGGCATGATAAGAAATGCAATATCTGCACTACCATTAAGTATTGCTCTCTTGTTATCTCCGCAAGTAGCGTTACTTAAAATGATGCTTACATGGGGAAACTTATTTCTATATTCTCTTAATATAGGTTCAAGTCGATAAACCGTTAAAGATTCAGGAGCAGCAATCCTTAACTCGCCTCTTATTTCATCACCATCATTTACAATGCTTTCGATTTTTCCGTAAGTATCCAAAATTTCTTGAGTATAGTGCAATAATTTGTTGCCTATATCAGTCAATCTTACCTTTCGACCCATCCGATCAAATAGAGGTGCACCCAAATGTTCCTCAAGTGCTTGAATATGAGAAGTGACCGTGGATTGAGTGTAACCTAAATGTTCTGCTGCTTGTGTAAAGCTACCAAATTGAATAACTTTATTAAATGTAATAAAATGACGTATTTCCATCAGTTCACCAACTTTCAATGTAATATCACTTCTATAGTATCAGAAAAATCAATGGATAACTTCTCGAAATTCAATTTTACTAATAATTAGTTTCGGGTTAATCTTAAGGAAATTTGAAAACAGAAGGATATTATGTGAAAACGATTCTGGACGTGCCTTTTAATTAAGGTATTTACAACGCTAAATAGTCAGGGAGGAGAAAGGACATGACGGAAGTTAAAATCAAAAAAAATCCCCTAAACTGGGATGTACATTGGTAGATTGGGTTGTCAAAAGTGGTAAAAACTTAACCACAATCTATATCACTCATGGTCATGGTGATCATTTCTTTGGTATAAAGATGCTTTTAGATTTTTTTCCTGATGCAAGAGCGATAGCAACTCCAGGTGCTGTCAAAGCCATGCAAGAACAAATATCTCCTGAATCTCTCTGGCATAAACTCTTTCCTGGTGAGATACCTGAGGATCTAGTCGTCGCTCAGGAACTTGAAGGAAGTGAGTTCCCAGGTGCACTTTGGGGAGCAGCAAAAGCAGCGAAATCTTAATAAAAGGTATATATAATAGCATTCTTTTAATAAACACGGTTGGAGGAGTTAATAAATGATTACGGTTTACGATGATAGTTATAAAGAAGAAGTCATTAAATTAATATTGCATGTACAGAATGTCGAATATGAAGTGGGTATTAGTCTTAAAGAACAACCGGACATTCTGGACATTCATTCAAATTATATAAATGATGGCGGTAATTTTTGGATAGCGTTAAATGATAACGGAGAGGTCGTAGGTTCAATTGGTTTGCAAAAGAAAAATAAGGAGGTTGCTGTATTAAAGAAATTTTTTGTTTATAAAGACTACCGTGGCAAAGAATTTGGGACAGGAAAAAAGCTTTATGAAGCTCTGCTTGATTTTGCTAAGAAACAAGGTTTTTCTAAGATAATTTTAGATACCCCATCTAAAGCCACTAGGTCACACGGTTTCTATAAAAAGGTTGGATTTAAAGAGATTAATAAAGAGGATTTGCCAATTAAATATGATTATCCTGACCGCAATTCAATTATATTTCTATTAGAACTATAACAAAAGGAAAGAAGGTCTTATTTTTATGGAATAGTTAAACGGAGGGTTTGTCTTTGAAGAATAAGATTATATTGTTTTGTTTACTAAGTACTGTATTACTCGGGGTAATGAATAGTTTCTTTTTTAATTTAGCTCTCGTACCAATTGCTAAAGACTTAAATATTTCTATATCTTTTAGCAGTTGGTTTATCTTAGGGTATTCAATTATGGTCACAGTAGGTTCAATAATATACAGTAAGCTTGCTGAAAGCATTCAATTAAAAAAACTATATCTATTTGCTTTAGTTATCTTTGTTCTTTTCTCTATTTTGGGCTTTTTTATGGATCATTTTTATTTACTTGTATTATCTAGAATGGCACAAGGAGTCGGAGGGGCAGCCTTTATTTCACTGACAATGGTTGCAATTATAGATGTACTTGATCGAGCATTATTACCGATAGGTCTTGCTTTTATAAGCTTTGCTATGGCTTTAGGATCAGGTTTAGGACCTTTACTGAGTGGTGTTATTCTATCCATAACGGATTGGCACATGTTATTTTTATTTATGAGTTGTGCAATAATTTTTATACCAATTTTATATTTTACTTTTCCAGAAAATAAGGTAGAAAATAAGACTCCATTTGATTGGTTAGGGACGTTTTATTTATTATTATGTATTCTCTTTTTATTATGTGCCTTGAACATCAATTTTCTTTTTACTATTTTTTGTGGTTTATTTTCCCTATTATTTATTCGCCATATCAATACCGTTTCTTACCCAATTATTGATAAAAAAATATTTAATAATACAATTTTTGTTAGAATAACTAGTCTTAGTTTTTTGTTATTTTTTTTGCTAGGAGCAAATGTTTTTCTTCTCTCTTATATTTTTTCTTATACTTTTAATCCCATACAGGCTGGAATCCTATTTTTTATAAGTGCTTTAATAGGAGGGTTTGCAAGTATAGGGATTGGGAAGAATATGACTAATAAAAATGTGAAAAAATTCTATAGAATAGGATTATATATTTTTTTCATAGGTTATTTAATTAGTATTTTTAACTCGAAAATAGGCATAGTATACATTTTAACAAGTGTTTGTTGCTTCATTGCCTTTTCTGTTGTACAAGTTGCTTTAAATAATTTATTAGATTTGGAACTGAAAGAATCCAAGAAAATAAGTATTGGTGTTTATAATTTATGCAATTTTATCGGTATGAGTATTGGTGTAGCATTATTTAGTAAATTAGTTATTATATTTAATATAAATATTTGTTTTATTTTCTTATTAGCGACTGTGATTACAAAAGGATTCATGTCAAACAATATTAATACAGCAAAAGGATACTAGTACTGAGTGAAACTGAAGGGATTTTCAGACAGATCGGTCATTGGCTGGTTAGTTAATCAGCTTTCCAACATACCCATTTATATTATTCCTTTGGATAGTAAAATAATATTTAACAATGGTAAGGAGATAACTGGTTATGAAATATATTCGTTCAATGCCTGTAGTTCATTCCTGGGTGTTTATCTGTATATTTTTTTACCCTTCCTCGATATTTTCCATTTTGCTTAGCCAATTTTATCCCCGAACGTTGCTTTTCTTTAATCATTTCTCGATCTAGCTCACTGAATGCTGCCATAACAGTTAAAAAGAATTTACCCTGTATGAAAATTGCGAGAGGTAGAGAATTGCTTACACCGGAACAGCGACAGGCCCTTATGCAAATCCCTGAAGATGAGTGGGTGCTAGGGACCTACTACACTTTTTCCAGAAGAGATTTAAAGATTATAAATAAGCGAAGGAGAGAAGATAACCGTTTAGGGTTCGCCGTTCAATTAGCCGTTCTTCGATGTCCCGGTTGGCACACACTCATATCAAAAGCTTCTCAGATACATTTCATACATTATATATCGAAACAAATCGGTGCCAATCCATCTTCGCTTATTCTTTATCCTCAAAGAGAAAATACACTTTGGGATCATTTGAAAGAAATTCGTAGTGAATACGACTTTGTAACTTTTACTCTAAAAGAATATCGAATGACATTTAAGTGTTAAAAAGGGTTAGCATTAGTCTTTTTCATCGTAAAGGAAAACTTAGGGAACGAACCATACAGCATCAGCTTCAAAGAGCCAGTGCTTTAAATATAATTATCAATGCCATCAGTATTTGGAATACTCTACATCTAACAAAAGCAGTTGAATATCAAAAACAGACGGGGAGTTTTAATGAAGACTTGATGTTCCATATGTCACCTTTAGGCTGGGAACATATAAATTTATTAGGAGAATACCATTTTAATTCGGAGAATGTAGTCTCTTAGATACTTTAAGACCACTGAAACTTTCTTAGCGTTGTTAAAAACGGGGGAATCGTCTTGAAAACGGGCTTAGCGTTGTAAATCCGCATTTTCCTGACGGTACCCCATTAAGATATTTTTAGTTTGCTATAGCAAAAAATTATGAATTAATGCATGGGTGCTTTGGCAGTGCCATGTTCAACATGAACTCTGCGGATGAAAAACGCAAGGATCAACCCGATCACACTGATGATCATCGCAAAGAAAAATGAATTCTGAGATCCGATTACCATGGCATTAGCCATTTCATTTACGGATTCAGGCATACTGGATTGGCTCAAATAGCCATCCATACCTTTAGAGAGAATACTTACCGCTACGGCTGTACCGATAGCACCAGCGACTTGTTGGAGCGTACTCATAATGGCCGTTCCATCTGGATATAGATCCATAGGGAGCTGGTTAAGGCCGTTTGTTTGAGCTGGCATCATAATCATGGAAATGCCGATCATTAGGCAGCTATGAAGCACAATAATGAGTACAAGAGTTGATGTTGTTGTAATGCCAGACAGGAAAAACAAAACAGCGGCTACGATCACAAGTCCTGGAATGACAAGCCATTTGGGACCGAATTTATCGAACAATGAACCCATAATAGGAGACAAGAGGCCGTTGATAATCCCACCGGGCAGAAGTACTAAACCTGCTGTTAGAGCAGACAGAGCCAGCCCCTTTTGCAAAAAGAGTGGAAGAATCAGCATCGTAGAAAGAATTGTCATCATACATAGGAATACCATGATAACACCAATAACAAACATAGGATATTTAAATACACGCAAATTCAACATAGGCTGCTTCATTTTCAACTGGCGTACAGAGAACAGAATCAACGATATCAGACCGACAATCACAGGAAGCAGAACCATCAGGCTAGCCCAACCTTCGCCACCTTCTCCGGATTTACTGAAACCGAACACGACACCGCCGAAGCCAATGGAAGATAACAGGATAGATAAAAAATCAATTTTGGGCTTGGTCGTTTTTGAAACGTTTTGCATAAATAAAATACCGCAAATCAGTGAGAGAACCAAGAACGGAAGGGAGATCCAGAAGATCCAGTGCCAAGACAGATTTTGCAGTACCAGTCCTGCAATGGTAGGGCCCACTGCCGGTGCGAACATAATGACCAATCCGATGATCCCCATAGCCGCGCCTCTCTTTTCAGCTGGGAAAATGATCAAGATGGTGTTAAACATCAATGGCAATAACAACGCCGTGCCAATGGCCTGAAGAATACGTGCGATCAATAGCACTGAAAAAGTAGGTGCAAGCGCAGCAACGAGACAACCAGCTATTGAGAACAGCAACGATGTAACAAACAGCTGTCTTGTCGTAAAGGTTTGAATCAGCAATCCCGATACAGGTACTAAAATACCAAGTGTAAGCAGATAAGCGGTTGTCAGCCATTGGGCTGTTGCAGTTGTAATATGCAAAATCTGCATCAAATCATTCAGTGCAATGTTAAGTGCCGTTTCACTGAACATCCCAATAAAGCCGCTAAGGAGCAGCGCAATCATAATAGGTAGCACCTTGAACGTTTTGGGTTCAGAGGGTGAACTTGTTTGACTCATTGTACTCATGTTGTTTTTGTTCCTCCAAATAAATTAATAGTGTTGAATTATAACAATCGGTCTATATATAATAAACATGTTGTTATTTTTTTGTCAAAGTATAAGTTGTAAATATTAAATAATGAAGGATGCTGTATATGGCTGCTAAACCCGAATCATACGAGAATATCGTACAAACCGCATCGAAGCTCTTTTTTCATCAGGGGTATCACGCGACCGGACTGAATCAGATTCTTGCGGAGAGTGGATCACCGAAAGGGTCACTTTATTATTATTTTCCGCGTGGTAAAGAAGAATTGGCTTTGGAGTGCATAAGAAGAGGGAATGAGTTTATAAAGCAAAAATTAAAACAGACACTGGACGGGAATGATAATCCAGTGCTAGCCATTCAGGATTTTATTCGTAATACAGCTGAGGAGGCAGACCGTACCGGCTTTAACGACTTCATGCCGATTGGCTTCTGGGCTGCTGCGGAAACTTCCTGTATTAGTGAATCGCTACGTCATGCTTGTGTGAATACGTTTACAGATTGGCAGCACATCTATATGGAGCGTCTTCAGGAATCGGGCTGGGACGAGGAAAAGGCACGCAGTCTGGCGGTACTTATCATTTCGATGCTCGAAGGTGCATTGATTTTGGCCGTTACGCAACAGAGCAGTGCTCCTATTTATAATATCGTGGATTACATTCCACAGTTGGTCAAATAATCCTGTCTCTTCAATTTTCAATCTCTCCTAATGAGCTCCAACAAGTAACTTTAGAGAGCCGATGTTCTCGTTTTTGAGAACTCGGCTTTTTTGTGGTTCTGAGACGTAATTTTACTCACATTACCAGCACCAAATGATGAAAAGTATGGTAAAATAGAATGAATTTGATTTTGATTTTGCACGAAAGGAAGGGTGATAGCAAGTGGCAAAAGCGAAGGTACCCAAACGGCCTACTCGGGATGAATTTGTACTGGAGGAAATCGGGAATCAGCTTGTAGAAGCACAACGAGAGCAATCCGAGGTTGTATTGACCGTATGGGGACGCGCAGAAACAACCCGCGGACAGATTGTTAAAATGGACCCAAGAACAGGGAAGGTTCATGTAGAGAGTAATGGAGAAACGGATAAAGTTCCTTTTATGGATATTATGAGTGTAAATTACCCGAGAGATTAGTTGTTGTGATTACATAAATATAGCAGAAAGGGACAACAAGAATGACAAAGTTAGAGTCTCCCTTACTGCGTGGGAAAGTAACAATTTAAAATTCGCGTATACAAAAACAACCGAGTGGTTTAGAGCCATCGGTTGTTTTTGTATACTGCTGCATGAGTGGGAAGAGAAAGCCGCGTTGTTGTATTAGCACTTGCCCTTGTACATGCTTATGTAGCTTTTATCGGGCTGGTATGACTCGCACGTGCTTCGGCTTTCTTAAGCACCTTACGATCAAAAATGAAGGGGCCAAACGGCAACAGTGAGGCAATCAAGGCAGCAAGACTTTGCAGTAGCGTTATTTTCCGCATAATCAGCATGACCACAGTCGCTACAACATAAGCCACGAACAGTACCCCATGGATCATACCCACCCAGCTTACCATTTGCGGTATTCCAGCTGTGTATTTAAGTGGCATAGCGATACACACAAGCAGTAGATATGAAATTGCTTCAATATTACCAATGACACCAAACATCTTAAAGGCATTTTTGAACATAATACACCTCTTTCTCTTATTACTTAAAATTTAATATATCCTATAATGCATTGTTATTAAACGGTAGAAAGTTACGATATATCGAATATTTACGGCAGATGCCAACGTCACACAGCTTAGCGCTCCTGGAAACGATAATTGTAATTTCATTTAACTTGTCAAAATGTGTATCCCTATTGTATGCGCGACCCCCTATCAGTAAAAATACGGTGTGAAGCCTAAACATTTTGTATGCAAATTCCGATAACAGTTAAATGAACGTGTGTACATTATGGTACATATTTTAAAAGCTGGATTGCAGCAGAAGGGCTTGTAAGCTTAACTTATTAGTTTTTGACAAATAAAATTTCCATACTGGTATCAAGGAGAGCATAGAATATGAATAAAAAACGTTTGCGTCAATGGATGGCTCCGTTCGCAACGGCTACACTGATTTTGAATACGGGATATGGCATTTTGACACCCGATGCAGTGGCTAGCGCGTTGCCGACTGAGAGGCATTACTCAAATCTGACAGGCCTAAATACAACACAGTTACATACCAAATTAGCAACCGCTCAAGGTAGTCAATTGCCTGTTACTTCAGGTCCGAAAGTGACTACGTTAACCAAAGGTTATGGTCAGAACACCTATCTTAACCAAATGCTAAAAGTAATGTCGAGCCAAATAGTGACTGCGAATATCGCGCCGGCAGAGGTAAGCAATCTGACAGCGGTTCCTACAGAAACAACAAAAGTAAATTTGTCCTGGAACAATCCGTCGGACATCAATTTTGACCACGTAAAAGTGGTTGGTGTTACTAACGATGTGTATGTAGATAACATTCGAAGTAACTCTTATATGTTGAGCGGTTTACAGCCGAACACGACATATACCTTTCGCGTGAAAACGGTGAATAAGAGTGGAAATGAATCTCTCGGTACAACAATACAGGCTAAAACGGCTTCCGGTGATGGTCCTGTGGATAAGACACCACCAGGAGAAGTAAGCGGACTGACAGCGACGAATGTAGGATATAATGGATTTACCATCAATTACATATTGCCTAAGGATGCTGACTTAAGCCAAGCGATTGTCTATTTAAATGGTACAGAAATTCAAAGAACCACAGGCACGTCTTACACGTTTAATGTCTTGAATGCTGCCACAGCCTATACCGTAACGGTCAAAACGATAGACAAATCCGGAAATATATCTCAAGGAGTTAGTATTCCAGTTACAACTTCTACGGTCTCTACCGATATCGTGCCCGATGTGACAGGTGCTTCAGTGACATCAGTTAATAACTATAGTGTTACTGTTTCCTGGACAAGGCCTAGCGGAATTAGTACGGTCAGTCTGTATAAGGACGGGCAACTGGTAACCGATTCAACAGGAACATCCTATACTTTCAACAATCTTTCGGCAAGCCAGACCTATACGTTCACGATAAGATCTAAGCGAAGCACAGGTACATTGTCCTCCGGTGTGAGACTGACTGCCACAACGGACAGTACGTCCTCCAATTCGTCAGAAGTGTCCAATCTTGAAGTAGATAGCAAAAGCGACACCTGGATCAAAATCACCTATGATATGCCGAGTCGAGCCGACAAGGTGAAGATATATGTGGATGGTGATTATAAGGGGACTACAAGCTCTGAGTCCTATAAAATCACGGATTTGCGAGAAGGACGCTGGTATGAGATTAAGGTCGTGACTGTCAATAGTAATGGAAGAGAATCTAGCGGTGTAAAGATATCAGAACGCACGGATTCGGATGGTTACTACTCTTCTTCATCTAGTTCATCGAACTATGAGAAAGCAAGAGATTTGATGCGAATTGCGGAAAACAGTCTGAATGCATCCGACTGGCGTTCTGCCAGAGATGCAATCAGTGATCTGCCGAGCGGAACCCGTAAAAGCGATCTGCTGGATCGGCTAGAAGCTATTCGCAATAGAGCGATTGGTACCGGTAGTTCATCATCCGGGACGAGTTCTACTACGACAACCACTTCTGGTACAACGTCTTCATATCCTAACAATGCGGTTTCCTCCTATTCATCTTCGTTCACCCTGACACCAGGAGCTAAATCAGCTTATGTCGATGGTCGTGCTACGACGATGGCTCAGGCTCCTCGGATCATAAATGGGGCGACGATGGTCCCGCTGCGCTTTATCAGTGAACGGATTGGTTACGAGGTAAATTATGAAAAATCGACCAAAAAGATTATTCTGAATCGACCTACAGACGGCAAACAGGTAGTGCTTCAAGTCAAGAATTCGACTCTTGCCGTATATGAGTTAAACAACTCTAGAAGTTATTCGACGAACATCACTGCTCCGGTTATTGTTAACGGCTACACGCTGGTTCCATTACGAGTGATTAGCGAGCTTTCGGGGTATCAGGTGAACTATAATACTGCATCTAAACAAATTACGATTACCAAATAATTGTTTCTGTTAAAAGAGTTCTAAAGTGAAAACTTTAGAACTCTTTTTTGTCTACTATCCAACAAGTGTACGTAAAATGCGAAAAGGGGCGCTTTATAAGCGCCCGCTAATAGAGTTATAAATTGACAATCAGCTACTCTGTAAACAAGTTATTTTGGCTAAAAAGAATATCAAGCTGCTTAAGAACTTCTACAGTTAGTTGAATACCCAGCGTTTGAAGATTAGTTTCGATCTGATTAGGCTTGGTCGCACCTGGAATGATTAAGGTATACGATAGGATTGATTCTCGCTTGTATGATTCATGCACTGATTGGTATTTCAATGCTTACCTGTCCGCCGCTTGTCTGGGTGGAGTTGGCGATGTTCAGCTTTCCGCCATGTAGGTTGACAATGGATTTTGTTATATACAGGCCCATACCGTAATGTCCACTTAATCTTCTGGATGAATCACCCATATAAAACTGCTCGGCGGCCTGTTTGAGACCTGCTGGAGAGAAGCCCGGGCCTTCGTCTACGATGCTGAACCGAATACAGTTTTCAACAGATTCTACGATCAGCTGGATCTCGCTGTATTCAGGCGCCTGATCTACCGCATTAGAAGCAACATTCATAATGGCACGCTCAAGTAGCACTGGGTCTGCATACAGCGTCTTAGGGAGGTTATATGCAGCGAATGCTACAGATATTTTTTTGACAGCAGCCAAGGCCATTATCTGATCTTTCACTTTCGATAAACAGAAGTCAGCATCCATCGTTTCCGCCCGCAGGGTGACTAGTGTTTCCGCTTTTGAAATGTCAATGAGAGTTTTAATATACTGCTCCATCTGCCTGGTGCTTTCCGCAATATAATCCGTATAGTTCTTTTGCTCTTCGGACTGTTCGGTCTCGGACAGTAGCTCTACGTTTCCACGAACGATAGTGAGTGGTGTTTTGACATCGTGTGCTAGAGCGGAAATTTGCTCGCGGCGGGATTTTTCGAGATTCCACTGTTTCTGAAGCGATGCCTTTAAAGTTTCTTTCATTTTATCCATGGAATGCAGCACCTGATCGATCTCCATCACGCCACTGAACTTGATTGAGAAGTCCAAATCCTGTGCTTGAATTTGTTTGGTAGCCTGCTGCAATCCGATCATCTTACGTGCCAGCTTTCGTCCGAAGGAGGAAGCCAGTAAAGCACCTCCCCCCAGGAAGGCGATACAGAACACGGCCAAAAAGGACAATTCTGCGTTCGGCAGATATTGACGCAGGATAGGAAGTTCAAACTGTGCCGAGACAGAATAGCGCATCACAGTAATTTCATCATGATGTGGAACTTTTACATAGTTATAGGGAAATTGATACACAGTATTGCTCTGCTGCGTAACACTCCAAGCGGCTTGGGCCTGGTTTTCAGAAAGATTTCCTTCAATGAGGCGGCCTTCCGAAGTGAACAACGCGTACTTATACAGTTTTATCTGAGAATTCGGTTGCAGGGTCTTGCCCGCTTCAATGATTGACTTGTCCTCCCGTACCTGCTTCTCCGCATAGTTCGCGGGAAGAATGGCCCCATAAGATATCAGGGCATAGAAGATGAGGACCAGGAACAGAGCGAGCGCAATCGTCCCAATACAAAACATAACTAAATAACCCAGGAAAATGGTTCGTAATTTGGTAGTCTTGCGTGCTTGTTGTACTTTGGTTACTTCCATCGGTAGCCGATCCCCCAAACCGTCTCCACTGGAGAAACCTCTACTTTGCCAAGCTTGGCCCGGATATTTTTGACATGCTCCACAATGGTGGCGGAATCGCTGTCCCCATCCAAGCCGAAGACCGCTTCGTAAATCTGCTCCTTAGAGAATACCTGCCCCCAGTTCAAAGCTAGAAACTTACATATCTCATATTCACTTTTGGTAAACGGGACTACAACATTCTGAACGGTGATTTCCTTGCCAGACAAATTGAAATGAACTTCCCCGATGCAGAATACATTACGCCGTTCACGATTCTCCCGTCTGAGATGGGCGTTGATTCGTGCGCGCAGCTCTCCAGTGCCGAACGGTTTGACAATATAATCGTCGGCTCCATCCCCAAGCCCCAACATCACATCGTTCTCCATGGATTTTGCGGTAAGAAACAGTATCGGACAGTCTACCTTGCTGCGAATTTCCCGGCAGAGTGTGAATCCGTCCATGGTAGGCATCATCACGTCAAGCAGTATAAGATCAAATGCTCCGAGCTGCATGGTGAGAACCTGTGGGGAGGCGGAGACCACCGTGACAACATGGCCATCTTTCTGCAAAATATTTTGAAGGAGTGCCAAAACGGCGGGTTCGTCATCAACGGCCAACAAGTTTGCCATGCTTTATTCACATCCCTTGCTTTCTTTACTCTAATCTTTACTCCAACGAATTTTGTCCTTCCCAACGACAAATCCATAACCCTAATAATACCATGATGACTAAGGTCCCTACTACGCAATATCTGATTCCCAAATGAAGCTGTATAGCTTCAGGGATAGAATCTGCTGAGCTTACGCCGTATTGCACCCAGATCGTGATGAACCGGGCCGCCCAAGCAGAGGGAACGAATATCCAATTATGATCACCCAGCCCTGTAAGAAGCAAAGCGGACAATAGACTCTCCATAATACCCAGACCGATGGAAGCTCCTTTGCCAAATCGCAAACTAATGAAAAAATGCAGAATATAAAGGAACACACTGGACACAAACAGAATGCAGGCAGCCAACACATAAAACTTCAAGCCATACGGGGACTCTTTCATAAGATATATATAGCCAGCCCCAAAGCCACCGGAGGCAAGCAGCACACTGCCAAATCCCAAGATCAGAAGCAGGGTGAGCTTGCTCAGAAAAGGTAACAGCTTCACCGGCGAGGTCAAGAGGTGTTGGAAATTTCCAGCGACTGACTCCTGCTCAACAGCAATGGAGCATACAATACCAATCATGGTAGGAAGAACCACAGCCAGGACCTGCAAATAGCCGTCTATCTTCGAAATCGGTGAATACGGAGTAAAGGAATAGTAGGCTAGAAAGATTGCTATGCCTAAAAGCGGCACAAACAGCTGCACAAGCAGTAAGGGCTGCCTTCTAAGTTTAAGCACATCGGATTTCAGATAGCGGAAAAAAGAAATCATCTTATTTAGCCTCCCGCTTGCGGAAGGACATCGCCGTCAGTATCGACAGAATTATAAACAGGCAGATTGTGATCACTAGACCGGGCACAATCACACCTTTATCCAAAAGTGGATCTCCTGAAGGAACGGCAAGCCCATTAGGCAGCACTTGAATGACGACGCACATCAATCGTGCTGGAATAGCATAGGGTACCGCCCACCATACAGAAGACGTAGCGAACAAGACGGTGCAGGCTACGTTGCCCAGCATGTTGATGATTAGGGTGGCAAACATGCCTATTCGATCCGTCAGGAACAGGCAAAGTGGAACTTGCCACAAAAAGGTGATGAAGAGGATCAGAGTTGCAGCGACGCTTTCTGCTAGTGTCACGGTAGTTGAGAATACGAATCCGCCAAGAGTTATCCCTATAAATAAAATAATAGAGGAAACCATTAAGAGTCTTACGCAAACCCCGATTTTACCGTACCATACCTGAGCCAAATCTACAGACATGCCAAGGACAGCACGGTATTTCAGCTTCTTGCCATCCTTTTGGATCACTCCTGAGCATATTAAGGTGAGCGCACCTGGCAGCAGCATGAAATACCACCAATTGTAGCTGGCGCTTTGGAGCATATGTCCCCCCATGAGCACGGTACACAGAAGAAGAGTAACGATGGGGGCCAGCCAGACCAGCTTTTTCGTGAAGGTACGCTTTAATTTTAGATGCTCGGCGGCTATATATTGCTGCATCCTACTCATCCCCTTTTCGGTATTCCTGTGCAATCTGCATGAACAACGATTCCAAGTCTTGTCCTGGTGTAACCGCCTCTTGGTAAGCTAATATGCCACCAGCGATAATACCGACATGGTCAACGATTTGTTCGACTTCGGATAAAATATGACTGGAAAGAATTACGGTAATTCCTTGCTTCGGGAAGGAGCGAATCAGCTCGCGTTGCTCCTGAATGCCAATGGGGTCAAGTCCGTTGGTTGGCTCATCTAAAATTAGTAGTTTGGGATGGTTGAGGAGCGCAATAGCAATGCCCAGCCGCTGTTTCATGCCCATCGAGAACTGGCCAGAGCGTTTTTTCCCGGTATGAGTCAAATCAACAATGTTCAGTACTTCATCAATTCGTGAATCAGGTAGTCCGAGCAAGGTTGTACGAACCTTTAAATTCTCTCTAGCAGTCAAATTCTCATAGAGTGGAGGAGATTCGATCAGTGCGCCGATCTGAGCGAGATATTTTCGTGACCAGGGTTTTCCTTGGAATAAAATTTCACCGCCTGTCGGACGTAGCATACCAGTTAACATTTTCAAGGTGGTTGATTTTCCAGCCCCATTTGGGCCAAGTAGCCCATAGACGGAATTCTCCTGAATAGACAGTGTGACGTTGTTCACCGCCTGTTGCCGTCTAAAGGTTTTGCAGAGATTTTTAGTCTGTAAAATAATGTTATCCATATCAGTTCATCCTTTTCATTCGTTCTGACAACTACTTTACAGATCAATTCTAAGAACTTTATAAGGATAGAAATATTAATGTTTCAAACTTTATGCATTCATGCGGTATTCGCTATAATGGATACAGTGATTTAGGAAAGGGATGTATTCATGAAGAGGGTTATCGTAATCGGAGCAGGAATTCTGGGGGCATCGACAGCATACCAGTTAGCAAAATTGGGCGCTGATGTCATTCTTGTAGACCGCAAAGATAAAGGACAGGCGACTGATGCAGCTGCTGGCATTATTTGTCCCTGGTTATCACAGCGACGCAATCAAGCTTGGTACCAGCTCGCCAAAGCGGGCGCACGTTTTTACCCCGGATTGATTGAAGAACTTAAAAGCGAGGGGGAAACAGAAACTGGCTATGCTCAAGTTGGAGCTCTCAGTATTCATAATTATTTGGAGAAAATTAAAAAAATGCAGGAGCGAGCACACTTACGACAAGCGGATGCGCCAGAAATCGGTGAGATTACGCAACTAAATGAAAAGGAAACCCATGAACAATTTCCTTTGTTAGTAGAAGGTTACCATTCTGTTCATATTAGTGGTGCCGCTCGTATAGATGGTCGAGCGCTGCGTGATGCGTTGATCCGATCAGCACAAAGAAATGGGGCAACCCTTATCCATGGGGATGCTGTGCTTCAATACGATTCCGACCATGTAACAGGAGTAACGGTCGGTGCAAACAGCTTCTCATCTGACGAAGTCATTGTTTGTGCAGGTGCATGGGCCAATCAACTGATGCTGCCTTTGGGCATTCATTTTAAGGTTAGTTATCAAAAAGCACAAATTATGCATTTGCAGGTTTCTAATAGGCAAGACACAGGCACCTGGCCTGTAATCATGCCGCCTTCTGATCAATATCTGCTTGCTTTTGACAAGCAAAAGATCGTAATAGGGGCGACTCACGAAAATGAAATCGAAGGCTACGATACAAGAGTAACAGCAGGTGGAACGCAAGAAATCCTAAATAAAGGTTTAGAATTAGCACCTGATTTAGCAAATAGTACTTTTCAGGAGGTAAGAGTTGGTTTCCGTCCTTTTACACCCGGTTTTCTACCGGTGATCGGAGCTGTTCCTGGCTGGAATGGCCTTATAGCGGCAAATGGGCTTGGAGCATCCGGGTTGACCATGGGTCCCTTTATTGGAAATCAGTTGGCAAAGTTGGTACTTGGAATGGCCTTGGATATCGATATCAATGATTATGATATTCAAAAAGCAATAGTTGAAAGTTGATCCTTGACTGAGGAGAACAATATATATACTGAAAAAGTCGCCATACTGGCGACTTTTAGTTTTAGTACTATATTTATTTTATACGTCATTCATCATGTCATTGAGATGCGAATTCTTCAACGATTGTGTTGCGAATTGCATGTTTTTTAAGTAGTCAATTTTATAGATACAGGAGTAGATCACATTTAATACATAGTCAAAGGCAATTTGCGACGAAAATGTACCAATCTTGGCATGTTTTACTTCGTCATTAGGCACCTGGATACAGATATTACTGAGTTTGGCCAATTCATTTTGACTGGTTGCTGTAATTGTGATAAAAGGAATATTTTCATGTGTAAAGTGCTTTGCTGCTTTTAAAAAGATCGGTGATTTTCCGTGGTAAGTTAAAAAAACAGCGCAATCCTGTGGCGTAAGATTAGCCGTATGGTACGCCCACTCAGACAGCTCCGTAGCTATAACCACATACTTGTTAATTTTCACTAATTTATTTTGGAAACTTTTCGCACGGATTTGTGAATCTCCTAACGCATATATAAAGATCCTTTTCGCTTGATCCAGCAATAGGGCTGTTTGCGACAATAAATCATCATCCATGAATGTAAAGTTTTTTTCTATCGTTTCCTTCATTAATTCTGCAATTTCTTTCGCCACTTGAAGTGGGGATTCATCAAAACCAAATGGATAGTTGGGGTCTACATTGGAAATGTTCTGGGTATTCTGCTGAAACTCCCGAGCAAGTTTGATTATGAACTCCTTGAAGCCAGATAGCCCAAGTTTATGTGTTAATCGATTAATCGCGGAATGCGAAGTATATGTTGCCTTTGCAAGCTCCTGAATATTTAAGTGCAGGATCCTTTCCTTATGAAGCAAAATATAGGATGCAATGCTTTTTTCGTTTGGTGTAAAGTTTTGCATTTCGGATAATTGCATCAGTATTTTCAACAGGTTCACTCCGGTTCAATTGAAATGACGTTTGATAAAGGATCTAAAATAAACATTTTGTTTGAAAATAAACAAACATTTTTAAAAATATTCGGTTGATTGTACCATTTTGGCGGCAAATCCTTTACGATCAACGTTCTTCTTCTATAATAAATGAAAAAGAGCCTAGGGGGAATTAATATGCTTAACATCGGTTATATTGGGAATGGCAAAAGCACCAATCGGTATCATCTTCCTTTTTCATTGACCAGAGATCATTTGAACGTAAAGACGATCTACGCCCGTAATCCAGATAAAGGGGAGTGGGAGAAAATCCCTGGTGTGCAGTATACTGATAATCTTGAATCTCTAATGAACGATAAGGAAATTCAGTTGATTGTTATCTGTACACCTGTAGAATCCCACTACACTTATGCGAAAATGGCACTCGACCACGGGAAAAATGTACTTGTTGAAAAACCCTTTATGTTAACGAAAGAAGAAGCTGTGTCCATCTTCCAATATGCCAAAGAGAAAAATCTGATTATACAGTGCTATCAAAACAGACGTTACGATTCGGATTTCCTCACTACCAAGAAGGTTATTGAATCAGGAAAACTCGGTGATTTGTTGGAGGTGGAAATGCATTTCGATTATTACCGCCCTGAGACCCCCAACTCCACCTCTCATTTTTCCAAATATAACAGTTACCTCTATGGACATGGCGCTCATACCATTGACCAGGTTCTTGCCTATTTTGGGAAACCTGACACGATCCATTACGACGTGCGCCAATTGCTCGGTTCTGGAAGAATGAATGATTATTTTGATCTAGATTTTTATTATCCCTCACTTAAGGTATCCATTAAATCCAGCTTTTTTCGTTTAAAAGAGCGGCCGAGTTTTGTTGTATACGGCAAAAAAGGAGTTTTTATAAAGCAGACAAAGGATCGTCAGGAGGAGCATCTTAAATTATACTATCTGCCTAAGGGACACGCCGATTTCGGCATCGACCAGCCTGAGCATTATGGCATTTTAACATACCTTGATGATAAGGGCGAGTATCATGAAGATAAAATCGTTTCTGAAAAGGGAGACTATGCCCGAGTGTATGACGATATGTATCAGTCGATCGTAATTGGTAAAGAAAAAGTGATTAAAGACGAAGAAACGATAATGTGTATGGAAATACTTGAAAAAGGTATAGAGGAGTGCAGCTAAAATGAAGTTAGGAATTGTCGGAGCAGGGATGATCGTAGGGGATCTATTAAGCTTTATTCAGGAAATCCCGACCATTTTACTAAAGGGCATTTGTTCTAGACCTAGCCACAAGGGGAAATTACTGGATTTACAAAGTAAATATGGAATATCTCAGATTTATTCGGATTACAGCGAGATGCTGATGAGTCGTGATGTGGATACAGTTTATATCGGGTTGCCTAATCATCTTCATTATTCATATGCGAAAGAGGCATTATTGAGTGGTAAACATGTCATCTGTGAGAAGCCGTTTACTTCCAATTTGCAAGAATTTCTAGAGCTAAAAGAAATTGCTCAGCAAAGAAAACTGGTATTGGTGGAAGCCATAACGAATCAATATTTGAAAAATTATTTGTCAATGAAGGAGTATCTACCTAAGCTTGGTGAGATCAAAATAGTGGAATGCAACTATTCTCAATACTCATCTCGGTATGAAGCTTTCAAAGCGGGAATAATCCAGCCTGCGTTTAATCCGGAAATGTCTGGTGGAGCCTTGATGGATATTAATTTATATAATATTCATTTGGTTGTTGGATTCTTCGGGAGCCCGAAGAAAGTGCAGTATTGGGCGAACATGGAGCGTGGAATTGATACTTCAGGTATGCTGCTGCTTGATTACGGTGACTTCAAGTGTGTCTGCATAGGTTCAAAAGACAGTACGGCTCCCAATGCAGTGAACGTTCAAGGCAATAAGGGCTATATACACATGGCAAGTTCAGCAAATATATGCGACTGCTTTGATTACACTGCGAATAAGGAAACGCCAATCCGGGTAGATCAGAAAGATCATCCCCATCGAATGTATGACGAATTCGTTGAGTTTGACCGTATCATCGAGGAAAAAGATTTGGAAAAAGTCTCAGAAATGCTTGAACACAGCGAGAGGGTCATGAATGTCATTGAGAAAGCCAAGCAATCCGCCAATCTTGTATTTGGTCCTGATAAATAAAGAAGCAGCTCAATTACTGAGTTGCTTCTGATCCGTAATTCCCACACAGCGGACACTGCATAACGGATAACCACTTCTTCGTTTAATCCTTGATTTCTCTCTTCAGTCATGTCTTTGATATCATTACTTCAAGTCATAATCCAATCACGAGGAAGTCTCTTTAGTTAGAGTGAATAATTCAGATGAAAAATCATATTTCTCCGCAATATTAAAATCCTGGTCAGCCTTATAAGGCGGGGTGAGTATAAGTCCGATGTTCATTAACTCGCTGCCTGTAAAACGTCGGTCCAATTCTTCCACGAAATATACTGCCATTTCGTCCAGTCCGATGAGCTTTAGCCGTGAATAAGCTGCATTGGGGCGTGAGAGAACCTGGTACCAGCCGACGAGAGCATGCTCACGTTCTGCATCAATGGTCATCCATGCTGTTTCATTTTTTTCAAAGGGACTTAGCAGACGGTAAAAGGTTCCCTGTGTAATTAATCGTCGGTGACGTTTATATACTTTTATTTGTTTTTTAATTACATTGCACTCTTCTTCGGACAACGCCAATGGGTCAAGTTCATAACCGAATATACCAAAGTAGGCGACATTGGATCTAGTTTGCAGCGGTGCCGTTCTGCCTACCTGGTGGTTCGGGATGCTTGACACATGAGCACCCATACTGCTAAGCGGATAGGCCATGGAAGTGCCATACTGAATCTTCAGACGTTCTATAGCCTCGCTATCGTCGCTTGTCCATGCTTGCGGAGCGTAATAAAGCATCCCTGGATCAAACCGTCCCCCACCGGAAGCACAGGACTCAAACAAAATCTCAGGGTGTTCGGTAATCAGCTTCTCATATAAAGCATATACACCCAGGACATAGCGGTGAAAAAATTCGCCCTGTCTTTCCTTGCCCAGAGATAACGAATAGGCTTCTGAAATACAGCGATTCATATCCCATTTTACGTATTCGATCCGAGCAGAAGAGAGCACGTCATCCATTAACTTAAACAGGTAATCCACGACAGGCGGTTGGGAATAATCAAGAACATATTGATGACGTCCATGCTTGCGTTGACGGCCGGGTGTTCCCACAACCCAGTCTGGATGCTCCCTCATAATATGAGAGTCGGAGTTAACCATTTCCGGCTCGAACCAAAGACCGAATTTCATCCCGAGCTGATTGATCTTCTTTGCCAAATTCGAGATCCCGTTCGGTAGCTTTTCAGGATTTTCAAACCAGTCACCGAGGGAAGAGGTATCATTGTTTCTTCGACCGAACCATCCGTCATCCAAGACAAAGAGTTCAATCCCCAGTTCACCTGCTTTTTTTGCCATATCAACTATTTTCTGCTCAGTAAAATCAAAATAGGTCCCCTCCCAGTTATTGATCAATACAGGTCGTTCCCGCTCGGTCCAACTGCTGCGAATTAAGTGTTTATTGTACAGGCTATGGTATGCTTGGCTCATGCCATTTAAACCGCTCTCAGAATAGACCAGAACTGCTTCAGGCGAATAAAAACATTCTCCTGGCTTCAGGGTCCAGCAGAATTTGTCAGGATGAATGCCGATCATCAATCGGGTAGTTGAATAGCTGTCCACTTCCGCCTGGGCAAGAAAGTTCCCGCTGTAAACGAGATTAACCGCATATACTTCTCCTTGGTGTTCCTGTGATCCGGGTTTGGCAAGCGCCAGAAATGGATTGTGAACATGACTACTAATTCCTCGAGTGCTCCCAATCGACTGTAGCCCAGGTCTCAATGGTGTACGCTCCACATGACGTTCCCTGCCCCAAGCCCCTGATAAATGAATAATTTCATATTCGGCTTCAGGAAGATCAAGACTCAGGCTCATTAGACGGTTGACTCTCAGGGGATTATTCCCGGAATTCGTTATGGATACGGATCTCGTGATCACGGGCAGTTCGCTGAAGATGGTGTAAGCAAGCACGGCCACCGTTCCTGTAAGAGAATCGGTCAGCGTGATGAGGAGTGTCTCTGCTTCATGTGCTTCCTTACAAAACGTAGCTGGAAGATGAGGAATTTTAGGTTTTCCAGTGATTACCTCGTAATGGTCATAAGTGAACTCCATTATATGAGATCCGTCCTCCTGTATGATCTCAATTGCTGGCTCTCGAAAGTCTCCACTTCCCGCAGAAGGAAATTCCTGCTTAATACTTTCCAACGATGTCACCAAGTCACTATCAAACTCACCGACAGACACGGGACGATAGCTTCGCTCGACAAAGCGGTCATATTGACCCAGGTACTCTATTTTTTTGCCGTAATATAAATGCTCCAATTGCCCGTTCTCCATGACACGGAAAAGATAACTACAGTATTTGTTCGTTAAGTGAAATGTCCGTTCCTTTTGGTTAACTTGTAGACTAGCCATGTACATAGCCCCTTTCAAAATATGTCGAACCACTTGAAAGCGTTATTATTGAATCAGCATAACAAAGATAGTGATAGTAAATACATGACTTTTTTTAAGTTGGATATGGGAAAAACAAAGAACCTTACAAAAAAATATAGTTTAGAGCCGAATTTTTTCTGGACATTTGTCATCCTTAACTTATGCTATACTGTTAAATTAACAAGCATAGGTTCTTTATTTGGAAAAGTGAGGAGGATGCCAATGGGCCAGAATATGATTCAATATGTTGATACGTATACCAGTTCAGAGCATAAAAATATATCAGATTTGATTTTGTATAACTGTGGCACAGAGCTCTGCTTATCCAAACAGGATTTTGGACCCATCGCCCGTGATTTTAATCTGGTTCATTTTGTACTAAAAGGACGAGGTAGGCTGGTGATTGACAACAAAAATTACGATATAGGAGAAGGACAGGCTTTTTTAATTCCGGCCAATAGGGTAGCTTATTACCAGGCGGATGAAGCCGAGCCTTGGGAGTACAGTTGGGTCGGCTTTATGGGCATTAAATCCGACATCTACCTGCAGAACATATCACTTCCACACCAGAACCCTTATATAATTGATATCGAAGATATTACGTTCTTTCATTCCACGATTATTGAGATGTTGCGGATCGGAGATAACACGCTTTCTTCATCGCTGGCTATACAGGGGTATTTATTCCATATTCTTGCCAAACTTGTACACAATTTGGGGGAAACGATGTCGATAAAGGAACAGCTTCCTTATTCGGTGCAAGCGATAAACTTTATTGAGAAAAACTACATCAGTGGCATCCAGATTAGTGAAGTAGCGGAGTACCTTGGTCTACATCCGAATTATCTGACCTCCGTTTTCAAACTAGAAACTGGTGAAACGCCTAAACAATATCTGATAGTCCTCAGGATTAAAAAAGCGTGCGAATTGCTGCAGCATACAGACTATTCGATCCAGGTCATATCTAATTCGGTCGGCTATACCGATCAGTTGACCTTTTCGCGAGCTTTTAAAAATGTAATGAGCATATCACCCAGCGCGTATAGAAAAAAATTTCTTTGATTTTGCTATATAAATCTATAAAAATATTTGTATTTAGAAGCGGTTTTTTTTGCTATCGTAAAACTGTGGATTTTTTCCTGCATGGCATTTTAACGATTGTAGGAAGAGTACTTTTTACGGGAGGAGAATTTCGCGCGTGGATTTCATTATTGCTTTTATTCCAGCCCTTGGCTGGGGAGTTATGCCGATACTGGCGCATATTACAAAAGCCAGTCCCCGAGAACAGCTGACAGGTACCGTTATTGGTGCTGTGCTGTTTTCCCTGTGCTTGTACACCATTCATCCTACCTCATTAACACCGATTCATTTTGTGGTAAGTTTTATATCTGGTATTTTTTGGGCCGCTGGACAATTGCTCCAGTTTCAAGCTTTTCAAAAAGTAAGCGTATCGATCGCCATTCCTGTGATTTGTGGTCTGCAGTTGATAGGGACGACGCTATTTGCCGCACTTATTTTGGGTGAATGGATAACAGGGTACCAATATGCGATAGGCGTTGGTTCTCTTCTGTGTATATTGGTAGGAGTTCTGTTAACCAGCTATCAGGGCAAGTCTGCTGGATTGCCCAAGCCTTTGCCGGTACCCATTATCATAATGTTGGTTTGCTCGGGGTTAGCGTTAAGCAGTTATGTCGTGATTAATCAGTTTTTTCATATATCCGGGCTATCCGTCATTCTACCGCAATCGCTCGGTATGCTATGCTCAGCCATGGCCATGAATCTGAAGGGCAAAAAGCGGCTACGATTCTCTCTGGTGGTTCGCAATTTGTCGACAGGATTGGTTTGGAGCATTGCGAATCTAGCACTATTTATTTCCAATGGGCTGATCGGCATGGCGGCTAGTTTTCCGATCTCTCAAGCGAGCATTGCTATTGCCTGTGTTGGCAGCATTTTAATATTTAAGGAAAAGAAGAGTCCTCAGGAATGGATAGGTATACTTGCGGGAATTACAGTACTGATGATAGGAGTAGGAATGATCAGCATGCTCAAGCCTTAAAGAATCATTTTGTATCTTGTATATGATCAGGTGTTTTGACTGTTTGCCAGTAGGAACCACGAGACCACGTTCTTTTAGTAACGAAAAGAGCTTATCCATCTATGGGGTACGCTTTTTGGGATTGACAGAGGTAGGACTGCATGAGAAAATGTACGCGCGTACATAAAATAATTTGGAGGTGGGTAATATTGTTTCGCGCAAGGAAGTAGCCGAACTTTCCGGCGTGTCTGAAGCGACAGTATCCCGGGTCTTGAATGCGGTAGGTCCTATCAAAGAGGATACGCGAAGAAGGGTTCTGGACGCAGCCAATCAGCTTGGATATGTTCCCAGTGCGCTGGCCCGTAACTTTGCCCGAAGGAAGAGTGGCCATCTTGGTGTGGTTATGCCTTATGTCCCGAAGGCGCACTTGTTCTCAGCCTATTTTTTCTCTGAGATGCTGAGCGGTATCGGAAACAAGGCTAGAGACAGCGGACTTGATCTACTTCTATTGTTCCGGAAGCCGGGGGAACGGATTGATTACAGTAGTCTTTTCCGTCAGCAAAGGATCGATACCTGTATCATCCTTGGAGCCAGGGATGACCACGATGAGGTGGAAGCTCTAAAGAGGCTTCAGGAAGAAGGACGTCCGTTCTGCGTCATGAATCACCATTTTGAAGGGCAATCGTTCTGTGAAGTGGATGCAGACCATGTAGAAGGCAGCCGGGCGGCTGTAAGTCACCTCATCGAGCAGGGATACAAGCGGATTGCCTTTCTCAACGGCCCGGATATCTATTCCAATAGTACTGAGCGAATGAAGGGTTATCGTACCGCGCTTCAGGACGCTGGGATTGAATATGACCACGAACTGCTTCTGGAAGGTAACTATAGCCGTCGGAGCGGACTCGAAGCCTCAGCTACAATCGCAGACCAATTGAATGATATTGATGCTGTATTTGCGGCGAACGACCGGATGGCTCTTGGGGTAATGCAGGGTCTCCGTGAGCGCGGACTGGCAGCTGACCGGTTTCCGGCGTTTGTAGGCTATGACGATTCGGATGCGGCTGAGATGGCTGTTCCGCCGCTAAGCAGTGTCCGCGTACCTTTTTATGAGATGGGGGAGCTTGCAGCCTCGAAGCTTATACCCGATTCTCAGCATCTCATTCCGGCTCTGGAACTAACCGGGTGCGACTCAATAAGAGAACTCCTATCCACAGAACTGATTATCAGAGCGTCATCCATTCGTCGATAACACCATTCGTCAAAAATTCGTTGAAACTCAGACCCATAAGGAGGATCACGACATGTCTAATCGTCTTCGTATCGGAATGGTTGGCTACAAATTTATGGGCAAGGCTCACAGCAACGCTTACCGTAGTCTACCCATGTTCTTCCCAGATGCCCCGCTGCAGCCAGAAATGTCCGTTATCTGTGGACGCAACGCGCAGGGGGTTCAGGCGGCTGCCCGCCAGTTCGGCTGGACCGAAAGTGTTACGGATTGGCGTGATCTAGTGAAACGTAACGATATTGATCTCATTGACATTAACGCCCCGAGTAATGCCCATAAAGAAATTGTCGTGGAGGCTGCCCTCCATGGCAAGCATCTGTTCTGTGAGAAGCCGCTTGCGCTCTCGCTGGCGGATTCACGTGACATGCTGCAGGTAGCAGAGCAAGCAGGTGTCAGACATATGGTAGGCTTCAACTATCGCTTTTCACCGGCTGTCCAGCTGGCAAAGCAGCTAGTCGAGAGCGGTCGCCTAGGCAAAATTTATCATTTTCGTGCCTTCTTCCTTCAAGACTGGATCATGGACCCGTCCTTTCCGCTGGTATGGCGGCTGCAAAAAGACGTGGCCGGTTCTGGCTCTCATGGTGATCTTGGCGCCCATCTGATTGATCTCGCTCGCTTCTTGGTTGGCGAGTTCCATGAAGTGATCGGCATGAGCGAGACATTCATCCAGCAGCGCCCGTTAGCTTTGGAGATGAGCGGGTTGAGCTCCAAAAGAAACACTGAAGCAAATGCTCCAATGGGAGAAGTGACAGTCGATGATGCCACGCTGTTCCTGGCACGCTTCGCCGGAGGTGCGCTGGGCAGCTTCGAGGCCACACGTTTTGCTGCCGGACATCGGAGCACCAATTCATTCGAGATCAACGGTAGCCTAGGCAGTGTGCGGTTTGACTTTGAACGAATGAACGAACTGGAAGTGTATTTCACACAGGATGAGGAAGACGTTCAGGGCTTTCGCCGCGTACTCGCCACCGATCCGTCACACAAGTATTCTGAAGCTTGGTGGCCTGCAGGACATACGATTGGATTCGAGCATACCTTCACCCATGAGATGCTTGAGATGTTGAGTGCCATCTCTGAAGGAAGGCAACCGTCGCCGAACTTCCGTGACGGTGTTGCTTGTCAGGCTGTGCTTGAAGCGGTAGAACGATCCATAGAGGAACGCCGCTGGGTATCCATTGAAGAAATGTAGTATAACAATACATTCCGAAAGGTGAGTGGATTACAGATGCGCAAGGCACTGATTGTATGGGGCGGATGGAACGGACATGAGCCGGAGCAGGTGGCGGCCATTTTTGAACGCATTTTGAAGGAAGAGCAGTTCGAGGTGGAGGTGTCTAATACCCTTGAAGCCTACCAGGATGCAGAGAAACTGCTTGACCTGGACCTGATCGTTCCAATGTGGACCATGGGACAGATTGAGCAGGAACTGGTCGATAATGTCTCCGCTGCGGTTCAAAGCGGCGTAGGTCTCACAGGCTGCCATGGTGGCATGTGTGATGCCTTCCGGAACAATGTGGATTGGCAGTTTATGACAGGCGGGCAATGGGTTGCGCATCCCGGCAATGACGGCGTAGAGTACATGGTGAACATGAAGCGCGGCTCCAGCCCACTTCTAGACCATATTGAGGATTTTCAGGTCAAAAGCGAGCAGTATTACCTCCACGTAGACCCAGCAGTTGAAGTGCTGGCAACCACACGCTTTCCGATCGTACCAGGCCCCCATTCAGCTAATGGGCCAGTGGATATGCCCGTTGTATGGACGAAGCGCTGGGGGAACGGCCGCGTCTTCTACAATTCGCTGGGGCATCACGCAGATATCATAGATATGCCTCAAGTGACCGAGATGATGCGCAGCGGATTTCTGTGGGCAGCAGCAGGCAAACAGGCGGTGGCCACCCGGGGCAGCTCTCTCGCAGAGGCTTATACAGGCATGACAGACAACCAGCAACGCTAGGGTGAACAGGATGGTATCCGATGTAACAAAAGAATGCCATTATCCATTTTTTCTGAAGAAGAAGGGAGTCTAGGCATGAACAAAATGAAAGTAGGCATTATCGGGTGTGGTAAAATTAGCGGAATTTACATGGAAAATTGCCATCGTTTCGACATTCTGGAGCTGTACGCTGTAGCGGATCTGGACCAAGGTCGGGCAGAGGAGCAGGCGGTAGCGTTCAACGTTCCGCATGTATATTCGGTAGATGAGATTTTGGCTGATCCGGAGATCGAACTCATCATTAATTTGACCATTCCGGGCGTTCACGCCGACGTATGTCTCAGAGCTCTTGAGGCAGGCAAGCATGTCTATGTGGAGAAGCCACTTGCCGTCACCCGTGAGCAGGGTCAGGCTGTCTTGGATCTTGCTCATCAAAAGGGACTGCTTGTCGGCTGCGCACCAGAGACCTTCTTCGGTTCCGGTATACAGACATCATTGAAGCTGATTGAAGACGGAGTCATTGGGAGTCCGGTAGCCGCTACGGCTTTCATGATGAGCCGTGGACATGAACATTGGCATCCTGATCCTGAATTTTATTATGCAGTCGGCGGCGGTCCAATGTTTGATATGGGCCCTTATTATTTGACGGCTCTGGTGCAAATGCTGGGTCCGATTGCTGCCATTTCGGGCATGACAGGCAAGGCGATGGACCAGCGAACGATTACGAGCGAGAAAAAGAAAGGCCAGACTATCCCAGTCGATATTCCGACCCATGTGGCCGGGTTGCTGCGCTTTAAGCAGGGAGCTGTCGGTACGCTGATTACCAGCTTTGACATCTTTGGTGGAAGCACTCTGCCACCGATTGAGGTTTACGGTACTCATGGCACGCTGCAGGTGCCTGACCCGAACACGTTCGGAGGGCCAGTTCGCTATAGGCTGCTAGGCGAGCAAGAATGGACAGAGGTACCGCTGCTGCCAGGATACCAGGAGAATACACGGGGCATCGGTGTTGCCGATATGGCCTACGCTATCCGCAGCGGACGGCCTCACCGCGCTAGTGGAGAACTGGCCTACCATGTGCTGGAAGCGATGTGGGCGTTCCATGATTCTTCCGATCAGCAGACCTTTTATACGATGCAGAGCACATGTCAGCGCCCGGCGGCTTTACCGGAAAACCTGCCCTTGTATACGTTAGATGTGTAAAATAATGTAAATTTTACATCCCGCTTTGAATGTTCATTTCTATTAAAAAGAAGACTCCAGCTCCGTTTTGACCGGGGCTTGGAGTCTTCTTAGTTCATTTTCAGGAAGGATTTTAATTGCGGGTATAAAATCATTCTTTACCGGTTGTTCTAGATATGTTATATTGTTGGCGTGGGAGGAGTACACGGATAAGAAGCCAAAAGTTATGGGGAGTGGTGTGAGTGTGAGATCTTGCCGTGGAGCTCTTCTACGAATATTAGAATGATCATTCTAATTATAACAGATGGAGAAGGGATGGATTGAACATGGAATATCGTGTATTAGGAAATACAGGCCTTAAAATAAGCAGTTTTGTATTAGGTACAGGTACTTTGGGTTTTTGGGGCAACAATACGGAGAAAGAAGCTGCAGTCATGTTAGATGAGGCTTTGGCTGGAGGCATTAATCTGATCGATACAGCGGATGTCTATTCAAGTGGTCAATCCGAAGAAATTCTGGGTCACATCCTAAAAGGACGCAGACAGGATGTTATTCTGGCCACGAAAGGCGGAATGCCCATGGGCAGTGGGCTTAATCAATCCGGTAACTCTAAATATTGGATTAAGCGTGCAGTAGAGGGAAGCTTGAGAAGGTTGCAAACGGACTATATCGATTTGTATCAACTACATCAGCCAGATCTCCATACTGACATTGAAGAGAGTCTTGACGCACTTACGGACCTGGTTCGTGAAGGAAAGATTCGCTATATTGGTACATCCAATTTTCAGGCATGGCAAGTGACCGAAGCACAGTGGACTAGCGAACGTAAAAATACAGCACGCTTTGTATCCGAGCAAGCCCCATATTCCATTGTGAATCGGAGTATCGAATTCGATTTGCTTGCTGCAACTGCAAAATATGGAATGGGCGTAATGGTTTGGAGCCCACTTTCGGGTGGTCTACTAACGGGAAAATACCGCTCAGGAGAAGCGGTTGCCCCAGATTCAAGAGCAGCGAGTTCTCTAGGGAAACTTTCAACAGTTGTAGACCCAAATCGAGAAGAAAACCGAACCAAGTTTGAAGCCGTTGCTAAGCTCCAAACCCTTGCAAATGAAGCAGGATTAACTTTGCCTCATCTTGCCATGGCATTTACACAAGCTCATTCGTCAGTTACTTCTGCTATAGTGGGGGCAAGAACAATTGAGCAACTACGTGAAACGTTAAAAGGCAGTGACATTCGATTAAACACTGATATCCTGGATGCGATAGATGCTATCGTTCCGCCAGGAGTAACCCTGGATGCCCTGGAAAAAGGATGGACGCCTGACTGGTTACAAGCAGACAAACGAAGAATCCTGGGTTAAATATATAAGACAGACCTCATAGCTGTAATGTATTCACATATTTTAAATCTAGTTTGCCGATCCTTCACTAAATTGTATAATGATTATTCGAGGTGATGACGATGGCAAGATCAAAAGAATTTGAAGTTAATGAAGTATTAGATAAAGCGATACACCTGTTTTGGGCACAAGGATATGAGAAAACTTCAATGCAAGATTTGGTTGAGTTTATGGGCATTCACCGAAGAAGTATCTATGATACCTTTGGGGATAAGCATGCCTTATTTATGAAAGCTCTCGAACGATATGAAACGAAGCAGACCAGCAAAATGAGGTTTCTGATTGAAAAACAAAAACCGATCAAAGAATCAATTCGGGAGTTGTTTGAGGCGACAGTAAGAAACGAAGGAGAACCTCTAGGGTGTTTTCTCGTGAATTCAGGTGTGGAACTCGGCGTGTTGGATCCTGAAGTTGCATCCTTAGTTGATGAAAGTTATTCGCGAACTGAGGAACTCTTGACTAACCTTGTTCTGAAGGGTCAACAATCGGGTGAATTCAAGGCTGACTTGGATCCTGTAGTTATTTCTCATTATTTAATGAATGCGTGGTTAGGGCTACGTACGTTGGTTAAGACAACAACGGATCAGCAAAAATTAAAGAATATTATTGATATGACACTGACCGCTTTAGATTAAAAGTGAAATTACAGCATGACAGGCAAAAGGAGTTACCTCAATGGAGGACTGTTTGTTTCCGTGATACAAGTTTTTTCTTGTCCCTCTAACATAAGAAAGAACTTGTATCTTACGCCTCAAACATGTCAAGGAATACCGCTCCAAAATTACAATTCTTAGCCACGAAAAAATTCTTTATTGTTCGTTCTAAAATTGATATGCTAATAGCAAGTCAGATCTAACTGTTTTTTTTTACCCTAATAAGAATGGTCGTTCTAAAATCGTCTTTAAAACTTATTTACACTAATATGCATGTTATGAAGGAGAGAATATTATGAAGTATACAGTTATTACAGGAGCAAGCTCGGGGATTGGATATGAAACGTCATTGGCATTTGCGGCACGTGGCAAAAACCTAATCTTGGTAGCTAGAAGATTTGATAAATTAGAAGAACTCAAATCAGCAATTCACAATATTGACCCTAATGTAAATGTTATTGTTCATACAAGTGACCTGTCTGTTACAGATCAAGCCTACACACTATATAACGATTTAAAGGAATACCAAATTGAGACCTGGATAAACAATGCGGGACTCGGTGAATCTTCTTTTGTAGCAGAACAGAATTTAGATAAAGTTGAAACCATGTTACGTGTTAATATCGAAGCTTTGACCATCCTTTCTACACTATATGTACGAGATTATGCTGATGTAGAAGGAACTCAGTTAATTAACGTTTCATCTGGACTTGGATATGCCATTGCTGTTGGGAGTGTTACTTATTCTGCATCTAAGTATTACGTTAGTGCCTTCACAGAAGGACTTGCAAAAGAACTAGAAATAAAAGGTGCAAAACTAAAGGCAAAGGTTTTGGCACCAGCTATAACAGAAACGGAATTTGTGAAGAAATCATTAGATGCAGAAGATTTTGATTATAAAGCAAACATGCCTAAGTACCACACTGCCAAACAAATGGCGGGCTTCATGGTGGATCTTTATGACAGCAACGAAGGGGTAGGGATTGTAGACCAGAACTATAATTTCAATCTCAGAGGTCAAATATATCCGATCATTTCAGAATTTTAAATTCAATTTATAGATCTGTTGAGTTTATTGAAAGAGGAGAGTATCCAATGAAAAGTTGTGGAGTAAAACGAAGATTGGAAAAATGGAGCTGCCACATCGTTTAGCAATGGCACCAATGACACGTAGCAGATCGCAAGAAGATGGCACACCGGGAGAGCTAACATCTCTTTATTATGCTCAACGAGCGTCAATGGGACTCATTATTACGGAGGGTACACAACCTTCTGATGATGGTCAAGGGTACTTATGGACACCTGGGATTTATACGGATAAACATATTGAAGGATGGAAAAAGGTTACCGATGCAGTGCACGAAGCAGGTGGATATATGTATATTCAGTTAATGCATGCTGGTCGTATGTCGCATCCTGATAATACACCACATCATCGCCAACCTGTTGCACCATCTGCAATCGCGCCTGGTGTAGAGATGTTTACTGCTAAAGGTATGCAGGAAATCCCCGTTCCCCGTGAGTTAAGTGTAGAGTACATTCAAACGACTATAGCAGATTTCCGGAAAGCAGCAGCAGCGGCTATTAAAGCAGGTGCGGATGGCGTTGAAATTCATGGAGCCAATGGTTATCTGATTAATCAATTTATCGGAGAAAACTCGAATACACGAACAGATCAATACGGGGGATCTATAGAAAATCGTGCTCGCTTTGCGATCGAATTAACAAAAGCCATCGTCGAAGAAATTGGAGCAGAAGCAACAGGCTTCCGTATTTCGCCAGGGACACCTCTAGGTGGGCTCCAAGACGGAGAACAAGGTCCTGAACTTTATCGCTATCTTGTAAAGGAATTAGCTCAATTGGATCTAGCTTACCTTCATGTCATGCATCTAGGAAATGAAAAGCTGCTCCAAGACATTCGCTCAATATGGACGAATCCATTGTTAGTCAATCGTGCAGGACGGGCTCTGGAAGATCTTAGCACGGATTTAGATAGTGGCCTTGCTGATATGGTGCCCGTTGGTGTGTGGTCATTAGCCAATCCAGATTTGGTGGAACGACTTCAAAAAGGAGCGCCATTGAACGAAGCAGACCCGACAACATTTTTTGGTCTGGGGAGTAAAGGTTACACGGACTATCCGACGATACGAGAATTAGAACCGCAAGAGGGACTACAATAGCAAAAGAGTGGAACATGGCGTACAACCGTAAATTGTACGCCATGTTTTTAGCCAATAGTTTCATGGTTATGCTATCTCCAAATTAGCAAAGGAAGAGGATGAATATGAGAGCAGCACAAATACAGAAATATTCAAAAAAAATCCAAGTGGAGTTAAATGATGTTGACATGCCACAGATCAACAACCATGAGGTGCTTGTCAAAGTAAAGGCAGCAGGTGTAAATCCACTGGATATCCTAAATTTGAATGGTAGTGTTCGGATGATTGCTGACTATAAGTTGCCATTAACTTTAGGAAATGAACTATCTGGGGTTATTGAAGCTGTTGGTGATGATGTTTTGAATTTTAAGGTTGGTGACCCTGTTTATACGAGGTTGCCGCTTAATAAAATCGGTGCTTTTGCCGAGTATGCGGCCGTAAATGAAGATGCTTTATCCATCATGCCTGAAAATCTATCTTTTATTGAAGCTGCTGCTGTACCCCTTACTGCCTTGACTGCTTATCAAGCATTGCACGATGTACTCCATGTCCAGCCGAATAAAAAGCTATTCATTCCTGGAGGAACCGGAGGATTTGGCGCTATGGCAATCCCCATTGCCAAATCACTGGGGTTATTTGTTATTACAAGTGGAAGTGAAAGAAGCAGATCACGTACAATGTCGATCGGGGCTGATCAGTTCATAAATTATAAGGCAGAGAATTATGCTAACATACTGTCCGAAATCGATTATGTGATCGACACCTTGGGGACCAAAGAGATCAAAGCTGAACTGGGTATTTTAAAACCACAAGGGAAATTGGTATCATTGAAAGCCGGACCTAATTATCGCTTTGCGGTTGACAATCATTTTCCAATGTGGAAAAAAGCATTGTTTGGTCTAGTGGGTGCTCGCTTAGATTCTTTAGCACGCAAGAATCAAAATGAATATCGCTTTTTATTTGTGCAAGACAATGGAAGTCAATTACAAGAAATCACTAAACTTGTTGAAAAAGAAAATATTAAGCCCTCTTTAGATTCAACTTATACGTTTGGTGACATTAACAAGGCGCTGATTAAAGTGTCGACGGGCCACTCTCAAGGCAAAGTGATTGTGACCTTCTAAGTAATTTCTAGTTCACATACTTTTCTATCGTGCTTCGGACTGCTCCGGGACCTGCCAGCATTTCATGAAACATGGCTTCAATCTTGTCGCCCAGACCAATTTCATATAATCGGACACCGAACAGTTTGTCATCTTCGAGGAGGCAGCGAACCTCGGAGGTCTGATCGCCCAGCTTCGTATTCTTCAAATATCCCTGCAACGTATCCAGTAACGGGTCCGGACTGAGTGTGAAGGGTTCTCCTTGATCATCCACTCCCAGCAAATAGCGACACCAGATCGCAATGGTCAAGGGAATAGCAGTCAAGTTCGTAGGATCAAGTCCTACTGTGCCAACATAAGACTTTATGGTTTCACCAAAACGGATGCTCATCTTTTGAGAGGTATCTGTTGCAATCCGCTGTGGCGTATCCGGAATATAGGGATTGGCGAAGCGTTCCTGCAATACCTCATCAATAAATGGTTTCGGTTGAATAATACCGGGATCAACTACAACAGGCAACCCTTCCTTGTAGCCGATAGTTTCCACCAGACGACGTAATGTGTGATCCTTCATTTCATCTGCAATAAGCTCATACCCAAGCAGACACCCAGCTAGCGCCAGCGCTGTATGCAGCGGATTGAGACAGGTAGTGACTTTCATCTTCTCCACTTTGTCCACTGTATCCCGATTCGTGAAAATGATACCAGCTTCCTCCAGTGCAGGTCTCCCGTTCGTAAACTTGTCTTCAATGACCAAATACTCGCTAACCTCAGCATTGACAAAGGGAGCCGTATACGTATGCCTGGAGGTAACGATTAACTCCATGTCGGCTAACCCCAGTTCCTGAAGAGCAGACTGTACTTGCAAGGAAGGGCGGGGGGTAATTTTGTCGATCATGGTCAGGGGGAAGGTTATTTTCTCCTCATTCTGCAGATAGTCTGCAAATCCTTCCTTTACCAGGCCTCTGCGAGTCCACTCCTTGGCGATGGCAATCATACTATCCTTTAACAGATCGCCGTTATGGGAGCAATTATCCATGCTCACAAAAGTCATTGGAAGTCGCCCCTTTAGATAACGCCGATAGGCAAGCGAAGTAGCTATGCTCATCACATGCGCTGGTTGTTCAGGGCCATTCATCAAATCCCTCTCTACAACAGCCAGATACTTGCCGTCGGGCCCGGTCAGAGCGTATCCTTTTTCCGTGACAGTAAAGCTGGCCATCTGCAGGGAGGGATTCTCAAATATTTCAATCAGACGGAGGTAGTCGTCTGGACGATTCTGTTCTGCCGCGATTTCCTCAACGATGCTTGCGACCACGCTCTTGTGAAATCTTCCGTCTGCACTCATCAGCACCAGTAAGGTTAAATTGTCGTAAGGCTTATAGGCTTTGTCGATCATTTCAAAATCAAAGGCTTCGGCTGCAATAATACCTGTATCCGCTTTCAAGTTATTCAGCAGTTGTTGCTGCGCATTGGCTATCAACCCTCGAAAAATATTGCCTGCGCCAAAATGCACCCATTGCGGTCTAAGTCGGGTGTTATGGGCTACAAGCTCCAGATCATATTTCGGCAATTCAATACCTGCTGCTTCCCAGGCCGCCTTATCTAAAAGGCCTTTCCGGTCAAGTTGGAGCATTTATTTCACTCCTTTGCCTTGAGCGAGACTATCCCAGACACCAAGTAAGTACATAACTCCCAGTGCACGGTCATACAAACCATAGCCTGGACGACAATTCTTTTCTTCCCCCCATAGATGTCTACCGTGATCTGGACGTACATATCCCTGATAGCCGTTCTCGTGATAAGCTCTAACTATTTCCGGTACATCGACGCTTCCGTCCTTCCCGCGGTGTGACACTTCAATAAAGTCTCCATTCTCAAACACCTTGACATTACGAATATGCGCAAAATGAATACGATCATGAAACTCCCGAATCATGGCTGGTAAATCATTCTCAGGATTGCTTCCCAGTGAGCCTGTGCAGAAGGTTAGACCATTATATGGACTGCTCACTGCGTCTAGGATGCGCCGGATGGTCTCACGACTCCGGACAATTCTCGGCAATCCGAAGATGGGCCATGCTGGATCATCAGGATGAATGGCCATCTTGATGTCAGACTCCTCGCAGACCGGGATGATGCGCTCAAGAAAATACTTTAGGTTGTCAAACAACTTGTCTTCTGTGACATCCGCATAAGCAGCAAAAAGTTCATCCAGTCTCGCCAACCGTTCCGGTTCCCAGCCAGGCATGGTGAACTTCCCAGCTCCCTTGAGAATCCGATCCACCATTTGGCGGGGATCATCAGTAATGGCAGCCTTTTCATAAAAGAGGGCATTGGACCCGTCAGGCAGTTCCTTGTACAGCTCTGTTCTGGTCCAGTCAAAGACAGGCATAAAGTTATAGCAAATCACCTTAACTCCCACTTTGGCTAATTTTCGAATGGTGTCGATATAAATGTCAATATATTGATCGCGGGATGGTAGGCCGATTTTGATATCATCGTGGACATTTACACTTTCTACGACCGCCGAACTAAAGCCCTTGCTCGTAATCTGATCAGCTACCTCCTGAATTCGCTCCATTTCCCATACTTCACCAGCTACCTTATCATGTAAAGACCAGACAATGCCCATAACTCCAGGAATTTGCCGGATATGGTCCAGCGTAATATTGTCGTTGCCTTCTCCATACCATCTCCAGGTCATATTCATAACGATACCTCCCTGATTATATTCGTCTGTCTTGTATACAAGATTGAGTTGATCATAAATTATAGGGTTTGTTCTTGTCAATGATAATTATAAAGGGATTTATCACCTCAAAATGCTTTATAATAGTTCTAGATTTATAAAGTGAAGGTAGGAATGAAATGTTGACGAAAGAAGAAATCAAGCAGCTTTTGAAAAATGATATTTTGTCACTGACTTTAAAGCCGGGTACTCTACTGAGTGAGACGACTTTGTCAGAACGCTTCCAGCTGTCCAGAACTCCGCTACGCGATGTATTAAAGTGGCTTGCGCTCGAGTCCTACATTGATATTTATCCCAAGAAGGGGAACATTGTGTCCTATATTGATCTGGAGTCCGTTGAGCAAATTATTTACTTAAGAAGCGCATTGGAAAAGGAGATTATGAAGGAGCTTTCTTCGCAAATTACATTAAGCGATGTGCAGGAGCTGAGCGATATTCTGGACAGACAGAGAGCTGTGATCGAAGAAGATCATGCGACGGATCAATTTCTCAGTTTGGATGATCAGTTCCACCAAACCATGTTCCAATTGGTGGGGCGGGAGTTTCTTTGGCAGCTCATTCAGCAGTCAAATGTTCACTATATCAGATATCGCAAGCTGCATATGCTGGAAACAGGGAAGCTGATGGGCATCTGGCATGAGCACCAAGCTATGCTTGAATACATGCTGAATAAGGAAACAACCAAAATGGATGATCTGGTTCATCATCATCTTAGAGAGGATATCCATTCGCTCGATTTTCTTCGGAAGTTCGCTGATTATATCAAGAAATAAGGCGGCTAGCTTAAATTAACTTGTATGAATATTGAGGAAGTGGGGGAGTCATGGAGGCTGTTCTACGAGTTGGATATATCGGTGAAAGAGCGAGTAAGAAATGCGAGACTGCAGCAAAATTTATGGGCGGAAACGAGCTGGCCTTTGTCATTCCGTTTTTGCTCGTGAGTATTGTTATTTACCGTCAGGCGGTGGCCAAACTGGAGGAATTCTCACAGGAGTTTTCAGACTTGTATACATGTCAATTGAAAAAATACTGAAATATTTCTATGATTTAAGTGAAAAATGCCAGACCAATTCTAGATTATAAAGGGGGTAACCGTATGTGTAGATATGCAATATGCGGCCCATATAAAGATATCTTTGCCTGCTTTACCTGCAGGAAAGTATATAAGCAGACATCACGGTTTGAAATGCCGAAGGATGAATATGAACGGATTGTCCATGTCTGTCCGCAATGCCAGGCATCCATGCATGACATGGGTCATGATTTTCAGGCCCCGAAGCAAACGGATATCAAACAGTGGAAAAAGGTAGAGCTACTATATCAACAAGGATACACTTACCACTCCTGCGGCTGTGGTGGCCCCGGGTACAGACCCTCTCGGCTGATAGAGGTGCCTGAATTTCTGGAAACACAGCGAACGTTTGAGAATAAGGGAGAGGCGCTGCTGTACCGGCTTTTGCAAAGCTAGAACAAACGTATTTTGAAGCGTATCCAACAATTCGAAGAAGTCTACTCGTGGACAGGTTTTCTATCGGAATTTGTTTGATCGAGCAAAGCAGGTGTTGTAAGGTAGATCGACTTGGAATGAGATAATATTCTATGTCATGCAGCACCTGTCGGGTAATAAGAATTTCATCCCATTCATTGCTGCGAAATCGCGGCTTTTTTTATTTTAAGAAGTGATAGCGGAAATCAAAAAAGAACCTGGATAGTTTTATCAGGTTCTTTTATATTGCATATAAAACAGACACGATGATATAATCAGATTATCTTTTATAAAGATGTAGTAGACATAAATAACACATCTTACAATTAAATCTTACCATGCCGCTAAACTCTTGTCAAATGTTTTTTTCTCAATTTAATGGTTAGGAGAGATGTTGAATGAATTCACTGGTTCTCGATTTTCAAGAAATGGATAACACTCAGCTTTTGCTTGTTGGTGGAAAAGGGCTACACTTAGGGGCATTAACCAAAATGGAAGGAATACAAGTGCCAGAAGGGTTTTGTGTTACAACAGTGGGATATCAAAAAGCCATCGAACAAAACGAAATGATTCATGCTTTGTTGGATCGGCTAACTACGCTTAAAGTAGAAGATCGAGAACAAATTTATGAAATCAGCAAGAAGATTCGACAGGCCATTATGGAAGTAGCCATTCCTTCCGATGTTGTGAAAGCAGTTGCTCACTATCTCTCCCAGTTTGGCGATGAATATGCTTATGCCGTGCGTTCTAGTGCGACCGCTGAGGATTTGCCACATGCTTCTTTTGCTGGTCAACAAGACACTTATTTAAATATTATCGGCAAAGAATCCATCTTGGAGCATATCCGCAAATGTTGGGCTTCTTTATTTACGGAACGCGCGGTAATTTACCGAATGCAGAATGGATTTGATCACAGCCAAGTTTATTTATCTGTTATCGTTCAAAGAATGGTGTTCCCACAGGCTTCAGGGATTTTATTTACCGCTGATCCCATCACTTGCAACCGAAAGCTGCTCTCTATCGATGCCAGTTTCGGACTTGGAGAAGCACTGGTCTCTGGCTTAGTCTCTGCCGATTGTTATCAAGTACAGGAAGGGGAAATCGTCGATAAGAGGATAGCAACCAAAAAATTGGCTATCTATGGGCGAAGAGAAGGCGGAACAGAGACTCAGCAAATTGATCTCGATCAGCAAAGGACTCAAACCCTTACGGAACAACAAATTTTACAACTGGCACGAATTGGAAGACAGATCGAAGAACACTTCGGCTGCCCCCAAGACATCGAATGGTGTTTGGCTGATGATACATTTTATATTGTCCAGAGCCGGCCGATCACCACTTTATATCCCATTCCTGAAGCAAATGACCAGGAGAATCACGTGTATGTATCTGTCGGCCATCAGCAAATGATGACTGATCCTATTAAACCACTGGGGATATCTGTTTGGATATTAACAGGTGCCACGCCCATGTTTAGAACTGGTGGCGGAAGGCTGTTTGTGGATATCACGATGGGCCTGGCTTCACCGACTGGCAGGCAAAATTTATTGGATGTTCTAGGGCACTCCGATCCGCTCATAAAAGACGCGCTTATTACCATCATAGAGCGGGGAGATTTTATAAAATCGGACCCATATGACACAAGCGAACCGGGGCCCGTTAAAAGCCATAAGGGTATGTCGTCTGCGGATATTCTGGAAGAAGCAGGAAACGACCCGGAAATTGTTGCTGTTTTGATTAAGAGTAGTGAGACATCGTTATCAGCATTAAAACATAATATCCAAACGAAATCAGGATTGGATGTATTTGATTGTATCCTGGAAGATATGCAGCAACGGAGGCAGCGAGCGTCAGAACTGAAAAATTTGAATGTGATTATGGCCGCCATGCATGCTTCAGCATGGATCAATGAAAAAATGAATGAATGGTTAGGTGAAAAAAACGTAGCAGACACACTTTCCCTATCTGTACCTAACAACGTCACTTCGGAAATGGGTATGGAGCTACTGGATGTTGCAGATGTGATTCGTCCCTATCCGGAAATAATTGAGTATTTACAACAGGTAAAGGATGATAACTTTTTGGATGAACTGGTTCAATTCGAAGGTGGGCAGCAGGTGCGTGATGCTATTGCTGTTTATCTCGACAAATATGGAATGCGATGTGCCGGGGAGATCGATATTACAAGAACACGCTGGAGTGAAAAACCAAGTACACTGGTACCTATGATCCTCAGTAACATCAAAAACCTTGATCCTGGCGCCAGTAAACGAAAGTTTGAGCAAGGGCGACAGGAAGCTTTGAACAAAGAACAGGACTTATTAGCCCGATTGAAACAATTACCGGGTGGTGAACAAAAAGCCGAAGAGACAAAACAAATGATCGACCTGATCCGGAACTTCATCGGTTATCGTGAATATCCGAAATACGACATTGTTAGTCGCTATTTTATTTATAAACAGGCTTTACTAAAGGAAGCGGAACGACTCGTACAAGCCAACGTTCTTCATGAAAAAGAAGATATTTACTATCTCGCTTTTGAAGAATTGCAGGAAACCATACGCACAAATAAACTGGATTACCAGGTCATCGACAAACGAAAAGATGAGTACAGATTATATGAAAAACTAACTCCGCCACGTGTTATCACGTCTGATGGCGAAATCATTACGGGTCAGTACAAACGAGAAAATATCCCTGCCGAAGCTATTGTAGGCCTCGCTGTTTCTTCGGGTATTGTAGAGGGGCGGGCACGTGTGATCCTGAATATAGAAGGGGCTGATCTGGAAGATGGCGATATACTAGTCACCGCCTTTACCGATCCTAGCTGGACTCCATTGTTTTTATCCATAAAAGGCTTGGTTACGGAGGTGGGTGGACTGATGACCCATGGAGCCGTTATCGCACGTGAATATGGCTTGCCAGCCGTTGTCGGAGTGGAGAATGCGACCAAACTGATAAAAGATGGGCAACGAATTCGCGTGCATGGAACCGAAGGGTATATCGAAATATTGTAATGGCTGAATACGCTAAGTAATAGCCTCTGTCATAATGGACGGTATTAAATGCAACCTGTCATGGATAAAAGGGCGATTATCCTGTCGTCCTTTTATCCATGACACAAAGTACCCCCCAAAAATATCAACTGATTTTAATTTTTGGGGGGAATAATTTAAGAACTTATTTATTTGATGATCGAAAAAACACATTATTTAATGTGTAACAATAATCAGGAACCTTTAGGAGTTATCAATGGTTCCCTTGCTGCGATCAACACAATGATTTATACATAGCTGATCCGATCTAAATCTCTTGTGCTGCTGTGTGATTATTTATGATCATCTAATTTATGCGTACATGCAGAGGAAGACACACCGAAGTGTTTTTATTCAACAAAATCCAAAAGTGATTTCTATGATGTCCTACGTTATTGGGGTAAAGTGACAGACTTGACTTGAGCAGAGGTATTTCCGTAAATATCTTTAGCCAGCACGAGAATATGCAGCGTATCGCCCTGGGAGGCACCATCCTGTTTATATTTAGTAGTTGGAAGCGTTGCTGACCAATTGGTTTTATCTTCTGTAATAACGACACGAATGCCATTGACATAAACTTTAAGCTGTGCGATATCGCTTTGATCTGTGACTGAACCTTCCAAAGCGAGAACATCATCCGTGATTGAAGCATTCAACTTAAGTTCAGGGGTTCCTGTTTCCTTGCGTTTAGAGGGTGGGAGAGAAGTTTGCGGGTTATAGGAAAACGTTTCATCCTCAAGAGCTGGCGTGCGTGCTGCAATAGGACGGTTTTTGGTAGCCTGCTCATAGGAATAAGCGTAACGAAGCAGGTCGTTATCGCTGTATGCGGCACCTGCCATTGTCAGATTAACGGGCATTCCGGTATCCTTCATAGCGCCCATACTCACAGACACACTTGGGATCCCGTACTCGCGTAGAATAAAATTCGTATTGGAGAAATAGTTGCCATTCTCCCAAGCCTCCTCATAGGATGTTTCATTCACATCGGAGTCAGCTTTACCGATATTCGAATTTGCCGGGAATACAATAAAATCAAGGTTGTTTTGCTTCATCCAATTTTCAAAATCAATCTTTCGTACATTTTCAAGCCCCCGTAGTCCTTCTTGAAACTGAGGAATTTGTTCGTAAGGGGTGACGCCTTTCTTTATGGTTTCAATAAATATGTCATAGTGGCCAAGGTCTCTGCCACGTTTGGCATCTACCGAACCGGGTGGATTCGGGAAGACGGTTGCAGGGTCTATATTAGCCCATGACGGGAAATTCGGATCGTCCACACTTTTAAGGAATTCCTCAGCTGCATAGGGATTAAGCAGCCCGAATTCCTTTTCAGCCCACTTTGCCGGCATTAAACCACGTTCTTCAGGTGTTTTCGCTGTTGCCCGGTCCTTCTCGCTGTTGGCCTGCAAGGGGAAGTCAACTTCCACAACCTCAGTTCCAAGAGCAGTTAAATCCTTTACAGCTTTTTCCCATAATGCCTGTATCGAAGGTCTGAATTTGATCGGAGTTGAGGTTTCATGGTCCTTACCGATATAGATTTTCGGAACGCCAATGCGTTTGCCTTGCAAAGCTTGAATATCTCGTAGTTCTAAATAGGATTTGGGACGGACACTGTTGACGGAAGGGAGCCGAACGGCTTTCTGTTCTCGCCAGAAATCACCCTTGGTAATCTTATCTTCTACAACGATCACGTCAAGCAAGCGGAGCATGTCCTCGACAGTCCTCGTATGTGGGACAACGACATCCCGTATAGGGAAGAGAGGCCAATTCCCCCGAATGGAGATTAGGCCTCGCGATGGCGTGTAGGCAATTAAACCATTGTTCGATGCTGGTGATCTTCCAGAGGATACCGTTTCTTCCCCCATGCCGAAGGCAGCGAAGTTGGCGGCTGTTGATACACCAGATCCGTTAGAGGAGCCGGAGTACCAGGCTGCAGCCAAATAATTTGGATTGTACGGACTTTCAGCACGGCCATAAACACCTCTTTGCATTCCCCCTGCTGCCATTGGCGGCATGTTGGTTTTACCAATGAGCACCCCACCGGATTTACGTATCTTCTCTACTGTAAAGGCATCGTCCTTTGACATCAGGTTTTTGAAAGCTGGAGATCCAGAAGCGACAGTAAGTCCCTTAACCTTGTAACTGTCTTTAACCGTGTAGGGGATGCCTTGCAGAGGCCCGGTTTTAATACCTTGCGCCCTAAGTTGATCAGCCTGAGCAGCTTCTTTTAGTACGTCGGGGTTCAGAACAGGGATGGAATTCAGTCGAATGCCACTAGAATCATAGGCATATACCCGGTTAAGGTACAGGGCGGTGAGCTCGACACTTGACAGTGCTCCTGACTTCATCGCTTCCTGCATTTGAGCAATCGTAGCCTCTTGCAATTGAAATGTGACTAGAGAGGAGGCGGGGTCACTAGTTTTACTAGAGGATGAGGGTGAAGGAGCGGCGGATGCAAGCGGGCATCCCGTGAAAGTTAAAATCATACCAACTGCAATCCATTTGCAATAGTTGCTGACTACATACCTTGTATTCGCTTTTAGCGTTCGTGCGTACATAGCATTTCACTCCTTAAAATTAGGTAGGATCAGGAATTTAAAAAGAGAGGGATGAGAAAGGCACTTTTATAGCATAAATGTTTCTAATTATACTACTTATTTTCATGTAGAATGTCAATTTTTGTAATGCACAATACAAAGAAATTCGTTACTTTTAAGTGTGAAATCTAGTAATCCATGATTCAGATTGTTGCATCATCGCTGATTCAAGTTTTGAAATGAAAACGACACCGTTTTGGTGCCGTTTTTTCGCGGGAGGAGGCAATAGAGGCTTAATTCTTACGTTTTAATTTATGACTTGATTCCTTTTTAACAGCTCCCATAATTGATCAGCCACATCATTTGGCGATTGAGGCATGTTATTCAGAATCCACCATTGCTTCAGAAACAAGTAAGGTTGAACGTTTGGTATAGGAATAGGTTAAAAACCGATTGGACATAATTAAATGTGTTGGTGAACGGTTCTGGAAGGAAATATATGCGTACATATCATGACATTTTAATTCCTGCACCAATGAATAAAGAGTAATTTTAGTAGGTAACTTTGTGTCAATGTACAACAGAAGTCTACATTATCTATATTTACATATGTACAAAATACGGGTTTTGTGAACATGTATAAAGAAAACCGTATAACAGCTTGGCTTTAGCGGCGTTGTTGTACATTTGTACATTGACACAAAGTTCCCTACTTAAGCAGTTTAATCGGAATTTTGAGTAACTTAGTTTTTTTCTCCAAGCGAATGAGGTGATTTTTTTATTATCAAACTAAGTAGGAAACTTTGTGTCACTTATTTGACGAGCCCTACATTACTTATCCATATTATTAACCGCATTTCACATTTCTTCATCTGTTAAATGTGTATAGATCATGATTGTTTGTATTGAGGAATGTCCTAATTGGTTCTTCAATCTAGGCACATCATTGCTCTCTAAGTGGTAACGCGTTGCAAATGAATGTCTTAGAGAATGCACGATTAATGCTGGTTTTCCAAAAGCTGAAGCATACTTTTCAATTAGTTTTTCAATGGATCGCTGAGTTAAACGTCGGCTTTTTCCTTTACGACCTATGGGAGCTGCAATAAACAAAAAGCTTTCATTTTTTTCTGGGATATATCTGGATTCTCTAATCTGCAATAAGTAACTCAAAGTTCGCATAATTTTGTAATCTCGAATAAATTTATCTTTTTCATTTGTCCTTGCTTAATGATGCTTATGAAACAATCGTTTCTGTGAGCATCATATCCAAAAAGGCAAATTAACTTATATTTCAATCATTTCCAAGAATTATGGTATATTAGATTATTTAGATTACGACGTCTCTCCCAATTCACTTGCTCTAGGATTGGTTTTGTAGGATAAAAATCCGTATAACCTAATGAAACCAAAGCAATAGGATCAATATGTGGTGGAATATTTAGTATTTCCCGTACGTCTGTTTTCTTGTAAAAACTCACCCATCCCATAGCTATTCCTTCTGCATAAGACGCCAACCACATATTTTGGATACAACAGGCGACGGATAGAATATCTGTTTCAGGAATAGAATTTCGCCCAATTACATGTCCCCCACCTCTAGTTGGATCACATGTAATACAGATCGTTATAGGTGCTTCCCTTATACCCTCTAATTTTAACGAGAGAAATCTTGTCTTTTTTTCATCTTCATAGTGTATGGACAAGGCCTGTATTTCTTTATGACATGCATACGCCAATCGTTCTTTAACTTCTTGAGAGTCAATTACAATAAAATCCCAAGGTTGCATAAAACCAACGGAAGGTGCATGATGACCAGCCATTAATATGTTGTTTAACTTATCTTTGGATATGGGTTTTCCATTAAATGATCGAATATCTCTCCCTTCAAAAATGGCTTTAAATATTCCTTTTCTTTCATTATCATTTAACAATTTAATTCCTCCCTTAAAACAAAAATCCCCAGAATGCGCCAGTACTCAGATTATTATGACAGGGTTTCAGGTTCAAGTTTACATTGAAGTTGGTATTTTATGATATAACTCTTATGCTTGAAATCAATATTATCTCTTGCAGTTCATTATCAATCCGTAGTCTAAACTGCCTGACCCTCAAAACAACGAACTACGATCACAAAATTATAAACTTTTCACAGACTGACTCAATTGAACAACCCCACATAAACTATCTGGGACTTCAAAGTCCGGCTTATCTAAAGATAAGGCTTTAACTTATCAATTGCGACTTGGAACAAATCATCCGGCAGCAGTTTATAGATATTGCCATCGATCACGTACATCTGCGTTGTCTTCCTGCGCTGACCAATAATTAAAATAGCCGAATAGTCGTTTTTCTTCCCGGCTTTGATAGCTGATCCAATGTACTTGGCAAGTTCCATTTCCTCAAACTCAGGCAACCTGTCCCAATACATGAGATTCTAAAATATGTATTCATCGCTTGCTGCACATCAAATAATAATAGTCCAAATACTCGCTCCATATAATCAGCGATTCTGCAAATACCTTGGCATTGTCAAGAACTCTTTCTATATAGGTCACAAAATCTGGTTGTAGTGCTTCTCCAAGTGCCACAGCTTTTGCTGCAATGACATTCATAAGTGGGCTCCCCTTGTATCCCTGGGATCAACACCATAAGAAACAAAATTATAAAAAAGTTATAGGAAACCATTATGATATCGCTTTGGGACTGCAAACCGGCAGCGGTAAGACTCTAGTTAGAAAGGTAACCCCAAGAAAGAGATTTTCGAAACAGTTACGAGTTCGCTGGCATTGGCGGCATCCAGATAATCCGCCCCCAATGCCAGAATTAGATTGTATTGTTCCTCACGCGACGCTTTGCCCTCTCAATGCACAGTCGGCCGTGGACAGTGGCTCCACTTTTGTGAACACGACAAAATCGGCGTCAACTTCATTAAGTGATCGTGCAACTTTATCCCAAATTCCCATTCATTTCGTGGAGGAGTGTCCGGTAACCATTATTGAATCAATCATTCACTCTTTGATATGCCTGAATCCCAATCTTCAAGCGCTGCAATCCATCAACTAGTCGTTTTTTAGGGCAGGCGTAGTTCAATCGAATGAAATCGTATCCATTGCCGCCATAAATGGCGCCCTCCGTGACATACAGCCCCGTTTCTTTCCTTATGAATTTACACAGTTGACTTACATTAGAAGTTATGTTCCGGCAATCGATCCAAGCCAAATAAGTCGCTTCCGAATGGATAATTTGGAGCTGCGAAAGTTTACTAGCCAAATAATGTTCGAGATATTGCTTGTTCGCCATGAGATATTCCAATAAGGCTTGCAGCCAGGGTTCGCCTTCCGTAAAGGCAGAGATTGCTGCTTCAATCGCAAAAAAGTTAGGTTCGGCCACTTCATCGGTGTTAATGCCACGGTGTACAAGTTTACGAATCTTCGAATTCGGCACGATAATACTTGAAGTTTGAATTCCCGCAAGATTGAAAGTTTTCGTCGGCGCCACACAGGTGATGCAATTTTGGGCGATCTCTTCCGATATTGAAGCGAAAGGAATGTATGGGTGGCCTGGGTGTGTTAAATCGCAGTGAATTTCATCGGAAAGGATAAGGACCTGATGCTTGACGCAGAGCGTGCCGAGTTTCTCAAGAATTTGTTTGTCCCACACTTTGCCTATGGGGTTATGCGGATTGCAGAAAATCATAAGCGTTGTGTCAGAATCGGCTAGCTTTTTCTCCACATCGTCAAATTCGATCGAATATCCATTGTCTTTGTAAATCAACTCACTTACGAGAACTTCTCGTTGATTGTTCTTTATGGAGTTGTAGAAAATGTTATAGACAGGCGCAAGCACTAGCACTTTGTCACCGGCTTTGGTCATTTTGCGTACGATAGATGATATTGCCGGCACTACCCCCGTGCAAAACATAATCCATTCTTTTTGGATCTGATATTGATGTCTCTTTTCCCACCAATGGGCAACCGCATTATAATAAGTATCTGGTATCGAGGTATATCCATAAATATGATGGTCTAATCTCTTTTGCAGAGCATCGACTACAGCAGGCGAAGTCTCAAAATCCATATCCGCCACCCACATCGGCAGCTCTTCTGGTTCAACATCCCATTTATAAGAGTTAGTGGCCAAACGGTTCGTCATTTCATCAAAATTAAAGGACAAATCGATCACCTGCTATATCCAGCTCATATCGGGTGTAGGCAGCGTTGATTTCTTCGTCATTGATGATGATTTCGCCGATATCCTTTGCTTTGATTTTCCCTGAGATTGGATTTTTCACGCTATCAATTGAGGTCTTGGTTTCCACATCAATGGTTGAATATTCGAATGCCAAGTCGGTATTCAGAATCGTTCCGTTCTCGATTACGAGACGGTCCATGTAGCACATTCCATGATTGCTTTCGATAGTACAGTTGATAAAGGAGATGTTTTTCGAATTCCAGCCTAAATATTCTCCGATGATCAATGAATCATAGACGGTGACATTCTCGCAATTCCAGAAGGCGTCCTTTGAAATAATCTTCGCATTGCGAATCTCCATATCCTTAGCTCCGTCGAATGCGTAGTTCCCCGCTAATGTGAAATTGTCGATATTGATATTTGCACTATTCATTCCAAAGTAATCACCTTTTGCGGTCACATGATGCAAGTGAATATCTTCGCAATTCCATAAGGTTTCTTGCGCGTTGGGCAGATCGACATACGTCAGTCGGATTCCGCTCGAACGCCGAAATGTCTTTGGCGCCTCTATTACGCTGTCACTGATGACAATTTGGTCTGTATACCATATTCCCGATCGGGCCATTTCAAGGAAAGTGCTACGATCAACACGAATATTATTGCAATACCACAAGGGATATTTCCATTTAAAAATGCTATTATCGATAGTAATATCGTTGCTTTCCTTCAGGGGAGACTCGCCATCTGCAAAAATGGAATTAGTGACCATGAGGTTCTTTCTCTTGAAAAGTGCTCGTTCTCCGGTAAGCATTTGTTGATCGATCGTTTGCATAATACTGTCTCCAATCGCTCAGTGCTAGCTTCAAATATTCCATGACCCCATAATTCGCAGAATAGCAACAGCGGGTTCCAGATTTATTAGAAGCTTCTATATAAACGGCGGCATTAACGGCTGCCGTTTATATGTGTTAATCCATTTACTATAGCTTAATATATTCTTCATCCAGTACGGGTTCTAACCAATCTGTTTGTCCTGGTGTAAGAGCTAAGTGAACAAACCAGCTATCCTTTGTAGCCCCATGCCAATGTTTTACGTTCTGTGGAATGTTCACCACATCGCCTGTTTTAAGTAATTGAGCTGGCTTTTCATCTTCTTGATACCACCCCTCACCGCCAGTAACTAACAACACTTGCCCGGTATGATGAGAGTGCCAGTTATTACGGGCACCGGGAGCAAAGGTTACATTCCCGATTGCTGTATTGAGTGGTGCTGGATCGGTAAACACCATTTGTAAGTATGCGTCTCCGATAAAGTTTTTTTCGACTTTTTGCCCCAATGGGAAGAGTGTGCTATGGCTTAAGTGCTCGTTCTTCATTTTTCATCTCTACTTTCTTATATTTTTAACGTTATCCAACTTGAGCTGTTGGTCGAATGATCATCTCATTAATGCCCACATCCGATGGTTGTTCGATGGCAAAGGCAACGGCACGTGCAATGCTGTCTGCATCGATTGCTATCTTGTAAAAATCATCCAAGCCCGCTTTCATTGCCGGATCGGTTGTCGTCTCCAGCAGTTCGCTGGTCACAGCCCCCGGCGAAATATTGGTCACACGAATATTTGTACCACTCATCGCTTCTTCTTGACGCAAGCCTTCAGAGATTGCTCTTACGGCATGTTTGGTACCACAATAAACTGTTCCGCCTGGGTAGATGTTGTGTCCAGCTACGGATGAAAGGTTAATAATATGACCTGATTTCCGTTCTCTCATAGATGGAAGGACTGCTCCGATTGCGTACAAAACCCCTTTGATATTGACATCGATCATTCGGTCCCATTCATCAACCTTTTTCAAAGCAAGAAAAGCCTGCGGCATGATTCCAGCATTATTGACTAAAACATCAATTTTTCCAAACTCGTTAAGCGCATATGCAGCAAGATCCTCCATTTGTTGGTGCGAACTTACATCCGTCACTTTATATATAGCTTGTCCGCCGCTTTGTTCAATTTCATCTTGTAATTTCTTTAACCGGTCTTCGCGGCGAGCGGCAAGAACCAATTTTGCTCCTTTGGATGCCAGTTCTTTTGCAGCTGCTTCTCCAATACCGCTGGACGCTCCTGTAATAATAACTACTTTTTCTTGAATATTTGACATTTTAGATAAACATCCTTTCTTAATTTTAGGTACACTTTCATCTATAAAAAAAATCTATTTTTTCGCTTAATTTCTCTTTCTATTCTGGAATGATTTCATTCACACAACTCAAAGCATTTAATGTTCTCGGAAAACCCATATAAGGAAGGCAATGAGTGATGGCCGTGATCATCATATCCTTGTCATTGCCTACATTCAGGTTGCCTTGCACATGTGCCTTGACTTGACTTTCACAACCGCCGAGACTACTCACAATACAGAGGGTCAGCAACTCCCGTGTTTTCAGATCAAGGCCTCCACGAGTATAGAAGTCACCAAAACAGAAGGCAGAAAGATAGTCCTGTATATGCTTTTGATTGTATGGGACATTCTTCCTGTTCTTTTCAATGATATCGCCAAAGATTTCTACCTGCACTGCAAGGCCTTTGTCTAACCGATTCTCTTCTTCAACCTGCTTTTGACTTTCGAGAGGTAACTCGATATTTCTGGATTGGAAAACCTCATTAATCTCCGCGATGGCATTTAGCGTTTTAGGGAATCCTAAATAAGGGGCACAATGGTAAATGGCCTCTTTAATTTCTACCGGAGTTAGTCCAACGTTCAGTGCAGCATGAGCATGCGCCTTGAGCTGAGGTAACGTTTGATTCGTTACAAGCACCACCAGAGTGATAAGCTCACGTTGTTTATCGTCCAACTTCCCTTGATAAAAAACTTCCCCAAAAATAAAACGGCTCAGGATGTCCTGAAAATCAGGATCAGTAGCGTATGCTCCCGGCATTCCATTACCAAATAGCTGTTTAAATGTTTCTTCACTCTTTTCAATTCGATTCATAACTGTGCCTCCTGCTTGTTTTTTTTGTGGATGAATAAGACCCACTGAAAGAATGACGATAATTGCGACGCGGTAACCTCCAATTCCCGTCTCTATGATGAAGCCAACAGGCTTAGCATCACCATTCTTCTAGACAAGTTTAGGATTCAGCGCATAAGCCACATAATCCTTGGCACTTTGCTCTAGCTCCTCATCTGACAGGTGTTGCATTACACCATACAAGATATATGGTGTCAAATAGCGTGTTCCAATCAAGTTACTGGTTGCCTGAAGAGGTCGCAGCAGCTCGGAAACGGTGTATTTAAAATTACCGTCTGGTAAATAGTTTTCTTTAGCAGCGCCGGTAGAAACGGCAATCAGCAGCTCTTTTCCGTGCAGCTTGTCCCCTTTGCTTCCAAATGCCCAGCCATGAGTTAGGACTACATCCTCCCATTTTTTCAACAATGAAGGCGTACTGTACCAGTAGAAAGGGAATTGCAAAACGATGCGATCATGCTGCTCCAATAGCCTCTGCTCGGCAGCGACATCGATCTTCTCATTCGGGTATGCCTCATAAACACGATGAATTGTAACACCAGCTTGCTTCTCCATTTCTTCCGTTAAGCGACGATGAACACGGGAAGCAGTTAAATCAGGGTGAAAAACAAGAATGAGTATTTTCATTTTAAATTTTCTCCATCCAAGAATTTTTTTTCTATCAATTATTTAAATGGATACCAAGTTCAAGAGCTAGTTTAATAATTGGGCAACTGTGTTCTTTATTTAGTACTCATTGATGGGAATCACGACCTGCTCACCAAAGCTCAAACAGCCATGACAAAGACGATGTACTTCTAATCCGGTATTACCAAGTTAACTATTTTACTCCTCATTTTTCAGTGGACTATTTACAGCTTTGTCTGCTAAAATCCGTCCTGCAACACCTATATTATCTAGTTCATTTTCCCTTACGAACACAAAGAATGCTTGTTTAGGTATATTCATGATAGTTGAAGCTGATGTAGTAAGGTCTTTTACTAACTTTCTTTTTTGCTCTTTAGTTAATTTAGCTGCTTCAATTGTAATTACAGGCATAATTTATTCTCCTTTATTGTGAGTTTATGTCTAATGACGACGAGCTGACACAAAAACTCATGTGCATCTCTCTTATCAAAGAGACCGTGCGACACCAATTTATATGAATTTAAAAATGACCAACGATTCGGTGCGGTACATATGGTTCTTCCAAAAACGCAATTTCTTCAGCAGTTAATTGAATAGATAGAGCAGCTTCTGCATCTTCGAGCTGGGATATTTTTGTCGCACCGACAATAGGAGCGGTTACCGGTCTTTATGCAGAAGCCACGCAAGTGCGATGTGAACCCGGCGAACACCATGTTTCTCTGCCAAACTCGCAACCCGGTTCACCACCAATTGATCCGCATCTGTTGTTGCATCATATTTTTGTTTTGCAATTTCATCAGTTTCGGCACGATGTGTTGTTGTCTCCCGCGCCAATCTTCCTCCTGCGAGCGGGCTATAAGGAATGACCCCAATTTTTTCTTCCTTACAAAGTGGGAGCATCTCTCGCTCCTCTTCACGGTAAATGAGATTTAAATGATTCTGCATTGATACAAATCGGGTCCACCCATTCTTCTCAGCTATATGTAAAGCTTTCTCAAACTGCCATGCCCACATTGCAGAGGCTCCGATGTATCTTGCCTTACCAGCCTTAACTATATCGTGCAATGCCTCCATCGTCTCTTCGATAGGCGTGTTATAATCCCAACGATGAATTTGATACAGATCGACGTAGTCGGTTTTCAATCTCTTAAGGCTCTTATCGATTTCGCTCATGATCGCCTTGCGGGAAAGTCCAGCGCCATTGGGTCCTTGATGCATTCGTCCATGTATTTTAGTCGCGATGACAATTTCATCACGGTTCGAAAAATCCTTTAATACACCTCCAATTATTTCCTCACTTGTCCCTTCAGCGTACACGTTTGCAGAATCAAAAAAATTGATTCCAAGCTCCAGAGCTTTTTTTATGATCGGACGAGCGCGTTCTTCATCAAGTACCCATCGATGATGACCTTTTCGTGCGTCTCCAAAACCCATACAACCAAGACAAATCCGGGATACATCCAAGCCAGTATTTCCAAGTTTCGTATAATCCATTTCATGGTTCCTTCCTTTCGTTTGGTGCGATCTTGACTTGCCTCAGAACGGGTACGCGTACTGATCATTGAGTTTAGATAACTCCAAATAAAAAATGAACATTGATTGTTTAATCAACTTACGTTTATAATTCTAAACGGAAACAAAATGCTTGCAATAATCAATTTCTTTCGATGTGTGGATTACTCAACAAATTATCCGTAATTGCCGATTATCTCAGTAAGGGGACTTTAAAAATGACTAAAGTGGACAGAAGGGTACTCAAATCTCAAGAAGCCATAAAGAAAGCAATACTTGAACTGATGACTGAAAAAAACTTTGATGACATTACAATTCGGGATATTTCTGATAGGGCAAATGTTAATCGAGGAACAATCTATCTCCATTACATGGATAAATTTGACTTGCTAGATAAGATAATTGAAGAACATATAAACAATCTCCGTGAACTTTGCCACACAGCATCTGAAATGAGTTTCCAAGAAGGAAATTATGTCTGGTTCGAATACTTTGCAGACAATCATTTGTTCTTTTCAACCATGCTAAACACGAAGAGTTCAGCTTATTTTCGTACTCAATTCCTTGATTTAGTCGTCCAGGAGTACAAGGTAGAAGTCGATGTAACAGAAGGAAAAAATCAAGGCTTAAGTGAAGATGTCATTCTTCAATTTTTTGGGGCCGCGGTCGTGGGGATCGTAGAATGGTGGTTTAAGAATGGAATGTCAGTCCCCCCTCGTGTCATGGCAGAACAAACTGGGATATTGTTAGATAGAAATTTTTAAATTGCATTCCCAACAAATCTAGTAAATCGAGTAATTTCTTGTACTGAGGTTATTTAAACAAAATTCTCATCCTAATTTTGTGATGAGGGTAGGGTTTTGAATATTGTTCTCGCATTCGGAACTTGAACACTAGAGATAAGGCCCATACCCGGCACAGTACAAAAACATGAAGCGGCACCCGCTCCATGTTTTGTACTTAAATTCATAACTTTATTTCCTATTGAGAACACGATCCCGAATAACAAGAAAATGCTTACCACAAGAAGACTTGCTCATGTTAGTGAGAACAAGAGAATATATCGCATTTTAAATTAAGGGTCTTGTTTAGAAAAAGTTTGTAAGCGTCACATCTGGTCGACTGTGATTCCATCATCAACTAGCTATGGCTGTATAAACTTAGTCTAAATCTTCTCCATTGCTACTAATTACTTTCTTATACCAATTAAAGGACTTTTTCCTACTACGACTTAACGTACCATTTCCCTGGTCATCTTTATCCACGTAGATGAAACCGTATCTTTTGTTCATTTCTCCAGAGCTTGAGCTTACTAAATCAATGCACCCCCAGGTTGTATATCCTAGCAACTCTACGCCATCTTCTTTTACAGCAGCTTTAAATGCTCGGATATGTTCACGAATATACTCGATTCTGTAATCATCCGAGATACATCCATTTTCATCAGGCTTGTCCGCAGCTCCCAACCCATTCTCGACAATAAATAATGGTTTTTGATAGCGATCATACAATGCATTTAATGTAATTCTCAGCCCGAGTGGGTCAATTTGCCAGCCCCATTCACTTCTTTTTAAATGGGGATTTCGTAATGTCGGAAAGAGATTGGCAGCGGTTTGAGTATTAACTGCTGGGTCGGCACTTGTTAATCGCGAACCATAGTAACTAAATGAAACGAAGTCAACTGTATTATTTTTCAGAAGCTCCTCATCATCATCTTCCATTTTCAGATGTATATTCATTCTTTCGAACATTTTTTTGGCATAATTCGGGTATTCACCACGAGATTGTACATCCACAAAGAAGTAATGCTCTCGATCCCTTGTTATGGCTTTCCATACGTCTTCAGGAGCGCAAGTATAGGGATAAGTGCTGGCACCCGCCAACATACATCCTATCTTGAATTCGGAATTTATTTTGCGTGCAATTTCAGTAGCTTTAGCACTCGCGGCCAATTGGTGATGAGCTGCCTGATACTTCACAGCTTCTACATCTTCATCTTCATCAAACACCAATCCTGAGCTCCCGAATGGTAGGTGTAATAACATATTGATTTCATTAAAAGTTAGCCAATACTTCACTTTATCTTTGTAGCGAGTGAATAGTGTTTCGCATAGTCTTTCATAATAATCAACCATTTTACGGCTTCTCCAAGAACCGATGGTTTTTACCAAATGCATCGGCACATCAAAATGAGTGATCGTTACTAAAGGCTCTATATTATATTTTAAACACTCATCAAAAACATCATCGTAGAACTTCAAACCTTCTTCGTTGGGTAATGGATCATCCCCATTTGGATAGATTCGTGTCCATGCAATAGATAAGCGGAAGCATTTGAAGCCCATTTCTGCAAATAAAGCAATGTCTTCTTTATAATTATGATAAAAGTCGATGGCTTCATGGCTTGGATAGAAATGTTCATCATCACATTCCATCATTTTCATCTTACCTTTCATTACAGAAACGCGATCCTGTCCTGCGGGTATAACATCGACGGTTGACAATCCCTTATTCCCTTCCAAATATCCACCTTCACATTGGTTTGCAGCAGTTGCTCCTCCCCATAAAAAGTCTTTGACTAAAGTCATTTATAATCCACTCCTTGAATTTGATATGGTTACACTATTAGGACTAACAACTCATTGTTAAAATCAGTGACTGCACTACTGTTATTAGTTAGCACATCAGCATAACTGTAAGTATTCGTAACGATCACCGGGGTCTGGGTAACATATCCTTCCTCTCTGATTTTCTCCAAATCAAACGTGATTAGTGTCTGTCCCTTGGTAATTCTCTGACCCTCTTCAACATGAGCTTCAAAGTACTTCCCATTCAGTTTAACGGTGTTCAATCCTATATGGATGAGTATTTCAACCCCATCATCGGAGAGTAAACCGATTGCGTGTTTCTTGGGAAACAGCGAAACAATTTTCCCATCAAAAGGAGCGACCACTTTTCCTTCGCTTGGCTCAATGGCAACTCCTTTTCCCATTGCTTCTGTGGAGAAGGCCGCATCTTGAACATCCTTCAATGGAATCATTTCACCTTTGATAGGACTTGTAATAACCGTATTTTTAAGTGTGATGATTTTATCGTTTGTGGTGACTTTATTCTGCTCAGACGTTTCTTTCTCATATTTTAAGGTTAATAAGTAGGTAAGCACTGCAGTTATAACCGTTGTAATTAATAATGCGATGAGTATATTATAGAAATTCCAAATGTTTTCTCCAATATAAAGCGGAATAGCTGGAAGCCCTGATGAACCTGTTGCATAACGTGAAACTTCCATAACCCCTGCGTAAAGCCCTCCAGCAGCGGATCCAATCATAGCCGCAACAAGAGGATATTTTTTAGGTAAATTAACACCGTAAAGTGCTGCTTCTGTAATTCCCATTAAGCCTGTAATTCCACTTGTAGTGGAGATTTGCTTGGATACTGTATCCTTTGTTCTCCAACTGACAATCAACGCGGCTACACCTTGCGAAATATTGGATATCATGGCTCCAGGTCCAATGATATTTTCATATCCCAATGTCGTGATTTGAGCCAATGATAACGGAACGATACTGTGATGAAGTCCAAACATAACAAGGAGTGGCCAGAAGGTTGCAATTATGAAAATGACCACCCATGCTCCGTGCGATCCCAAAAAATCAAACCCCATTGCCAAATATGTTCCGAAGAAAGAACCTAGCGGTCCTAGTGCAGTTAAGGAAATAAATCCAACAACCAGAATGGTAAACATCGGAACAAAAATAATTTTTACAGCGTTAGGAATGACTCTTTTAAAGAATGGTTCAATGTAGGATTGCGCCCACACGGTTAATAGAATCGGAACAACCGATGAACTGTAAGCAACAAGTGTCAATGGAATATTAAAAACGCTAACATTATTACCCGCAGTTCTCAATAGATCCAGATTCGGATGAAGCAATATCCCAGCCAACACAAGTGCCAGTACAGGGCTGCATTTTAATTTGTTTGCAGCCGAATATGCTAATAAGAAGGGTAAGAAATAAAAAATGGCATCCGACATGAAATTGATTACATAGTAAGTTTGTGACGCTTTTGAAACTACATTAAATAAGATCAGCAAAGCCAATAGCGCTTTTATCATTCCCGCGCCTGCAATAGCCGGAACGATTGGACTGAATGTACCTGAAATAAAATCGATTAATTTGCCAAAACGCTTACATTTTTTTCGTTAGATAATGTATCATCTATATTTTCTGCATGTTTTATATATTTGATCACTTCCTCATATACTTCTTCAACATGGGTGCCAATAACCACCTGAAATTGTCCGCCGCTTTCAATCGCATCAATCACGCCATCTAAAGCTTTAATAGCGTCTTGATCGGCTTTTTTATTTTGGTTTAGTGCGAATCTAAGCCTTGTCATACAATGAGTTAGTGTTGATACATTTTCACTACCACCAATCTTCTCTACAATATCCTGAGCTAATTTTTCATATTTTTTGCTCATTAGAAAATGCCCCCTCTTCTTGTTGTTGAACAATGAATTACGCCTTTTATTTATTAAACATAAACAACTTTACCTGCTAAATAAAAAAAGTTATTTATCAGTAATATTTAAAGGCTTCATTCAAGCTGCACCTTTAAGATATCACTAGATAAATAACCTTATCCAATACCTATAATCTATGTTTTATTATGCTTGTGAGGCATACTTGATTAATTGAATTAAGTGAGAAGTAGCCTGGTTAAAAATCTTGTGTTTCTTCCAAACAATAACACAACTAAATTTGAGTTCTGGAAAAAATGGTCTGAAGCAAAGATGTTTTGAACCTGTCATCGCAAGAGCACCTTCAATACAAATAGCAGTTCCCATACCATTATCTACAAAATTAACTATGTTAGAAATTAAGTTGTATGTGGCTAGAACATGTATATTTTCATATTCATCAGCAAACCAATTAGCAATTTCATTTTGTACTGTTGGACGACTAGAAAGAAGTAAAGGAACTCCAACAAGATCATTGGGAGTAACATATTCTTTTTGTGCAAGAGGGGATGAAGCCTGTGTTAGAATTCCCCATCGTTCCTTTTGAGGCAATCTGATGAAATCGTATTTTTCAATATTTATGGGCTCTAATAAAATCCCAATTTCAAGTAATCCTTTGTCTATTTTTTCCTTTATATCATCCCCTGTTCCGCTATAAATATAATAATTAACCTGTGGATACTCTTCATGAAAAGCTTTTAATGTTTGAAATAAATAATGCGATGTTAGTGATTCGACGCTTCCTATAGAGATAGTCCCTCCAACCAGATTATTTTGATCTTTGAATTCTCTCTCTGTTTTATCCGCAATCGTTAGGATTTCTTCTGCCCTCTGACGTAAAAGCATGCCAGCATCCGTTAATGACACCTTTTTTTTACCGCGAATAAGCAATTGAGTTCCTAAATTTTTTTCTAAGTCAGCTAATTGTCTGCTTAATGTCGGCTGTGTTACATGTAGTACATTTGCTGCATGCGTAATACTTTCCAAACGAGCGACTGTAAGAAAATAACGAAGCACTCTTAACTCCATGTTTCCCCCTGTTGACAATATGTGCTTATGAATAGATTCAATATGTCCTAGTAATTAACTTACCATCTTAAATACCGTTCTTTCAGTTTACTTTTTCACACACTTCTCTGCCATTATAACCATTAAGCAGTTCTATATGCATATGTTTATATGTGGAATTGAATCGATATATGGGAAGGACTTGGGTACTGTTACGTGAACATAGTGTTGTTGGGTTTGAGCATTTTGTGATAAGGCCTCCCCAAAATTAGTTACGAATTTTCATGTTGCTGAGCCGTTCCACGTTTTCAGGATCGTGAAGGGATAAGATTAAACTCTCTTTGGAATCCAACGTAGCAATCCTTTCCATATCTTCCCTACTCATTTCAAAGTTAAAGATATTAAAGTTTTCGATAATTCTTTCCTTATGAACGGACTTTGGAATCGCAACAATTCCTCTTTGTATCAACCAACGTAAAGCAACTTGAGCCATGGATTTATGATGTTTCTCAGCTATTGATGCCAATACTTCATTTTTGAAAATGTCATTTTTCCCTTCAGCAAATGGTCCCCAGGACTCAATCTGAACATGGTGATCCTTCATAAATTGAGCATTTTCTACTTGTTGTGTAAATACATGCGTTTCAACTTGGTTTACAGTAGGAACGATTTCATGATGAACGATTAAATCCATCAGGCGATCATTTAGGAAGTTACTTACGCCGATTGCCCTGATCTTCCCCTCATGATATAATTCCTCCATCGCACGCCATGAACCATGGATATCGCCAAAGGGCATATGAATGAGATACAGATCCAAATAATCCAGTTGCAGTTTTTTCAGTGATGTTTCGAATGCTTTCCTAGCACTCTTGTAACCTGCATCCTGAATCCAAAGCTTTGTTGTAACGAATATTTCCTCTCTGGGCACGCCACTCTGCTTGATGGCACGACCGACTGCTTTTTCATTGCTATAAACAGCAGCGGTATCAATCAAGCGGTAACCTTCCATTAGGGCATTACAAACCGATTCTTCGCATACATTTTCATCATCAATTTGATAAACCCCAAATCCGAGTATCGGCATCTCGACACCATTGTTTAGTGTAACACTTTGCATTTTAGATCCTCCTGTTTTTTATACTCAAGTCTTAGAATGCTGGGGCCTCGCATAGATCTTAATGTTCGCAAGCGATTGGTTAAGTATTGGATTCAAAACTATTTTTGGTACCGGATAATTTTTTTATCCCTTTAACCAGAATGAGATAGGTAATTATAGATAATAAACTTGTAGAAAAAATAATAATTCCAAAAGGTATAGCAGAATTTTCGCCTGCAATTCCCACAAGTGGAGACGTAACGGCACCTAATGCGAATTGTAAAGTGCCGAGCACGGCGGACGCGCCCCCTGCAATATGCCCCTGCGATTCCATTGCTAATGTAAAAGAGATGGGGCCAATGATCCCAATGGATAAAGCGAATAAGAAGATCGAAATAAACATAGCTGATAATACTCCATGTACTAGTACTATAAATAAGACTGCAGCAGAAGATATAAACGCTAGTATTATTCCGATCAAAAACAATCGACTTTCCGTTACCCGGTCTGCAAGCAGTTTGACGAATTGAGATCCCAAGATAATAGCAAGGCCATTCAACGCAAAGAGGATTGAAAACAGTTGCGGCGACACGCCGTATATGTTTTGATAAATAAATGGGGTACCTGCAACATAGGCAAAAACACCTGCGAACAATATGCCATTGACTAGAGCATACCCTATAAAAGACCGCTTTCGGAATAAGCTATTATAATTTTTCATCAACGCACGGGGACTGCCTGAAATACGTTGTTGTACAGGTAAGCTTTCCTTTAACCCCCATATGGTTATCCCAGTTAACCCTATGCCTAGCACCCCTAAAAATATAAATACACCTAACCAAGAGCTGTATGACATAACCGTACTTCCAGCCGTAGGGGAAATTAACGGTGCCACATTGCTTATCATTGTCAGCAACGATATAAACTTAGTCATTTCAATCCCACTAAACCGATCTCGAACAATAGCGCGCGAAATAACGAGTCCAGCGGACGCAGCAACCCCTTGTATAAATCTTAAAGATATAAACCATCCTATGCTTGGTGCAAAAGCGCATCCAATAGAGGAAAGGATATATAGTATCATGGAAATCAACAAAGGCTGGCGTCTTCCATAAATGTCGCTTAAAGGTCCCATTATCAACTGTCCTAGCCCTAATCCTAACAGACTAGTGGTTAAACTCGCTTGAACCGCAGTTGCGCTTGTTCCAAAAAAAACAGCGATTTGCGGAAGTGATGCAAGATACATATCGACGGTAAACGGCCCCAACGCCGAAAATATGGCCAATATTAGAGCAAAACCGAGAGAATTTTTTTGGGTCTTATATTTCATTCCTTTTACTCCTATGATTGTTTTAATGCTTTCTTTAAACTAACGCATTTGCTTTAGATGTTATGGGTTTGTTACTTCTGCCCCCATAGAATGAGCGATCTCACACCATGTGTCCGAGTCCACCAAATCCAACGACCGCTATATTTTAGCCGGAATCAACACCCCAATGGCGCAGCGGCGGATACGTTGTGATCCCAGTACATAAAAGTGGAGCGGCGACATCAAGATTAATGCCGTCTAGAATTCGAACCACGAAATCCTCCGTTATTACAACGATATGGGTGGAATAACCTCCCTGCGTATATTGTCCATATCTATCGATGACTCCGTAGGTACTCGTATGTCCATTAAGACAATATTGCTCCTTTCCTCTACGGCAACTCTCGCACTCTCCACAGGAATCAACCATACAGCCAACTTCTACTCGGTCACCAACAGTATACTTTGTGACTTCCAAACCAATCTGGGCGAAAATTCCAGCGTGTCCTGGAACGGGAGGATATTGGACTGGCCCTCAATCTCCACGGGCAGTATGGATGTCAGAGTGGCAAATACCCGCATACTTGATCTTAATGAGAATATTATGCGGCTTAAGATCCCTGCGCTCAACTGTAGAACCTTCTGGACCGAACACAGCACGTGCATTAGCATTAATCATATATAACCTCCAATGAATAGAATTTTTATCAGTTAGCTATTTAGAAATTAGTAATGATTATCCACACTTCTTTATTAAACACCATGTGAACACCCTCTTTTCTAAATTTAAGTTCTCCTTTTTTTAGGTAAGTAAGCCACGGAGAGCGAATAAACAATACTGGTTGTTTTATCAACTTATGTCTATTATTATAAAAAAAGAAACCTAAGTTCAATGGTTAAAAAAGCGCAATTTGTTGAAATAGCAACATCATCACGAAAAGTGTTCATTATTTTTTGATCAGGGGGAAAAGACAAGATGATTAAAGTGGATCGGAGAATCCTAAAAACGCAAGAATCCTTAAAAAAAGCCGTTATTGAACTGATGGCTGTAAAAAACTTCGATGACATTACCATTCAAGACATTGCAAACAAGGCAAACGTAAACCGCGGTACAATTTATCTTCATTATCAGGACAAATATGATTTATTAGATCAAATCATGGAAACACACATTAATGAATTAAAAGAAATGGATACGTGGGCATGTCAGATGGAGTGGGCTGATGCTCTTGTTCCATATTTCGAGTACTTTGAGAAAAATTATTTGCTTTTTTCAACCATGCTAGCAGCATCAAAAGGTACACCTTCATCTTTTAGAACGCGGCTACTTGCTTATTTCATGGAAGGGTTCAAAGGGGAGATTGACAAAGAAAGCGGGAAAAATACGGAATTAGTCGAAGATGTGATGTTGCAATATGCTGGGACTGCTTATGTAGGGGTCATTGAATGGTGGATTCGAAATGGAATGCCCTATTCACCGCAAGTCATGGCCACGCAAGTTGGCACCTTGTTAGAAAGAAGTTTTTAATCGGTATTATATTCTGTAAAGAAAATGACCTTTTTCCTTTTCAATAAAGGTCACAGTATATAACGAAACACTAAAACAACGGCAGCCGATTGGCTGCCGCTTCTGCTTGTTTTTTCATTTTTTTTGTTAGAGTTTTCATATTCTTTCTCGGTTACGTTTTCTAACCGGTCTGTATCACCCCAGTGTGAGTACTAAGTATACAAATCCAACTATCCTTCGTAACCCATGCCAATATTTTACGTTCGGTGGAATGTTCACCACATCGCCTGTTTTAAGGAATTGAACTGGTTTTCCGTCTACTTGATACCAACCCTCTACTCCAGTAATTAATAAAACTTGCCCAACATAATGAGAGTGCTAGTTATTACGGGCGTCTGATGCAGAGGTTACATTTCCGATAGCTTTATTGAGGGAGACAGGATTGTTAAACACCAATTGTAAGAAGGCGTTAGCGATAAAGTTTTTTCTTCTTTTGACCCGACGGTAAAGATGGTGCTATTTCTTAAGTGCTCGTACGGAACTGTCACAAAATAAATATGATGGAAGTTAAGGCAAAAAAATATGTGATATTAGAATTTGAATCATTGTGTCTTGTATTGAGTTAAAAATCTCTAAGTTCAACTTCTCTATCTTGCCAACTAGCATCATGCTCTAACGAACAAAGAAATTTTTAAAGCTGCGGGTATTAATGAAAAAGAGATTACTCGTCTTATAAAGAGATGCTTGATGTGGGATAAAGATACAAATATCATCTGGGGTTTTAGGGCTCTCATACCACAAAAAAGAATTTCTAATTATCAAAGAAAAGCCCAAACTTCTGTGGACTTAAATGCTCGGTCATTCTGATCCCAAAACAACCACACTTTACACCCATATTAGAAACGACGAGCAAAATCATACGGTTGAAGATATGGATTCATTCGAATAAGCAGGCATTTATGCGGTCATTTTGAACGCCTTTAATCTTCATTTTAGAACTAATAGCATAAAAGTCACGGTAGACCGAATTTTTTAAACTTTCATAGTAGTGGATTATAAAACCTGAATCTTCTACACTTTAATTGGACAAAAAAATTAAATGTAACAGATACAAAACATCGATATGTATTGTAGATTGGAACAAAAAATAATCATGTCATTCCACAAAGTAACTCTAACTATAGCCGCCCCTTTAAATATTACAAATTCCTCGAAAGAGGCAAACTTGTTGTCATTCTCCCCTAAATATAAAAAAATCCTGATATTATCAGGACTTAGTTGGGGTAAACTTGTTGTCATTGTACAACATAGGCAATACTTAAAACCTGGAAATAAATAACTAAATTAATTCACAAAACCTTTATTTTTTTTATCTGTTGTGATTTTGATCAGTCCGTTTTAATTGAAATCCGATGTTTTCTATGACTATAAATATAGAGTATCAAGAAGGCTATCTACTTTACTGTTTGTGAGACTGGTTGGGTAGGGCAGAACAATCGGTCAAAACGGCGCATCAATCCTTCAAGCGGACCAACAGGAAGCTTAGCAAACAACAATCCCAGCAACAGTGTAACAACTGCAACTATTACGTCGCCGAACGGAACTCCGTCCAGACTGTGCCCAATCTTTGCCAGATACAGAAACCAAACTATTACAAATTGAATGGCATACATGGTCAGAGCCATACGTCCGACTGCTGCAAAAGGCAATAATACAGTAGAGGCTTTTTTGGATATGAGACATGCAACGCCCAATACCAAGAATGAAATTCCTAATCCTATCATCGTTTGGAAGGTCGAAGCGGTGTGCGGAGCCGACTGCAAGAGCATATGCCACATTGGCGATTCCGTATTAAGCGGCCAAATTGCGTATTCATCCGGTGGCTGTACAGGAGCAACTCCTTGCATCCTTACCAGCCATTGTTCAAAGTGGAGACTCCAATTCGGAAGTACAAAAGCAGCCAGTGCTTTGCCAATAACAAGCATAACGATACCACTGCCTGCGAGTATGAGAGCTGTGCGTAATCTGGTCAGGTCAAAGCGGCCAATGGCCATACCAGTAACAAATGCAGGGATCAAGGCGATAGCAGACATTGGACCCCCTGCAATATCACCAAGAAGATAAGCTTTTGAGAAAATACTTGATCCCAGAATCATTAGCGGCGGGGCTGTCACGAGCAAAACTGCTGCTGTTGTAACAATGGTGCGGGTCGAACGGCGAAATAACATAAGGGCCAGCACAAACATAGCTGAATAGGCAGGCAAAATGATGCCATATGGAGTGTTCAGCATAATAAGCAAATAACCAATAATATCAACAAATACTGCACGGGCTAGCATTCGCGCACGGAAAGCGGCCGTTTCCGCTCCCCATTCCATCATGCGCTGTGCCATAATGGAATAAGATATACCCCCGCACAATACAAATAATAGTGTCGTGTTTCCGGAAACAATCGCAGAAACGTTTGGGTTCGATCCGAAGTGCTGCAAATACATTCCCAGCACCGCCATTCCTCGTACTGCATCAAGTGCTACAAGACGCCCGGTGCCCCGCCTTCTTTTCGACTCTTCTACAGAGTTTCGAGAAGGAATATCGGTTTGTGTAACGTCGTAGGATGAATTGGATATACCTGCTGTATCTACTTCTTTATCATCTAATTTATTAGCAACCGTCTTTTCATTTACTTGATTTTCATTCAATTGGCTATTTACGGAAAAGGCTCGTATTTTGATATTGGCCTCTTCCTCATACTCTCTGACGGATCTGCTTATCAGTTTGATACTGCTTAGCAACTTGCATTCCTCCTTGAAAATCCTGGACTCGTATTTTTCATCAACCCGCATGTACAGGATGATGTTACGCTATAGTCCAATATATCCTGCAGATGTCGCTAAAGTTTGATCAAGTTGTAAACAAAATGTCACAGTAGGCGAAACCGTTTTATCGCGAAAACAGCCTTATTCACAGTTGATCACTGGAATAAGGCTGTTTGCAAAATTACTTAGGATTTGCTGGGAACAGCATTAAAAATGGAATTGGCCAGCAAACGGAATTGTTGCTGCGAATGAGCACCATTGGTGAGATCATTAGAGAACACAGTAATATTCTTTTTGTTTTCTATATAGGTGAAGGCCATAATCTTTCCTCTTGCAGCATCGTGACCTGGCCACCAGCCCGCTTTGAAGAAGTTTTCTTTATTACTAATGGTTGCAAGAATTTTTGCAGCTTTAGGTAGTTTCGTAATGTAAGAACCTGTAACGGTGTAGAAGTATTCTTCGTTATCGTAAGGGGCTGTAATCACATTATCCTGTTTGACATTCGCTAGGAAGACCCCTTCGTATCTTTCCCATGTCGGTCCAGCAAACGCAAATTGAGGAATACAGTTTTTCACGTTACCCATCCCCATATTTCCATAAGCAATGTATGGTTTCCCTTTCTCGACAAGTTTATCGGAATCGAATGTATTCACCAACACATCGGCATGCTGCTGATCATCGGTCACTTTAAAACCGAGATTTTTGAGCACATAAGCCGATTCGCCGAGAGCGGCTACCGTAGAAGGTTTAAGAACTTTACCAACGGGTTTGTTATTGCCGAATGCCGTGACATCAAGATAGTATTTCGAGGCCAGCGGGTTCAGATCATCATAGGCGACTGCAAAGTCACCCGCTTCATATCCTGTTCCGCTTTTGGATAGCATCGTAACCACTTTGCCGGATTTAAGCAATTCATTAACCGTTTTGATGGCATCGTTATTGGTGTTTAGGATTAAGACATAGGCAGAATCATTCGGCATTGGTGTGGCCGGAATCGATACGGAAGTCACCGGAGAAGTTTTGCCCGCAAACACTCCGGTTTCTCTAACCACATCACGTTCAAATCCTCGCAGGACAGGAAAATCCTGCACAATCTCGCCAGCTACGGAAGCATAATCTGAGACGTTAATACCATCATATAAAACCATGTTTGCAATGCCGTGTTTGGCCTGGTGCATATTTATGATAAATGAACCCGCAGGGTAGGTTTTGCCAGCAGTACTTACAGCTTCTGTCGAGCGTTCAACCGTTAATCCATTGCGGATAAGATATTCAATCATCCGATAAGCTTCCAGCGGATTTTTTTGAAGACTCTTATCGATCGGCAAAACGTAATACTCAGGAAAAAAATTCTCATTACCGTGACGAGGGCGGCCAATAACTTGATTTTTGACATTGACTAGATACCGATCTACGGCATAATCATCGATGTTATTGATTCCACGTTCATATACTTTTAGCTGGTTCAAAAATAAATTTTCTTTCTTTTGCATAACATAATCGGTTGCTGCAGCGACACTATAATACAATGCTTTGGTCGACTCTTCATTCGATTCAGGTGTTTCCAGCGTATGTCCCATTGCACCATGGTGCATGGCGAAGACAGCTGTATAGGCTGGAGACGCATCGTCCCATCCTGAAGAAGTCCCCTTGGAAACATATTTAGGATTTTCGACTGTTTTACGATGTTCTTCATAAGGAATATGGTAGTAATCATACTTTGTGTTTGCTATACCTGCTTCACCCATCGCTTTTGCCTGTTCTACCATGTTATCCATAAGCAGATCGTATTCAATATTCGGATCGTGAGGCGGTGTGGTAGGCTCAATCAGAAAATTCTTATCAAAGCCATGCAGATCTAGGAAAGAAATCGGCGACCACTTGGCAATTTGCTCTGTAACACTGCGTGTTTCAGGCTGGGTTTGATAAGAATTATCCCGATTCAAGTCAAAGTATTCAGCATTATAACGTTCGGTATGCACCCTTCCATCTGGATTTTCCGTATACAGGAACAGGAAAAACACATGTTCAAGCGCATCATCCATATTCAGAGTGACCGTACTCGATTTTCCATTGGACGAGGTGGTCTTGTACGTAACATTTTTATCGAGAGCCATGGTCTTAAAATAATTGATAATCGCATCAAAGCCCGGCGCTTCATTTGGATGAATATTGTTGATCCAGATGGGCACTTGATAATCTCCGAATGCACCGGATTGAATATCGTTCTCCAGCTTTGCAGGATCATTCAGCATGGCAGGATGAGTTACATTCTGATATTTGTCAATCGTTGCTTGATCTTTGGCAACCACAGTCATATACATATCGCGGCCTTCAACGGATTTGCCGATCGACATCGTTTTAATGTATCTGTCGTTTTTTTGAGCTGCTTGTGCCGTAATCGCATCAATCTCCGGCTTCAGTTCATCATACGTACGGAAGCTGTCGTATGGGACCAACTTAATGGGGGCCTGGGCAACGGTTTTGCCGTTGACTGCTGCAGCCAGTTCATAGGTTCCCATCAATGAGGCGTACAGTGGACGCTGTAGACTCGGTTCGGCAAGATTTTCCGTACCGTAAGTAAGACCAAAATTGATATTGGCAGTGACTTCTCCGTTTTCTGCTTTGACCTGAGTAACGGTGATAAAGGGGGCGCCATTATAATCGTGATCCTTGTACGATTTCCATTCCGATAATGGCTTGCCACCATAAGTCCAGCTTATTTTCTTTATATTGGTACCCTTCGGAAGCTTAAATCTAGCTTTAATGGTTCTTTTCTTCGTCATGGATGCCAGATTGTTATCCAATTTCAGTGTCGGGATATTTTTAACCTGCGTTGAGATTGTTTTTGTTGATTGACTCTGTTTATCGTTTAACAACGTGCTTTCTGTACGTTGTGCAGCATCAGCCATAGCCATGTGCGGAGCAGTGATCTCCAGAAGCATGGCGGCGGATATGGTTAACGCCAAGCAGAACCTTACTATTGGTTTTGTACCCATTCTTTTTCCCCCTATGGATAACCGGAAGACCATGTTGTGCTCATAAAGAGCATTTAACAGACTATTGTCCGGCAAATTACGATTTTATATATTGTCCAATCCTATTCAAGATCTGTTTTCTGCCCGGAAGGATTGTCTGTCATCGAATGAGAAGCGTCGGAGTTTATGGTACTTTGCACAAATTGCTTCAAATCAGTTCGACTTTTTACATCCAGAACAGCTGCTTTGCCCACATAAGTTTCTTTTAATAGCTTCATTGGCGGTATTTGTTCATTTCCCTTTAACGTACTTTGATACCCTACCGAAGCCAAATTCCACATATCGGAGACTGACAAATTGGTATCGATATACGGACTGATTTCCTCTAGAATGGAAGGAAGCTTCATAATGGAAGTCGTTGTTTTGACCTTCTCGGCTAATGCCGTAATAAATTCGCGCTGTCTTTCTGTTCTGGAATAATCGGACATGGCATCATGACGAAAACGAACATATTGAAGCGCCGTTTTGCCGTTGAAATGCTGCTGTCCCTGCTTTAAATTAATATCGTACTCATGCAGATCGGCCTTGCTTTCATAGTACATATCCTTTTCGACATAAAAATCGAGTCCGCCTACAGAGTCCACGAGTTTAATAAACCCCTGGAAATCGGTATATACATAAAAATGAACAGGCACCCCCAGCAATTCACTGACTGCTTTCATCGCCGTATCCGGCCCATGCGTAACAGCCGTGTTGATTCGGTTTTTGCCGTATCCGGGAATATCCGTATAAGTGTCACGCAAAATCGAAAACACATGGATATGCTTATCGGTAGGATTCAACGAAACAACCATCATGCTGTCGGATCTGGGTACCTCGCCCTTGTCGCTTCCACGGGCATCCACACCCATCAGCAAAATATTGACAGGCTCAGTTCCCTCCCATGCTGGAGCTTCCAGAGCTTCGGTATTATCGGTGCTTACATTAATGAACGGGGAGTTTGCCGGAGCCTTATTAAATCCTTCCAGCCCTTTGTAAATCGAAAAGAAATAATAAAAAATAAAGCTTACAGCAGCGACCACAAGTAACAATGTTACAATTAATATCCTCTTTTTCCTCTGTGTCATGTCATTCTTCCTTTCCGAATTATGAACGCGCCTGTCCCTTCTGTATTTAAGATTTTTGCAAGGCTGCTACGAGGAGTGAAGTGTAATATCGGCTACCCCCTGGTTTTAAATGGACGCCATCTCTATAAAAGTATTCATCTTTGCCTACACTGGCCGAATACCAGTCCACCACGCTGACGTTGCTAAACTCATCGGCAACCTGTGCAATCGTGTCATTCACCGTGTTTTGCCATCCTTTCGGAACCCGGGTGGTGACCAAGATTACCTGTCTGGCTCCAGAAAGGGATTGCAGTACGTCGTGCAGTTGGTCTCTGCTAAACGGACCATTGGTGCCGAGTTCGATAATGACTTGGTCTCCCAGTTTGCCTTGGGTGGCTAATTCATTAATGACTTTTACAGCTTGAGACATCTGCCGGCCAACCTTGCCGTCTACCGTCATATTCGGAAGCTGCTCTTTTAAATAAGGCTCAATTCCGACCGTAACCGAATCTCCAATCATCGTGACGCCCTCGCCGTTTAAGGACGCGGATGGTTGAGCTTGTTCTCCGCTGGTACTGGAAGCCCCAGGCTTTTGTGCAGCAGGCTGCATCGCATCAAAATTGTATAGAGAAGAATCCTTGCCGCGTGGTTCGTTATCATCCGAATTTTGCTTTGAATGTAGATGGAGGCCTATGGCTCCTATGACGATAAGAAGAATCATAAAACCCCATAATGCCCTCACTTTTCTGACATTTTTTTTGTTCATACCTAGTTCATCCTTTCCTTTAACATGCTAGTAGGTTTTATCCTGTTTGATAGCATCAATCAAAACCGAGGCATAATACTGAGCTCCTTCTGGTTTCAGATGGACACCATCGTCATAAAATAGATCGTTGCGGTTTTCGCTGGCCGAATACCAGTCGATAAGTCGTACATTTTGAAATTCACCAGCAATTTCACGCAGATTGTCATTTACGGTATTCTGCCACCCTCTCGGTACTCTGGTCGTTATCAGATAAATTTGCCGAGAATCCTGTAGTGAAGTCAGCAAGGACTTCAGTTGACTCTGGTTAAACACGCCGTTGGTGCCGAGTTCAATAATAATTTTATTGCCAAGCTTGCCCTGTGCCCGCAGGTCATCAAGCACATTCCCAGCCTGTGACATTTGCCGTCCCACCTTGCCATCAATGGTCATACCGGGGAGCTGCTTTTCCAGAAACGGGGCGGCATCCAGAATGACGGAATCTCCGATCGCCGTGACCCCCTCTCCTTCTGCGGAATGGCCTGTATTTACATCGGAAAAGCCGGATTGCACCTTTTCTGTCTGGACGGGTTCCCGGCTTACAGTTGCTGGAGCATCAGGCACAGGATCTGGTGAATTCGTCTTCCATGATGTCAGGACCAGAATAATGGCGATAACAATGACGACAAGGCCTAACTGGCTGCCAGCGCCTGACCTGCGGAGTGATTTTAGGGTCCCGCGACGAATGGGCTCTTCGATGTATCTGTAGGAAAGACTTGCCATTATGAAACTGGCCGTTACCTGCAGAGCAATACGTATATAGCTGGCATCTTCGGTATTCATCACCGGACTTGACAAAATAATGATTGGATAATGCCAAATATACAGACTGTAAGATCGCTTACCGATCCAGCTCAGAGGCCGGCAGCCGAGCCATCGTTCCAGTCGATTGGCCGGATGAACAAGTACAGCAATAATAACTGCAGTAATGAGTGATAAATAAAGAAAACCGCCGCGATACAGCGAATCATCAAACTGGTTGGTCTGACCGATCATGATAAACAGCATTACAATGCCCAGCACGCCAGTCATATCCAGCATGGTCCGTGACGAAGAGGATACATTTTCGCTCAGTCTCCAGCTGGGCCAGATTATCGCCAGAGCCGCTCCGATCAAAATGGCAAACACCCGCGTGTCCGTCCCGTAATACACCCTGCTCGGATCTGTTCCGGGTTCGTATATCACGGCCATGGCTATGGCGGATACGGCGGCGCAACCCAGAATGTATAACATCAGTCTTCCTCGTCGCGGCGCAAGGCACAGACCGATCAGTAGAACAAGCGGCCAGATGACGTAAAACTGTTCCTCAATGGAAAGCGACCAGAGGTGACCGATTGGAGAAGGCGGGCCAAAGCTCTCGAAATATGAAACATGATGAAAAATGAGATACCAGTTGTTTACGTAAAAAAGCGAGGATACAAAATGGCCTCTTAACGCCTGCAGTCTGGAGAAATCAGTAATTAAAAGCCACAGTGCCACTGCAGTCAGCATAAAGATCATGGCCGGCAGTAGTCTGCGCATTCGTCTGATCCAGAATTGTATAATGGAGAAACCACTGCGCATCCTCCATTCGAAAAGAATCTGATCCGTAATCAGATATCCTGATAGGACGAAGAAAATCTCCACCCCCAGCAGCCCACCTTCTGCCCATCTGAAATGAAGATGATAAGCAATAACAGCAAGCACAGAGATGGCTCTTAGCCCATCCAGGCCGGTCATATAACGTTTTATGGGTTGATTCAGGTGCAAATTCCGGTTTCCATTCACTATGGTCCATTCCTTGTCCTTATAGGCTAATGATCTTGCTTCATTTACTATAAAAAAAAAGATGTCGCGAAAGTTTGATCAACATGTAAACAAATTGTCACAACGGTTGCAAAAAGAAAAACCTTATTCCGGCTGAACAACCGAAATAAGGTTTTTGACGTCTACAAACATGGCGATCCTCACCGCTATTTCAATTCAATGATCAATGACTCCTTGCTAGGAGAATCCGTTGACGCAGTCTGCGAGGAATCCAATTGTTTTTGTCCTTGAAGCAGTACACTTTTATTGTTCGGATTCCAGTATATATGCGTCGGCACAATTCCGCGATACACCGGTTCCTTATACAGTATATTTCTTCCCTGCACCTTGCCTACGTAAGTAACATTTTGATCATACTCGGTGTATGCGATATTTTTCCTGTCAGGCGAGAATTCAAAATCAAACACTTTTTCCAGAATGACGGAGAGTTCGCCGTTTCGCCGATCATATTCATACAGTGAATTATCCGTTCCGAGAAACACAAACTGGTCGTTATTCATCCAGGCTACTGAATCTCCACCAATCTGACGCTCGTATTGAAATTCAATATTCTTCCCGGAAACCTTCCCCATGGTTAGTATCTTTTTCTGACCTTTTTTTGCACCAAACAACTCCACCAGTATGCTGCGGCCATCATTTGCAATGTTAACACTCAAAAGCGTGTCTTCCTTCATAATGCCTTTTAACTGATACTTGCCAGAAGTTTGAGACCCCATATCGTAGATGTACAGGCTATCCGCTCCATTATCAAACGGATTTTCTACCAGGTAGCCGATATACGAACTGTTGGCCGACCAGGAAACATATTGTACATAAGACTCGTTTCTAGTACTGATCCTGTCTATTTCCTTTTCCTTGCCATCCTGCAAGGAAATAAGCCTTAGGGTTGTCTCCGAGGAAGAACGAGAAAATTCGCAAATATATTTCCCATCGGGAGAAAGTGTCGTATTGGAAGTTACCTTACCGATTCCGGGTATGGCCTTGCTCTGCTCATACGGATAAGTTAAACGTTCCACCGTGCCTCGCTTCAGTATGGTCATGGCTCCGAACGATGCGATAACGGCATTTCCAGACGACCATCCCAGTAGCTCCCCCCGATTTGCAAAACGATCCGGAAGCCGATATATTTTTTGAACCTGAAACGGCCGAGAGCTTTGATCGGTACTGGAAACTTCATTGCTGTCGGCGATGACGACGGTCTCTGTTTTTGGTTCTGAACCGCATCCTGACAGCAGTAATACCACGAGAGATAGGACCAGCAGCATTACAACATATTTATTGCCCATTATTCATTCTCCGTTCCCCGCGGTTTCCAGCGCTTTAAATTCTACCGTAACGATGGTTTCATTATGCTCGTTTGCAATCGAGATGGAACCCGCAAATTCTTCAACGATGGATTTCACAATGCTGAGCCCCAATCCTACACTGCCTTCCTCCGCACTGTCGGAATGAGCTGGATAAAATGGCTGTAACAGGTGTGACAGATGTTCTGCCTCAATCGGATCGCTTGGATTGCTGAAAATCAAGCGGATCTTTTCTTCTGCCCGTACTGCTTTTACCGTTACTACCGAAAACGGCAAACTATATTTTATCGCATTATCTATCAAGTTGATGAACAGCTGTCTGATTCTGTCCCTATCGGCCAACATCATCAATTCCTCATTCATCTCATATTCAATGGTCTTTTTATAGCGCTGTGCCCGGATCATCATCGATTCACATACATCCTGCAGAATTAGCCCGATATCTACCCGATCAAGCTCATTGATCATGATATTTTTGCGTGAAACTTCCAGTAGTTTTAGCACCATCGCATGCAGGCGCTTGCTCTCCTCGATAATATGATTCATCCCTTTGCCAAAAAAAGCACGGTCTTTCTCACCGTTCATTCTGATCAGCTCCGCATATCCCAGAATGGAGGTTAATGGCGTTTTCAGTTCGTGAGTAATATTGTCAAAAAAGCGCTTTTCCTGCTGGTGAAGCTCTTTCAAATGGTCCCGGTCCTTCTCAATAATATGAATCTGTCTACTAATTTGATCAATCATATCGTTAAAATTCTCAGCCAGTCGGCCAATTTCATCCCTGCGTTTAAAGTGAAGGCGGATATCCAGATTCCCGTTTTTCACCTCAGTGGAGGCTTGCGTCAGTCTGGTCAGCGGGATGGTAATATGCCTGGAAAGAATATAGGAAAACAGAAAAGCTGCCGCAAAAATCGCCAGGGCAATATAGAGGGTAATCTGCCGAATCTGTCCGGTTTGTTCGTAGAGTGAGCTGAAATCTTTGTAAAAACGCAGTATGCCCACCTTTGAACCGTCTATAACAACCGGATAGGAGAAAAGGACAGTCGTCTTATTACGATCATAAGTAATGCTGTACGCTGTATTGCCACCAATCGCCTGCTGCAGATCGCTTTGCATGTGCTGCTGAAAAATGGAGCTGTCCGGGGCATAAAGCAATTTGCCCTCCACCGTATACACGCCAATACTGCTGTCCGTGGTATGGTTCAGATTAGTTGCTATTTCCCTCGCAATTTCTCCAAAATACAGCTCATTGCTACTGAAATGGTTAATCAGGAAAGCCTGACGCACATACACGTTGCTGTTATTTTTCAGTCCGATCAGTTCGGAGGTAACCAGATTCTGATTGCTTGTCCGGATAAATTCCTTGACTGTCTGATTGAGCACGACAAAAGAAAGCGAAAAAATCAGAAAAAAACCGATCAGGAATTTGATGCTGATTTTACGTATCATGCTTATCCACCCATTTTTTTAAATTTGTACCCGATTCCGAAGACGGTAGTAATGCATTCGGTGGCGTCTAGCTTTTTGCGGAGTCTCTGGATATGCGTATCAACCGTACGGGTATCTCCGACAAAATGATAACCCCACACCAGATCAAGCAGTTCGGAACGTGTAAAGGTTTTGCCCTGATGTTTAACCAGCATCATAAGCAGATCAAATTCCTTGGGGGTCAATTCAACAGGACGGCCTTCTATTTGGACGAGTCGTTCTTCTTCGATCACTTCAATATTGTCAAACCGAATGACGGCTTTCGTGGCTTCTTCCCTGTCCGAGCTGTTCGCCTGCTCCACTCTGCGCAAAATGGTTCGAATGCGTGCAACAACTTCGCGCAGATCAAAAGGCTTGGTAATATAATCATCGGCACCGAATTCAAGGCCTAGAATTTTATCGGTAATGTCCGATTTGGCTGTAATCATGCAGATCGGTATGTTATAGTCCGTTGTCACCTTTTTGCAAATGTCTAGACCGCTCTGGTCAGGTAGCATCCAATCTAACAGCAGCAAATCGGGCTGAAACGACTGCAGCTCATGCATTCCCGTTGCTCCACTGGCCGCTGTGCGTGTCTGGAACCCCTCCATAGAAAGCCCGTACGAAAGCAAGTCGGCAATCGGGGCATCATCTTCGATAATAAGAATCTTTGCTTTATTCATCGTAATCCTCATCTCTTTTTTTAATACGGTAGGTTTATGACATTGTCCATTATATTAATCATTCAGGGGAAAACAATCAAATGTATATTGTAAATCCTCATACCCACTATCAGCATATAGCCCCACCTTTTCTGTTATAAGAAGCCGTACCATGAGCGTTTTTCGATAAAAACTTAAGCAACATAAGCGATAAACAAACTAAGGTTGCTTATAGGAAGTTCATCCCAGTTCCGGCTGTTATTGGCCTATTCGAAAGGTCAATCATAAATAACGAAATCTTCGCCTGATGTGAAAGTGATGTGTCCGTTGTTTTGGAATAGCTGTTTGTTACCTAGCCAGCATTTTGTCCAACAAGTCCTCCAGCTCGGTTGAAGGTCGTTGTGACTGAACCCGTTGAGTAAGAATTGCTCACGGTTCCGTTAGAATTGTATCCGACTAAACCACCAGCGCGGGACAGTCCATCCACTTGGCCAGTCGCATAACTTTGGCTGACGGTGCCTTGAATATTATAGCCTGCAATTCCTCCAACATATCCAGTAGATTTGGTTCCCCTCACGTTGACAGCCGATATAGACTTAGTAATCGACGCGTTGTTAACACCCGACCAGACCACTCGCATAATCATAGGTGCCCTCTCCGAGCGCTTCTACACTGCCGGATGCAAATACATTACTGATTTGACCGAAACTTATACCAGTAACACTTCCTACGTTCCTATTTCCGATTATGTTAACATCCATTAACCGAACGTTACGAACAATACCTGTAGCCATTAAATTGCCAAAAAACCGACATTCATTGACAAGGGCTGATTAATCGTCAAGCCGGAAATCGTGTATCCTTTCCCATCGAACACACCCGAGAAATTGGCAATCGGGTTCCAAGTACAATCCGTTAATTGGATATTAGCACCCAATTTGTAATAAGCGTTCGGATTAGTCCTGATATCATCCAGCATCGCCGCTGTCGTGATGATATAAGGGTTATGTTCCGTACCGTTTCCCGTTCCGTAAAAAGCATGTGCCCGTGAAGGGGCGACGGGAACAATAGCTGCGGCAAGAATAATGACTACTAGGATTAATTTTAAATAAGAAGTAAGCTTTTGGTTTAGACGAAATTCCTTAATTAATGGTAACAATAAAAGTTCCTCCTTCTTATGCGACAAATAAAATCATCTGAATTGTTTAGGCTAATGCCACCTCATCTCATATAGTACTAAGTACAGCAACGCTATTTTCTCTCAAGGAAAAATTTAAATTTAAGCATGAAAAATAACCGTTCATTGAAAGAACGGTTACCCGCTTTTCAGTTTGTTTTATCGCCGCTGCCTTAAATAACATTCCCCTGGCCTACTAAAATCAGGATGCGATTATATGCATTGCAATATCGACATACATTAAATAAATATTATATATGAAACGATGCTGCTTTCCTGTTCACACAATTACTGTCTCCTTTGTATGTTTTGGCTGTTATTTTGATACGAAGATTTTAGCATGGTATAACTGAACAAATTTTGAACATTCACACTTCTGCTTCTTCGAAGAATGCTCTAATCATAAACCTGGCTTAGATATTAATGAACCGAGAAGACTCAGCTGATATGTGACGGTTTCATTGCCCCTAAAGCCTCCATTTAGACGACTTCTAGAGCAACTTTGTATTGTCTACCAACAACAGCAAGCCACTAATCCTAGACTAACAGATTAGTGGCTTGTTCGTGGAGTTTATAAGGGACTCATATTAAAGTTCTCAGCGGAGTTTCTTGTTCAACGGGTCCTTAAATTTCTTTCCCATTTGACTCAACAACTTTTTTGTACCAATAAAAAGAATCTTTTTTATAATGCTTTAATTGTTTGATATCATCATCTGTTCGATCTATATAAATTAATCCATACCGTTTTTTATATCCGTTACTAGTGGATAATAAATCGATGGCAGACCACGGATTATAGGAAATGACCTTTACACCAAAATCAATCGCTTTTTTAACTGCGAGGATATGTTTTTTCAAATAATCAATTCTGTAATCATCATGAATCCTCCCATCAATGGTCAACTCGTCGTATGCACCAAGACCATTCTCTGTGATCATCAAGTGCATATTATATCTTGTATAAATATCACGCAAAATGTATTCCAGTCCAGTTGGATCTATAGCCCAGTCTGTAGTCTCCAGAGCAGGATTCTCGCACATTTCATAGAAGCCCGGATGTGTTTCGAAGCCAGATATTTCTCCCTTGATACCAGAGACATTAACTCCCGACCACTGTTCATCGGCAACCTCTGGACAGGCTTTGGCTGTGTCACTGGCATAGTAATTCAGAGCCAAAAAATCAGATTTTAAATATGAGTGGTTGATTTCAAATGGTTTTTCGCAATAATTTGTTACCTCTAGATCCATTCCAATTAATACCTAGTGATCATATTCTAGCTCTCCATAAAACGTGACTTCTCAGTTAAGCTTCTTACTAAAAGCAAACCATCTATTTACCCCAATCTTATTTAACTTGGTAGGTGTGTACATACATTCACCCCATTATGGGAGAAATTGTATCAATGGAATGATTCGTCAAATACTTCAATATTCCTTTTTCTAAGAGAATCTAATTATGTCGAAATAAATCCTATAATTTCGATTAAAGCGAAATTATCTTATGTCATTCCCATAAGTAACTCTATCTAATAGCCGCCGCATTAAATATTACAAATTCCTCGTAAGGGATAAACTTGTTGTCACTGTACAGTTGCGCCATGCTGCACTTGACGTGTATATTTTCCCCACATATAATTGAAGTCAATAAAACATATGAACAGTTGCTCATATGTTAATAAAATAGAAAGCTGGGATATGTATGGCAGGACATAATCATGGACATCGACACAACAATAAAAAAGTTTTGCTGATCTCCTTCATCATCATCACTACTTACATGCTGGTCGAAGCTTTTGGTGGATTTATTACCAATAGTTTAGCTTTGTTCTCGGATGCAGGTCATATGTTATCGGATTCTCTTGCGTTGGCGATCGCTTTGTTCGCGTTTAAGTTTGGAGAGAAAGCTGTCAATAAGGAAAAAACCTTTGGTTACAGGAGATTTGAAATATTGGCTGCAATGCTAAACGGTGTTACTCTGATTGCGATTGCCTTATACATTTTTTACGAAGCGATTGAAAGGTTTATAAATCCTCCAGAAGTAGCTACAGTAGGGATGCTAGTTATCAGTATTGTTGGCCTGTTCATTAATATACTCGTTGCCTGGATTATGATGCGAGGTAGCGATACAGAGCACAACCTGAATATGAGAGGTGCTTATCTGCACGTCCTCAGCGATATGCTGGGATCTGTTGGAGCGATTATTGCCGCTCTTCTGATGATGTTCTTGGGATGGGGTTGGGCAGACCCACTTGCTAGTGTAATTGTCGCAGTACTTGTCCTTCGCAGTGGTTACTTTGTTAGTAAGTCTTCCCTGCATGTGCTTATGGAAGGAACACCCCGTAACATTGATGTAGAGGAAGTCGTACAAGCCATTTCGCAGTTCGAAGGTGTGAAAGCCGTACATGATGTGCATATTTGGTCAATTACTAGCAACTTAAACGCTCTGACTGCGCATATTGTAGTTGATGGAAATAAAACAGTGTATGAAACCGAGGCCCTACTGCATAGTATCGAGCATATGCTGGAGCATAAGAACATTCCTCACTCTACTTTGCAGATCGAGTCCGAACAGCATAGACACGATGAATCCATTATGTGCACTATAGAGTCAGGTGCGCCGGATGCACATGCACATCATAGCCATTAATAAAAGGAGGACTGTTTGACTTTTTTGGAGCGGCTGAATCCTCGACCGCTCCCCTAAGTACCAATGCACTCCTTGGAAATTTGTTCTGTAGACTTAGATCCAAGTCTGTTAACGCAAAATGGGTCATTCCTTCTTAAATGGAGCGATGGCATCTAGTATAAACCTCATTATTTTCTCAAAAGTCAAATTCATATCTGAATCGAGATAATTCAAGTCTGCCCACCATCACAATACGGTTTTTCGTACGCATCTTTACCTACGCGATTGCCCTTTGGTACGATTCAATCAGTGATTCAAGGTGACCTTATTATTTTTGAAAGGGTGACTTTTCCGTTCTTTACATATTAATAGCACCTGAAGCTATTCCCTCTGACTTTTCCAAACCAAAAAAGAACTGACCGTCGTAGCTTCTTTCTTTTATATGTCCAGTAGTATATAAATAAAGATTAATAAAATGAGTGGACTGTTTAATCAGTGCCTTTCATAAAATTCTGAGTCAAATGGAGTGAAGTCTCTTTTAGAGTATTAATAAAAATACGTGTCGCAGCACTCAGGTATTTATCTTTCCTGTAGATAATTCCTATATATCGAGCAAGATTAACATTTAAAATGGGAATAATTCTGATACGAGGATGGTTAAGGTACTCTAAGTAAGGTCGCGGTAATATAGTTACCCCTATCCTATCTATAACCATATTAATTAAAGATTGCATGGTTGTAATTTCAAAGACCGGTTCTGGAATAAACCCCACATCTTTACAAGCTTTATTTATAAGCTGTCTTATAAAATATTGTTCAGGAAGTAAGATGGAAGGTGTTGTTTGCAAGACTTCTATACCTAATTTATCCTGATTCTCTAACGGGTGTCCAACAGGCACTGCAAACGCCATTTCCTCTCTATATAAAGAAATGGTTTCTAATTCATCCCCTTTCATAGGTAAAAAAACAATGCCTATATCCAGCTTATTTTCTAACAATTGTTTTTGAATATCCCCAGTACGTAATCCAAACACAGATATCTTAACACCAGGATATAGATGATGAAAACTACGTAATGTGGGCGGAATGAGGTAATTTTCAACGGTTAACAAGGTGCCTATAGAAATGGTTCCTCTTTGAAGGCCATTTAGTTCATCTATTGAGGTTTTTGCCTGTTCCAGTTCATGAAAAATGTTACGTGTATACTTTAAGAGTAATTCCCCTGATTCCGTAAGAGCCGTCTTTTTACCAATGCGATCAAATAAAAGTGTGCCAATTTCATGTTCTAACAAACGAATTTGTTGACTTAAAGAAGGTTGAGAAATCCCTACCTTTTCTGCTGCTCTTGTAAAATGTAGCTCTTGGCACACAGCGTAAAAATATTCAAGTTGTCTTAACTCCATTCTTAAGCCTCCTGATTTAAACGGTAATAGTTCCTACCTTTACATTTTGCAAGTTTATTAACATGAATTTCAATAGGAATACTATAAACAATCTTAGATATTACACATTATATCATAGGTTAAACCTATGGTTATTATATAAATAATTGAATTGTACTATTGATTGAACTGTCTTAGACTATTAGTTGCACAGAGATCCATTTAATCCTAAAAGTATAAATTCTTTAAACTGTGTAAAAATTTTGTGGGGGTGATAAGATGGGTAGTCAAAAAACAGAGATTATCTACTACAGTGAGTTTTTAATAAAGAGTAGTAAGCCTGCCGTTCGAGCATGTTCATGGAAATGGAAAGACATTTATCCATTACTCAATTAATCTGTATCGGAAGGCTTTCTTTAAAGTGGCCGTGGAACATTGTCACTCATTCATAATCATACAGGGGATACGCATGGAACTTCATCAACTATGAAAGTAGTCGTCCAAATTTTTAAACCTGGTGGGCATAATAAAGCTCATCGTCATACTAATGTAGCTCTCAATCTAGTATTTCAGGGCGAGGGTTATATTATCGTGGATGGAGAAAAGATTGAATTGAAAAAAGGCGACCTATTCTTAGCTCCTCCTTGCTCTGCTCATGAGCATTGCAACACTTAGCAAACAGAGGATGCTATTATTTACACGTTTCAAAATGTACCGGTTCTTACTTCAATGGGCACTTGGTTTTTAGAGAAACCGGTGGGTAGTACACCTCGTCACATAGTCAAACCAGATACACAAATAAAGAATAACTAGAAAAGATTGGTTAATACTTTTGGCCTGAAGAATGTAACCAAACTTTAAACAACATGAACATAGAACAATTTAGTCATTCAAATATACCTTTTAAAAATTATCTGAAAGGATTTAGTATTTGACCTTATGTACAAATTAGTTCTTGTAATGTATATACACTGGAGGATATAACTGATGAAAAATTTTAATGTTGCTATTCCAACTCCCTTTCGTGATGATGAGAGCTTATATTTAGAAGGATTCAATCCTATTGTTAAACATTTAACAGATAACGGGATAGATTCACTACTTGTGTCTGCTACGACAGGCGAACAAAATTCAATGAGCATTGAAGAGCGTATCCATATTATTGATTATTTTAATCAACAAAAATTTGAAAATGTTGAACTGATGTTTGGCGTATCAGCTACAACAACAAGAAATGCAATAAAACTGGTTAAAAAGCTTGAGGAATCTGTTTTTGATTCTATTCTAATTCAGTTTCCACCTTACATTCAGCCGACACAACAACAAGCTATTTCTTATATCAATGAGCTGCTACAACATACCACCAAAAACGTTGTCCTTTATAATAATCCTTTCCGAACAGGATTTGAGCTAAGTGCTGAATCATTAAAGACTGTTATTAACCAGAAGTACTCTAACCTTGTAGGACTTAAAGAAGAGAGTGATGCCAAACGTCACCATAATACTGACTTACCAGATGATTTCATCATGTTCGCTGGTGGAGATGTAAATCTTATAGAAAAGATAATGAATGGATGTAATGGACTTTCTAGTATGGTAGGAAATGTTTACCCACAAGAAATCAAACAAATTTTTAATGACTTATTAATGAATAAACCAGTAGACCTTTGGAAGATAAAACAATTAATTAATAAAGTTACAAGTGGTCAAGCCATCATAAACATAAAAAATCACTATAATTCTTTAGGTATAAAAGTAGGAGCTTGTCGTTCTCCTATTAACTAACGGGGGAAGTCCAAAAATTCGCTTAATTTAATTAAAATGTTTAAAAGTAACCGTCAAGTAGAAAACAACATTTTATTATGTTCTCTGCTTTACGGTTACTATTGTGGAACAATATGGAAGTGTGGCAATCCAAACAATAAATGAATTGATTACCTAATTTAGAAAAGCTTTAGTATTAAATACGGAGGATCTATAGCGATCATGGGTATTTCACAAAAAACCAATCAACTAGGACAACCGAAACCGGATCTAATGCCTAGAATAGGATTACTTATTATAGGTATCATCCTAATGGGAGCCAATCTCAGAGCCCCACTAACATCAGTGGGTCCACTAATAAATTCTATACGTGACAGTTTAGGCATATCTAATATACTAGCAGGGACAATAACTACAGTACCTTTACTTACTTTTGCATTCTTATCCCCTTTTGCCCCTAAGTTAGCTCAACGTTTTAGTACGGAGTTTATCCTATTTATTTCTTTAATCTTATTAACCATTGGATTTGGAATACGTTCTTTTGGTGGTGTAATAACCTTATTTATAGGAACAATCTTAATTGGTTCATGTATTGCCATTGGTAATGTATTACTCCCCAGTCTTATTAAACATAACTTTGCACAAAATGTAGGAATGATAACAGGGATTTATATAGTCTCTATGAATTTATGTGGAGCTATTGGATCCGGTATAAGTATTTCCATCTCCTCATTATCAGGGTTAGGATGGTCAGGAGGTCTCGGATGCTGGGGAATCTTATCTCTTCTTACACTTTTCTTTTGGTTACCACTAATACAAAATCAACATAAATCTATTAGATTTGTACAAACTAAAAAGAAAGTTAAATCTATAAACTTATGGCATTCTAAACTAGCATGGAATGTCACGTTATTTATGGGTTTTCAATCCTTAATCTTTTATACCATGATAACGTGGCTTCCTGAAATTCTTGAACAAAAAGGGCTGAACACTCATGCAGCTGGCTGGATGTTGTCTTTAATGCAATTTGCTATGCTTCCTACTACGTTTATTGTCTCTATTTTAGCTGGACGTTTAAAGAAGCAGCATTCATTAGTACTGGTTTCAGTCGTCTTGCTTATTGGAGGGGTATTCGGTATCTTACACGGAAGCACGATCCTTATTCCAATATGGATAATTATGGTTGGAATTGGAGTGGGATTTGCCTTTAGTTTAGCTATGATGTTTTTTAGTTTACGTACTCAAGATACGAATGGGGCAGCAGAATTATCCGGTATGGCTCAATCATTAGGTTATCTTTTGTCTGCTATCGGCCCTGTCTTATTTGGATGGTTGCATGATGTGACACATAATTGGAATACTTCCTTACTGATGTTAGTTTTAACTTCTGTTATTATCTTTATCACGGGTATAGGCGCAGGAAAAAATGAATATGTAGCATAGGGTACCAGTTAGTAAACAAGAATACTTGGTTTTTAACCCAGTCTCAAAAACATTTGTTTTTGGGACTTTTTTGTAATTGGTATTAATATATAAAGGGGAATGGATAGTTGAAAACAAGAGAACTTCTTACTGACTGTCGCTATTTTATTGAACTAACGTTTCCCGTGAGTTGGACAAGATTATTAGAACTGAATGCTAATCCGTTGAATTTATGAATCCCAGTTCCAAATTTGGCGAGATCATTTCTTTATTTCCTGGGATCTTTCGAATTGATCCACTTAATCATTAAGTTCCCTGGAAATGATTTAGTTTCCTCACTCAAGCTCATGGAAGCGCTGCATGCTATTGTGCCGAACGGTACGACATATTTCTTGCAAATTACAATTAATATCTATTTTACATTACTTTCTCATAACCTCTTATCTACGAATTTCGCAAATTTCTTTCAAATGTAAAGTATTTGTGAAAAAATTGACTATCCTGCCCTTTAGTTTAATAAAAGGGCCTCTGTCGCCGTCGATGAAATCCTATCGGGAATGTAACAATGTTCTTGTCACCCGACAAATGATAAATTGTCAATTAGCTGGAGAAGATTATTTAAAAACACACCTAAAACAAAATGCAACTCACCTCCATCTAGAAGTAAATGAACTTTGCCAAATTATTTTCTGATCTTACTGATGAAAAATGGATATTTAGGGACCTTTTCGTATGATTTCCTATGTGAATGTGATATTTAGTATACTTATATATTCATTAAACTAGATTTTTGATGCGCATAATAAGAACGTGCATCGCTAATCCCTTCTGCTCTTCTGCATTACAGGTAAATAAGCTCTTCACTACAAATCCAGACGACCAAACTCCCAACCTAACTTTCCTCATCTCTTTTGTAATCTGTCGTGCTGATTGAGCACAACAAAAAAGAGATCAACGGTCGGAACACGTTGATCTCTTTTTGTCGTCTCACTCTGCTTTTCTTTTTCTACCGTTCTCGTCACTCGCAGACCGAGAAGATACAAACTCAGTATCCTCAGGGTTATGTGTCCCCCTCTGTTCTATTTCTAATGCCTACAGTTTTTTGGTGTTTGGATATACAATGTCACTGGATCATTTCAAACGGACAAAATGTATTTCTCCAAGCCTATTTTCAAACCGTCTTCATCATTACTCAATGTGACCCAGTCGGCAATTTTCTTAACTTCCTCTGGCGCATTCCCCATTGCAATTCCTAGGCCTGCGTACAAAATCATATCCATGTCATTATAGTTGTCTCCAATGGCCATCGATTCACGATAAGTAATATTAAATATCCCCTCGAGTTCCTGAATGGCATACGATTTGGACACCATCTCATCCATAATTTCCAGATAGGTTCCCTTGGATTTATAGACACTGATACCAGTAACTTCATTTTTGATTTGTTGTACAAGCCGCTCAACGTCTTCGGGAGGTCCCATGCATAAAATTTTGTGAGTATCATGATCTTCTTCTATATATGAGGAAAGCACCCTCTGTATGGGAGAGCCATTAATAATTCCCGCTTCCTGAATTACCCAAGGATTTTGAGTGTTATCAACGATCCACTGGTCATAGCCATATAAGTTAAAACTAATAGAAGGATAATGATCCGATACAATATCGTATATTTGTTTAATGCTCTTTTTCGATAAACAGATGCTATGGAGGATTTCCCTATTACAGCCCAATATTAGACCACCGCTATAACAAATGACGGGAGCGTTAATATTGAGCTCTTGCTGAAGAGGAAAAATGCTGCTTGGCATTCTCGCTGAAACGAGTACAAAAGGGATATTTCCTCCCACAACCTTTTGGATTGTATTTTTGGTGTCGAATGTAATTTGATGTTTTGAATTTAACAACGTCCCGTCAATATCGCTAAAGATTGCTTGTATCATGGCCCATGCTCCCTTGCGATTTTTTATCACTTTTCTTCCTCAAGCACCTTGATAACTTCTACTCCGCTATCCTGCAACATCAGCAATGAATGCTTCGGGGCATCCTGATTTGTAATTAGAATATCAATTTCGGAAAAATTCAGACCTTTAAACGGGCTTGTTAAATTAAATTTTTTGAAATCGGCAAGTAAAAATACTTCTCTGGCACGCCTCGATACCAGCTTTTTAACTAAAGCATCATCACGGTTCGCAAAATACACTCCGTCTTCCATAATGGCGGCAGCTCCTAAAAAAGCTTTGTCAAAAAAAACATCGTTCAACTGCATAGCCGTGTCGTAGTCATAAAAAAAACGGTTTTCATGATTAAATTTGCCCCCGAGCAAATTTATGTTAATTTCACTTTTTGCTGATAAAGCTTCTGCATTATCCAACGAGTGTGTGTAAACCGTCAGATTCTTGTCCAATTGCCCACAGAGCAGTTGAATGGTAGTCGATACATCCATGAAGCATACATCTCCGTCAGCGATATGCTCAGAAGCTGCTTTTGCAATAAGCATCTTTTGCTTTGTTGCTGAGGTTACACGTTCCTTATAGGCTCTTATTTCTTCTTTTAATAAGGGTAAGGCAATACCTCCATGGGTTCTGATAACCCCCCCTTCATGAACAAGCTTAATAATATCCCTTCTTGCCGTATCTCTCGAGATGTTCAATAAATCGCAAATTTCCGAATTTGATAATTGGTTACGGCTTTGGAGATACTCCATAATTTTTAAAAGTCGTTCCTCTTGGTAAATATAACCCCTCCCCCTTTCCCTATATTCATCATAAGCGATTACACGCTTTTTGTTAAGTGTTTATAAGTGTTTTTTAAAAGATAAGCAAATTGCTTATATTGTGTATTTCACATAGCAAGTCCCCGGTCCGCATGCACATCGCATTAAGAGTCCAGGGACTTTATTCATTTTGCCTATTTATTGATAAATTCAATCTTTTGACATCTGCAGTGTCGGTTTTTACTTTTCGTAGTTGCGTGTTTCTCGCACGTTTAGTTTGAAGTGGATTGATTATAAAATGCTTGCACTCCTCGCGTATTAAAATAGGAAACTAATCCACATCTAATCCTACAACCGGCTCCATAACACACTCCCTAATATTAAAGTTGCGGCCACTCCCACGATGGTTCCCTCATAGCTTCGCTTGTGATACGAGATCCCTGTCTCAACCAGCTCAAACATGGTCATTGAGGGCAGTGAGAGAACTGTTTTCACGACGGGCCCGCCCCAATAAAGTCAACGTTCTCTCGGCTACCGCCATCATATGGTGCCTAAGAAAAAAGGCCAACCAGAAATCTCTGATTGACCTAATAACACGAAATAAAGTCCTAGACTGTCGCTATTTTATTGAGCTAACGTTTCCCGTTAGTTTGACAAGATTATTAGAACTGAACACTAAATCCGTTGAATTTATGAATCCCAGTTCCAAATTTGACGAGATCATGTTCCCTCAGAAATTTAACTGCAATTTTTACTTCATCTAAAATTATTGGATTAAGTCCTAATGTATTGTGAGAACCGTATACCATTTTGACGTTGGGTATTCTTGCAATCTTTTCTAATGAATTCACTAAATCGACAGGGTTCGTTGAAGGATAAAAGGCATATATTGGCACTTCATCATAGAGCAGATCGCCAGTAAATAAATACCCTTTTGTTTCATCGAAAACTGAAATATGGCCAGGAGAATGTCCTGGAGTGTGATATATAATTAATCTTCTGTCCCCTAGATCGAATATATCACCATCCTTCAACAAACCTGTCGGCTTTCCTTTAAAGGGTTGGTATGTATCCGGATTAAACCTTTCTGGAGTAGGCAAGGTTATATCTCTTCTAATATTCTTCCTGATTTGCTCTATTGTTAAGCCTTGAATCCCGTTAATTAGCCAGTCTTCATCTCCTTTATGGACAAAGATCCGTTCAAATTCGCCATGGTTACCTATGTGGTCAGTGTGGACATGTGTCGTAATAACTTTTAGAGGTAAAGATGTCAACTGCTCTGTTATTCTTTTGATACTATCAATCCCAAGCCCTGTATCAATTAATACCCCTTCTTGATCTCCCAATAATAAAAATGAATGTACTTTCTCCCAATGTCCGTATTCACTAATTGCGTATGTATTATCATCAATCCGTTGCACTGTAAACCAAAGATCTCTAATCATAGAAGCCTCCAAATTAGATTCTTTACGTCTTCTAAATTATACACTTAGCATTGAAATTTTGCCCGTTAGCTTAATGAAGCATCGTCAGTCTAAAACTTTATTTTCTTTTACCCGCCGCGATCTAATAACTAACTCCATTTACTTATTCGTCAGGGGCTACACTAATCTGCAGTGGGTCGATCTGAAAATCCTCTCCCTCCTGGGAAAATTGTTAAAAAACTTTTCCAATGTTCCCTTGTAAGACAGGTAGGATAATAGAAATTCCAGTCGCTCTCCCCCTGTTAACGCTCTCCTGATCATAGTGTAGCCTTCCTCTCGCAAAAACCTACAACTTAAAATGGTTGCAATATGTCGAATGCTGAAGTAAAGTTTTTTTAAGCTCATTTCATATAGGAGGATAACAATGATTTATAGAAACGCTACTGTTGATGATATATCTGCTATAGTGGAATTACAAAAAAAATATCACATTACAACCATTAGTGAAAAAGACAAACCTGATGGCTTCGTAACAACCTTATTTACAGAAGAACAATTTAAGGAATTAATTGAAAAAGAAAATGGAATTACGATTGCATGTCATGACCAGAAGATTGTTGCTTATGTGATGGCTGCCTCATGGAAGTATTGGGCTAAGTGGCCTTTTTTTCAATTTATGATTGACGATTTGAAAGATACAGAATATAAGGGAACTACGCTTTCTACTGAAAACACTTATCAGTATGGGCCAATTTGCATTGATATGGATTACAGGGGGACGGTAGTACTCCGAAAGGTTTTTGATTTTTCCAGAATGCAAATGAGTAAAAAATATCCGATATTGATAACTTTTATAAACCACATCAATCACAGATCATACGCTGCCCACACCAAAAAGCTTGGTCTTGACGTGATTAAAAGCTTTGATTACAACAATAATACTTACTATGAATTGGGTTGTTACACATCAGAATGATTGGATGTAATTGTAATTTTGGACCATCCATAAGCCTATTTTACCATCTCAATACCAAACCTCATGGAAATCGCCCTTCAACTAGCCTACTAGGCCAGTTGAAGGGCGATTAGAATTAGAGATATTACCGATTAAGATCGAAACGACTAGCATTGAATCAGCTTAACTTACCGGTCAAAAATTGTGCCTCCCCCAGTCCAAAACTCCAATCATCATCATTATTTTCAACAATAGATACCATTAAATCGGTTGGTGCGATGCCGCATTCAGCTTCTAACCTTTCAGCCAGCAAGGAATAGAGCTTTTGTTTCTTCTCTTTTGGCCGGGCTTTGCTTATTATGGAGAGAATAACTAGACTATCGGTACGGTTAAATCCTAGCCCAGTATCCTCAATAATCATATGGTCCGCCGGGTGTTCGTGAATGATTTGGTAACGATCTCGCTCAGGAACGTCAAAAGCTTCCACAACAACTTGGTGGGCAACATCCAAAAGTTTTTTCAGGCTTGCTTTATCTCGTCCTTTAATAAGATCAAAACGAAGTAATGGCATTTTAACTTCCTCCCTTTAATAAAAATTATTTTTCCCTATTTATTATCAACCATTCTAATAAAAGAAAATTTCCGGACAAGAACACTGGCTTGATCGATGGTTTGTTTTACAATTGAAGCGGCAGGTTGGTCGCCTGCTAACCGAAGACCCTGTCCCGCCCAAAGTGACATGTACTCGGGGTTGTTCGCTTTTGCAGCCGCTTGGCGAATGTCCCGGGTCATCGCGTTTTGAATGGGGTAAGCCGGGATTGTTCCTGGGTACTGATGCATGTCAATCATAAATTTTGTTTGAATGCCTCTTGAAGCTCTTCCAGAGTAAGCACGTGTAATTTCAGTGGAGTCCTCATTTGACGAGAGGATTTTCTGTTTGTACGTTTCATGGGCGCCGCTCTCGGGGCAGGCTAGAAACGCAGTGCCCATCTGTACTGCAGCGGCTCCTAATGTAAGGCTTGCTACAAGTCCCCGCCCATCCATGATTCCCCCTGCTGCGATGACCGGGATCAACACATGGTCAACGATCTGCGGAACAGTAGCCATAGTGCCTATCAAAGCATGGGAAGGGTCTTTCATGAAGGTCCCCCTATGCCCGCCTGCTTCGCTCCCTTGAGCCACAATTGCATCTGCGCCAGCTGCTTCCAATTGCTTGGCTTCATCAACAGTTGTTGCAGTTCCAATGATGAATATTCCATGCTGTTTCATGGTTTGGATCACGTCTTGGGATGGTACGCCAAAAGTGAAACTAAATACAGGTACACGCTCCTCCAACACTACCTGTAGCTGCTCCTCAAATGATTCTGAAAACTTCATAAGAGATGGATTTTGAGCAGTGCCAAGTTTGATGCGGTATTTATTCAGATAATCTGTCATCCGGTAAATTGCTTCTTCCGAATCTTCTGATTGCTCAGTCACAAACAAGTTTACTCCAAAAGGCTGGTCCGTTCGTTGCTTGATCTTTTGGATCTCGCTACGGAGCTGCTCCGGTGTTAAGTATCCGCCCCTAGGTTGCCTAGCCCACCGGCATTTGAAACAGCCTCTACTAATTCGGGCGTCGAAACGCCACCAGCCATCGGCGCTTGAAAAATCGGGTATCGAATTTTAAGAGCACGCGTCAAATCAGTCTCAAACACCTTTAAAAACCTCCTTTTATTGAAAATTAGACGAACTCGTGCCTCCAAAAAAGGACAGACCCTAACCTCATGCCGAATATATTGGGAAGGTCATACTGGCAGCATGACACCAACGACTTGCAGGATCAGCGCAATAATCAATGATAATAAAATCTCAGACTTTTCAATTATATTCGTTAATAGCATCCAATCTTTTGAACAGTTTATTAAACTCTTTTAATTTAGCCTTATCCTCGACTTTGACTCCTGAACAATAGAAAGAAATATTACCGTTGCCTCCATCTAAAGAACTCATTTCTTCCAGTACTTTTTTTAGATTTTTTGCAGTACCATTATTTCCATCAATTATATTAACATCCGATGAAAATAATTTTCTAAATACATCTTTATAGTAAGAAAAGTGAGTACATCCTAAAACAATAGTTTCATACTTACTTAAATCATATATAGATAATTGTTCTTGAAGATAAGGCAGCACTATTTGCTCGTTAAACTCAAAACTTTCTGCAAACTGAACTAATTTCGGAAGAGGTAATAAATCAACAACATGTTCGTTATCTAATTTAGTAATAAGATTTTGAAGTCTTTCTTCCCTTATAGTCAAAGCAGTAGCAGTTACTAAAACTCGTTTATCTATATTTTTTTTTGTTTTAACAGCTGGTTTTACGGCAGACTCCATACCAATGATTGGAATACTGTATTTTGCCCTTATTTCTTCGATTGCTGCGCTTGTGGCAGTATTACAAGCAATCACTATCGCTTTTACTTTTTGCTGGCTAATAAATTCTATAGCATCTAAAACATACTTTTTAACTTCATCTTTCGTTTTGTGCCCATATGGAACATTTATTGTATCTGCGTAATACATATAATCTTCATTAGGTAAAACTTTTAATGTATCATGCAATACAGTAATGCCTCCAATACCAGAATCAAAAAAACCTATTTGCATTTCTATTCCTCCAATAAAGGAATCAATTTATATATCTATCGGTTAATTCAAAATTAATTCACCAATTCCATTTGTATCTGGTTCCAATGTAAATTACCTAGGAACTAACTAAGCTCTTGATCAGGATGAATACGAGCATGGTTCAAATTTCCTATCGCTCCTTTTTGACTTGAAATGACTGCACCGGATAGCAATATTATAGCAGCAACAACAAGCACCAAAGCGGCAAGAAGTAGTGATAGGTTGTAGCTATGCGCCATTTCCAACACGATTCCGGCTCCGATTGGACCGAGTATTTGACCTATGCCATAAAATCCTGTCATCAAAGCAATTGCTCTATTACCACTGGATGGTCTAGACGTACGAGCCGCGGCGAGAGCAAGCATGGAAATGCCCATAAAAGTGCCTCCAAAAAGGACAGATCCTAACGTCACGCCGAATATATTGGGAAGCCATACCGGCAGTATGACCCCAACAGCCTGCAGGATAAGCGCAATAATCAATGGTTTGATGTAACCGACTTTACTCGCCCACCAGGACCAGATCACTGTTGATGGTACCGCCGCTATCCCAACGATAATCCAGCTAAAGTCAGCAAAAATCGACATATGAGGCATTTGCTTAACCATTGCTACAAGAAACGTCGCGCTTACAATATAACCTAACCCCTCGAGTCCATAAGCAATAAGTAGCCAGCCGAAAATAGATGGATTTTCCGCTGATGAACTCAGGGATTCAGCATTTTGAGTTATAGGTTTCGGCTCTTTATCGTGGATAAATGACCAAACGGGTATGATAAGGATGATACTAATGATCAAAAGGCCGATCCAAGGCCCCCTCCAAGTGAAAATGCTAAGAAAAGGCGTAAGTAAACCAACTAAAACAATACCAACGCCAACTCCTCCGTAAAATATACCTACCCATTTTTCACGCTTATCTGAAAACAACGCGTCCAACACTAAACTTGATGATAGAACGAAAATAAGGCCGCTGCTAATTCCAGCAAGAAAGCGCAAAATCATCCACCATAAAAATGATGAAGGATTCCCATAAGTCCCGTTAAAATGATGCAGAGTACCAATTGCATCCGAAGATGATAGGCTCTTCGGGATCCCCAGGTTATGAAACCTGCACCAAAGGCAGCGATAAGGTAACCCAAGTTATTACTCCCTGCCAAATATCCGGATTCCGTAGCGGATAGATGAGCTTGTGATTGCATCAATGGAAGTATGGAAGTATATGAAAAACGTTCGATTCCCATTGCAATAATGAGCATAACTAAACCACCGATCATGGTCTTTGTGGAATTAAACAATTTCGCATTTTTAGCTCCTGAATTCTCCATGAGACTGACCTGTACCCTTCTAAATTCAATTTACCTCTCAATACATCAATTAATATGAACATAAATCCTAGTTAACATTAAAAAAATCAATTAATATAACAAAGAAATGACGGTAGACACCATCCGTGATTTACCAACTTTTGAATCGTCAAATTCTATTGTTTCCTAAAAAATCCAACATTAGTTCTCCAATTTCATATGCATGTGTTTCCAATTCAAAGTGCCCAGTATCTAATAAATGAATCTCGGCTTTAGGTAAATCTTTCTTAAAAGCCTCAGCACCAGCCGGAATAAAGGAAACATCATTTTCACCCCAGACTGCTAGCAAGGGCGGCTGATATTCACGGAGATACTGTTGAAACTCCGGGTACATTTTTACATTATTTTGGTAATTCTTTTTTTATATCCATTCTTAGGTAAATTCAATTTTCTTTTCAGACATCACATTGAATCTTGATAATTAGGGCTTTCTTAGCGGATCATGTTTTACGATGTTACGAGCAAATGAACGGCGAGCCTTGACAAAAACCATTGCAAAAGAGGCAAAAAGAGACCCCGAAGTCTCTTTTCAGGTTCATCACCAGCAGTTGTGTAAGCGCAAAATAGCCCCCACCTTGTTCCCAAGATGAGGGCCTGTTAGTCTTAGTTTGATTGAAATAGGCGGCACGTCAGTGGGAGCGAAGGCGACCATGGCAACAATTCGTCTAGCTCAACCGGATCTTTCGGATTCGCAAGCTGCGGAAGCTGTTCGAGCAGGTCCGTCAAATACTTGAAAGGATTTAGCCCGTTTTTCTTCGCTGTTTCAATGACACTGTAGATCGTTGCACTGGCTTTTGCTCCGTGTGGCGCATTGGAAAAAAACCATTTTTTTCAATGATAACGAGCGAATACCAGCCGCTTCCGTCCGGTGAAGAATAGACGGTCGAGTACGCAAACCACATCGCCCCGGCATCGTGTCCGCTGTCGATATGCAATTTCACCTTCAATTTGTCATTAGTCCTATTGGCGATCCGCCAACATTTTAACTTTATCTTGACTAGCTTAAACCATGCTATTAATAGTAAACAAAGTAACGAATTTCACCGATAATGTTACTTTGTTTACGGGATATCTTAACTCTGTAAACAACGTATTCAGCGTAGTGGTGCCTTTACAATGAGAGGCATCGGATAACCTTGCTAGGTAGGGCTTGCTGAACGGGTCACATTTTACAGTGGAACGAGCAAGCGGACCGCGAGTCTCAACCACAGCCATTGCAAAATAGACAAAAAGAGAACCCGAAGTCTCTTTTCGAGGTTCATCACCAGCAGTTGCAGCCCGATCACGGTCTCGCTCGTCGTCTGAAGGTGTGCTCGAATACGGCCAAACCCATAACTGCGCTTGCCTTCGCCGAACTTGCCTTCCACCGCATTGCGTGCGGCTGCATCCGTCTTGGCGATTTTCTTTTTCTCCTGCTGATCGGCTGACGGACGACCCAACTGCGGTCCGCTTAAGCGAATTCCCTCTTTGCAGAAGCGCAAGTTGTCGCGGGTTCGATAGATCTGGTCGGCCAGCACCGCTTTGGGATAATAACCAAATCTGGCGCGGTAACGCTCTACGGCGTCCTGCAATGTCTGCCCTTCGTTGTAGCTATCCCACGACAGATGCTCGCGGAAAGCGTAGCCGTTCACCACGCTAATCGCCAGCTTCTCTCCGAACTCGACGTTTGCCCTGGCTTTGCCGCGCACGATCGGTCTGACATGTGGCTGTGCGATACTGACAATCCGATCCGATATGCTGTGTGTCCGCTTGTCATACATCGTTTGCTGCTGACGATAAAGCTCTTGAATGACCAGCAGTTCCTTGTACAAACGCCGCGGCAGGCCGCTCGTCATATCGGCGAGTTCGGCGATCATGCGTAGATCACGGGAAACGAACCTGAGCTGCTTGCCGATCGCTTTTCGTATCGCGCGCGGCTTCACGCGCCGCTGCTTGGCAACCGCCAGATAGGCTTTGCGGGCACGCTCTCGGTATGTTCTGGGCTTGCGGGTCTTTCCACGTTCCGGTTCGTGCAGGATGTCGATGATCTTCTCCAGCTTTTCTCTGGCCTGATTCAGTAACGACAAATCCGTCGGGTAGGCGATATCCGCCGGCGCGCAGGTAGCGTCCAGCAGCAGTTCGCCCTCGTTCGTCAGTTCCATCTGCTGTGGCTGCGTTTCTGAAGGCTTACCGGACGCTGCGTCAGTTCCGCTGCCAGGTTCATCGTCGTCCGATGAATCATCTGACACTTGCGCGCTTCTTCCAGAGCGATCCATTCATTCACTTCATCCAGAATTTCGCCACCCAATCGCTTGCGGAAATGCGTCATGAGAGAATGATGAAACGGGCGGCGGTACCGATATTCCGGCAGACTGAGGAAGTACTGCAGATACGGGTTCTCCAGAATCTGACGAAGTGTCTCCCGATCATCGGTGCCAAGCCGCTCCTGGATGATGAGTGCGCCGAGCGCGATACGGATCGAAACGGCTTTTTGGCCCTTGAGGCTTTTCTTGAAGTTTTTCGCATACTTCTCTTCGAGCATCCACCACGGAATCATCTGGGCCAGCAGCACCCAGCGGTTATCTTCTGCGAGCTTTCCGCCGAACGGCAGAAAAAAGTCGACGGGCAGGTTCATCTGGTTCTCGGTTCGCTGATACAATCCTGACGCCTCCAAGTGCACGGTTTTTCACGGGGCTGCCCCGTTTTCCTTCGACATAAGAGGCCCTAAACCCTTGTGCCTGTTGGAGTTTTGATTCGTTCAGCAAGCCCTAGGTAAACCGTGTCCTATGGGCATCGGCGCACGTGTTTAGACTCCGATGCCGCGAGGCTCATTGTCAAGGCGAATACGTTGTTTACATGTCTTCGATGTACACGCCCTTGATAATCAAGGATTTTCTAAAAGCGAGTTGAGATAATTAACGAAAATATACGCTAAGTATTAAACGGATTAATGACCCTTTGGCGGCTCAAACATCATATTGTTTAACTGGTTCACAAAAATACCTTCGTTCGGGCCCGGGTTGTTTCGAAATACTTTCGCTTCTTCCACTAGAACCTCGTCCGCATCCGTACCAAGTACCTTCATCGTTTCATCAATGAATGATGCTAGTAGCATAGAGCTCGGATCGTTATTGAAATACGTTTGAACCCCTGGCGGCGCAATTTCCAGGATTTTCACCGATGTGTCTTTAAGCATGTACCGTTGGGATAGCGTATAGGAATGGAGCGCTGCTTTCGTCGCACTATAAACAGCAGCACCCGCCAGTGGCACGAATCCAAGTGACGAAGTCGTGTTGATAATAACCGCTTCTTCTTTGGACTTCAAATGCTCGAGTATCTACATAACTTTTCACAAATAGTATATTGTACATATTTTTTAGAGAGAATGCCTGTTTTAGAACCTTCTCTTTGTTCTTATTCAAAAATTTAATTGTACAATTCTCTAGGGCCTGTACGCAAACCTATTTGAGCCATAAACGAATTGAAAGCAGCGTCAAAAAAGCCATGAACATGTGCGCTGTTTTTTCATAGCGAGTGGCCAAGCGTCGATAGTTTTTTACTTTGTTGAAAAAGCATTCAATTAAGTGTCGCTCTTTATACGTTTCAGAATCTAACGGGCGCTTTACCCGCCGATTGCGTTTGCTTGGGATAACCGGAGTGATCGCTCGGCTTTGCAAAAGCTCCAGAATGGCATTGGTATCGTAGGCGCGATCAGCCAACACTTCGCCCGGGCAGAAGTCCAGTTCATGAAGAAGGCGATAGCCGATGACAGAATCGTGGTCTTGTCCTGGCGTCAATTCGAAACGCAGCGGATAGCCGAGCGCATCCACCATCGCATGAATTTTGGTAGTTAATCCTCCGCGCGAACGTCCGATTGCTTGCCGGTCCTGCCCCCTTTTGCGCCCGCTCCATGTTGATGGACGCGGACGATGGTGGCATCGACCATGACCTGCTCCCAATCCGGCTCGATGGCGACATGCTTCAGTATTTCACCCCAAATATTCGCTTTTTGTAGCCGCCAGAAAAAGCTGTAGGCTGAAGACCAAGGGCCATAGTAACTCGGTAAATCCCGCCATGGCGTGCCCGTTCGAGCAACCCAAAGCACGGCATTGAGCATCTGGCGCCGATCCTTGGGCGGACGTCCTCCCTGTTTTTTTCGGGCTGGGGGCAACAGGGGGTCAACTATATTCCATTCTTCATCCGTTAACTCGTATCTTCGTCTCATGTGCCTTATTTTACTAGATTTCTACGAGTTGTACAGTTTGCGTACAGGCCCTAAAAAAATCGGGCTGAAAAAACGCATTTTTCAGCCCGATTTTGCTTATCTTTTTTTAAAATCCACCTTAGTTCTTACCGCCATAGCCCTTATAAGTAGAGTAAACTGCATCTGCATATTGATTGGCCAGAATAGGACGGCCATAAGAATCTGTAGCTCCCGGATACCAGTAATCTCCTCCGTTATAGTGTAATAAGCCGTTATATATATTGCCGAATTTAATAATCTTTTCATTTAAAATCAGGGCGCCCAAGTATACCTGATCTTGTTCACTGCCGTGATTATAAGCAGGGACAAATTTTGAACTGAATTGAGATAAATAAGCATTACGTGTGTTTGGTTCTACCTGCATCAATCCGTCGCCGGCTGATGGACTGCCTGGTAAGCCTGCTCCAAAGCTGCTTTCCTTTTTGATCACAGCACTCAGCAATAAAGCAAAATCTCCGCCTTTACCGAATTTATCGCCCGCATTCATTGTGTATGTCCATATGTGGCTTGGAACTTCGGAAGGCTTTGTTACTGAAGGACCTGTTGGTGGCGTTGTTGGCGGTGTTGTAGGTGGCGTAGTTCCGCTGCCGCCTTTCTCCCATAAAGCAGGAACAATAGGTGGTTCCCAACCTACGAGGGAAGTATGTGCCTGACGACAGGTATAAGTACTTCCACTATATGTTACTGTATCATTTACTGCATAGGCAGTATTTGGTGCCCATGCTCCCCTAGCGGCTGCGCTCACCGGCAAGACTGCGCAAAAGGTGGATAAGAATACTGCTAAAACTACCAAAAGTGATGTGGCTTTAAAAGAAAACTTTTTGCTAGTCATTTTCAAACCTCCTTGTATTTTTCTTCTGATATTTTCCTGTGTTGCTCATTTTCAACATTTATCAGCACTATTTCCCCCCTTTGTTTTCACAAATACTTCAAGTTCATTCCATAATTAAAGCGCTTAAACAAATGATTACAATTCTGGTAATACAGAAACATGAAAATAATTCCAATAGGACGTAGGTTCTACTTTCTTGAAATTTTTGATTAGACTAGAAAGAGGCTAAGTCTACAGGTCATTAAAGTCAACCTAAAAACTTAGCCTCTTGATTTCATATTAAATTTTAAATAAACTTCAGTCTTCACATACCATTGTCTGCAAAGTCGATGAGACTACTATTTATTATTGCTGCTACATCCTTTTTGTAATCGTGTATAAAAAAATGATCCCCGTCAAACATATGAATTTTACAACTTTTGGACGTATAATCATGCCATTTTGCAACGTCAAAAATAGTGGCTCCCTTTTCTCTTTTTCCCCACAATACACTTATATCGCAGTCAAGCTTAGCGTTTTTTTCAATGTGCCTGTATGTGTCAGTAATTCTAAAATCCGCTCTGAGTATCGGTAAAAACAACTCCATTAATTCATTGCTTTTCAGAACCTCTTTGGGCGTGCCTCCCAGCTTAAATACCTCATCCACAAACTCCTTATCCGGCAAATCATAGAGTACCTTCTTCTTACTTACAAAACCCGGAGGATATCTGCCGGAAATAAACATATGGACAGGATATGGATGTCCGAGCTCCTTTATTCTATAGGCAAGTTCATATACAAGTACACTGCCCATACTGTGGCCAAACAACGCATAAGGTTGTTCTTCAAGGTTGCTTATGATAATACGGTGTATATCTTCAAGCGCTTCCTCAACACTTCCGTAAAACGGTTCACCAATCCTGCTGCCTCTTCCCGCAAGCTCAATCGGGAAAAGCTCAATCCTATCATGCAAGTATTGTTCCCAATATTTATATACTGCTGCAGAACCTCCTGCATACGGCAGACAAAACAATTTAATCTTATCCATTATATCTACCCCTTATATCTGAACTATTGGTTGATCTCTTCCAATATTTCTTTAATAATAGCCGCATTTTTATCTATATATCCTGTACTTAACATATCAAAATGACTGCCAAATCCGTTATATACTTTGAACTCTCCCGTTGTTGCCTCTCTCCATCCTTCACATAAATCAGCTTCACCTTCATTGTCTTGCTGCTGTGATATAATAAGATGGATATTGGAGTTTATCTGTCCCGAGTTTATAACACTTCTAGTGTATTTATGATAATTTCTCATTCTTTCAATGGCCTTTTCAATAACTGCCTGGTTATCTCCAAACATGCCTTTTATAAGTTTCTCATTTTCTTCTATAAATTCTTTATCCTGTTGCTCAGCAAGTTTCTTAGCATCTTCGCTTTCTTCCTCAATAAGGACAAATGATTTAGCCGAATCCAGAAAGATTATATCGGATACATGATGTCCAGTTTCAATTAATACTTTAGCAACTTCAAATGCCAGATTACCTCCTGCCGAGTAACCAAATAGAATATATGGGCCCTCGGGTTTGACAGAAGTAATTGCCTTCACATACTCCTCCATCCTGCTCTCATTTTCTATAAAGTCAAAGGAATATATGGAATAAGCATTCATTTGTTTTGATAAACTACCATAAGCTATTCCATTTCCTCCTCCTGGAGGGAATGCAAACATAAGACTCTCCATTGCTGAATTAAAATGAATTGCCGGACTTGGTGTAATATAATCATTGGCGTACGTATTGTGTATAAAACGGGCAATTTCCTTTATGGTTGGGGCCATATAAAAGTCTTTTAGTGGTACCTCAACATTTAACTGTTCATAAATTCTGCTTATAAGGGATATTGCCTTCAGTGAGTATCCTCCCAGTTCAAAGAAGTTATCATTCACACCAATTTTTTGTACTCCAAGGGCATCATGCCACAGCAGTGCAAGCTTCTCCTCAACTTCACCGCAAGGCTCTACATACTCTACTGATGTAGCTAAAGTACCGTCATTTTGGGGTAAATTATTCCGATCTATTTTGCCATTGGCTGTCAAAGGCAGCTTTTCCAGCTGAACAAAGTATTGTGGTATCATGTAATCGGGAAGTTCTTTTAAGAGAAGCGCCCTTAAATCTGATATTGTAAATTCACTTTCCCCTGCTATATAAGCACACAAATACTTGTTGCCCTCCTGGTCTGTCTTTGCAATTACCGCAGCTTCTTTTATTGAAGGATGCTTTAATAGCTGCACTTCTATTTCCCCAAGCTCTATCCTAAAGCCCCTAATCTTTACCTGATGGTCTACTCTGCCTATAAATTCGATGTTTCCGTCAGGAAGCCACCTTCCAAGATCACCGGTACGATACATTCTTTCTCCAGAGCTGAAAGGATTAGCTACAAATTTTTCCGTAGTCAATTCAAGTTTGTTCAAATAGCCTTTTGCCAGCCCATCTCCAGATATATATATTTCACCAGTTGTATTAACCGGTAAGATATTCATGTCTTCATTAAGTATATATATCTTATAATTCTGCAATGGCATACCTATAGGTATACTTGTTAGATTTCTCACCTTCTCACGGCTTAAATGGTAATAAGTTGAATCTACGCAGCATTCTGTTGGACCATAAACGTTTGTTATAGTAGGGTTATTATCTTTAAACCGATCATAGAAACCTTGTATACCTTTACATGAAAGTTCTTCCCCTCCGATAATAAACTGCATAACTGAAAGACTTTCGCCAGGACTGGCAGTATCTGTTAAAAGCTTTATATGTGCTGGTGTTCCGTCTGAAACAACAATTGAATTCCTGTTATAGTACTTTAGAAGGCCCTCACCATCTAGCCTTGTATCCTCAGGAACTATAAACAGCGTATGGCCAAGGAGAGAAGCCGCAAATATTTGTTTTACAGATGCGTCAAAAAAGTAAGGGGACACAAGGGCAACATTTAAATAATTATCATAATTTTCATAGACAAGCTTTCTTAGTCCATAAACCAAGTTAACTACACTTCGATGCTCTATCATTGAACCCTTCGGAACTCCAGTAGATCCCGATGTATAAATGATATAAGCTAAGTCCTCTGGTTTATTTATTTTATCAAGGTTTTCAGCACTTCCAATGTATATTTCAGGGGAATCAAGCAGTAATATATTACCGTAAAACTCTGCTTTATCCGCTAAATGTGATTGCGTCAACAGCATAGTTGCATTACTATCTTCCAGTATTTTTTTTATTCTTAGTTCAGGAAGTTTGGTTGAAATTGGTAAATATACACCTCCTGCTTTTAAAATTCCCAGTATTCCAACCTGCATATCTACGGATCTTTCTACCATTATTCCAACTATGCTGTTTTGCTTTACACCATTACTTCTTAGTGCTCTGGCAAGCTGATTTGCCTTTTCATTGAGCTGCCTGTAGGTTAATTGCTTGTCCTCAAACACTACAGCTACATTATCAGGTGTCCTTTCCACTTGGTCTTGGAACAGCTCATGTAGAGTCTTATCCCTAGGGTATTCTGCCTTTGTATCATTAAAACTATTTAGTATTTGCTGTTTTTCATCCTGAGATAGTATATTTATTTCGGACAGCATCTTTTCGGGGTAAGCTGTGATCTCTTCCAGTACATTGATGAAATGGACCCCAAGTTTTTCTATTGTCTCTTTCTTAAACAGACGAGTAGCATACTTTAACCCAAATACAATATTATTCTGGGTCTCTTGGGCGTTTAGGGTCAAATCAAATTTGGACGCCCTGAACTCATTATCATAGGGCATGAACCTTAGCCCATTCATCTTAAATTCTGATGCCTCTTTATTTTGCAAGACAAACATAGTATCAAACAGCGGATTTCTGCTCAAATCCCGCTTAATGCTAAGCTTCTCCACAAGTTCCTCAAATGGGTAATCCTGGTTTTCATAAGCCCTTAGAGCGTTTTCTTTTACTACCATCAAAAACTCGCTGAAATTCTTTTTACCTTGAGGGTAATTCCTCATAGCTAGGGTATTGACAAACATGCCTATGATGTCCTGCAAATCTGTATGTGGCCTTCCTGCTATAGGGCTTCCAATTACGACATCTTCCTGTCCGGTGTATTTGAAAAGAAGCACATTGTATGAAGCTAGAAGCACCATATACAGTGTTGCTCCATGATCCACGGCAAGCTTGTTCAGTTTATGTGCAAGTTCCCGGCCTGTTTCAAAACTGACCATATCGCCTTCAAAACTCTGTATAGCCGGCCTTGGGTAGTCTACCGGCATATCAAGTACTGGTATTTCTCCCCTAAATGCCTGGAGCCAGTATTCTTCTTGTTTACTGATTGTGCCGTCAGCAAACAATTTATTCTGCCATACGGAATAGTCCTTGTACTGAATCTGAAGTGCTGGAAGATTCATTCCTTCATACAAGCTTATGAATTCTCTTACCAGTATTTCATCCGACACCCCGTCAGATATGATATGGTGTTTATCAAGCATCATGACATGCCTGTCTTCTCTAATTTTTACGAGCCCTGCTCTTAGTAAAGGAGCCTTGCCAAGGTCAAATGGCCTTATGAATTCATTTGCTGCTTCTGAGGCTTTTTCTTCGCCGGTTTCCATGTACATGATACTAAATTCCACCTCATCATGGACCTTCTGCACCGGTTCACCATCTACCATATGGAAGGAGGTCCGGAAAGCCTCATGCCTTTTTACCAGCTGATCTAAGGCTTTCTCAAAACGTTCTATATCAATACTGCCTTCTAACAACATAAACTCTGGCATATTGTATACCACCCTTGCTCCTTCAAGCTGATTTAATATATACAGCCTTCTTTGGGAAGACGACATAGGATAGTATTCCATTTCTCCAGTGGGCTGGATAGATTGATAAATACTCTCTTGGGCTTCCTGGATGTACTTGGCAATTTCTGCAATTGTCGGCAGCTTGAATATCTCCTTAAGAGATATATTTACATTGAACTCTTTGTGAATTTTGGCTGCAAAGTTTATTGCTTTTAATGAGTGCCCCCCAAGCACAAAGAAATTATCATTTCTCCCTATTTTCTCAATCCCCAGGATATCCTGCCACAATTGTACAAGCTTCTCTTCCACTTCACCTGAAGGTGCTTCATACTCTACTCCAGTATTTAAATGAGCAGCAGGGTGGGGCAAGTTCTTCCGGTCTATCTTACCATTGGCTGTCAAAGGCATTTCATCCAGCTGCATGAAGTATGCCGGGATCATATACTCGGGCAATTCTTTTGAAAGGCATTCCCTTAGTTCAGTTATTGTCAGTTCATTTTCCCCAACGAAATATGCACACAGATCCTTGTTCTTCTGTTGGTCTTCCTTTACAATAACCACAGCTTCTTTTATTGAAGCATGTCTTAATAGCTGAGCCTCTATTTCTCCAAGTTCTATTCTAAATCCCCTTATCTTTACCTGGTGGTCCATCCTGCCTAAAAATTCTATATTCCCGTCAGGCAGCCATCTTGCCAAGTCCCCAGTACGATACATTCTTTCTCCCTTTATAAACGGGTTAGATACAAATCTTTCTGCAGTAAGCCCCGTCTTGTTTAAATAGCCTTTGGCAAGACCATCCCCAGATATATATAATTCCCCAGCGATACCTATAGGATTTACTTCTAATTTCTTACCAAGTATGAATGCTCTGGTGTTTGGCAAAGGACGGCCTATGGGGATATTATCCAATCTACTAAGCCCCGCCGCAGTAATCAAATATTCCGTAGAATCCACACAGCATTCGGTAGGACCATAAACATTTGTGATGCAAGGTTGCACATCCTCAAATCTGCTTAGGAAGTCTTTTACTGCATCAAATGGAAGAACATCTCCGCCTATAATAAAATGTCTCACTTTTAGGTTATTATCTATAGGAGGAGAATTTAACATCATATTTACGTGTATGGGCGTTCCATCCGAAATATCAATCCTATTTTCACTATAGAAGTCCAGCAGCTTTTTACCGTCTTTCCTTGCTTCCTCCGGTACAATGTACAATGCATGCCCCATTAGCAGTGCTGCGAAAATCTGCTGCACCGAAGCATCAAAAACATAAGGGGCAATGAGGCAAACATTCAACGGTGATTCATATTTGCTATATATTCTCTGGAACAGACCCTCTACCAGGTTTAATACACTCTTATTATCAATGCAAACACCTTTAGGGTTTCCCGTTGAGCCAGAGGTATAGATGATGTACGCTGTATCACCAGGCTTATTTATACATTTTATATTCACATCGTTTATAAAATTATAATCATAATCAGATAAATCAATAATCTCACCATCGAAATCATCACGATCCATAAGATGATTTTGGGTGAGTAAAATTTTGGCCTTGCTGTCCTCCATCATATACCTTTTTCTTTCCAATGGATAATTAGGATCTACAGGAAGGTACGCCCCCCCAGCCTTGATTACTGACATTATACCTATAACCATTTCAGGCGAGCGGTCCACCATTATGCCTACAATATCATCAGGCTTTACTCCCTTTTCTCTTAATGCCCTGGCCAATTGGTTTGCCTTTTGATTCAGTTCTCGGTAGGTTAATTGTTTACCTTCAAAAACCACTGCAATATGATCAGGAGTCTTTTTCACTTGCTCCTCAAACATTTGGTGTATGGTTTTATCCAGGGGATATTCGAGAGCAGTATCGTTAAAGCTGTATAATACTTGCTGTTTTTCTTCCTGTGATAACATTTCGATTTCATAAAGCCTTTTTTCGGGGTATGCTGCAATTTCTTCCAGCAAATTGATGTAATGAGCCCCAAGTCTTTCAACTGTTTCTTTCTTAAACAGTCTTGTACAGTATTCGAGTTCAAAGGCTATACCATCCTCAGTCTCAAATGCATTTAAGGTGATGTCAAATTTTGATATTCTGCCTTCTATCCGTTTGTTGTACGGCTTGAAGCTTAGATCAGACGTTATGAGCTCTGCTTTTCCAACATTGTATATGGCAAACATGGTATCAAAGAGGGGATTCCTGCTCATATCCCTCCTTATGTCCAGCTTATCCACTAATTCTTCAAACTGATAGTCCTGATTGTCGTATGCTTTCAAAGCATTTTCTTTAACTTCTTTCAAGAATTCAATAAAAGTCTTTTCTCCTTGCGGGTGATTTCTCATGGCCAGAGTGTTTACAAACATACCTATGATGTCTTGAAGGTCAGCATGAGGCCTTCCAGCTATAGGACTTCCCACAATAATATCTTCCTGTCCAGTGTATCTAGATAACAGCACATTGTATGCAGCAAGAAGCGTCATATATAATGTAGCTCCATTGTCTGATCCAAGCTTGTTAAGTCTAACCGCAAGCTCGCTATCAGCTTCAAAGCTGATGTAGTCTCCTTCAAAGCTTTGTACTGCGGGTCTTGGGTAGTCGGTGGATAAATCCAGCACAGGGATCTCTCCCTGAAAGGTCTGGAGCCAGAATTCCTCCTGCTTACTTATGGCAGCTCCTGCAAACAATTCCCTCTGCCAAACTGAGTAGTCCTTGTACTGTATACGCAGTGGAGGAAGTATTTTCCCTTCATATAAGCTTATAAACTCTCTTACCAGTATGTCGTTGGACACTCCATCCGATATGATATGATGCATGTCAAACACCATAATATGTCTGGCTTCTCCAATCTTTACAAGTCCAACTCTTAATAGTGGAGCCTTTCCAAGGTCAAAGGGCCTTATGAATTTCTCCACTATTTCGGGAACCTTCTCTTCACTGGTTTCCAGGTACATGATACTTAGGTCCGCCTTGTCATGGACTTTCTGAGACAGCTCTTCCTCGATCATATGGAAGGAGGTTCGAAAGCTCTCATGCCTTTCTATCAGACTATGAAAAGCCTGCTCAAAACGTGCTTTATCAACAGTACCTTCCAGCAATATTATGCCAGGTATATTGTAGGCGATTCCAGCTCCTTCAAGCTGGTTTAATATATATAGTCTTTTCTGGGCGGATGACATGGGATAATATTCCATATCCCCAGCACGTTGAATGGACTGATATAGGCTCTCCTTTGAGTCTTCAATGTAGCTGGCAATTTCTAAGATGGTTGGTGTCTTGAATATTTCCTTAAGAGGTATGTCTACATTGAACTCTTTGTGAATTCTTGCTACAAGGCTTGTTGCCTTTAACGAGTGTCCTCCGAGCATAAAGAAGTTATCATTTCTTCCTACCTTCTCTATTCCAAGGATGTCCTGCCACAGCAGCGCAAGCCTTTCCTCCACTTCACCTGAAGGCGCTGCATACTCTGTTCCTGTATTTATTCTTCCATCAGGCAGCGGCAGCGCCTTTCTGTCCAATTTTCCATTTATGGTTAACGGTACTTTTGCTATCCTCATAAAATAGGATGGAATCATATAATCGGGCAGCTCTTTAGATATAAGCTCCCTTATTTCGGTCACTGTCACTTCTCGGTCAGACACTATATAAGCGCAAAGATACCTGCCTACACTTGAATCCTCCCGGTCAATGACCACCGCCTCATTTATATCAGCATGCTTCAAAAGGGCTGCTTCTATTTCCTCAAGCTCGATTCTATACCCTCTTATTTTAACCTGGTGGTCTTTTCTGCCGGCAAATGCAATATTCCCGTCAGGAAGCCACTTTGCAAGATCTCCTGTTTTATACATCAGTTCTCCAGGCATAAATGGGTTCGGTACAAACTTTTCCCTGGTAAGTTCCGGTTTTTTCAAGTATCCTCTCGCCAATCCTGCCCCGGAAACACAGAGTTCACCCTCAACACCTATGGGCTTAAGATTATTGTTTTCATCAACTATAAACACCCGGGTATTGGTAATAGGTTTACCAATAGGTACCGACTTATCGGCCGTCTCACAATCATCTGCTTTCCATACCGTTGCACATACGGTTGTCTCAGTAGGTCCATAAGCATTTATATATGAAATCCTGTTGCTCCATTTCTTTAAAAGTTCGGGAGTGGAAGCCGAACCTGCTGCAATTACCTTCTTTAAGGAAGTTACTTTTTCCGGGTCCAGATTTGCCAGATACGGAGGTGGTAAAGTAGCAATAGTTATCTCATTTTCATTTAGGTATTCTTCAAATCTTCGATAGTCATTGATAATATCGCTTGAAGATATATATAGTGTTGCTCCTGCCAATAGTCCCATAAATATTTCCCAAACTGCAGCGTCGAATGAAATTGATGCAAATTGAATAATCCTATCGCTTTCACTTACATTTAAGCGGGTCTTGAAAAACGCCTCCAGATTTGCTACCCCTTTATGTTCTACCATAACCCCTTTAGGTTTTCCTGTAGACCCAGATGTATAAATGATATATGCCAAATTTTGCGGTGAACATACCACTTCCAGGTTCATAGGGTTTCCGGCATAAAGGCTTTCATCTTCTATGTCTATATACTTCCCGTAAAACTCCACTTTCTCCAGGAATTGCTTTTGGGAAATCAGCCCCCCTATCTCGCTGTCCTCGAGTAAATATTCGATTCTTGCCTTAGGGTAGTCAGGATCTATAGGCATATATGCCCCTCCGGCTTTAAGTATGCCAAATATACCTATGACCATCTCCAGTGAGCGTTCTACCATAATACCCACTATGCTGTCTGGTTTAACTCCCTTATCCCTCAACACTCTTGCAAGCTGATTTGACTTCTCATTGAGTTCCCTATAGGTTAGCTGCTTACCCTCAAACACCACTGCCGCATTGTCAGGTGTCTTCACCGCTTGTTCCTCAAATAGTTGGTGAATGGTCTTTTCCCTGTGGTATTCCTCCGTTGTATTATTGAAGCAGTGTACTATTTCTTTCTTTTCCACTTCGGTGAGTATATCAATATTCCTAATATGCATATCGGGACTATCGGTTACAATTTCTATTACCGACTGAAAATGTCCCTTGATTTTTTCTATGAAATTACCATCATATACCAGTGAGTTGTAACTGAATTTAATAGATAATTCCTTACCGCCATCAACGAGTATCCCAAAATCATAATTCGTCTGCTCGAATATTTCCATTCCAACTACATTTAAAATGCCATTACTGGATGAAGCATTAACCGCTTCATCCATAGGGTAATTTTCAAAAGCCATAACATGATGTATCAAGGCATCTTTCAAGCATGTTTTTGACTGCACATCCGCCAGAGGATAGAAACTGTACCGGTCAGATTCAAGCACCGATTGCTGCATCTCTTTGATCAGTTCGGTAAAAGTTTTATCCTCATCACAACTCACCCTTACTGCAACGGTATTTATAAATAAACCCACCATGCTCTCAATTCCCTGTATTTCATGAGGCCTTCCCGATACCACCTCACCAAACACCACATCATCGGTATTGTTATACCGCTGTAATAATATCCCCCATATGGTCTTTATAATGGTACTCATGGTTGTATTGTTTTTGGCTGCAAACTTCTCAAGATCGCTAGTTATTTGTTCAGATATTTTAAACTCCGTTTCTTCAATCCTGAAATCATCACTTGCAGACTTGCCGTTTTGGGGAAGGACTGTCTGATGCTCGTAACCTTTAAGATAGGTTTCCCAGTAATCTGCGGCCTCGTTCTGATTTCTGCCTTCCAACCATTTGATATAGCGGCTGTAAGGATATACCTTTCCTGACTCCGGCTCCCGGCTATTCATCAGGGCTTCATAGTTTTCCATAAATTCTCTAAATATATTTGCGAGACTCCACCCATCAATAATGATGTGATGAAAGCTCCATACCATGTTATAAGATTGGTAGCCTGTTTTAATTACACTTAATCTTGTTAAAATATCCCTTGATAAGTCAAAGCCCTTTTTTCTGTCTTTAACCCTGTATTCTTCTATATACCTATCCCTTAGTTCTTCGGCAAGGGAGGTAATATCCTCATAGCTGACAGACAGCTTTCTTTCCTTCATGACTACTTGTAAGGGCTTGGCTACATTTTCATACAAAAAAATTGTTCTCAAAGCGTCATACTTTTCAATAATGATATTAACGCTCTTTTCAACACAATCAATGTCCAGGATGCCTTTTATAGAAAGTGATATCTGCTCAAAGTAGGCGTCTGAATTTTTATCCATCATATAGTGGTACAATATCCCTTGCTGCATAGGAGTGAGCCGGTACATATCTTTTATGTTTTGTTTCTTCAAATCACTCATAAGTACTCCTCCTTAAATACAAACTCTTTTTATTCGAAGTTATTCAATACGTCTTCAAACTCATCCATATTCAGATCGTCTACTGTAAAATCACTGAGTGTAGCTTCTGAATAGTCCATTTCTGCACAATGGGTTATTATGTTTACTAAATGCTTTTTAAAACTCACCGCTACCCCTTCAATAGTACTCTTCTCATACTCGCCCTGGTTGTAGCTAAAGTTTAATTCCAGCTTCCCGCCTTCTACAGTTCCGCCGTTAATATCAATACAATACTCACTTTTATAGTTTGGTCCTGTAGACTCTCCGGCAGGAATATCAGACACTCCAAATAAATTGTCTACATTATCCTGGTTGAATTGACCGAGGTAATTGAAGCTTATTTCAGGGTTTAGATTAAAATTTAAATCGGCTTTGTTTTCCGGCAAGGTAAGATATTTTAGTATGCCGTAACCTATCCCTTTGTTAGGTATCTGCCTGATGTTTTCTTTTACCGATTTGATCATGCGGGAAATATCGAGTTGTCCGCTGACATCTAACACCACGGGATACTGGGTGGTGAACCATCCCACGGTCCTGCTTATGTCAATGTCTTTAATGATTTCCTCCCTGCCGTGCCCCTCCAGACTGATCAGAACCTTATCATTTCCGGTCCATTCCCTCACTGCTAATCCCAAGGCGGTAAGCAATATGTCGTTTACTTCTGTGTTATAAGCATGGTTTACCCGCTTTAGCATCTTCTCAGTCTCTTCAATACTCAGCTCGATCTTGACGCTATTGTTATTCATATACCTTCTTTCTTCAATCTCTCGGTCTTTTGGAAGCGGTATTGTTTCAGTTTTTTCCAAATTGGTCCAGTAATTTATTTCTTTTAATAGTTCAGGGCTATTGGCATACTCATCAAGCCTCTGTGCCCAATCTTTGAAAGAGTCGGTCTTGTTGCTGAATTTTATTTCATCATTGTTTAGCGCCTGTCTGTATCCTATGTCCAAATCTTCCAGTATGATTCTCCACGATACCCCATCAACTACAAGGTGGTGAATAGCTATTAGCAGGTGGTCCCCTTCTTTAGTCTTAAACAGACCAACCTTAACTAAAGGACCGTTATACAAGTCCATGCTCCTCTGAATCCTCGACGCTTCCAGCTCTATTTTTTCCCGGTAATTATAGCTGTCCCTAAGGTCTACAATTTCCAATGAAAAATGTTCACCTTCAAGGTTTTTGTTGTATTGGAGTATATTTTGATCCTCTATTTTTACCACTGTTCTAAAAATATCGTGGTGCTCTACAAGCTTTGACAATACTTTTCGAATAATAGCTTCTTCAAATCCGTTACGCCCATATATCATTATTTCCTGATTAAAATGATGGATATCCTTGCTGTCTTGTTTATACAACCATCTTTGTATAGGTGTTATCGGTACTATGCCTTCTACCGGGCCTTGATGAATTCTTCGGCTTGTAGATTGTATATATTCGACGAGTTCCTCAATTACAGGATGTTTGAATAAGTCCCGCATTTCGAGCTTTAGCCCATGGACGTTAAGACGCGACATTACCTGTATGGCTTTTATTGAGTCTCCTCCAAGGCTGAAGAAATTATCTTTTACCCCGATGTTTTCAGTTTTTAGTACGTCTTCCCATACTTTGGCCAGTATTTCTTCTCTTTCGTTTCTAGGAACTACATGCTCTACTCCGGTATTAATATTCCCCTGTGGTTCAGGCAATGCTTTCCGATCAATTTTACCGTTGGCATTAAATGGCATCTGTTCCAGCTGCATGAAATATGCTGGTACCATGTAGTCAGGTAGTTCGTTTAAGAGATGCTCCCTTAGCTCGGAAATGGTCAATTCATTTTCCCCTACAATATATGCACACAGGTACTTCTTCCCTTGCTGCTCTTCCTTTGCAATAACCACTGCTTCCTTAATAGCAGTGTGCTTCACCAGATGTGCTTCAATTTCTCCAAGCTCTATTCTAAAGCCTCTTATCTTTACCTGGTGGTCGATCCTGCCCATGAATTCGATGTTCCCATCAGGAAGCCGCCTTACTAAGTCCCCTGTGCGGTACACTTTTTCGCCGGGAATAAACGGGTTAGGTACAAATTTTTCTGCTGTCAGTTCAGGTCTATTCAAATAGCCCCTTGCAAGACCGCTTCCACCTATCACAAGTTCACCGGCCACTCCTACAGGAGTTAATTGGTTGTGCTTGTCCAGTATATAAAGGTATACATTCTGTAAAGCTTTCCCTATAGGTACTGTTATAAGTTCTTCTGCTATTTTCTTTGTTATACTGTAACCCGCTGCATATATCGTGGACTCTGTAGGCCCATAGATATTTTCCAGAGATGTGTTCTCTGAGACATCGAAAAGCTCATGGACAAGCTTTTTGGGCAGCGCTTCTCCAGCAGCAAAAATATACCTGAGAGTTGATGGCAGTTTTATACCATTATCTTTTAAAGTTTGTACCATTATATTCAGCATTGATGGTACAAAGTTTACATGGGTTATCTTATGCTTGTTTATTACCTCTACTAACTCCATAGCTTCCTTTTCCACACCTTGGCGTGATATTACAAGCTTTCCTCCGTTGAGGAACCAGCCAAATATCTCAGCTACGGATACGTCAAAGGTATAAGTTGTTTTAAATAGAAAAGCGTCTTCCGCTTTAAGCGGATACATGGCCTGGAGGGCTGTAATTATGTTTACAACGCTAGTATGCTCAATCATTCCACCTTTGGGCTTCCCTGTCGAACCTGATGTATAAATGACGTACGCAAGGTCCGAGGGTTTGTTTACATTTTCAAGCTTTGAGTTCTCTTCATTTAAATATTCTTCCTCCAGATATATAATATCCGCATCAATCTGCTTATTTTCCATAAAGGTCCTGGAGGTCAAAAGGATCTGGGAACCACTATCGTCCAACAAATACTTTATCCTTGTATCAGGATAATTAGGATCTATCGGCAGATACGCCCCTCCAGCTTTCAATATGGCAAATATCCCCACAATCATCTCAAATGAACGTTCGGCCATAATTCCTACAATACGGTCAGGCTTTACCCCTTTGTTCCTCAATACTCTGGCCAAATGATTTGCCTTTCCGTTCAATTCCCTGTAAGTCAAGTGCTTGTCTTCATATACCACAGCTATGTTGTCAGGTGTCCTTTCCACCTGCTCAGCAAACAGCTCATGTATGGTTTTGTCCTGCGGATAGTCTTTCTTAGTATCATTAAAGTCTATCAGCAACTGCTTTCTTTCTTCATGACTTAATATAATAAGCTTGTCAACTGACCCTTTGGGGTTATGGATAAACATATTTAAAATATTAATAAAATAGTCTATACACTCTTCTGCCTGTTTTCTTTCCAATACTTTGTCCGAGTAGATCAAGCTTATATTAAGATCATCGAATGTATTACTTACTGTAAAGTCAAGACTTGTATTGGTTGCTTCATATTCATCAACTGAAATTCTATCTTTAACATCACCGATTTCTTTGTTTATTATCTCGTTATATATATGAAAATCCACATAATTGAATATGGTATCAAATAAAGGATTTTCCTCTTTGTTTTCTTTTCCGCCCAGGATATTTATGATCTCAAATAAAGGCAGTCTTCCATAAAGCTTTAAGTTTATTAATTTCTTTTCTGCAACTTTTATCAATTCCTCCCATATATCGATTTTATCAAAACACATTTTGACGGGAACCGTATTTAAGAAGCACCCCAGCATCTTATCTCCATCTTCGCATACAGGTCTGTTATTTTCTACCAAACCTACGACAAAGTCATCCTCGTATGAAAGCATATTGAGCATATAAGTGTATGCAGCAAAGCAAAGTGTCTTTAAGCTTACATCATATCTTCTGGCAGTACTTCTTAAATCACCTAAAAATTCCTGACTTAAATGGCGTGTTACATGGTCTACTTTATAAGATTTTTTTGTTTTTCCATGAATATTTGCAGGCATATTCAACCTTTTATATTCACTTAATTCCTCTCTCCAATAATTAATTACTTCCTGGTTGTCCTTAATTGTCATTTGGTCTGCTATATAATCTTTATAGCTGCATTTAAGCCGTGTTGGTATATAATCTTTTTCTTGCTTAAGCTTAGAGTATAGGTTTGAAACTTCCGTAATCAATGAAGCAACACTCCAGCCATCCAGGATAGCATGGTGGAATATCAGAACCAGACAAATATGGTTTGCGTCAAGTTTGAATATTCTTATCCTCCAAAGGGGCTTTGATATATCAAACGGATTCGCTCTGTCATTTTCCAAATATTTGTTTATATACTCAACCTGCCCTGTCCTGCTAAAATTCATGATATCTATCTGCTCAATATCAAGACTACTGCCCTTGTAAACAATTTGCACAGGAGTTTCAAAATCCTCTAAATTAAAAACCGTCCTTAAAATATCATGTTTTGACGTCATTAGAAGCATCGCTTCTTTAAATGCTGGGAAATCAAAGTCTTTGTCATTCAGATGAAATGCAAATTGGTCATGATAAACTGCATTTTCATAGTCTTTTTTGGAATGATAAATCATACCCAGCTCTATGTGACTCATCGGATATATATCTTCCATGTCCGAAGGTAACTTTTCTGAGAGAGTTTCATTCATCAATATTCGCTGTTTAAATAACTCCAGTTCTTCCCTTGCTTTACCCATCTTACTGTTAAAAGCTTCCGTATCTTTTACTTTTAAGAATGCAGACAATCTCTCAATATCAGGATTCATGTATATATCCCTGATTTGGATGTTTATATCCAACTTTTTGCATATTGTGCTGACTAATGATATTGCACGTATAGAATCTCCGCCTATTTTAAAGAAGTTGTCCCTTATTCCTACCTGTTTTGCTCCAAGCACTTCCTGCCATATTTCAACCAGTTTCTCTTCCACTTCATTCCGCGGCGCTACATATTCTGTTCCCGTACTCATACTTCCGTCAGGCTCGGGCAATGCTTTCCTGTCTATTTTTCCATTAGGGGTCAATGGCAGCTTTTCCATCTGCATAAAGTAAGAAGGGATCATGTAGTCCGGGAGCTCTTTTGACAAGTGTTCCCTCATCCCCTGTACGGTTATTTCTTGATCCGGTACGACGTACGCACAAAGATACTTATTTCCGTCAGCTCCTTCTTTGTCCAATACCACTGCTTCTTTTATTGTTTCATGCTTTAATAACCGGTTCTCTATTTCACCCAGTTCTATCCTGTAGCCTCTTATCTTTACCTGATGGTCGATCCTGCCCAGGTATTCTAGGTTGCCGTCAGGCAGCCACCTTGCCAGGTCACCTGTCCTGTACATCCTTTCACCCGGTGCGAATGGGTTTGCTGCGAATTTTTCTTCTGTAAGTTCCGGTCTGTTCAAGTACCCTCTTGCCAGTCCATCCCCTGCTATGCATAGTTCTCCCGCTACTCCTATCGGCTGCAGGCCCTTTTCCTTACTGACAACATACAACTTAATGTTATCTATGGGCTTTCCTATAGGTACAAGCTCCAATTCTTCTTCCGTAGAGCAGCCAAAGTAGGATACATCTACTGTTGCTTCTGTTGGTCCGTACAGGTTATGCAGGCTTGTTCCTTTTTCTTTGTACAGCAGCTTGTTGAACTTTTCTACTTGCTTCAGGTTCAGTGCTTCTCCACTGGCAAATACCTGCTTTAAGCTTGCTATTTCCTCTATTATCCCCTTTTCCTCTACATACTCTAAAAATACACTCAACATGGATGGTACAAAGTGCATTGTGGTAACTTTATTTTTTTCGATTGCCTTCACGATTTCTTCCGGATTTTTTTCTCCTCCCGGTATCAGCAGGCAGACTTTGGCCCCAGTAAAGCTCCACCACAATAATTCCCATACCGATACGTCAAAGGTATAGGGAGTTTTCTGCAGGATCACATCACCTTCAGCTATCGGGTATTGCTTCTGCATCCAGTTGATCCGGTTGATTACGGAGTAGTTCTCTATCATTACCCCTTTGGGTTTGCCGGTAGAACCGGATGTATATATTACATAAGCCAAGTTTTCAGGTTTACTAATTAACTTTGGATTTGATACATCCCCAGTAAATAGTTCCTGATTTTCTATGCTAATAAATTCAGCATTTCTGTAACTACCTTTAGCATTTATAAATTTATCCTGTATCAGAATAATTTGGCTGCCACTGTCATCAAGCATAAACTGGATCCTGTCTTCAGGGTATTCAGGAGCTATGGGTAAATAAGCCCCCCCAGCTTTTAGGACAGCCATGATCCCTATGATCATTTCCGGGGAACGTTCTACCATAATTCCCACTACACTATCAGGTTTTATTCCCTTTTCTCTTAATTTTCTGGCCAGTTGGTTTGCCTTTTCGTTTAGCTCCCTATAAGTCAGCTGTTTATCTTCAAACACTACAGCAATATTATTGGGTGTCTTTTCTACCTGCTCTTCAAACAGTTGATGTATAGTCTTATCCTTAGGATACCGGACCTTTGTATCGTTAAAGTCATATAGTATTTTCTGCTTTTCTTCCTGTGAAAGCATATCAATTTCTGACAACCTTTTTCCAGGATAAACCGTTATCTCTTCCAGAACATTAAGGTAATGGGCTGCAAACCTTTCTACAGTCTCTTTCTTGAACAGCCTTGTGGCATATTCCAAATCAAATGCAATACCTTCCTGGGTTTCCCGAGCATTTAATGTCAAGTCAAATTTGGATATTCTAAATTCATTTGTATAGGGTATAAACTTAAGCCTATCTATCTTCAATTCTGATGAGCCGGTATTTTGCAATACAAACATAGTATCAAAAAGAGGATTCCTGCTCATATCCCTCTTTACATTAAGCTTTTCCACCAGTTCTTCAAACTGGTAGTCCTGATTTTCATAAGCCCTTATAGAGTTTTCCCTTACTTCCTTTAGAAACTCAGCAAAGGTCTTTTCTCCCTGGGGATAGTTCCTCATGGCTAAAGTATTTACAAACATACCTATTATGTCTTGTAAATCTGTATGAGGTCTTCCAGCTATAGGGCTTCCCACTATAATATCTTCCTGCCCCGTATACTTAGACAGCAGTATGTTGTATGAAGCAAGCAATGTCATGTAAAGAGTAGCCCCATTATCCCTTGCAAGCTTAATAAGTTTTCCCGTAAGCTCACTGCCTGCTTCAAAACGGATAAAACCTCCGTCAAAGCTTTGAACCGCAGGCCTTTGGTAATCTACTGGCATATTCAGCACAGGAATTTCTCCATTAAATTCCTGGAGCCAGTATTCCTCCTGCTTCTTTATTTTGTCCCCAGCAAATAGTTCCTTCTGCCAAACAGAATAGTCCTTGTACTGTATACGGAGGGAAGAAGGGTTATTTCCTCCATACATATCCATGAACTCATGTACCAGTATATCCATGGACGTACCGTCAGATATGATATGGTGCATGTCAAACATCATGACATGCTTGTCTTTTCCCGTTTTCACAAGGCCTACTCTTAGCAGCGGAGCAATTCCAAGATCGAACGGCTTTATAAATTCTTTTACGATTTCCCCCACTTTTTCTTCGTCAGATTCTAGATACACTACACTAAAACCCACAGGATCATTGATCTTCTGGACGGGTTCACCCTCTATGAAATGGAAAGATGTTCGAAGGGTCTCATGCCTATTTATAAGCTGTTGGAAGGTCTTCTGAAAAAGCTCTAGATCAATACTGCCTTCAACCAGCAAGCTGCCTGGCATATTGTATGCTGTCCCTGCTCCTTCAAACTGATTTAATATATACAGCCTTCTTTGGGCTGATGACATAGGGTAGTATTCCATCTCTTTAGCAGTTTGGATGGATTGATATATACTCTCCTTTGCTTCCTTCATATACCTTGCTATTTCCGCTATAATTGGAGCCTTAAATATTTCCTTAAGAGGCATGTCTATATTGAACTCTTTGTGAATTCTCGCTACAAGGCTTGTAGCCTTTAAAGAGTGTCCACCTAACATAAAGAAGTTGTCATTTCTTCCTATCTTCTTAATTCCAAGGATGTCTTGCCAAATCAGTGCAAGCTTCTCTTCAAATTCGCCTATAGGCGCTTCATACTCTATTCCCGTATTTATATTACCTTCGGGTTCAGGCAATGCCTTCCTGTCTATCTTGCCATTAGCTGTCAATGGCATTTTTTCAAGCTGCACAAAGTATGATGGTACCATGTATTCGGGCAGTTCTTTTAAGAGATGCTCCCTTAGTTCTGATATTGTCAGCTCATTTTCTCCCGCTATATATGCACACAGGTATTTACTGCCCTGATGGTCTTCCTTTGCAATCACCAAAGATTCCTCAATTGAAGGATGCTTTAACAGTTGTGCTTCTATTTCACCAAGCTCTATCCTAAAGCCTCTTATCTTTACCTGGTGGTCTATTCTACCCAGGTATTCCATTTCTCCATCAGATAATAACCGGACCAGGTCTCCAGATCTATATAACCTCTCTTCCGGCTTGTACGGATTTTGAACGAACTTTTCCTTTGTAAGCTCCGGTCTTCCAAGATATCCTCTGCAAACTCCGTCTCCTCCTACACAAAGCTCTCCGGCTACTCCAATGGGAACAACTTTCATGTTCTTATCCATTACATATGTTGTAAGGGTTGGTATAGGCCTTCCTATGCTGCTCACATTAGATCTAATTTCTTCCTCTTCTATCTCTTTATATGTGGCATGCACTGTTGTCTCGGTTATTCCATACATATTGATGAGTCTAGTCTGCGGGTACTTCTTTCTCCATTCCTTCAACAATGCAGGCTTTAATGCTTCCCCTCCGAATATGACATATCTTATCTTAAGTTCTTTTTCTTCATATGATACTTCTTCATTGGCTATATTATAGAAGGCTGAAGGTGTCTGATTTAATACGGTCACCTTCTCATTCCTTAGAAGTCTCAGATACTCTACATTACTGCGTGCTGTCATTTTAGGAACTACCACCAATCTGCCCCCATATAACAACGCCCCGTACATCTCCCATACGGAAAAATCGAAACTCATAGAATGAAACATAGTCCATACATCATTTTCGTTAAAATCAAACTGCATTTTACTGTTAAATAACAGCCTTACTATGTTTCTATGCTCTATCATTGCCCCTTTGGGTTTACCTGTAGAGCCTGAGGTATATATTAAGTAAGCTAGATCGGAAGGTTTATTTACCTCCGATAAGTTATATTGTTCATCTGAATATTCCTGCTCATCTTCTAAATTTATTACTGTACCTATTGATGTATATTTGTCTATAAAATGTGATTGGGTCAACAGGATCACTGCCCGGCTGTCTTCCAGCATATGACTTATTCTTTCCTCAGGATAATCTGGATCTATGGGAAGATATGCCCCTCCTGCTTTTAATACCCCTAGGATTGCTACTATCATCTCAAGTGAGCGTTCTGCCAGAATACCTACGATACTGTCCGGTTTGACTCCTTTAGCCCTTAATACATGGGCCAACCCATTTGATTTTTTATTGAGTTCACTATATGTAAGCTTTTTACCCTCAAATACCACAGCTACATGATCAGGGTTCTTCTCTGCCTGCTCTTCAAAAAGCTGATGGATAGTCTTGTTTTTAGGATACTGTGCCTCTGTAGCGTTAAAGGTATATAGGATTTGCTGTTTTTCTTCCTGTAACAGTACATCAATTTCCCACAACCTTTTTTCAGGGCATGCCGTTATCTCTTCAAGAACGGAAATGTAATGGGTTCCAAAACTTTTTATTGTCTCCTTCTTAAACAGCCTGGTACAATATTCAAGGTTAAATGTTATACCTTCTTGACCCTCTACCACTTCAAGCATAAGGTCAAATTTTGCCTTTCTGCCTTCCAGCCAGTTGTTGTATTGTTTGAAGTTTATACCCGATGCTGCAAATTCTGTCTTGTTTGAAGTGCGCAGTGCAAACATAGTGTCAAAAAGAGGATTCCTGCTCATGTCCCTCATGAGATTAAGTTTTTCTACAAGTTCTTCAAACTGGTAGTTCTGATTTTCAAAAGCCAAAAACGCATTTTCCCTTACTTCCTGCAAGAATTGGACGAAGGTCTTTTCTCCCTCAGGATAGTTCCTTATGGCCAAGGTATTTATAAACATACCAATGATACCCTGCAGGTCAGCATGGGGCCTTCCGGCTACAGGACTTCCAACTATGATGTCTTCCTGTCCAGTGTATCTGGACAGGAGTACGTTATATGCAGCCATCAGTACCATGTATAAGGTAGCTCCATTATCTGTTGCAAGCTTATTTAGTTTGACTGAAAGTTCAGGGTTTATTTCAAAGCTTACAGCATCTCCTTCAAAACTTTGTACCGCCGGTCTTGGATAGTCAGTAGGCATATCCAGTACCGGTATATCACCCTTAAATGTCTGGAGCCAGTATTCTTCCTGCTTCTTTATTGAGTCTCCGGCAAACATCTCCTTCTGCCATACAGAAAAATCCTTGTACTGTATCCGTAGTGGCAAAAGGGTCTTCCCTTGGTACAAATCCAAAAACTCACTCATAAGTATATTGACTGATATACCATCTGATACTATGTGGTGCATGTCAAACATCATAACACGCCTGTCTTCGTTCGTTTTTACAAGTCCTACTCTCAGTAATGGAACTTGGCTAAGATCAAAGGGCGTTATGAATTCTTTGACTATTTCTGCTGCTTTTTCTTCATCCAGTTCCAGGTACGTAATACTGAAATCCACGTAATCATGAACCTTTTGTACTGGTTCACCCTCAACCATATGAAATGATGTGCGCAGAGCCTCATGTCTTTTTACTAGCTCCTTGAATGCCTGTTCGAAGCGTACTGCATCAATGTTTCCTTCCAGCAGTACGACGCCTGGCATGTTATATGCAGTACCTGCTCCTTCAAGCTCGTTTAGTATATACAGCCTTTTCTGGGCAGATGACATAGGGTAAAATTCCTGCTCTCTGGCAGAAGGTATTCCAGAAAAGGCATTTGGCGTATATTTTGAAACATCTTTTCCTTTTTCTTTTAGCATCGTCTCAAATAGCTTTCTTTTTTCTGGAGAAAGAGATTCTATTCTTTTCATCAAATTATCCATAACTTCGTCCCTCTTCTCTATTTCATCTCTTTTAATTCCTATTTATAGATTTTCAATCATGCTTAAAATTTCTTCGATTTCCACTGTATCGTTAAGTCTATTTTTAATACTTTTTGCTATTGCCGAAATTGTAGGACCCATAAACACTTCTTTTAATGCAAATTCTATGTCAAATTCTTTATGAACCCTTGATACAAGATTGGTTGCCTTTAATGAGTCTCCTCCTAATTCAAAGAAGTTATCATTTACTCCAATCTTCTGGACTCCAAGGATTTGGCTCCATATCAGTACAAGCTTCTCCTCAATTTCACCGAATGGTGCAGCATAGTCTACCCCTGTATTAATATTTCCATCAGGGGCAGGCAGGGCATTTCTATCTACCTTGCCATTCGCTGATAAAGGCAGTTTTTCCAACTGTACAAAATATGAAGGGATCATGTAGTCTGGCAGATCTTTGGAGAGATACTCCCTTAATTCCGGTATTGTCAATTCACTTTCTCCAACTATATATGCACAGATGTACTTGTTCCCTTGGGGGTCTTCCCTTGTTGCTGCCACAACTTCTTTTATTGAAGAATGTTTTAGAAGCTGAGCTTCTATTTCTCCAAGCTCTATTCGGTATCCGCGGATCTTAACCTGATGGTCTATTCTGCCCAGGAATTCGATATTCCCGTCAGGCAGCCATCTTCCCAGGTCTCCTGTTTTGTACAGCCTTATCCCCTTTTCTTCTCTGAAAGGATCTTCAAGGAATACATGGGCTGTTTTTCAGGGTCATTTAAATAACCCCTTCCTACACCTGTTCCAGAGACGCAGATCTCTCCTTTTACTCCGATAGGGCACAGGTTCATGTTTTTATCTGTTATATATAGATTCATATTTTGTATAGGCTTGCCTACAGGAATGTTCTCTCCTTCATGAGCAGCTTCCATAGTATATAGAGTAATATCGTCCGCTGCCTCTGCAGGTCCGTAGGCATTAACTACTTTAGTATTTGGACATAGGTCAAACCATTTCCTTACTATGCCGGATTTTACGGTTTCTCCCGTTATCAGCAAGTAATGAAGTTTTTCCGGTTTATTCCCTGTATTTTCCACATACTCAAGCATTAAAGCAAGGTATGAAGGTACCACCTCAAGGACCGTTATGCCATCTTCTATGATCCGATTCGTAAACCTTGCAACATCCTTTACTATTTCATCTGGATAGATGATAATTTGAGCTCCTATGGTTAGGGCTGCAAAGAACTGCCATACAGATACATCAAAGTATTGAGGTGAGTTCTGGGATATTATGCTGTTGTTAGTTATACAAAGTTCCTTTATTTCCGCATGGATGTGGTTTATCATGCCAAGATGCTCTATCATAGCTCCCTTTGGTACACCAGTTGAACCAGATGTATATATAACATAGGCCAAACTATTTATGTCTATATCTAGATCTAGGTTTTCGCCACTTTCAGCCTCAATCTCTTTTTCACACTGGTCAAGGTATATAATTCGGCCTTTATAGTTCTCACTAAGCTGCTGGGTCACATAATCTGATAAGGTCAACACATAGGCAGCTTTAGATTCCTTAAATATATCAAGCACCCTTTGTGTAGGGTATTTTGGATTTACAGGTATGTAAGCCCCCCCTGCTTTCCATATACCAAGTACCGATTCTACAAATAAGGGTCCCCTCTCCAGCATGACAACTACGGCTTCTTCTCTACCAGTGCCAGCCTTTAGCATGTACCTTGCTATCCTGTTTGCCCTTTGGTTAATCTGGCCATATGTAAATCTACGGCCTTCATACGCTACTGCTATATTGTCTGGACGTACTTTCGTCTGCTGCTCAAACAGGTGGTGTACCGTCAGGTGATGTTCAAATTCAACCTTCGTATCGTTAAAGCCGTATATTATTCGCTCCTTTTCTTCTTGGGATAACATATTGATTTCTGATAGTTTTTTTTCAGGGTTTGAGGTTATCTCTTCAAGGATATTAAAGTAATGCTGAACAAGCCTTTCTACCGTCTCCTTCTTAAACAGACGTGTAGCATATTCCATCCATAATATTATATTATGACCATTTGGTATCAACTGGAATGTTAGGTCAAATTTTGATGTTTTACTTTCAACCGGATATTTGGAATACTTTAATTCACCACGATGTTCCATAATATGCTCATCAGAAGGAACAATATTAAACATAACAGTAAATAAAGGATTTCTGCTTGAATCTCTCTTTACGTTAAGTTTTGTCACAAACTGATCAAACCTGTATTCCTGATTTTCATATGCTTCTAAGGAGCTTTCTTTTACTTCTTCCAAGAACTCAGTAAAGGCCTTATTTCCCTCTGGGAAATTCCTTAATGCCAGGGTATTTATAAACATCCCCAGTATTCTTTCAGTATCAAAATGAGTTCTTGCCGCTATAGGAGTACCAATAATTATGTCTTCCTGTCCTGAGTATTTATACATTAGTGTATTTAATGCCGCAAGAAGTATCATATACACGGTGGCTCCTGTTTGGGAGGAAAGTACATTTAATTTATCCATCAAATGACTGTCTAAATCAAATAGCAACCTATTTCCTTCAAAGCTTTGAAGGACAGGCCTAGGATAATCTGTAGGCATATCAAGGATAGGAATTTCACCCTTGAACCTATTAAGCCAGTATTCTTCCTGCTTTTTGTAAACCTCAGTGCTAAACAAGCCATTCTGCCACTGGGCAAAATCCTTATATTGCACCTCCATTGCCGGAAGGCTTTCACCACTTAATATAGAAACTATTTCATCAAAAGTCCTGATTATTGAAGTTCCATCCGAGACTATATGATGTACATCAAGCAAAAGTATTTGCCTGCTAGCATGGATTTCTATAAGACCTACTCTTATTAAGGGTGCTTTGCTTAAATCGAACGGTCTTACAAATTCATCGATTATTTTCTCTACTCCGTCTTCCTCAGACTCAAAATATTCTATAGTAAAATCAACTTCATCTTGTATCCTTTGCACAAGCTCCCCATCAATCATCTCAAAGGATGTCCTAAATGCTTCATGCCTTTGTATCAATGTTTTTAATGCTTCCCCAAGGGCAACCCTTTCAATCCCACCTTCAAATAAAATTCCCACAGGTATGTTATACCCAATGTTGTTACCCTCAAGATTATTAATGATATACATCATCTTTTGTGCAGATGAGGTTTCATAGTACTCTTTTTCAGAAACTTTAGGTATTCTTTCAAGCTCAGCCTTACCCATATTTAGGGAACCCTGTTCTGAAATCTTTCCCGATTCGTATAGCTTTGATATCATTTGCTCGGAAAGATCGTATATGCTGGAACCCTTAAGAAGTTCTACTATGGAAACAGGTGTTTTAAAGGCAACCTCCATCCTGTTTTTTATTTCGGTGGCCATTAATGAATCCATCCCAAAAACAGTTAGTGGTTGTTTGGTACTTAGATCCTCAGGATTATAACGCAAAACCTTCGCTACTATTGTTTTAATATGCATTTCAACGATATTCTGCCTGCTCTGTATTGGAGATGAAATAATATCCTCCAGGATATCAACATCCACCTTTGATTTATTTATATTCTCTTGTTGTCCTGACTCATCTTGCAAAAGAGTTTTAAGCACATGTGGAGAACTCATGGGTGAGAACCATTTTTCCCCAAACGTTTGCCACGAGAGTATAGGTAGAACCACAGACTGTGCAACAGCTTCTCCAACAAGGTGCTCCATAGCCCTAATTCCCTTTTCTACCGTTACAGATTCTATGGATTTTTGTATATAATACTCCGGATCACGTTCCATAAACCTTGCAGCCATTCCAACCTCTGACCATGGTCCCCAATTGATACTCAGTGCAGGAAGTCCTCTCGATAAACGGTAATGTGCAAGTGAGTCCAAAAAGGCATTCCCAGTTGCATATGCTCCCTGGCCTGGTGAACCAAATACAGAAGCAACTGAAGAAAATAAAATAAAGAAGTCAATAGGCCGTCCCTCTGTCATACGGTGAAGGTTCCATGCACCATTTACCTTAGGCGAAAGGACCCTATAAAAAGTCTCATCTTTACTAACCTCAAGAAATTGATCATCCGTAATACCAGCAGAATGTACAACACCTCGAATAGGAGGCCTTTCTTCCTTATCAAAATCTTTAAAAAATCCAGCAAGCTTTTCCTCATCAGTTACATCCACTGATCCAATATATACTGTTGCCCCCTGGGACTCCAGCTTACGAACAAACTCAATCCTCTCTGCAAGGCTGCTGCCTGGCTCTACATTGTTCCATTCAGAACGTTTTGGAAATTCTCCGCGTCCAAGCAGTACCAGATGTCTTGCTCCCTTGGCAACCATCCACTGGGCTGTAATCATACCTATGCCACCAAAAGCACCTGTAATAACATAACTTCCATCGGGGCGAAGATGTACGGGTACTTGATGCTGCATATCAATCCGCAGTTTATCGATTCTTGCTGCAAGTCTATTCCCATTACGGAAAGCAATTTGGTTCTCTCCATTACCTAAGACTTCTTTTAACAGCATTTCCATTTCACCCGCATTGGCCTCTATGTCAAGGTCTACAAGGCCTCCCCAATTTGAAGGCAACTCATGGTAACCTATGACGGTGCCAAGGCCCCATACCAACGACTGTAAGAATGCAGAATTTGGAGTAGCCCTGTTGATCATTTGGGCTCCTCTTGTAATAACCCACAGCTTAAAATTTAATCCCAGATTTGTGGTTGCTTGTACCAGGTGTTTTAATACAAACAGGTTTTCAAAACAAGCTTTTTCTATAGCTGTATTGCTAACTTCCTGGATCTCAAGGATATTGAGGCTCCACATATATACAATACCTGTTAGCTTCGTTTTAATTTTTGAGAATTCATCAAACAACGCTCTAAGATCCTCAATGCTTCGAGGGTTTATATATATCTCACGCTCTTCATACTGCCAACCAAAATTCTCACCAGGATATACCATAAAGCATTCTTCTCCCCTTTTTTCAAGGAGATTTGCCAGTTCTTTTCCTGCTGCTTTATGATCCACAAAAATAAGCCATGCTCCAGAGTTAGCAGCAGCTGTGCGGGTATCAACTTCTTCACTTTTTAGAAGCTCCCAGTTTATCTCATAAAGATAATCCTTAACTCTTCCAGCATCAGACCCTCCACTATTTCCAAGTTCCTTAGTTCTTATGCCCAGTATTTCGGCGATTAGATTTCCGTCCTCACTATATAGACGGATGTTGGCGTTCAAATTATTATCTTTCCTATCTACCATCTGCGTATGACAAAGCATGACAGGCTCCGGCCTTCCATAAAGCTGCACCCTGTCTATTCCTACAGGTAGGAATGATTGGCCTTCGTTATTTTCATCTTCATTAAGTGGTGCAACTGCCGCAATGGTAACCTGGAAACAGGCGTCCAATACCGCCGGGTGAAGACCGTAGATAGAGCTATCAATCTCCAGTATTTTAGGGATCTCAATCCTGCCAAGAGCTTCGTTATCGCCTTTCCATATCTTGTCTATACCTTGGAAATAAGGACCATAATGGAAACCCATTTGATAGAAGGTTTTATAACATACTTCTTTTCCGTATTCTTTGGTACAATTGCCAAGTATTTGAATCAACTCATCTTTAGCAGTGATCTTTATGTTTTGCCGTTTTCTTATTGTGCCGGATGCATTGCATGTCCAAGTCTTATCTTGTCCCGGTATCCTGCTTGAAATCTCGAATTTTGCGGTTTTTGGATCCAAAACCACCTGCACCACAGGTGATACTCCTTGATTTAAAAATAAAGCATTTTCAAACTTTATATCTTCAACTGTATAAAAACCCTCTCCAAAATAGCTTCTGGCACAAGCCATTCCCAGCTCTACATACCCTGCTCCGGGGAAAACTTCTATACCTTGTATTTTATGATCAGAAAGATACGTCATATAGGTAGTATTAAGTTCAATCTCCCATATAGGGCTGGAAGTTTTCAAACGGCGTCCTAAAAACTTGTGCTTATTTTTTCCCTGCCTAAATTCACTTGATTCCTGCGTTTCCATCCAGTATTTATCCCATTGCCATGGATAAAGAGGGAGACTTACAAACTCACCTTGGTACCGGTAAATCTTGTTCCAATCTATAGGGTATCCCAGTGCATATAGATTCCCTAAGTTCTCCAGTATTGAAACCTGTTCGTTTTCATTTCTTTTTATAGAGAACAACTTCTTACCTTCAACGTTTTTAGCTGACAGACAATCAGAAATAGAAGCTGCTAAAACAGGGTGAGGGCCCACCTCAATAAATAAGTTATAATTCAACGAAATCATTTCATACATTGCTGCTTCAAAACGTACCGGCTCTCTTACATTTTTATACCAGTAATGTCCATCACACTCTGTACCCGTCAGCATTTTCCCTGTAACCGTGGAATATATCGGTATCCCGGCAGGCTGGGACTTTATTCCTTTTAATGCCTCCAATAGCTCCTGCTCATATGGTTCCATTTGGTAACTGTGATACGCTACATTGACCTTTAAAAGCCGCGCAAAAACCCCCTTATCCTGCAACTGTTTTTGGATCTGCTCAAGGGCATCAGGATCACCTGACAAAGTTACCGAATTTGGGCTATTGATTGCTGCCATTGAAACACCTTTTATGTTCTCATCCAGCAGGGCCACAACTTCTTTTTCTGGTAAACCTACCGCCAGCATTGTGCCCTTGTTTACTGCTTTTTGCTGTGCACGGCTTCTGTGAATACTTACCAACATGGCATCTTCAAGGCTGTAAATTCCTGCAACATATGTAGAAGCCACTTCTCCAACACTGTGTCCTACCACCGCATGGGGTATAATACCCAAGGATTTCCATACTTCAGTCAAACCCACCTGAACAGCAAAATTGGCAGGTTGAGCAAACTGGGGCTGGTCCAGACGTGAATTCTCCTCATCGGCGAGAAGTTCCTCCAGTAGAGACCATCCAGCATACTGACGTGTAAGTTTATCGCATTTTTCTATCATATTTCTAAACACAGGGTCTTTTTCAAGGAGCTGTCTGCCCATAGCCCACCATATGGGCCCCATACCTGTATATACAAAAACAGCTTTATTGTACTTTCCTGCCTCAACATTTCCCGCAGACATCCCCTGGCGTGCTTGTCCTTTAATATACGCTTCCAGGTTTCCTGCAAGTTCTTCCTTTGAAGATGCCGAAACCGCTAGTCTATAGTCATGATGGGTGCGCTTTTTGCTCATCATGCTTCCAATATCATATAAAGAAATACTTTCTCCACTTCCATTAATAAAATCAACATACTTTTGCGCATAGTTTTTTAGCGCCTTTTCTGAGCGCGCAGATATGGGAATCATATATGGCCATCCGGTATTTACATTAACTTCAGGAGTACCCTGTTTTTGGAGATCTGTAGCTTCCTCCAAGAGGATATGGGCATTTGTTCCTCCAAAACCGAATGAATTTATGCCAACCAATGCGGGTTGCGGCAAAGGCTCCAGGGTCTGAGGAATTCGTATACATAAATCGTCAAAGGGAATTTTAGGGTTTGGATTCTTAAAGTGCAGATGTGGAGGTATTTGCTTATGCTTTATGATTAGTGAAGCTTTTATCAGTGCGGCAACTCCTGCAGCGGCCTCAAGGTGGGCAATGTTTGTCTTAACAGATCCGACAATACACTTTTTATCTTTTGGCCTGTCTGTTGAAACCACTCGTGCTATTGCATTAGCCTCAATAGGGTCTCCAACCGGAGTGCCGGTGCCGTGAGCTTCAATATATGTTATATCTGAAGGTGATATTCCTGCCTTTTTGTATACCTCCTTCATTAAGTTTTCCTGAGCCTGCCCGTTTGGAACAGTAATCCCGTCTGTGTGGCCGTCCTGGTTTACACCCGATCCACTTATTACGGCATAAATCCTATCTCCGTCTTCGATAGCATCTGACAGGCGTTTTAAAACCACAACGCCGGCTCCTTCTCCTCTTGCATAGCCGTTTGCACTGGAATCGAAAGTTTTGCACCGTCCATCGGGAGATAAAAAACCACCCTTACTTTCCGCTATGGTATACTCAGGTGTAGCTATAACACTTACTCCGCCTGCTATTGCGAGATTACATTCATTATTCAATAAACTCCCGCATGCAAGGTGTGTTGCAACCAAAGAGCCCGAACACGCTGTATCTACAGACAAACTTGGACCTCTGAAATCATATATATATGAAATCCTGTTGGACAACATTGTCATCATCATACCCGTTGCCGAATGTGTATCTAAACTTTCAACCGATTCGTTTTTAAATTGTATTGCTTGATAGTCAAGGGTGAAGCCCGCTACAAAGACACCGGTATTGGTTCCTGCTAGCTTGGCCGGATCCAAGCCTCCATCTTCCATTGCTTCCCATGATGTCTCCAGCATCAGTCTTTGCTGTGGATCAAGAAAGGCCGCTTCCCTTGGAGAAATACCAAAAAACAAAGGGTCAAACTCATCTATTTTATCTAAAAATCCACCATGACAGGTGTAATGCTTGCCTGGCTTTGATTTGTCAGGATCATAAAACTTTTCTAAATCCCAGCGGCCTTCGGGTAAATCGGAAGTCATATCTTTTCCCGCAGTCAATGCTTCCCAGAACTCCTCAGGCCCCCTTATTCCTCCTGGCAAACGGCATCCTATTCCTATAATGGCGATTTTATCCATAACTTTCGACCTCCAATACTTTATTTATATTCTCTTGAATAGCTTGTCTGATAATTGAACAACCCTGCTGCAAAAGTTCAAGCTCGATGGTTAACGGAGGCATAAGTTTTATAACACTGTCTTTTCTTCCTGCGCTTTCGATGATTAAACCGTTTTGGTAACATTCCTCTACTACTTTTTGCGTGATTCGCTCATCCTCCACATTGGAAAAATCAATACCCCAAATCAAACCTGCACCCCGAATGGTCAGGCCCTTATGTAATGACAAAATCTGCTTGGTTAAATATTCTCTTACAAATGCTTCCTTATATTTCACAGACTGTTCCAAATTATTCATTTCCCAATATTCCAACGCAGCTGTAGCTCCAATGAAAGCAAGCTGGTTTCCCCGGAACGTACCGTTATGCTCACCAGGCTTCCAGACATCAAGTTCCGGTTTCATCAGCAGAATAGACATGGGAAGGCCATACCCGCTGATTGACTTGGAAAGCAGTACAATATCAGGGATCATCCCGGCACGTTCAAATGAAAAGAACGGTCCGGTGCGTCCGCAGCCAACCTGAATGTCATCGCAAATCAGTAGAATACCGTGTCTGTCGCTAAGTTCCCTCAGCCTGAGCATCCATTCGGGTGAAGCTATATTTACGCCGCCTTCCGCCTGAATGGTTTCAAATATAATAGCCGCCGGTTTTTCGATTCCCGAGTGACCGTCGTTTAGAACGGCTTCCATGTATTCAATAGTATCGAATGAGTCAATTGGACTCTCGGAGTATGGGAAAAAGGTAACATCGGATAATGCTATGCCGGAGGAAGATCTTTTCTGAATGTTGCTGGTAACAGCCAGACTCCCCAGCGACATTCCGTGAAATCCTCCCATAAACGCAAATATACCAGTCCGTTTAGTGAATGGCAGTACCAAGATACGGAAAAATTTCTTCCCCAATTACTTCATGTCTTGAGAAATAAGTGATGAGTCTTTCGTATCCGTATTTATCCTTTATGTGTTCTTTTAAAAAGTCCTGATCGATCATGTTTACACTCAATGATAATACAGTAATATGAAAATAATTCCAATAGGTCATAAGTTCTACTTTACTTGAAATTTTTATCAGGCCGGAAATCTTAAAATGAGAGCAACGTATTATAGCAAGGAAGCCACCTACATTTTTTGAGCGTGTATCGGGTTTGTAGAAGTAAAAAGGTATCCTTCTAATAAAAACTTCTTTAGTTACAGGTTGGTAAGCAATATTATCGTCAACGCTCCACTACCCGCCGGATATATATCGCTAGCTCCAGAAGTTTGGGCTTACCGGACGCGCTGGGGTTATGGCGGCAGCCGCAGGACCGATCGATGAGGATCGGACGGATTGACGCGGCATCAATGCGTCAAAGTCAAGAGGCCGCTGAAGAGCTTTCGTAAGCTTTTTTCTGTTGCGGACGGAACCACGAGGCAGCAAGAGCGAGTAGAGAAGTCCCTATTAGTGCGATGATGACCCAGCGGTAACCGTGAATGACGAAAGCAAAATCAACGGCAGAAATCACATTGTTCTTTCCGGAATACAGCACGTTCTTCAGGTGGGCTGGCAGCGCTGCGCCGACGATGGTTAAAGAAAGAGCCGTACTCAGCACTTGACCCAAGTTATATAGCATGGACCGCAGTCCATTCGCCACCCCGCGGCTTTGCTCCGGAACGCTTGACATGATCTCCGTCGTATTGGGGGTAAGGAATAAACCGGTCCCGACCCCGATTAACAACATGCCGCAAGCGGTGACCCCGTAAGAGAAATTTCCACCGACCACGAATAGGAGTAACCGCCGGTGTCAGCACACGATCACGCTTTGATCGCTTGCTGTAGCCGGGAACTGAGAATGTAGTCTGCAACTGGCTCTTCATCCCCCATTTAAATAAGCCGCCAAGATACCCAGACGTTACCTTGCTCTACACCAACCTGGTAACAACCTTGTTTCCTTGATCGGCCAGTTACGGATTTACTTGCATTTTTATGGTAAAAATAGAAGGCTCAATTTTGATTTTTGTCCCAGTCCAAGAAAACAACTAATAACAATAAATGAAAAAAGCCGCAAAAGTCGCGGCTATTGTGAAATACACTGTCAATACAAAGTATTACCACGAATCTTATAGAATTCGGCAACAACCAGTGGCTGAAATACAGTTTATAATAGTATAGCTTCTTGCTCTAAACGCTTGCCCGTACACAACATCTCTCGAATTAATCCGTGAAACTAGGAATTATCCGTGTTTTCCAGTAGCTGCTCCAATTTGACTTGATAATCTGCAGTGAAGGTTTCTGCCCAATCCAAATGCTGATGGAAAGTAGTCTTATCCATACGATAGGGTCGTAGTTGTGGAAACACTGATTTTTGCAAATGCCGGAATATTTGGAACCCTCCCCAATCGATGTCGCCCCAAAACTGAACTTCAATCTGAAGACCATTTTTATCAAATTTATCTTGGATTTGCCGAAGAAAAAATCGTTTATCCGGTCCTGGAAAACTTCCAAGATAAACAACAATGATCTTCTTCTCTAACAAATTACCAATTCTCGATAACGATTGGATATATTCATGAAATACAGTTTTATTTCCAATGATAAGAATGCGTTCAGCCCTCAAATCTATCACGCGGCCTGCTTTCATTAATTGCGAGTGAACCGTCACACCAAAGAATAGTCGCTCCGGGAGAGATTCACCCATTTGTAATTCAATTCCGTACAAGGCTTGAAGTAACAATTTAGTTTGGACATAATCTTTACTTCAACTGAGATAAATTTGTCAATACTGACTACTAGATCAAAGTTGGAGGAATAAGCACATGGTGACCTGAAGCGGATTATTGTCAAAACAAGAATTACGTCAATTCGTAAAAGAGCATAATTTTCAATCGGCAGAAGATATTCAATGGACATTAAAGGAATTATTTGCAGATGTACTTCAAGAAGCATTAGAAGCCGAACTGGATACGCATCCCGGTTATGAGAAACATGATGTAAAAACAAACAAACGAGAAACAGCCGCGACGGCTACAACAGTAAGAAAACCGTAACCTCCGAATACGGTGATGTAGAATTTGAACCTGTAGTCGTGAAGAAAAATCAAACGAATGTGACCGGCATTGAGGAGCACATATGTATGCGAAGGGTATCAGTACACGGGACATTCAGGATCATTAGAATAAGTCAATATCTCCGAAACGCTGGCTGATTAATTCTCGGTACTGTCCGTTCTCTATGCGTAATTCGTCCAAAGCATCTTTATACGTACTTATAAGCTGTGTTAAATGAGTAACCTTGGCTTGCAATTCCCGGTGCTCCTGGGCTACAATCTCAGGACTTGTAATCGTTGGTTCTCCTTCAGAGGCCGAGTCTAGGATTAATTGTATTTCCTCATTCAATTTGGTGAACCATTTTTCCAAATATTCCTTATAGGAACCCGTCCACAACATTCGCGAGCTTTTCAATCTGATTCGCGAGCTTTTCAATCTGATTCGCGGGCGTTTTGCAATCATATCGTACACATCTGATTTTGAAAGACGCGATAATCGCCCCTTTTTGACATCATTTAAAAGCTTTCTTTTTACTTGTGCACATTCCCATGCCAAGTCGCTGCTACTGAAAGAAACCGGACGAGCCAATTTACTTTACCTCCCCACTTAAAATATAACAAAGCACTTCTGCATTAGTTGGATTAGGCTTCTCTTTAGACTGTTCACGAAAGTATGCCTTTGCTTTCTCAAAGAGCAATGAATGCAGTTTTTTCGCCTCATTTGGCGGCATTTTAAATTTATTTACCCAGAGACTTCTTTCTGTTTTGTTCAACCGTTCCTTATATCCTCAGCCTTCTGAAAAACCATTTTTCGTTGTCCTGTGGACTTGAAATTTTTCTCTGCATCGAGACAATAGTAATAATGCAACATTTCACGAAATATGTCGGCCTTGTGCGCATCTTCTGTACCCTCATCAGGACTATAATCATCACATGCTCTACAATGCCCGGGTGTATGACCACAGTTTAGCAAGACATGTGCATTACAATTATGCGTATAACCACCTACGTTAACCTCGTGTAACTCATCTTCCAAATCAATAACTTTACCTTGGAAACGTGGTGATTCCTCTATAATTTTCTGGGTTAATTTATATGCTTCATCTAGCTTTTGAGGCGTGACCTCAAACTTAGATGAAATTTCGGTTATCTCATCAATGGCTACATATTCAGTAGACGAAATTCCAGCCCCTTCTGTCTTATCAGCATCCTCCCCTTCCGGTTTCTTTCTCCAAACGCCTTTTTGAAGTAGATGACCAAACTTTGCAACTTCTTCTGCAGGCATTGTTTCCGTATAAGGCTTTTTTGAGGAAGGATGACTATGTCCTGCCTGCCTCTCTAGTAGCTCATCATTGTCTCCTAAGATACGCCGATAAGTAAGATGGAGCGCTCTTAGATTATGGGGTGTGAAATATGGCTTCCTAAGTTCAGGCCATAACTTCGATTGATTGCGAGTTAAAAAATTATACAGTCCGCTAGTTCGTATAGGGCCATCATTATGTTTTGAAGCCAGTAAACGAAGTTCCGTAAGGCCATCCCCCCCCCACTCTCTTGGAAAAAATATAGGTTCTGATGGGGCAAAATGAATCAATTCGTTAAACCATCTTGCAGCATCGCTCTTCACTAGAGCGTGATGAACCCATTCATAGCCGTTTCGATCGGGTTGATTGCGAATGGTCTTGGTTTTGTGAAAACGAATCCAGGAATTATCCTGCGAATCTATAAATAAAGCATTCTGAAGCAAATTAACTATTTCATGAGGCCTTGCTGCAGTTGATAACATCAACAGGCAAGCCCGCCTATGACGAAAGTCCATCAGAATGTTCTCGTTAATTAAAGGAGTTTGATCGTTCATTAAGGTCTGCACAAGAATATAAGCTTTGGACATACTAAATACTCGTCCATGATCTTTTGACATAACACGTCTAGGTCTTGGCATAATCCGTTCTATGTTGTATGAAGCATTTGTAGTTCTTATAAGCCACCTAAGCCAATGTCGAAGCGCCACTCGGAAAAACGTCTTATCTTCTTGTCCCTTCATCTGGCCAAAAATCTCTGTGTATACTTCTGATATTGAATTCTCGCTTATGTCAGTAAGACCTTTTGATCGACATTTGATTGCAAAATACCGGATGTACTTGACTATCGCTTTCCAATAATTTATGCTGATAGTTTTTTTACCGTATCTGAAAAGTAAATTTCCTTCATCGTCGTAATAATCATCAGTTATTGAATCATTCACACGTTGCCTCAAGTAAGAAAATGCAAAGGTATAGAGACTCTCCTCAAACGGCGTTTGGGTTGGATATATTCCCGCGGCTATCCAGACACTTCTTTCCGCTTCATCGCAAGGTATGACCGGTTTATTTTCAATCAAGGAATCTGTTTCTTTAGCTAACATCTTACCTAGGAGGGTTAAACTACTTCTATGATATTTAGCGATCTTACTTGCTTTTGCTAATACAGAGGAAGTAATAATATGATTACCCTCTAACCCTTCCTTAAGGGCGTAACCTGCGAACCATAAGCAAACTACAGTTCGAAGCAAAGGAATCCTTTTCTTTGCCTTTTGTAGTTGTTTTTCGCTATCCATCGGATACAATACCGGATAGTATTTATCGTAAAGCGCATCAAAGTACTCAAAATTCGGTAACTCGGGAAAAGGAAATTTATTGAATTCGGTCTTGGTTGGAAATACGATCTCTAAAGGCAAACTGATCCGTTGTAAAAAGGCAAGCAGTAATACGTAATCTCTTTGGGTGCCGGGTAACTTGAAAAATATTGTGGGTTGTACCAAATCCGTTAAGGAGCTTGATAAAATAGGTTCAACCCGTCCCCAAGTCTCTGCCGATCTGTATTGTTCATACTCCGATCTTGTCAGATGCTCTCTACTCTCGAATTGTCCCTTTCACCTTACAGTAATGGGTCCAAATCTCAGGGATTGCCAAGCTAATATTTGCGACACGATTTCACCTCTTTCCAATCTAAGCTCAGACTAGTCGACTGATAACCTCTATTTGAATCTGTTCGTCACTATAGCCGAAATGCCGAATCATGTCCCCAAGCAACGCTATTTGCGTAGCTAATCCGGCCGCCTTGGCGTTTTTGGTTGTAAAATCCCGACTGCCTCGCATCATGTTCCACATGTCCTTGGTTAATCTGGCCAAAGTATGAAATGCCTGTGCTGCTTCACTTTTTCGTATGGCGAAATGATGACAGGAAAAACACTTTGCCTCAAAAAGGCAAGCCCCCTGTATTAAACATCTTCCTACACCTGTAGGAGCTGGAAGCCCGAATTTTGCAAAGAATTCATCTAAAGATAGCTCTTCAGATCCCAAAGCTTTTATCAATTCGTCAGGCTCAGTTTGTTCGCTGGCAAGTGCTTCGAAGATTCGCCAAATAAACCGTCCCGCAATCTCACCATCCTGATATTTCTTAATAGTAGCAAATAACAATGCTTGACGGGAGAGATTACTTCGTAAGTATCGATTCAGCATGGTTTGATTTTCATGACCTGCAGCAAGTCGTGCTAACTCACTGTTCCCGGTTTCGATTGCAATGTGAGTTATGAGATAGTGTCTGTAACCATGAGCCTTCCCTTTTTTATCTCCATGTCCAATAAATTCTGCTATCTTGTCAAAAAACCTATATATTTGTCTTTCATTCAAAATCCAGGGATATTTCTCCAATTGAAAAAGATGAACATACGATGCATCCGCTCTTTCGTTCCGTATCGGTCGGAAGGCTTTATCGCTCGATCTTTTCTGTAAAAATTCGACCGCTCTAAGACCTGCAGAATCAATTATAGGAAATTGGCCGTTACGATGTTTAGCTTTCTCAATACCTGAATATGGGCTGTATAATCCTACCGCTGATGGAGCATTAGGCAATGGCAGCATACATTCTTCAGCCTGAAGATTGAGCAGATACGTTTTACGCACCGGTGATGAGGCAATAATTAACCAAAAAGCGCGACATAAAACTTCAACATCATCTTCGGGATGATAATTTTCAATTGCTTCCTTCATGAGCATCGGGAAGTTTGGGTCATCAAAAGCGAGGCCATCACCGGAATATGTTTCTTCTTGGGCCTCACGATGAATTCCAGAATATAAATCACTGGGCCAGTCAACGTATGTTGGAAAAAATGTATGAGAACCTTTCCCCCAATCAAAGAATAACTTTATGTGTAGAAGATTGTTCCCGGTATACTTAGCTGAAAACTCCTCTCCATCGTTATTCTTTGAAATGTAATCAAACAAATCGAGAAAATCTTCATACTCGAGAGATGAAGCATCCGACTCCCCGTGCTGGTCAAGCCATTTGAAAAATTTATGCAAAGCACTGCCCGCTTTACGAATATAATAGTCTAGCGAATTACTTCGTTTTAAATGCTCGCGAAACTCACGTGCGATATCCCCCCACTTTGGATGCTCACAGCAATCGTCAAACAGTATTCTTTGCCTACGTCTTCCTGGTTCATCCGAATATCCAAGCTCAAAAAGAATGTCCTTTAAACACTTGGCGTTATAACGTTTGTCGTTCGGACGCATTACATCCGCTAACGCTATATCTTCTTCCGTGAAATCGCCCAGCGGTTTCATAACACCTAGAAGGTGTATAGATAGTTTGTTGAACAAACCTATACGGTTTGAGTCTTTTTTGCGGATGTGTTCTGCTTCTGAATTTTTGAGGAGGCCCATTTTGACGGGGAAATCCGACAGATAACACGACCTCTGGTTGACAGGTAACAAACCAAGTCGTTTCGACGATATTGTGCTACTACATCATTTCCCTTGCAAAAACCTGTATGCCAAGCCCAGAAAATGACATACCATAGGTCTCGACTGTCGCGATGCCGAAAGGTTGGTCTCTCTTCAGGCGGTACAGCTAACCAGTTATCCGGGGCCGGAAATGTAGTAAATAATTGAAGGACGGGATTTTTTATAGAGGAAAATACTTGATTCACATGATTCAAACGCAGCGTGTTTTTTAAAAATTTGCGAAATTCCGATAATGGAGTCCATTCTAGTATCATTCCGAGTCCTCCTCATGCGCGTGGATTCCCTCTGAGATCTCCGCCTGTCGCATAAATACCCTCCCTAAATGATCTACTTTACCTTTTTCTGTGTCATTATTTGACTCAGGTATCCAATGAATATATGTATCGCGCGTAATCACGACAGAAGAATGCCCCAACCACTTGCTGATCTCTTCGATTGGTCTGCGATATCTTAGGAGAAGTGATGTCGCGAATAAGTGTCGGAAGGTGTGTGGATAGTAGGAACGTAGGTCTACGCTTCCCCCAGTTCGTTGAAATAAGTCATCAGCCAAATTATTATACTTACTGTAAACGCCTTTCTTACTTAATGGCTTCCCTTTTGAATTGTTTGACTCTGATACAAATAGATAGCCATGATCTTCACTTGTGTAATAAGACAAAAGTTCCCGCCGCTGAAGAAGTGCCCAATACAGAAGATCAGTGAACTCCTCTTGTGTTGGAAATCGGATATTTTTCCTGCTAAATGGATCAATTGTTTTGTGAGTTATCAACGCCACGTCCCTGCAGGAAGCCTTCGTTTTCCATCCCGTATCAATGACCCAATTCCCCCGCAACCCGCGTTCTTTTACAAACTGCAAGTTCCCGGAAAGAGACTCGGTTAATTCCTCTCTTGCTGTATGATACACGTTTAAGTTGGAAGGAATTGTTGACGGCTCAATTCGAATCTCAGCTGCTTCACCAGGGCGTAATCCAAAGTAACGCAATATCGCAAAGAGAAGAAGATCCAAAGCATTTTCATACGGATCGATCAATTCAAAGAACATGTCTGCTTCGGTCTCACTAAAGACCTTGTCGTGGTTAATGGGAGAGGCTTGCCTGCTCTTCCCTCCTCCAGGTCCTGCAGTACCGGAATCTCGAGCAATATTTTCCACATCAAACACTATCCGCACCCTACTACCCGCAGTACCCGCTATTAATGAATGATTATCTCTTATTTCTTTTCTCGGAACCTGCTCTAATGGCAGGTATTTAAATCTTGTTGTTCTATCACGCAAGAACTTCAGATATGCACATGCAGTATAGATGATCGGAGCAAGTGCACCAGACGGGTACTCACACCAGTTGGTTTTCTTTAAATCGTTATGACTGCTTCGAATTACGGTTGATAGCTTCCCTTCTGCCATTGCATGTTTGTTAAGGGGGATATTCTTTAACATAGACCAATGAATCCCGTGAGTCGCCACCTTTAAATCTTCAAATGGCTTGTAACCTTTTGGAATACATCGAAGGTAATCCGCAAATCCCAGTAATATTACTTCAATAGGATACGGTCCACCTGCTTTTACTTCGATATTATGGATATGTTCAAAATCTTCCTCTAGCCTCCAGAACATCATGTAATCCAAGAACTTTTTCAGATTCTGGGCATGCCCTGTAACCGTATTCATTTTTAGCTTTTCCGTTAATAATAGATTCATTAAAAATGTTGTAGCTTCATGATGAGTACTATGATTTGGTTTAACAATAGCGATCACTTGGGTACCTTCTACTTGATGTATGTAATGTAAACCATCAATGTTAAGGGATTTGTAGTATCGGGCATACCCAACCAATCGCATTGTTTCCCCCATTAGCTGTGCTATACTCAGAAGCTCTTTATACACACACTCCCCCCCTCTCCCAAGCATTTTTATTCATTCCTCTGTATAAGTTGAGTATAGAGGGACCACCCCCACCTCAATTATGTTTCCATAATTTTCTTTAATTCTACACAATACGTTGCATTCTGACAACAATAATTCACCCCCTATCCATAGATAAGATAAGGGGTTTCGAGATTTACATTATTTACTTCCCATTTATCAAAAGCTCAATTCCAGAATCAGATACAATACCGATGCCATTTCGAATGATAAGCTATTTGACTATTCGATTTGCTTGGAGTGACTACAGGACTCACGGGTATTCTGTATTAACAAGAGTCAGTTGTTAGTTTTCTTCTGTACCTGAACAGGTACATTAAAATCATCGACGTTAATATGTCCAAACCCGCCTTTGGAGTGGTCAACCACCTTTATATAAAGCTCCTCCCCGATATAATCCGTCGCATCCCAAATCTTACGTTGATATTCCTCATAATTGGTCGCTGTCTCTTTAAATAACTCTTTGTCGTCCGACGCCCGAACCAGCGCAACATACAGACGATCTATATCCCGGCCTCCGCTGATAAGGAAGTTGATCTTACCGTTCCCACCAAGGACGAAATTTTGAGATCTTAGCGCTCCTGTTAAGCTGTCGCCGCCGGCTTGCTCGTTGAAGCCCCACAAATGGTAGCTGCCCGGAATTTTATGCGACGGGTTGAAGAAAATGTTGTCCCAGAAGAACTGGGTATTGGTCACATGGACATTCTGGAAGGCGTCTCCTTCCGTCATCCATCCTGTTAAGTCGCCCGTAGCAAAATCATGGTTAGGCAGCTCTGTAATATCCTTATACACAGAATTACCCCACTTATCGGGTACATAGACCGGAGCAGCCGGTTTACCCGTTAAGGCATTCATATCCCATACTTGCATGGATTTGATATTGATATCGCCATCGGCCCAGATCTGTAAGCCTAAGGAGTCGTATCTGCCTACATAGACACGAGTTGTCAGCTTCTTCTTGTAATTTGCAAAGGCTTCAATGACCGAGCGATCAAGAAAGATATGGAGTTTCAAGTTCTCTCCTTCAAGATCTACATATCCTCCTTGAATGCCGTCTACACGCACATCCGGATCAATGCTGCTCTTGGTTCGATCCACATTAAACGTCCCGTTCTTCTTGTCGTAGTAAATGAGCGTCTCTTCTTGGCCTTTTTCCGAGCGTCGCACCTTGAGACCAAATTTCTGGGCTTCACGCGGATCAATCTCCATCACAATCTCTAGCATGTCGCCTTTGACATTCTTAATCAATTGATTGGCACTCTCCAAATTTTTGTCCGAAAAATCAACCCATTTTTCCCCTCGAAGGCTCTGCAGTTCTTTAATCGGTTCGATATGCAATTTATCATACTTATTGAGGCTTAGGGAAACCGGCAAAGATAAATTATGAGCCCATCCAGATTGATATTCGGCTTGCGGTGTTCTTACATTTTGCACCATAGAGAATACGACCGTTCTTCCGTCGGGTGTGACCAGACCGCTCTCTGCGGTTAAATAGCCGTCACCTACATCCATTTTGGAGGGTGCCTCCTGATCAGTGATGCCAGAATGGACCTTGCGGGTTATGTTGATAAAATAAATGGTATTTGCCGTTATAGTAAATCGGTGCATGTGCTTCATTCATCCAGTTTTGCGGAGGCATCGCGTGGTACTGGGGTCGGTGCTGATCTCCGTCAAACACACTTGGATCCTCATCAATGTCCGCATTCGGAATTTTCGGAATTGAACCTCCATGAAGCGCCTTCACGCTCTCATATCCAGCAAGTATCTCCTGGTTCGTAAGGGCTTTATTATGCAGCTTCACTTCATCTAGGAGTCCGCTGAACATATTGAAGGAGAACACCCCTGCTAACTCTACAGGTTTATTATTTTTCCCGATGATCAGGCTTTCGGTAGATGGTGTGATCGGAACGTTGACGGGGGTTGCTTGGGAAGCCACTTCCTCACCGTTTAGATATAACTTAATTTTTCCATCTTCTTTACTGAAAGTAGCGGCCACATAATTCCACTTGTATTTTTCCAACGGGTGATCCTTTACCCATACCTGAATCCACTGACCGCCGATGCCTACTTGCATCGACCATGTACCGTGCCGATACATACCAAGAGAAAAGCCTTCCGCTTTATCCTGGTCGGATTGGTTTACGATCGCAGACAGCTTGTTTCCGTCTCCCCACTCATAGCTACGCGGTGCAACCCAAGCTTCGATGGTTAACGCGTCGCTTACAGGCACAGTAACGCTTGCATTGACCTCAATATAATTCGAGGATCCATCGAACAATAAGGCGCCGCCTTTTATTCCACGCGGAGTCCATCTCGGATCCTTCGATGCCATATACCTGGCGTTGTTAAATACATAGTTCACATCGTGCCTAAGATTGTGTACTTTCTCCAACGCTTTCTTTCCTGCGCCTTCATCAAGGTTTAAGTAGAAAATAGTCCCCCTACCACTTGCTTGGAAACTATCAACGGCAATGCTGGCTTCATTGGAATGATCGACAACCTTTACATAGAGCTTCTTGTTGTAGTGTTCTTGCACTTTCCATGAGATTTTCTCGTTCGCGCTGACATTCCCGGTTTTCATAAGCAATGTGTTGCTGTTCGCATCGAAAAGTGCAACATATGCATTTTCCGGTTTGAGGATATCCAAAACAGTAAAATTAATTGTTCCTGTTCCCTGAAGCGTGAAAGTATTAGAAGTGATGGAGCCCTTTCCTTGCAGGGAGGATTTGGCATAAAAGTTCCCTTCTTTGCTCGCATGAGCTTCATCAGTCACTTCAAAAGCATCTTCCTCAACCGTCCAGCCATCGAGATTTCCGGTTTCAAAGCTTGGATTATCGATTTCATAGCGCTTGAAATCCGGCTTGATATCCGTCGCAACAATTCCTTCAGCTGGCTCCGACTCATGGTACATGGAGAATGCGTCCGCAAAAATGACTCCCCAATCCGAGGTTGCATTATCGACGACCTCCACATACAGTTTCTTGCCCAATTGTGTGGAAAGATCCGCCTTGTATTGCACCATATTGGCAAGCCGCATGCCCTGCGCAGGATCCGGGAAGTCAACGTCGGCGAATGCGCTATTTCCGTATCGGGCAATAACTTGTCCCGTATCGACTTCCACAATATTTATAAATACCTTGTCTGGGTTCTTCGCACCGCCAAGCTTGAAGCTGATCCAGCCGCTTCCGCCCAGCTCGAAAGTGCTGGAACGAAGTACACCTGTCGCAGATTCGTCATACTTCCAGCCGTTTAAATGATAAGCTCCTTCCTGGTTATACGGTATTTTTTCTGCCCACCAAGTCGTTTCGTCGGTTACGCTATTCGGACCGAACGCATCGCCTTTGATAACGGTCCATCCCGTCAAATCTCCTGTTTCAAATCCAGGATTCCGGATTTGATAGACTGAATCTGTAACTGACAATCCCATGTCATTCTTAGGAATATTCTTGATTTGATAAATCGCATCCGTAACCGATGATTTCACATCATTCTTAGGAATGAGCGTTTCTCCAGCAACAGTTCTATTTTCGGACGCGACAGAGATTCCCGGAACAACAAGCTGGAGCACCATAGCCCATATAACCATTCCCGATATCCAACATTTTCCTCTTTTGACTTTCCTCATTCTCGAGCCTCCTTCGAAACTTGTTATACTTGCGAACATCGATACCTCATTTCGAAATGCTCTCCTTGTACAAAGATGAATAGTCATGAAGAAGGGAGAATATGAATGAAACGTTTCCAAACGGAGGAATGCAAAGTTTCTTGATCATTTGTGCATACCCCATTCGTAAGGAGCGCCTAAACAACCGTCTTACCAAACGGACTTCATATCCCATATATCCAAGGATTTAACAAACGGTTCTCCATCTCCCCAAATCTCGAGTCCCAAAGCATCCATACGGCTCGGATATACCCGGGTTGTCAGGCTTTTCAATCCGCTTGCATAAGCTTCGACCATGGAGCGGTCCAAATAAATGTGAAGCTTCAGATTCTCCCCAAGCAGCTCCAACTTACCGCCTTGAATCCCTCCGCACTTTTCTCCAGGATGCAGGGTCGTTTTCGAGCGGTCGACCATGAGCAACGCTTGATTCCAATCATAATACAGCAGAGTTTCTTCCTCTCCGTCCGGCGTACAACGGACCTTGATTCCGAATTTTTTGGCGCTGCCGGGCTCCAATTCCAATTGAATCTCAAGCATGTCACCATGAACATTCCTAAGCTGCACATTAGTTTCAGCCAATGACTGGTCCCGAAGCGATAGCCGCTTAGGGCCACGCAGCGATTGAAGCTCCTGAATCGGCTCTATTCCCAGACGTCCGTCATCCCTCAAATACACGCTTAACGGCAAGCCTCCGTTATGAGCCCAACCCGACTTATATTCCATCTCGGAGGTCCGGTCGCCTTGGGCTATCGTAAAGACGATATTTCTGCCGGTCTTCGGATCAACCATTCCGCTCGGTCCGGTAAAATGGAAATCCCCGACATCAATCAATTGAGGCTCTTCTTGATCGGGGATGAACGAAAGATTTTGCTTGTCAAGTTGTCCGATCCAATAGAACACCTCGACATCCGCTCCCTTCCCCACAGGGCTGACAAGCAGCAGATGTTTGTTCACTCCCTGCTTGTCACTGCCAAGGGGAAGAAGCACAGGGAGCTCCCAGATGGGTCCAAGGTAAGGAAACTTCTGAATATCCGCTTTAAAAAACGGCCCTTTATACGTCCAATTCAGCATATCCTGTGACGCAAATGCCAGTGCTGCTCCACCTTCAATTCCGGACCCGACCAGAGCATACCAGCCGTCATCGTCCTTCCATACGAATGGATCTCGGAAATCCCCAAATGCGCCCATTCCCTTCTTCTGCACGATCAACGGCTCTGGATGTTTGACCCACTGAACCAGATCCGGGTTTCCGTCAAGGGTATAAGTGCTTCGGGCAAGCGCTACGCTCTGATTCGGAGAAGCGCTGTCATTACCTGCCGTAAAGAACAAGACAGGAAGTCCGTCAGCATCATAGGTTGCGCTTCCCGACCAGATCCCGTCCGGTGCGAGCTGATCCTTTTCGGGCGCCAGGGCCACGGGTAGATCACGCCAATGCACCAAATCCTGACTTACCCAATGTCCCCAATGGATCTGATGAAAGAACGGCCCCTGCGGGTTATGCTGATAGAACAAATGATATTGCCCGTCAAAATAGATCGGTGCATGAGGTTCGTTCATCCAATGGGCCGGCGGGCTAATATGATATTGCGGTCTGTGCCGATCAAGTAGCAGTGGCGTTCGGTCCAGCTTGATCTCGTCATAGTTTAATTGTGGCCGGATACCTTCATGAAAGGTATCCAGCACATGCCGATAAGAAGCGGCCACTTCTTCCGCGCTCAGCGCCCGATTATAAATCTTGAGTTCATCAATGATACCGCTAAACATGTGCAGGCTGAACACTTCCGCCAGCAGGCTGCTATGGTTATTCTTGCCGATAAGAAGATCCGTGTCCGCCGCCTCAGCCAGGCGGGAACCACGAGGCACGGCAGCTGAAGCGATTTCACTGCCGTTTAAATACAGCTTGATTTCCCCTTGGTTCCCATCGAACACAGCATTCACGTATGACCATTCATTCTTGGGCAGTTCATGGCCGTCCGGCGACCAAAGTTCCTTCCAGTCTCCTCCTTCCAGCCCGACTTGGAAGGACCAGGAACCGTGACGGAACATGCCGAGCAGATAACCCTGCTTGCGATCCAGGTTGTAACGGTTCACGATGGCGGACAATTTGCCATCATCCCCCCATTCATAGGAGCGTGGGGCTACCCATACTCCTATGCTTAACGCTGATCGATACTCTGGCTCGGTGTTCTGATTTCCCTCATCGAACGAATGCGCAATGTAAGTCGAATAACCATCGAACAGAAGCCCATTTCCAATTACCCCCTGTCTCCACCGTGGAGGGCAAGGTTGAGTAAACTCCGCTTGGTTAAACACGTACTGGATATTATCCTGGACTTGGGATACGCTCTCCAGAGCGCTTGTACCGGTTCCTTCATTGAAGGCCCAATACATAATCAATCCCCGATTATCGGTTGCATGGCTCATACTTCAACCCTCCTGGATGTCTGCTCCGTTGGACCATTAGGAATATGAATGGAGTTAAGAGCATGCATATAAAACGAGTTCACTACAACTTCCCCTGATTTCGCACTTATCTCAATACGATCCATCGGAGCATCAGGGAATATTTGATCCGTCAGTGCAACCAAGCCCTCATTCGCGTACACTTCAACCGCGTTGCGATCCAGCCAGATATGCAGCTTGATCTTCCCATTCTCCGAAACCATTCTAGCACCGTGCTTGCACGCAAACGACGGGTGGAAATCACTCAGGCCCGATTTCGAGCGGTCGATGAATAGCCATTGGCGCACAGGGTCATAACCGATAATAGTCTCACTTTGCCCAGAGGACTTCATTTTAATATGAACCTCGTCTTCGGAACGAATGTCGATATCCGCTTCAATTTCAAGCAGAACATCATTCGTTTTTTGCGTAAACGGCACCTCTGGCGTAACCTTAACCTCATTCCAGCAGAGCGTTCCTTTCCGCAGTTACTCCTCTTGACACCCGAGGACATGTCGCGATGTCGGGAAACCTTGGCTACGAACTCGATCTTACCAAGATGTCGCCGCAGGAAAAGATAGCGATCAAGTCCCAAGTTGCGCTATATAAAGCAATTCGCCCCCTTATCCAATTCGGAGAATTTTATCGCATTTTAAGTCCGTTCGAGGGCAACGAGGTGGCCTGGGCCTTTGTTTCTGATGACCAGAGCGAAGCTGTACTTGCTTTCTTCCGAGTGCTGAGCCAGCCGGGTGAAAGGGTGCCTATTCTGAAATGCAAAGGATTGAATTCGCGTTACCTGTACCGCCATCACGAAACTGGAAAGATATACGGAGGTGACGAGCTGATGTACGCCGGTTTGACACTTCCAAGAATAAAAGGGGATTTTATCAGCCTGTTCTGGCGGTTTAGTAAGATCGACGAGCAATGAATGTATCAAAGCAAAAAAATTAGAAGTCCAACAGAAAGCAGGGCCTGAAATCATGAGATTTCAGGCCCTGCTCGCTATGCCCCTTCGCCGTGGTTATATTATTTTGAGAAGCAAAAATCAACTGGCAAATGTGCTGTAACAGCTTGCCGGTTCTCCGATAAATCCAAGCTACACTATCATTTTAAGTGAACACGAAGCAGTGGGGACACCGTCTACCACCCCAGCGCCTTCCATCGTCTCCACCGGTTTCACCATTTCCTGGTCGTCCGGGACCAACACTGGTGTGATCACCGGAAAGCCCGCCTGCTCGATTTCGGAAATATCAAATTCCAGCAGCTGTCCTTTCTTGATTTTGTCACCGGTCTGAACTCGTAGAGTAAACCCTCTTCCCATTTGTAAAGATCAATGGAGCGATAGAGCATGGCTCAGCCGGTAAGATTGGAACGTTGCGCTCCAAACGGCATAAAAGCAATCTTTCTGTTTCCATACTTTGGGGTCGCGACAATGATCGGTATACCCGGACGGAGGTCCGCTTATAACCGGGGAGGAGAACTTGTGTATACGTCCATCTCTCTCCATTTGAGCCATACACTGATAAGGAATTCGCTCCCAACTCTTATCACGTGTGTATTGCCGGTGTACATGAGGTACAATTGCCCATTGTGTTCGATTGCACTGCCCGAGTATACTCCATGACTGTCAAAATCCCGGTCCGGTTTTAACGCCACCCCCCGGTTCGTCCAGTGAACGAGATCCGGAGAGCTGGTATGATACCAATATTTGAGACCATGCACAGGACCGAGAGGAAAACATTGATAGAACAAATGATACTCTTCATGAAAAAAAGCAAATCCATTCGGGTCGTTCAGCAACCCTGTCTCAGGCTGGATATGATACCCCTGGCGCCAGGGGCACCTTACCACTCTGGCGGCCAGACCGGAGATTTCCTCCGGATTGGTATCTTCTAATCTTCTGTATCTCTCTTCTTTCGTCCACTCCACAGCAACCTCCTTACTGCAAAATAGTTCCAAGCATGCCTAAACTTACGGTCGATCCGCTGCTTCGTTTGAAGTCTCCCCTGAGGCTGACGCATTTTTCCGCTTGCCCCAGAGCAGGGTGATGAGAAACGTAACCAGAGAGCTGATGCCCATGCCGATACAGAAATCAGCGATGGACTGTGGGCGGATTGCGATAATACCGGGTAGCGCCGCCGGTCCCATCGAAATGGACAGCACATGTGCGTAAGCAATATAGGCGGAAGCCAGGCCGGAACCGATCATCGCAGCAATGAACGGGTAGCGAAGCTTCAGGTTGATTCCGAACATTGCAGGTTCGGTAATACCGAGCAGCGCGGATATGCCGGCAGCTGAGGCGATACTCTTCGTCTTGCTGTTGCGTGTGATGAGAAAGACGGCCAGCGTAGCCGCGCCCTGAGCGATATTCGCCATCGAGGCAATCGGAAGCAAGAAGGATCCGCCCGTCTTAGCAACGTCCGACAATAGTTGGGTATCCACAGCGAGGAAACTGTGATGCATTCCCGTTATGGCAATCGAAGAATAGAAAAAACCGAAAATACCTCCTCCAATGAAACCCGTCGTATCATAGAGCCAGAAGAGACCATCTGTCAGTCCGTTGCCCGCGGCGCGAAGGACCGGTCCAACAACAGCAAAGGTCAAGAGGCCGGTAACGAGGACAGACAGCAAGGGAGTCAACAGATTATCAAGATAAGATGGAATTACCTTTCGCAAATTTTTCTCGATTACCGATAAAATATAGGATACGGCCAGTACTGGCAGAACCGTTCCCTGATAGCCAACCTTTTCGATTGAGAAACCGAACAGTTGCCAGGTGGGTACTGTTCCATCTACAAGTGCCTGGCCGTAGCTGTAACCATTAAGCAGATCGGGATGAACCATAATCATGGCCAGCGCCGCACCCAAATAAGGATTTCCACCAAACTTGCGAGTGGCCGAGAAGCCGATCAGGATGGGAAGGAAAACAAATGGAGCGTTGGCGAATAAATTAATAATGCTTGCCCAATCGGCAATACCAGGGTACATCTCGACCAGAGACCTGGGACCAAACAGATTGCTGGCAGTCAGAACGTTGTTGATCCCCATTAATAGACCCCCGGCAACAATCGCCGGAATGATCGGAACAAAAATGTCGGAAAGTGCTTTCACAAGTCGTTGAAGCGGATTCATTTTAGCTGCTCCTGCCGTCTTTACATCGCCGGTGGACATTTCTCCGAGACCCGTAAGTTTGGCGAACTCGCCATACACGTTATTTACAATCCCGGCTCCAAGGATAATTTGATATTGCCCTGCTATAGAAAAAGTCCCTTTAACAACGTCCATTTGATCAAGCGCTTTTTGATCAAGCAAAGATTCATCTTCAAGAACGAGCCGCAATCGCGTCGCACAATGAGCAGCTGCCGTTATGTTTTCCTTACCTCCCAGGGCATCCAGGATGTCAGCTGCAACTTGCTTGTAATCCATATTTCTCTCCTCCTAATATTATGAAACCGGTTCCAATTTAATTAAAAAAAATGTTCGTTACCGACATTGGCCGGTAATTTTTGTTCGAAAACAACTGCCCTCCTATTACTTTCTCCGAAGAAGGTTATTGCCCCACTTCACCACTTCTCGCTCCCTTCAATAAGCCCCTTTTGACCACCCGTAGGATTGGATGGACATACAACCCTTGCCATAGGAAAAAAATTGCTCAATTCAAAATGTTTGTTTTATATTAAATTTTGTAAGGGGGCTGTTATTTGATAATAAAACACTATCCATGTCATCCTCAATGGTAAGTTAATGCGATGGCAGGGTAAAAAATTGCCCCTTCATTAACACAAAAATCCACCGCAGAAAATAAAGGGTCGTTGCTGCTTCCAGCCCGGTTTTCCTACACTCTGACCTGAACAGACTGAAACACGAGGATTATTTGCTAAATCCATAAGAGTGCTTGCCTGCCAATCGTCAGGAAAGAATTTAAGCATCTCTTGGCAGAACAATGTGGGTTCTTACGATATTCAGGAATCGGTTTATTGAATACTTAAAGCCTCCGTTTCGTCTCCGGTGAGTCCTTCGTCTTCATCATCTACCATCGTCTCTACCCAATTAATGTCTGCAAAAGCTATCTTCATGTACTCCATCAGTACGCGCTGAGCATTGAATCCTACCTCATCAATCATAGATTCCTTAGTAAAGTTTTCTGCAACTAACCAATCAAAAAACATAATATAGTCATGGCAATAGTTCAGAAGCACTGATAAACCTCCCCACCTATAAGTTCATCACTTTGGTCGTTTGATCAATGATGAAACTGAAATCACCTCTTGCAAGTGGGGAATTATATATTATTATACAATTTTGTCTATGTATTCCATAAAAGAATTCTCCTTGGACGCAAACCATCATTCTGAATCCATTACTATAGAAAAAAGCCGCCATTAAGGGCGACTTTCTACATCCTATGTTCTGTCCTCCAAGAGCTTCAATCTTAATTTGATCGCCCACCATCAATAAAGGTTGTTTTTCAATCTGGGCACATTAATGTTCTCTAGGTGATAACGGGTTGCAAATGAATGTCTCAGAGAATGCACGGATAAAGCTGGTTTTCCAAAAGCTGAAGCATATTTTTCAATCAGTTTCTCATTGGTTAAGCAGAGATGCTCTTCATGAACAGCTATTATTGTCATCAGAAATTTTCGTCCATATCGAAATAGAAATCAGGTTCTCTCCCGTTTCCGGTAACTGTTTCTGGAACGGTACTGCTGCGGAGATCTTGCCGGATAACGTGCGGGAAAAGAAAACATATGGACCAGATGGGTAAACGGAATGGAAGCGAACAGAAGAAACGCCAGGATGATGTGAAGCTGAAACACGAAAGGAACCATGTGCATCAACCCGTATTGCGGATTAAAGGTGAACAGGCTGCGAAACCAAGGCCCGATGGTCGTACGGTATTCATAGGCCACCACAGTCGTATTATACACGATGGTCATATAGGTACCGATGGCTGCGATGATCAGGACTAAAATCACTGCAAAATAATCACCAAAACCCGCATGGGCCCTTACCCGACGGTTAAGGATTTTGCGCATAAGCAGAAGAACCAGACCGATGACGACCATCAGACCGGCAAAGCCGCCCCCCGCGATCGCAAATATATGATAGGTCTCATCGGATATGCCGAAGAAATGATAAACACTGCGCGGGATCAACACACCCATGATATGGCCAACAAACGCGAAAATGATCCCGTAATGGAACACAGTCGAACCGATTCTGAGCCATCTTTTTTCAAAAATCTCCGTAGAAGGCGCCGTCCAGCTGACCTGACGAAAAGCAAACCGATAGAGCAAGCCGACGATCATCACCGCCAAGGTAAGATAGGGAAACACGACCCACCAAAAGATACCAGTCATCATTATACCCCCATTCCATTGCACGTTTTATAGACAGGTAAGCCTGAATCACTACGAGCCGTACCGTCCATGCCAAACAGGATAGGGTAAGGCAGTTCATCCAGATCGGCGCTCTCCCGCTTGCTCTCCAGCATGCGAATTTCTTCTTCCGTAGGGACCTCGAAAACATCGGTCATCAGAAAGTTCAACAACTCGGAATAGGGACTGTCTTCAGACAGATGCTTCCGAATCCGCTCTGTGGCTGCGGCCAGCCGGAGTTCAAGCGCGCGTACATGAACATTGTCGGACCTTACCGCCAGCAGCTCGTACAACAGCGGAATGAAGTCGCACAGCTCCCCGCTCGGCATCATAAAGCCCGCATCCCGGACAATATGCTGAAGCAAAATCAGAGCTGCCCCACGTTCCCGACTGTCACCCAATTCATGAGCGGTCAGATAGAGTCCGGTCTTTTCCTTCCAATCGAACGTCCAAACATAAATTTCCTGAAGCTCCTTGGGAGGAACCGAGAAGATAGCCTCGGCCGCCTGGCCAAACCTGCTCGCCAGCTCATTATCTTTCATTTCCTCTTGGACAGCTGAAAGCAGTTCCTCCTTCATTTCCTGAAAATCCTCACAGGGATATCCTAGCAATCTGGCGCAGGCCGCCAGCAAAACGGGCTTATGTTCCATCATCCATGTCCTCCCTTGCGAAAAGATGTGACGTGACCGCGCTTGACGGGGTAATGGATTCGATGCTGCAGGCCCCCTGCTTGTAATGAAGCTCTTTCGCGCCATCCATTTCCCTCCGAGCGGTTGGGATCACAAACCTTTCGTTATATTTGGCAACAGCGAACAATCGGGTCATCTCTTCAATTTCCTCCACTGTAATTCCCGCCTCTCCCAAAAGCTGGCTGTGTCTGAGATCATCCATGCCGCCAACGGCTTGCTGCCGCCTATGTACACGCATGGCGGTCATTTTAAGCAACACTCTACGGATGACGGAGGTATCCCCTGCCGTAAGCAGAGATGCCAGATACTCCATTGGAATCCGCATTTGATCGACGGCGGGAATATAGTGATCGGTCTGAAGCTCGTCTTCTTCAATATGGTTCATAATCGGGCTAAGCGGTGGAACATACCACACCATAGGGAGCGTGCGGTATTCCGGATGAAGTGGCAGAGCAACCTTCCACTTCATGGCAAGCTTGTAGATCGGCGAGCGCTGTGCCGCATCGATCCAGGAATCGTTGATCCCGCTTCTTCTCGCCTCCTTGATCACTTCCGGCTCGAAGGGGTCAAGGAACACCGAAAGCTGGGATTCATACAAATCCTGCGGATTCTCCACGGAAGCTGCCGCCTTGGCTCGATCTGCGTCATAGAAGACGACACCGATATAGCGAATCCGGCCCACACAGGTTTCCGAGCAAATCGTGGCCATGCCCGCTTCTGTCCGCGGGTAGCAGAAATTGCATTTTTCCGCCTTGTGCGTATTCCAGTTGTAGTATACCTTGTGGTAGGGACAGCCATTGGTACAGAATCTCCACCCCCTACAGGCGTCTTGATCTACAAGTACAATGCCATCCTCCTCCCGCTTGTACAGAGCTCCGGATGGACAGGAAGCCACGCAGGAAGGGTTCAGACAGTGCTCGCAAATGCGGGGCAGGTACATCATGAACGTCTTCTCATACTCCATGGCGATCTGTTCCTGAAGCTGCTTGACATTCGGGTCCAGCGGTACGATCTCACTCCCGCCAGCCAGGTCGTCATCCCAGTTCGGGCCCCATTCCGGCTTGTCCATATATTCTCCGGTAATCAGTGATACAGGCCGCGCGACCGGAAGATGCTTCCGCTTGGGGCTATGAATCAAGTTATCGTAATCATAGGTCCACGGCTCATAGAAGTTGTCCAGGCTGGCCATATTCGGATTGTAAAAAATATTCGCCAGTTTGGTGATTGGCCCCCCCGCCCGGAGTGCCAGCTTTCCGTTGCGCAGAACCCACCCGCCTTTAAATTTCCTCAGGTCTTCCCATGCCCGAGGGTAACCGGGACCCGGCCGGGTTTCCACATTGTTGTACCACATGTATTCCGTTCCGGGCCGATTGGTCCACGTGTTCTTGCAGGTCACCGAACAGGTATGGCAGCCGATGCATTTGTCCAAGTTCATGACCATGGCGACTTGCGCTTTAATCCTCAAGCCAGTCAACCTCCTTTAACGGTCGGATGATTGTCATCGTATCTCTCTGACTTCCTGTCGGCCCGTAGTAATTAAACCCGTAGCTCAGTTGGGCATAGCCTCCGATCATATGTGTCGACTTCATCGTAATTCGAGTCACACTGTTATGGGTACCGCCGCGCTGCTTGGTGATAGAGGTACCCGGCACGCCAAGCGTGCGATCCTGGGCATGATACATATAAGCGATCCCCTCTGGAATCCGGTAAGTCAGCACCGCTCTTGCTGCGATGACTCCATTCCGGTTATATACCTCAATCCAATCGTTATCCTTGATCCCGATCGAAGCCCCGTCTTTTTCGTTCAGCCAGACGACCTGCCATCCGCGGAACAGCGTCGACATTTGATTGGTGTCGATGAACATCGTATGAATTCCCCATTTTTGGTGCGGGGTCAAATAACGGATCGTCATCGTTTTTCCATTCGCTGGCACTTCTTTCTCACCCTTAAAAAAAGGAACGTGCTCCAGCGGCGGCAAATAAAGCGGCAGCCCTTCACCGAAATCCAAAATCATCTCATGGTCCAGATAAAAGCTTTGTCTGCCTGTTAAAGTGCGCCATGGAATGCTGTACTCCGTATTTAAGGTAAAGGGCGAGTATCTCCGATTGTCCTTCTCCAAGCCACTCCAGACCGGAGTTGAGATCGTATGCCGGGGCTGAGCAGTAATATCCAGAAGCGTGAAAGCCTCTTCTTCCCGAGGTTTTGAGATGTCCTCCAGCTTTTTGCCGGTTTTGGTCTCTAACGAACGCCAGCCTTCCACGGCCCGTTCTCCGTTCGTGGCGCCAGACATCAGCAGAATCGCTTCGATTACCTGTTTATCCCGGAATAGATCCGGCTGTCCTTTGCCAATCCCCTCATGTTTCGATGCCCCCAGCCGCTCCATGAGCTGGCTGTACACCTTGTCGCCGGGAATTTTAATTCCCTTTGTTCCATAGCCCTTTTTAATGTTCGGTCCGATGGTAATCATTTTTCCATACACGTTCGGATAGTCACGCTTCACCAATAAAAAATGGGGCATCGTTTTGCCGGGCACTGCCTCCGTCTCTCCCTTGCGCCAATCGCGGATTTTTCCGTGAACTTGGGCGATTTCATCTGGACTGTCATGTCCGAGCGGAGTCATGAGAACATCCTCGCAGGCTGGCAAATGTTTCTCCGCCAATTGGGAGAACGTTTTGGCGATTTCCCGAAAAGCGTCCCAATCGCTTTTGCTTTGCCAAGGTGGTTCAATAGCCGGATTAAACGGATGGACAAACGGATGCATATCGGTCGTGCTTAAATCGTATTTTTCGTACCAGGTCGCTGCTGGCAGCACGATATCCGAAAACAGCCCTGAACTCGTCATTCTAAAATCCATGCTGATGAACAAATCGGTTTTGCCTTCCGGCGGAACATCATCCGTCTTCACCGTCTCCGGCCGCCACGAATGGCTCGGGTCCGTCAACACCTGATTGTCCGCCCCGATCAAATGCTTGGCAAAGTATTCATGCCCTTTACCGCTATCGCCAAGCAGATTGGACCGCCAGTTGAAAAAGACACGCGGGAAATTGTTCGGATCATTGGGGTGCTCCACCGCAAAATCTAGCTCTCCCTCTTTAACCATTCTCGCAATTTCCTGTACGGCCTCCTGATCGTCCGAAAACCCTTTTTCTCGAACCTGTCTGGCCACATCGATGGAGTTCTGGTTGAATTGCGGGAATGAAGGCAGCCACCCGAGCCTTACGGCCAGCGCATTGACATCCGCAGGATGCATATGGTTAAACCGCCCGCCCCAGGATGGTTTCTGTTCCTCATTGACCTTGGCCTCATAGCGGAACTGCTCCGTCGCGAAGTAGAAGAAGGAGGTTCCGTTTTGTAAGCGGGGAGGCTTGATCCAATCTCCTGCAAATGCGATCTGCTGCCACCCCTCCACTGGCCTCACCTTTTCCTGACCTACGTAATGGGCCCATCCGCCGCCATTTACTCCCTGGGAGCCCGTGAGCAGAACCAAATTCAGAATGGAACGGTAGATTTGGTCGCTGTGATACCAATGATTCGTTCCTCCGCCCATGGCGATCATCGATTTCCCACCTGTCTTGGCCGCATTTTCGGCAAACTCCCTCGCTACCTGAATGCAATGAGATTTCTTGACGCCGGTAATCGCCTCCTGCCAAGCCGGAGTGTAAGGCTTCGGATCGTTATAATCGGCCGGATAATCGCCTTGCAGTTGCTGCCTGGGTACTCCCACATGAGCCATCATGAGGTCGTAAACCGTCACGACTCTGATCGTCCCGCCTTCCACACTCGGCAAATGCTTTACAGGAACTCCGCGCCGAACTGTCCCTCCCTCTGATTCCACGAAATAAGGAAAGTCAATGAGAGCCACTTCATCCGCCGCATCAATAAATGACAGCAGAGGATCCACTATTGTCCCGTCGGGCTTTTCTAGATCAAGGTTCCACCTGCTGTCTCGATCCCAACGGAAGCCCAGGCTGCCGCTCGGAACCATCGGCGCTCCTGATGCCTCGTCCCAGACTACCGTTTTCCATTCGGCCAACTCCTGGACATCTCCCAAGTCGGAGGCCCGGAGGAAGCGGCCCGAACGAAACGCATCGGCATGTTTCTCTAGTATCACGAGGAAAGGCAGGTCTGTAAATTTTTTCGCGTAATCCGTAAAATAAGGGACTTGCTGATCCACGTAGAATTCTTTGAGAATGACGTGGGTCATAGCCATGGCAAGCGCGGCATCGGTCCCGGCTTTAGCTGGCAGCCAAATGTCCGCAAACTTTTCATACTCGGCATAATCGGGGCTGACCCCGACCACCTTGGTGCCGTTATAACGGGCTTCCACCATGAAATGCGCATCAGGAGACCGGGTTTGCGGAATGTTGGTCCCCCAGATAATAAAATACTTGGAGTTATACCAATCGCCGCTTTCCGGCACATCTGTTTGTTCTCCCCAAACCTGTGGCGAGGCAGGGGGAAGATCTGCATACCAATCATAAAAACTGAGGATGGTCCCGCCAATCAGCGACAGGAAGCGTGTCCCTGCCGAATAACTCACCATGGACATGGCCGGGATCGGGCTAAAACCAACAACACGATCTGGACCGTATTGTTGAATGGTATGGATAATAGAGCTGGCAATCATCTGACAGGCATCATCCCAATCCGCCCGAACGAAGCCGCCTTTCCCCCTGGCCTTGACGTATCTGTCACGCTTTTTGGGATCGCTGACGATGTTTTTCCAGGCCGTGACTGGGTCCTCAACAACTGCCAGCTCCTCACGCCACATGTCGTACAAATCACCGCGGATATAGGGATACTTCACCCGGATCGGGCTATAGGTATACCAGGAGAAGCTTGCCCCGCGCGGGCAGCCCCGGGGTTCATACTCGGGGAAGTCGACTCCTGTGGTTGGGTAGTTCGTTTTTTGTGTTTCCCAGGTGATAATGCCGTCCTTGACGAAAACATTCCAACTGCAGGAACCGGTACAGTTGACGCCATGTGTCGACCGAACGACCTTATCATGCTGCCAGCGGCCACGGTATAGGCTCTCCCAATCCCGGGATCTTGGGCTCTCCTCGGTCCATCCCTCGTTTATGGCCTCTCCGCGTTGCAAGTATTTCAACGCATCAAGCAGCTTGTTTTTATGCTCAGCCATTGCACAGATGCTCCTTTCCATGCTGGTTTACCGGGTTAAACCTTTCCCCCGTCAGTTTGAAGCTGTCTTGTCCCAACTGAAGCTCTTCCATAAACACTTCCCAATCCGCTGCGTTGCAAGCCGCGATAATCAGGCGCTGAAGCTCGTTCAGATCCTGCAGCCGGCAGATTTGTTCTTGCACAGGCTGCGGCACTCCGCCGAATCTCATCTCAAGCAAGGCAAGCAAATCATTCCGATCATCCCGGACAAATTGTTCCGTTTCCACCTGATTCATCTGGTTCGCCTTCTTTCGTATCCATTTTTCCAACTCATTCTGCCGACCTTTGTTAGAATTTCATCATTTTAAAATAATCGGCAATCATCGATTTCTTAATCTTTTCCGCCGACTGTTTAAAAAAGGTCAAGACCTCTTCATCGCCGTCTTCCACCAATGCCCAGGAAAATTTCCTGCTGGTGACCTGCCCCAATTCCTCGCCAAATCGGAGGTAGACGGTGATGCCGTGATCATCGGTCCGGCCACCCGCCTTCACATCATAAGGATGAAGGTGGAGCATCTCGAGCTCTTGTACCAGTAGCCGATACAGTCTCGGCTCCACAGATTGAAGTGGTTTGTCGGGAAGCATCGCCGCCAGTGTATAGGTCTCATTTTTCATGGAGCAGTCCCTCCACTTCTTTTTCCAGCATGTTCATTTCATCCCGGTTATGCAGTTCATCAACGATAATCAAAGCCTGAAAACGAGCAAGAAGCTCGCCACCCACCTTGCTCTGCGCCAGCAGTTCCTTAATCTCAGCGACAATTTCTCGCATTAATTGATGATCGCGAGTCAGGGAAATAATGACGTTCTTCAACTCCGACTTGATGCCCACAGCTTCTACATATAATCCTTCCTCTTCGCTGGCTGCGTGCTGGAGCGTACGCCCCTCCCAATGCTCCACCGTGATGTAGGCAATTTCCTCCGCTTTGTCCAATTCACCTTTTTTTATACTTCTGTCCAACAGCTCGGTAAGTTCTCTTGCTTCGCCTAAGGCCGCCTCATGAATCATCGAATGACTGTCCACATGTCTCAATGCGGGTCCTGACATGAATCCCCCGCCTCCTTTCCTGTTGCTTTTTTTGAGAAATGATTTTGCGCTAGCCCGCCGCCTTCACCTTCCTCGATTACGGAGTCAGCCTGCGAAAGGTCGCTGAATATAGCCACATAATGAGTGACATTCTGCTCGTTCGTAATTGCCGTTACCGAGAGCCACTCTCGAAAAACCTCCCCGCTTGCCTTGCGATTGACGATCTTTCCCTGCCATTTTCCGGTGGTCAGCAAAGTGACCCAAAAGGCATTATAGAAAGAGCGATCTTGGAAGCCGGAGTTGAGTATATTGGGAGTTTTTCCAATCACCGCTTCTTTGGGATATCCGGTGACCTCGGTAAAGGCGGCGTTTACGGTATGGATCACGCCCTTGGCATCAGTGACCATCACGGCATCGGCTGTGGACTTGATAATATCCGACGCAAACTCCAGCTTGTTGCTGAAAAATACCCACAGAACAAGTATCAGGCTGGCCAGCGAGGCCTCGGACAAGGCCATAAAGCCGATTGCGTAGTGGCCTGTCCACCCAAACAGCAGGGTAAGCAGCAGTGGAGGAAAAAAACCGCCCAGACCGCCCGCGGCAGAGACGATCCCGCTGGCGATGCCCCCTTGCTTTGAAAAGTATAGCGGGACCAGCTTGAACACCGCGCCGTTCCCGATACCGGCGCACACGGCTACCATCAAACAACCCAACGTAAAAAGAGGCATGGTCAATCCGAAAGAGAGTAAAACTCCTGACAAGGTTAGGCCGGCAAACACGAACATAAGAACTACAAAAGGATTGAACTTGTCGGACAGTATCCCGCCTACTGGACGGAGAAAGGTAGCCAAGGCGATAAAACCCGCCGTCCTGAGTCCGGCATCCACCTTGCTTAATTCAAAATAGCTGACCAGAAAACCGGGGAGATAGATTGTAAAAGCTACGAAGGAGCCGAAGGTGATGAAGTAAAATATGCTGAAAAACCACAACTTTTCGTTGCGATAAACCTGCTTGAGTTGATTCTTCCAGGACCTTCGTACGCGCTCTTCGTGCTTATCCCCTAAAAACAGATTCAGTAGAGCGAAAAGGGCGAGCAAAATCAAAAAAAACTGAAGGGCTCTTGACCAGCCGATCGCATCAGCCACCCACGGTGCACCAAAGGTAGAGATGGCCGTACCCAGATTCCCGATCCCGTATATCCCGTTGATGGTGCCCTGCTTTTCTTTGGGATAATATTTGGGCAGTGAAGTCACACCGACCGAGAACGTGGCTCCACCTATCCCAAGAAAGAAGCCCCCGACCGCCAAATCCAGAAAAGTATTGGCCTGGCTCAAATAGTAGACAGGAACAAGCAGAATAAAGAAACTGACTGTATTCATCAGCCTTGCCCCGAAGCGGTTGGTCAGAATCCCCGCCGGAATTCGCAGCAAAGAGCCCAAGATTACCGGGATCGCGGTGGACCACGCTCTTTGTCCGAGCGTCAGCGGAATATCCTGACTTATGTAAGAAATCAGGGAAGAGATCAAGACCCAGACCATAAAGGAGACAACCAGACTTAAGGTTTGCAATGGCAACTGAATTTTTTTTACCATGTATAGCTCCCCTTTGAAGATTATTCGAATTGCAAATATAGGATATAATATCCATTTTTGACAAACTTCTGACCTTTCAAACATTTGATTTGGGGAGATAACAAATGACGGCTCACTTGCAACCTGTGATGGAAGGATGCTTGCCATGATCGGCTACGATGTGGAAAAATATTTTCGGAAGATGCTGTAGCTGGCGGGCAAAAATCAGGTCAACTTTTTATGTAGAGCAATTGCATTTGTATTTTATGAAGCTCAAGCGATTAATAGTTTTTCCACGTCCATGACCAGTTCTTCGCCTGTCATATTTGAATACTTTTGGCCAAATAGAAATTCTAAACCACTGTCTTTTTCTATTGTACAGGATGAAAAACTCCAACTTGACATGGTTAATCAAAATAGTAGGTTTCTATTGATTGTTACGCTGGAAAGATAAGCATCGTTTGCAGAAATGGGCATATACCCAGGTGATTTTCAAAATAAAAAAACGCTCTAGGTTATCCTAAAACGTCTTTTGAAAATAGAAATATTATCCATAGAGGTCAACATCAAATGATTAAAGTTTGAGCTTGTACCCGATGCTCTCTAACGGGTAACATCAAACTGTAATTAAGATGCATATTGTCAGAATAGTAACTAGCAGCAGTCCATCTTGTTCTGCCCCAATTAAAATATTATTATCGCTGTGTAGATATGGTTGCAATAATGTCGTTATCACCTTCTATAGACTTGGAGACCTTAGCGCCCTTTTTGATCGCTTTAAGCGTGATTATGGCGTAAAGACGAGGCTGAAACTAATGAACGATCGAAATAGATAAACAGACTCATAGATTCATTTATTGGAATAAAGCAAGCAATTTGGCGGTCTTTTTAGACCACCTTTTTTATTCTCAGAAGGTCTTTTAAAACAATTTTTTTGAATGGCTGCTGAAGTCTGAAACTTCAAAGTAGAACCTATAAATCCTTGCGGACAAAGCTGCGCAACCCGAGTCCAAAGAGCACAGCCGTGTAAAATGCCGCGTATATCAAAAAGGCTGTTGAAGGAATCTCGCCGATACCAAACGGTCCACTTGTGCTTACCGGGATGAGTCCATTAATATTCTCAAAGCTGAACAACACTGCCTGCATTTTACGCTGCAGTCCATCGGCAGGCATGATCAGGGACAGGACACCCGTTATATTGTTCAGGGTCTGCATGGGACCTGGCTCCAGACCCACAGAGCCGATGATTTTTCCAACCATGCCACCGAGCCAACCAGCCCCATAAAGCATCGTCATGACGACACCATTCGCAACCGATGACAAATAGCCGGATCCGAACATGGACACGGTTACAAGCAAGGGAACGACTGAAGCAAATAGCAAAAAAGACTGCACCAGCACTACCGGATCACGCGGGATCGAAGCATGCACATCGGTGATCCACAAAATCAGGCTGTACAATACCAAGGCATAGATTACACCAAGCGAAACATAGCCCAGCCAGCGGCCCGTATACCATTTCCACCTCGGAATCGGCCGTGGCAGCATCGCCTGCATGACCCCCTGCTCCGCCTCACCCGCAATCGTGGAAAATGAGCTAAAAATCGCTAAAAAGGCGAGTACAAAACTTGCGAAGAAAAAACCGAGCATCAAAATGAACATCCCGAGCGTAAATTCCTGGATCATAGTTTCATTATTCGTACCGCCTGTGATCACCCTAGAGGTAGAATCTCCTGCGATGGCGCCGGCAATAAACCAAAATCCCAGCAGGAATACAACAGTTAATAAAAGTGTCAGCAGGAGGACCCGTTTGCGCAGTAGCTCCTTCCAGGTCATGGTCCAAATAATCCTCATTCCTGTTCCCCCCTATGATTCAGCCCTGCAACAGCCTTCATGAACCACTCTTCAAGCCGTTCTCGAACTTTGGTGACTTCATATAACGTCATCCCCTGTCCGATCAGCAACGTATTGATCCAGCCTGCCTGTTCTTCGCTCTCCAGTTCCGCTTCAAGCCAGACGGTATCATCTATGCCCCTCTCTCCTGTAAATCCGCCTTCGGCTTTTCCATCTGTTATTACTCGAAAGCTGAGCTCTGTCGTATCCATAAGCCAGGACAGCAAAAAAGGCGAAAATCCGCCGACTTTAAAACGCCAGCAGACTCGCTTCTGGAGCATTTCGGCTACCCGCCCATGGCGGAGAACCTGTCCGTTATTCAAGAGTGCCATTCTGTCGCATAATACTTCCACATCCTCAAGCAGATGGGAGTTTAAGAAAATCGTTTTCCCCTGCTGCTTCAGTTCCTCAAGTATATTACGTACATGCATTCGTCCAACCGGATCCATGGCGGAAGAAGGCTCGTCAAGAAAAATCACGGCCGGATCATTCACCAGCGCGCAAGCCAGTCCAAGCCGCTGCTGCATGCCTTTGGAATAATGCTTAACACGGTCCTTCCCCCGTTGACCCACACCTACCATGTGCAATAGCTCAGGAACTCTCTTGTCGATCACCTGCTTGTCCAAACCGCATAATCGCCCATGCAACCGGACGACCTCATCACCGGTAAGCCATTCCTGATACCGGTACAGCTCGGGGAGATACCCGATTTGCCGTTTCGCTTCGAGCGTTCCGATGGGTGCACCCATCAGGGTTGCTCCTCCGGCCGTCGGATGGATGAGCCCGACCAGCATTTTCACAAATGTGCTTTTCCCGGCTCCATTGGGGCCGAGGAAGCCAAAGGCTTCCCCTTTCCCTACGGTGATGGTCACGTTGCGGCAGCCGCGCCCGTTGCTGTATTCCTTGGTTAATCCTTTAGCGTCGATTGTCGGCTTACTCATGCCTCAACCAGCTCCTTAAGCTTGTTCATGAAATCAAACTCTGACTCATAGGCGCTCCCACCTTCAAAGGAAAAGACCTGTCCGTCTTTGATCCAGATAGCGGTACGATTCGTCATTGATCTGTACTTCATGTTTGTAACCAGAACCTTGGTTCCTCCAATGGTAATCTCAGAAGTTTCAGCACTTTTATTAACCACATATGGCATAGGAATGGAACCTGCCAGAATGCGGCTGCGCTTTACCTTCTCTTTCAGATCGGAAGGCAGAATCGGAAGCTGAAGAACGGCATCCACCGCTTTTTCTGTATCAACGGACGGATCTACCGTAATTTCTGGAGCCTGCATCTGTGTCAGAGTTGCCCAGTGGTCCTGATCGGTACCCAAATCGTAATTTACGCTTTCATGTGTACTAAACGCTATTTCTTTATTGTCCATCGACTCCGGCAGCAGCTTCGTTGCCCCTACACGCTGCATAGCTTTATTGAGCTCATCCACATTCAGCATCATTGTAATTTTTTGTGAAGGAGTAACGTACACACTTTCCTTCGTTCCGGCCACATTTACTGGAAGAAGCTGATATCCGAGCTTAGAGACGGCTTGTTCACGCGTAAAATCACCCTGTACGTTTCCGCTTTCCGATGTAAACTGGCCAAAGGTGTTTTCTATGTCGGCCGATTTTCCCGGAACCAGTTGATTAAACATACCTTCGAGCGTGCTTTCGTCAACTGTAGCGATATCCTGCACCCGGAATTGATTTAAAAATGCCGCCAGCGCGTTATTTCCCACAGGGGTTGTAAGTACGACGCCAAAGATAACGGCTGCCGCCACCGCTGCGGCCCACTTTCGGCCCTTGCCTGCCCGCCGGCGGAAAGAAGCAACCGGAGCCGGAGCATCAACTTTCAAACTGGATTCCGAATCCTGAATTGCAGCTGAGTCCGCTGGCGGCCTAAGGGTATCGGCAAGCCTCAGAACGTCCTCTTTGTTATTTGCGTCCCCGGTCTCCCACTTGGCGTTTACCGGCTCCATGGCCAGCTTCTGTAGCAACCTCTCCCAGGCTTCATGTGTACTTTTGTCAGCTTCTGAATGCTGCAATTTAGTTGTCATATCATTTCAATCCTTTCCGAATATTTGATTAGTCCTGCCTTGCTATAGCCTTGCTGGATGTGGCCTGCAGCTTGCGTGTCGCTCTTTGGAGCAGACTGCCTATTAGCGGCGACCTGACATTAAGCTCTTCCGCGATCTCCGCATAGCTGTAGCCGGAGTAGCGCAGAAGCAGCGCTTGGCGGTCTCGTTCGGGCAGTCTGTCCAGCCAAGCCTGAACCTCTTCCTGATCCAATCGACGCATCAGCGCCTCTTCGCCGGATTCAGAAGCGACTTCCCCTTCATACATTATCTCCTGCTTATTCTGCAGCTTTCTCTCTCTTGCTCTCTTCTCTAAATAATCGTATCCGATTCTTGTCAGTACCCGGTGTAGCCATGCCCCCAGGGTTGCCGGGTTGTCCGGCGGATTTCTGTACAGCCTCAGAAATACTTCCTGCGCCAGATCGTCGGCTGCTGCTTCATCTCGCACAAGCGCAGCCAGTTTTCTGCGTACGGTTGGATAATGCTCATAAAATATGTTGCGGAATGGTGAGGATTCCGGAATACTCATTTTATAATTGCCTCCTTTTAAGCTGCAGCTATTAGGAAGACGAACCTTCTTCCTTTTTTGTATCATGCTCGGGAGATTTTCTTCGAATTTTTTTAGGCTGCACTTAATTGGACAGTCCAATGACATCAGGATTAAGAAATTGTTAGACATTAGAAAACAACTTTATTGTACAAAGAACTATTGTATTTCAGCAAAACCTATGCTCGTCGCTCTAACGAAATTTGTGTATGTACGTCGTACCGACTACATCCATCATTGTATTAATGATTCATTAAACCGGTAAAAAAGCTTTCCATAGCCACCTTTTCGGGTGATTATAAAAAGCTAATCTGCTTTGGAGCGTCTATAACGATCGCTTAAAATTTCCCAGAAAACTGTTTGACAATGCCTTTTGTCAGGTCCGCTAGAACTAAATACTGAACGACACTTAACTTTTCATTATTTAGTATGCATGGGGTTAATTGATATTGAACCTATGACTGGAATAGGAATGGAGGGAATATTATCAGTAACGATTACTAGTCAGTGTTATCACGTTGAGCGCCCTCCATCGTTTTTATTGCAATGTAAAACGCCCAATGTAACCGATATATTTGAATTGACGGCCGAGACATTAAGTCTTTGTGCTGCTGAAATGGCTTTATGAGGGCACGAAGCACCCCCTGCCTCGACACGCCTCTCCTCAATGATAGTGTTCTGTGAATTGAGTGGATATCCTTCAGAAAAATCAGTAGATTTCTAGAAGATTGTTATGATTCTTTGGAACTATTCTACCAAATAAAAACCCCTTCTTTGTAGAAGGGGTTTCAAATATACGAACCTAGCTATTCATGCCATGATTATTAAGTTGTTGGAAGCTATTCATGCCGTGATTGTTAGGTTGGATCGTTGCTGCACCAGTAGGGATGATTACGTTACCTAACAGAAACAATACTACTGCCATCATACCTAATGCCTTTTTCATCTTTTAACACCCTTTCTAGGATAGTTTTGTTCAATACATTATATTCATTCAGCTGTTCTTTAGTTGCATGAACACTAAATGAAACAAATAATGCATTGATTTTTTTATATCCAGTATCATCCTTAAGTTTATCAGACATTCGCAATCCCTTGAGGGATATATTTAATGCATTGTAAATATTACCATTAGTAAAGTGGTAAAGGGACATAAGATATAAATGATCTATATAATAACGAATATTGGCTTCCGTTTCGTACTCTCCATCCAGAGCGTCCAAATTAGGCTCAAATTCTTTTAATGCCCAATCAACGTTACAGTTATGTTTTAAAGCTGACTCCAGTATCGTAATAATCCCCGGCAACAACTCTTCTTCCTCGGCATTGTGTATAAATTGCACATATTCAGGAAGCGTCTCCATATTACCTTCCAGCAAATTCAAAACATATGTATTGGCATTTGCAATCATCCTGAAATGTGCTACATCCTCCTTCCCCTCATCGTCCAATCCAGATATCCATCCCAATTCAGAGTACTTTTCAATACAATCCCTGGCTGCTGAGTAATCGCCCATCTTTTGCAATGCGATACCTTTCGCCACCATAGAATATCCAAAATAAAAAGCAACACTTCGTTTAAGTCTTTTAGTATCAATTCTCGGCTGCCCTTTTGCTTGTCTAAGTTGGTCTTCTTCATAGAATGCGTTGATTGAGTGGTGGAGTTTATCCGCAATATGTACCATAGCATCCCAACCATCTAGTGAAAACTCTGCTTGCAGCATTTCATACAAAAGGTTTATGTCACTTATTGATTCTAAAACTGCCGAGTTAAACATATAGCTGCCTCCTGATTACATTTTTAACCAATAGTATATTATAATTGGGCAATGGTCAATTACGTAGTTAAGTGAGCTATTCACAAGTTGAATCTTCTCTGAATTTTCGCATATGATGTGAGACACTGAATTGGCTTAGCCCAAGTATTTTTGCATACTGTGCCTGTTTAAGTCTTGGACGCAGTTCCATTAAATCTTTCAGTCTGCCCCTTGTTATTTCAGACTTACGTTTCTTTACATTCTAATCTCTGTAGTAGTCAATTCTACCGCTGGCGTGGGGTGCTGCCTCCTTTTAAATCATGTGTACATACGATGCATAGAAAGCTTTCCTGAAAGTGCGTTAGCTGATCGACTGATCCCGCAAAAAGGTAAATACATACATTGGGAAGATCAGTCCGAGAACTAAGTTACCCAGACGGTTCGACTCATGTTTGAAACAACGTTACCATTTTATGATCTTTTACGATGCGTTCAGTGCTGTTATTTGGTGTAAAAACAGAGGATTTGAACGAAGGCAATGGGTCCATTTGGCCTGCTGCCTTCTCGTTATGATTAAGTTATCGTCTCTCGTTAGTCCAATCTAGACTGTTCTGAATCTTGTTCATCCTAAGCCAACCAGAAATTTAAAACAGAGGATTTTCTTCGAGTGGTTGTGTCTCACGTAGATCTCTAGCCTTCCGAACAGAGGGCGAGTAAAAAACGTCACTATGCATATGCTGAATTTTATCCCAGTTGCCAGGATTGGTCGTGTCTGGAGAGCGGTGCTCCAGAATGGCCTGATATAGAGCCGTTTTTTGTTCCAAATGGGCAACGTGCTGTTTGGCTTCTTCGAGCTTAATGAGCGCCGCTTCCTTATGCTCCATCATGAGTGTGTAGCGTTGCGGAATGGTCGAATCCCCTTCGAGACAGAAATCGACGTACATTTTAATGACTTCAATCGGCATCCCGGATTGCTTGAGACATTTGACGCCATGCAACCAGTTGATCGATTCTTCGTCGAACATCCGAATGTTGTTTTGATTGCGCTGTACGCTTGGTACCAGGCCTTTATCCGTGTAAAAGCGTACAGCGTGCTCGGTGAGTCCCGTTATCTGGGCAGCTTCTTTGACTGTATGCATGTGGAATCCTCCTTGGAAAAATAAAAATTTTTGAAGATGGCTTGACTTCGTGTAACACGAAGGCGTTAGGCTTATTGTAATGCAAGTCGACCGTAAGCGGAAGCCCACTGAGGTGCCCGATTTCCGAGTTTTGCGGCCGTTTGCGTTTTACATTTGGACAATGGGAGGAAATACAATGCAAACCGTAACATTAAACAATGGTGTGAAAATGCCGATCATCGGCTTTGGTGTCTACCAAGTTCCAGATGCTGAAGAATGCGAGAACGCTGTATATGAAGCGCTGATGGCTGGTTACCGCCTGATCGACACCGCCTCCGGTTATTTGAATGAGGAAGCGGTCGGTCGTGCGATTAACCGCAGCGGCGTACCGCGTGAGCAGCTGTTCATCACGACCAAGCTCTGGGTTCAGGATGCCGGCTACGAGAGTACCAAGCACGCATTTGCCAAATCCTTGAAGAAGCTTCAACTCGACTATCTCGATCTGTACCTTATTCACCAGCCATTTGGCGATTACTACGGTGCATGGCGTGCGATGGAAGACCTGTACCGCGAAGGCAAGATTAGGGCGATCGGTGTCAGCAACTTCCTACCCGACCGCCTGATGGACCTCATCGTTCATAACGAAATCGTACCCGCCGTCAACCAGATCGAAACGCACCCGTTCTACCAGCAAACAGAGAGCGCAGCTTTTATGAAAGAGCACGGAGTTCAACACCAGTCGTGGGCCCCATTCGCTGAGGGACTTAACAACATGTTCAAAAACGAAGTGTTGCTCTCGATCGCAGAAAAATACAACAAGTCCGTCGCTCAGGTCGTATTGCGCTGGCTTGTTCAGCGTGAAGTCGTTGTAATTCCAAAATCGGTGAGAAAAGAGCGGATCGTCGAAAACTTTGACATTTTCGATTTTGAGTTGAGCGCGGATGATATCGAACAAATCTCGGCCCTCGATACGCGGGAAAGTCTTTTCTTATCGTATCGCGACCCGGAAGTCGCCAAGATGATGGGCAACTGGAGAATCGATCTGTAAACCTTGATCGAACCATAAACTTATCACTCGTTTATCCTCATCTATAAAGAAAGGGCAGGGCGGTTTGAAGTGAACCCTGTCCTTTTTTTACTTGAATTGACCCTTGGATTTGCTTTTCAGCTTTATAAGATGCCACCTTTCGCTTAATCATAATCCCCCCTATTAGAGCAATAATTCTATAGAAGATTTAGACTGATTTATTCAACGAGTGTCTCTGTTAGCGCAATTCTCAACTTGTGTTCGTGACTAGATATTTTCGGTTTTGTCAGTTGGAAGCTGGGACACACAAATATCTACGCGAAGTGCCGAGGATTCCAAGGGAATTTTCCAAGCTTGGTGCACGCTGTTTGAGTTTGGCTAAAATGTCATAGTACTGTCTAATTCCCGCATCCAGATTTCTGCGTGTCTCTGTGCAAATTGTTGGAAGGAGACAGGCGCCTTCACAGTCACCCTCATTACAGTATCAGTACTTAGATCTTCCGCCCCTTCCTCGCGAATTTTACGGTCGAGTCCGGTCATAATCCTTGCTTATCCCTGCTGCTAACCAGCTGCGGGTCAATTCATCATCTGATATTGATTAGTCAAATTGAGAAAGGAAATGCGATGCCCTCTTTTGAGATCATTAGCAAGCTTGCGGAGCGATTAAATTGCTCTATTACTTTTAAGAGGCCCCGGAAACCGTTTCTCTTCCTCCCTCCATTCCTGCTCAATTGGTAAGGGCGGAACAATATCTTGAAAGCAATTTGTTAAATGAGTTTCTAAACATAATAAAGAGTATAGAAATCACAGAGGAAGAAGCTGATTTAAAAGCCCAACTCAATAACAAAAGCAAGCGCACAAAAAAATGAGTGAATTGTATATCCTTATAGCTGAAGCTTATTATCACCAAAAAGATTTTGAGACCGCTTCGTATTACTACAGGCAAGACCTCCCTGCTCAATAACAAAAAACCTCAGGGCTTCTTCCAGATGGATAAGGTCCCTGGGGTTTAACCATTATATTTCCACTTATGGCTCATAGCGGCTCCATAATGATGACCGCATTGTGGCCGCCAAAACAAAGGAATTGCCTAAGTATCAAGGATTGTAATAATGCAACTTATTTGGGTAACGTACATCAGGTGTAACAACAATACATTCCCCCATCATGGTCAAAAAAGAGAAAGAAAAACCAGAAAAAAATCCTGGAATTTTTCCGCTTTTTCTTTAGGCTGTCACATCAAAACGCTTTGGCTGCCAATATGGCTTGCCGGATTGCTGATTCCTTTATGCTCTGCGCTTGGTCCGGCTGCTCACTGATACCTTCAACAAAGATAGCCTGCACATCGTCAATGCCCAGTAAATTCATGATAGCTTTTACATAACTATGGCTGTGCTCTACATCTTTGAACTTCCCATGGGAGAGACCGTGCCGGAAGCCTGAATGTGCATCACTTTTTTGTCCTGCTGCGTCCCAATCAAACCGGACAAACCCCGCAGCCCATTATCGGCTCGCTTAATAGTTTTTCCCGGAACTATAACCGCGTCAATGTACGCTTTCAGAACCGACGGGAAAGAATAATTCCATACCGGATTGACAATGACGATTTTATCCGCAGTCATGAATTGGTCCGCAATCTCGCGCATTCGCACCGCTTTGACCTTCGATCCCTCGCTCAGTTCATCGAAAGAAAGACCACTTGGTGGCTGCCCCCAGCGTCTTAGAAGATCGGCGTCGATTTGCGGAAGATCCATGCGATACAGGTCCAAATGAATGACCTCATCTCCTGGATTGGCCTCCTGATAGGTTTCGATAAACTGTTTGCCGACTGATAAGCTGTATGTACCGTCTTTTAAAGGATGCGCGGTTACGTACAATACAGTTGCCATGATAAATCCACTCCTATGTTATGATTAAAATAATTGAGGATACAATGCTATTAATAGCAATTCTAGCTATGCTGTTCGTGGATATGAAAGAGCTTCCCCTACTCCATGACTTCCACTGTCTGGTAAACATTCAGCAGTGGAACTTTTTCGAGTCCTATTGAAAATCCGCTGAATATTATCATTACTAACTCCCTTCTTAATGTAATCATTATAGTTACAGAAAAAAATGAGTGTCAAGAGGGATCTTGAAATGCAGACACCAATTTTTTGACTTTTATTGGTCGTTCATAAACTGCATACCCCACAGGAAGACCGCTTTTCTCAAAGATGTAAAACAAAAAGAAACCGTCTTGGTAAATGGAAGTGCGACCCACCATTTACGAAAGGAACGGTTTCTTTGTACTATCACCTTGTTCGTGTTGTCAATGAGGCTGTCCATCGTTTGGACGATCAGATTTTCAGGGAGGCTATCACACCTAAGTTTCTAAAGAATATGCGAGAATCTGGTCTTTCGTTAGACTCTTTCCTTTGTTCCAAATATCGCGTATTTCCTGTTCAATTAAAACATGTTGAAGATCAAGAAGCACTGCATTATGCTCCACGGGAAAATTCGGAACGGCAGCAGCTCCGAAGCTTTCGCGACATTTCTCAGCAGCACTCAGAAGGATGACCGCTTCTGGATAAGCCTTCTTTGCCCATAAAGCTATAGCCAACCCTTCTATTCCGCGAGAGAGAATCCATGTCCCTTTGTAAATTTGGCTGATCGCAATGCTTTTTTTGAAGCATTCAATGGATTGATCGGTCTGCCCAAGTTTCAAGGCAGCATAACCGAGGCTTTCGTACGGACCGGATACTTCCCATTTATCCTGAACCGATTCGAAGAAGTACACGCTCTCTTTTAGAAGCATGGATGCTTCATGATACTCCTTTTGTTCCAGCTTTAGCTTTCCGTAAGCATGCAACGAAGCCGCCAAATTCCACATGTCCTTCGTTTTCCTGGCAATATCAACGCTCTCCTTAACGAGAGGCTCGACATCTTTCAAAAGTAGCTGGTTGATATAAATAAATGCCATGAGACGAAGAGAAGAGGCTAATTGTGCAGAATGGTTCAGATCACGGGCGAGCTCAGCGCTGCGTGCAGCTGAAACCATGGCTTCTTCAACGTTTCCTTGAACCAATTGAATGACGCCCCGCCCATGCAATGCTTTGGCAAAATCTCCACCAGGCAGTTCTTTATGAACGGTACTTTCCAGAAAACGATTAAGCCAAAAAATCCCCTCCTTTAATCTGCCTTCATGAAGCCAGAACCAGTAAAGGTTTGAAACCATATGAAATCCAATTGAGTTGGTATGTGCATCATTCTGATAACACCATTGCATGGCTGAGCGCAGGTTTGCATATTCTCGTCTCACTTCATCAAGGCAGGCATCACGCTCGCGAGTCCTGAACTTGGCCTCGGCACGATTCAAAATTTGGCTGTAATATTGAGCATGACGTTCAAGAAGAACATGTCTGTTACGGCCGTCAGTTTCTTCCCGCATCTTCTCGCCAGCATATTCCTTAATGGCTTCCAGCATGAAATAACGGATATAGCGGTAGTCATCACTGGTTTCGATTGAGACGAGTGACTTGTTGACCAGTCCGGATAACAGATCAAGCATATCTTCCCGAGCAAGTTTATCATCACGGGTGGGCAATGCGGGTTCGCAGCTACAGATCCGCTCCACTGCCTCCAACGTAAACCCTCCCGAAAATACACTGAGCCTTCTCAGAAGCAGTTGCTCCTTGCCGGTTAGTAGATCGTAGCTCCAATCGATTGTAGATTTCAGCGTTTTTTGCCGAGGCACAGCATTTCGTTTTCCAGCAGTCAATAATGTCAGCAGACTCGCCAGACGTTCTTCCATCTGTTCTAATGTCAACATACTCATTCTGGAAGCCGCAAGCTCAATGGCTAACGGAATCCCTTCTAATTTTTTGCATATGGCACCTACAAGCTGCAAGTTTGCCAGCGTGGGTTGAAGCTTAGGAGCAACCAAAAGCGCACGTTCCATAAACAGTTGCACGGCTTCAAATTCCTTGATTTCTTCTTCGGAAAGCACCTCCAGCGAATACTCCTCACCTGGAAAGGATAACGGGGGAATCCGATAGACGTATTCCCCCGAAATGTTCAAGGCTTCTCGGCTCGTGACCATGATGCTTAGTGTTGGCGCAGCCATCAGGAGTGATTCAGCTAAAGCCGCGCATGCATCAATGATGTGTTCGCAGTTGTCGAAAATAAACATCATTCTTTTCTCGGAGATTACATCTAATATGGTTTGGAGATCAGTTCGATTCCCTTGATTTTGCAGTCCCATAGTGGATAACAGATACTGGCCCAAAAAATGATGATCCTTTACGGCGCCGAATTCGAACATCCAAATACCGTCCGGATACGTTTCAGCAAGCGTTGAAGCGACTCGAACAGCAAGTGATGTTTTCCCTATCCCTCCGGGTCCTACGATTGACACAAGGGAATGGAACTTCAGCTGTTCTTTCAGGTCAGCCATGGATTGGTTTCTTCCTATAAAGAGAGAAGGAGGCTTCGGTAACTGACTTTGCCTTGCAAGTGAAACGGCTTGCGTGGCAACCCGACCTTCCTGCGCGGAACCTTCGAACGAAGCAACGGTTTCAAACCAAGTGACATCAAAATCCGGAAACTCCCGTTTTGTTGCAGAGCGCACTTCCGAAAAGCGTTTTACTGCAAGCCAAAGCTCCTCAGCCTCTTTCCGCTGGGCTCCCTCCAGGAAGAGTCCTTCCTCCAAAAAGACTTGAATCAAACGTTTGAGGCTGCCAACGCTGGGAAGACGATCTCCGTTCTCCCACTGTTGAACGGTTCGTGGATCGACGCCAACTTGCCTTGCCAAGTCAACTTGCCGTGTTCGTTTGGAAAGGTTATGTCTAGCGGGCCTGGAACGAATTTTTTTAATCCAATCATGGGGCCAATCTTTCAAAGATTTTTCGTCTTCCATCTTATCACCTGGCTTCAATAGTTTGAGCATCTCTGACACGAACTAACACGAACTCATGTACATTCGTGTTCTGGATTTTAACAGATAGAATAAAGCATATCAACAAAAAGAGGAGGTAATCTACATGCCTTTAACGCGTATCGTCACGTTGGAAGGACGTTCGAGCGAAGCTAAAGCCCGTATTAAAGAGGCTGTCTCGCAAACGATCGTGGACAAGCTGCAAGTGCCTGAAAATGATCGTTTTTTGATTATCGAGGAACACAACCGAGAGAACTTCAACTTTGATCCAAACTGTCTGGACATTGAAAGAAGCGATGGATTTCTCATCGTTCAAATCATTTTGAATGTCGGCAGATCGTCTGAAGTAAAAAAAGAGTTCTATGCGGCATTAGCTGAACAACTGCATGAGCAGTGCAACATTAGAACCGAGGATGTTTTTATCAATTTAATTGAAGTCACGAAAGACAACTGGTCTTATGGCAACGGCATCGCCCCTTTTATTGTTTAAATCGTAATTTTATATAAGAAGGAGAGAAAATATAATTATGTCGACTATTCTTTATATCACTGCGCATCCTGGTAATCCTGAAGCATCTTACAGCCTTTCCGTTGGCGAGCAATTTGTACAAGCCTATCAAGAAAGTCACCCAGAAGATAAGATTGTGCACGTAGATCTGTATCAACGAGACATTCCGCATATCGATGCAGATGTATTGGAGGCATGGGGCAAGCTTCAAACGGGAGCATCGTTTGATCAATTGACTGCCGCGCATCAAGAAAAAATAACCCAACTGAATCATTTGCTCGAAGAGTTTGTCACTGCGGACAAGTACGTGTTCGTTACACCCATGTGGAACTTTTCTTACCCTCCGGTATTGAAGGCATACATTGATTCCTTTTGCGTCAGAGCCAAAACATTCAAATACACGGAGAATGGCCCCGTTGGACTGCTGCATAACAAAAAAGCATTCCACATTCAAGCTAGCGGCGGCATCTATTCGGAAGGTCCTGTGGCGGAACGCGAGAATGGAAGCCGTCATTTGAAGACGGTTTTGAATTTTGTCGGCGTAACAGACTTTGATAGCCTATTTGTGGAAGGTCTGTCCACGGCGGGAGACCGCGCTCCCCAAATCAAAGCCGAAGCAATTGAAAAAGCGCGCAATGCTGCGAAGAATTTCTAAGAGTATGTTTCGATAGCGATTGGAGATTAGTCAATATCGTGGCAATGGTTTGTTACATCACATTAATAAACCCGGCACCGCCGATTTGACCAAGGGGGAAGAAAAATGAAAGTATCTTATCATGGACATTCCGTTGTAAAAATCGAAACCCATGGCACAATTATTCTTATTGATCCTTTTATTACAGGCAACTCCAACACCGATCTGGAAGCAGCCGACGTGCAGGCTGATGTAATCCTTCTGACCCATGGCCACGGGGATCATGTTGGAGATACTGTGGAAATTGCAAAACGAAATGACGCGCTGGTAATCGCATCGGCAGAGCTAGCGGATGTTCTCAGTTGGCAAGGTGTACGAACCCACGCCATGAGCATTGGGGGAGCTTATCAATTCGAATTTGGAAAAGTGAAATTAACCCAGGCTTTTCATAGCTCAAGCCTCGTTAATCTGGAGACTAAAACAATCATCTATACGGGAATGCCTACAGGGATTCTGTTCACAGCAGAGGGCAGAACGATTTACCACGCAGGAGACACAGGTTTGTTCTACGATATGAAGGTGATTGGAGAACTCAGCAATATCGATTTGGCATTTCTGCCGATCGGAGACAACCATACTATGGGTCCAGAAGATGCTGCGCTGGCAACTGAATGGCTTCAAGCGAAACAAGTTGTGCCGATCCATTTCAATACGTTCCCTCATATCAAACAAGACCCTCACTACTTCGCCTCGCTTCTAAAGGAAGGGGTAGGGAAAGTGTTGGAACCGGGAGAAGGGCTCGAGTTGATTCCCTGACCTGCTAGTTGAATTTAGTTATTTCCAAAAAATCAAAAGCGGGCGCTCTCCTCTGTTGGACGGCGCCCGCTTTTGATTTTTTAGATTTTAATGGTTAACTTTGGAATCAACTGCTCTTAAGAAGTATATTTTAGGTCTTAGAGGATAAAATATGCTTTATCAATAAAGCAAGGGGGTTAACTTGTGTTGTTAGGTTGGTTTAGAAACGTTCTGAGACCTGAAAGAAGGCGTAGACAAGATAGTGAAAAGTCCAATCAGCAAACAACTGACCCCATTAATCCGTCATTGCCCCAAACTCTGTCTTTACTCAAATCGAAACTCGGACAAGGTCCTGATTTTATCATTCGTAATTTTTCCGAAAATCCTGCCCATGCCGGTCATCTCGCAGTATGTTATATCGAGGGATTAATTGATCAAAACTTACTTTCCGATTTAATGGAAGGTTTAATTACAGAAAAACTCTCTGAATCTTCCTCTAAGCTTGGTGAAAATAGCACGGTCTCTCTATTAAAGAAGACAATTCCAGCAGGAAATATTCAAATGATACATTCGCAAAATGAGGTATATCAAGCCATTCTCTCCGGGAATGCTGTCATTGTCATCAACGGAAACAACTATGCTTTGGCAGTTTCCATCGCAGGCGGAGTAAGACGGGCTATTCAGGAACCCAGTACTCAGACCGTAGTACGGGGTCCTAAAGAAGGATTTACAGAGGATGTCTCAACTAACATTACACTGATCAGAAGAAAATTGCGGACACCTGACCTTAAATTTGAAAGTCACGTTATTGGACGATATACACAAACTAAAGTCATATTAGCTTACATTGAAAATGTCGCTAATCCAGAAGTAATACGGGAAATTACAAAACGGCTTCAATCCATTGATACAGACAGCATACTTGAAAGTGGCTATATCGAAGAATTCATACAGGATGAACCACTTAGTCTCTTTCCCACCATGCTAAACTCAGAGCGTCCGGATACTGTCGCAGGTAGCCTTTTAGACGGACAAGTAGCTGTTCTGGTTGATGGGACGCCATTCGCTCTGATTGCACCTGTAACTTTCTTCAATTTCTTTCAAACGGCCGAAGACTACTACCAGAGATATGACATTTCAACTTTTTTAAGGGCTCTTCGTGTGGTATCTTTTCTAGTCTCATTGTTGCTTCCCTCTCTATTTATAGCCTTGACGACTTTCCAACAGGAAATGATCCCCACCACGCTGTTAATTACGCTGATGGCTCAACGGGAAGGAACTCCTTTTCCTGCATTAATTGAAGCATTAATGATGGAATTGATGTTTGAAGTGATTCGTGAAGCAGGTGTGCGAATGCCACGGGTCATCGGACCAGCCGTTTCCATTGTAGGAGCTCTGGTTATCGGGCAGGCAGCGGTGCAAGCCGGACTGGTCTCAGGTGCAATGGTTATCGTTGTTGCCTTCACTGCTATATCGAACTTTGTCATCCCGTATTTTGGTATGGCTTCAGCAGTCAGGTTGTTGCGTTTTGCACTTATGCTACTGGCGGGGGCTCTGGGCTTATTCGGTATTCTGATAGGAATTATCCCCCTTCTTGTTCATCTTGTATCTCTCAAATCATTCGGAGTTGATTATTTTGTGCCCTACAGCCCCACCTTTAAATCTAATATGAAGGACCTTATCATCAGAGCTCCGTGGTGGGCTATGAAAACCAGACCTAGCGAAAAATCAGGCCATAACCAGACAAGACAGGCAGCTCACCAATACCCTGCTAGTTCGGATGAAATCAAAAATAATGACAAGTCTGATACCCAAAAATAGGAGAGATCAATGGTGCGGCAATTAAGAGTTAGTTATGTTCTGTTTATTGCAGGGTTATTACTTACAGGGTGCGTAGATCGTACAGAATTGAACGAATTAGCCATCACAACAGCAACTGGAATTGATGGCCATAAGGGCGACTGGATCAATACCTATCAAATCATAATTCCATCAGCTATGACGACTGGATCAGGTGGTTCTTCCACCGGGGCATCGCAAAGCGCTGTACATACCTTTTCTACACATGGAAAAACATTGAGAGAAACCGTTACGAAGAGTAGCCTGGAATACCCGCGTAAACTATATTTTGCCCAAAATAATATACTCGTTATTGGAAAAAAAGCAGCAGAACAAGGCATTGAAGAGATTATTGATATTTACCTCCGCAACCTTGATTCACGAGAAACTGTAAAAGTATTCATTGCCAACGGAGAGGCTCGTGATTTTTTAAAAAAGCTTGTACCACCAGAGAAAATTCCTGGTCAAGCTTTAGAAAAGATTATAGAAAGAGATAGCAAATTAGGATCAATCTACCCCGCAATATCCATGTATGAATTTATTTCGAAAATTAGCTCCGATAGTGGCGCAGCCGGAGTTCCAGAAATATCTCTTGAGGGTTCAGAGCCGGAGAAACTAGACTCTGTTGATGTTTTCAAGGAAACCTCCGCCAAAAATAAACTCAAGTTATCGGGTTTAAGCATTTTTCAGAAAGACAAGAGAGTCGGCTTTCTAAATGAAAAGGAAAGTATGGGGGTTTCATGGTTAAACAACCAGATTAAAAACACTACTGTAAACTATGTAGATGGGAATGTTACGTCCGCTTTCCTCATCCGGAAAGCCAAGATTAAGGTTACGCCAATCAAGAATTTAAATCATTATTACCTAAACGTTGACGTTAAAGCTACCGGTGATCTTCTGTCAGCCTCTTCCCAAAGAGAAATGAAAAATATGCAAAGTACACATCAATTGCAGATGCAAGCAGCAGAAACGATCAAATTGCAAATTCAGGAAGGCTGGAAAGCCTTACAGCAAAAGAATATCGACCTTATCGGTATTGGAAATAAAATCCATCACAAGTATCCAAAAGACTGGAAAAAAATAAAAGAGACGTGGCCTGGAGAGTTAGCAAACATGGATATAAAAATAGATGTAAAAATGAAGCTTGCACGTCCAGGATTATTCGAAAAATCTTTTAACGAACTGTTGAAATAAGATAAACAGGGAGAGGTGAATTGAAGCCATGCGTCAAAATACAATCCGACTATCCGAGTTGATCATTTGTATGTCTTTATTTGAAGTTGGAAGTACAACTTTGTTTTTAATGGGGGCTGAAGCAAATCAAGATGCTTGGTTAGTCATGTTGATAGGAGCTTTAGCAGGACTACTTCTGCTAAAGCTCCATCTTGTTATTCACCATCAAGATCCTGAATTAGATTTGTTCATGTTGTTTCGCCGTTACACTGGGAAATATGTGGGCACACTCATCAATTTACTTTTTGTGCTGTATTTTACATATGAAGCTTCTCGGAACATACGCGATTTAGGCGAGGTGACAGTAATGACATTGCTCCGCCAAACCCCTTTGTGGATCATCATCTTGATCACAATCGTGGTTGTATCCAACACGGTTCGTTACGGCTACAAAGCATTTTTCTTATTTTGCTTGTTCCTTTTCCCTTTTTTTGTACTTGGATACGCCATAATTAGTATATTAATTCCGGCAACTGGTCTCTTTCACTTGGAAAATTCCCTTCCAGTTTTAGAGGAAGGATGGAAACCCATATTTAAAGCCGCTATTCCTGAGCTTATCTCCTTTCCATTCGGACAAACTGTGTTATTTCTTGTATTTTATCCGCTCGTACATAAAGGCCGGAATCTCACAAAACCCGTTTTCTTTGCCTATATAGTGACCGCACTTGCTCTAACATTTATTAATCAATTGGATATTTTTGTTCTGGGACCTAAGATCGCCGCTAATAGCACACTTCCACTTTTGGAAACCGTTCAGTTGATTGAATTAGCAGATCTGTTCGAACGAATGGATGCCCTTTTCACCTTGCTTCTTTTTCTTGGCTTGATCATCAAAATGTCTTTATTTTTTAACGGTGCAGTGATAGGACTTGAAAAAATAACTGGAGTCGGATTTAAAAAATGGATTCTTCCCCTTGCTGCACTTATTTATGGGCTTTCTTTTTTGTCGCCTAACTATACTCATCACATGGTAATCGGTCGGAAATTTGTTCTTAATTCCTGGTTTCCTATTTTTCAAATTCTCCTCCCTTTGTTACTATTTGTGGTTATTGTCATCAAAAAAAAAAATCTAAAAAGCTGAGACCTTTTCATTTATGGAGTGTATCGATAAGGTACATTCTCGCTTCATAAGGGCGCATTTCTATTTCAGACATGTTACTTGGATAATTGGATATTAGCAGCTGCTTAGTCTCTGCCAGCTCTTTCTGAAGTGGGAGATGGGTTGTGTATTTTTGAAAATTACATACTACAAGTAGTTTGGCTCCTTTCAGCGTTCGAGTGTACGCGAACAAATCTTTATTCTTGGGATATATCAGCTCATAATCCCCATATATGATCACTTCATGATCTTTCCTTAATCGGATTAGTTTCCGATAATAATGGAATATGGATTCAGGGTTATTTAAACTTTCTTGTGCATGGATATCCTTATAATTCGGGTTTATTTTAATCCAAGGGTTCCCTAATGTAAAACCAGCGTTGTCGGAAGCGTCCCACTGCATTGGTGTTCGAGCGTTATCACGCCCCTTTGCAAAGACTGACTCCATAACTTTATCTTCAGGGTATCCTTTCTCAATTCTATCTTTGTAGAAATTTAGTAACTCAATATCCCGATAGTCTTCAATTGGATATTGAACATTCGTCATTCCTAATTCTTCCCCCTGATAAATGTATGGTGTGCCTCGCATGCCATGAAGAAGGGTTGCCAACATTTTAGCCGATTCTATCCTGTATTCTCCGTCATCTCCCCAACGAGAAACGATTCGGGGTAAGTCGTGATTATTCCAAAACAAACTGTTCCAGGCATCCCCCTTCAGCTCTGTCTGCCATTTAGACAACACTTTTTTTAATTCTAGAAAATCTAGAGGCTTAAGATCCCACTTCCCTTTCCCCTCTTGTTCGTCCAAACTAATATGTTCAAATTGAAATACCATTGAGAACTCACTGCCGTCCGGGTTGCTATACAATTTGGCGATCTCTGGCGTAGCGCCCCATGTTTCTCCAACCGTCAGCAGGTCTCCAGCTTTTTGAAACGTCTCCTTGCTGAGTTCCCTGATATACTTATGCAGATTCGGCCCGTTGCTGGTAATTTTCAAATCTGGCTCTTTTCCGATTAAGTCAATTACGTCAAGTCGAAAACCGCCTACACCCTTGCTTATCCACCAATTGATCATTTCGTAAATCTCTTGTCGGACTTTTGGGTTTTCCCAGTTGAGATCCGGCTGTTTTACAGAAAAAAGATGTAAATAATATTGCCCTATCTCGGGTACCCATTCCCAAGCTGAACCACCAAAGATGGAACCCAAATCGTTTGGTGGTATTCCTTCAACGCCATCTCTCCAGACATAATAGTCATGGTACGGATTTTCTTTGCTTTTTTTTGCTTCTTGAAACCAGGGATGCTCATCGGAAGTATGGTTTAACACCAAATCCATTATGATTCGAATGTCACGCTTCCCAGCTTCATCAATTAACATCCCCATATCATCCAAAGACCCGAACATCGGATCAATATCCCGATAGTCCGAAATATCATAACCAAAATCATCCTGAGGGGATTTACAAACTGGTGATAGCCAAATTGCACCGACACCAAGTTGCTGCAAATAGTCCAGACGGGAAACAATTCCTTTCAAATCGCCGATTCCATCACCATTACTATCTTGAAAGCTCCGTGGATATATCTGGTATACAACGATTTCTTTCCACCAATTTTTATTTTCCATTGTTCATTTCAACCCTTCCAATACACAAATAGTATTTTTATCTTAAGCAAGTCACAGCATATAATTACTCTTTTACCGATCCTACAACAATTCCAGTCACAAAATATTTTTGAAGCAGCGGATAAATCAGCAGCAGCGGGATGACAGCGACTACGATTTTGGCCGCATTTAAATTTTTGTTTGAAATTTCAGTCAAGTTGCTGAGTTGTGCTGAGTTGGTGCCGGATTGAAGAAGTTCCGCAATGTTCACATTAAGGGACTGAATATAAGTCATTAGCGGATAATTGCTAACTTGGGTCATATAGATCAAACCGCTGAAGAAATCATTCCACGTTCCCACGATACTGAATAGTGCTACCGTCGCCAGCGCAGGGATGGACACGGGAACATACACTTTAAACAGGACCTGGAGCGGATTCGCCCCATCGATGAATGCTGCTTCTTCTAGCGCCTTAGGTACAGCAGAGAAGAAGTTCATGACAAGGATGACACTGAATATAGGGACCGCACCCGGCAGAACAAGCGACCAAATTGTATTAAGCATATCGAGGTTTTTGATCAGTAGATAACTCGGGATCATCCCGCCGCTGAACAGCATGGCAAAAATCATGACATTCATATAAATGTTTCTGCCTCTAAATTCCCTTCTCGACTTGGAGAGCGGGTATGCCATTAAAATAATAAGAATCATGTTGAGAATAAGTGTAAGCACAACACGTAGAACAGATATGCCAAAGGAACGCCAGAACTGAGCATCATCAATAATTTTCGTATACGCTGCTGTTGTAAAATTGACCGGTACGAGACCTACAGCATTAGCTGACACGGCCTCGCTGCTGCTGAATGAAATCGCAACGATATTCCATAAAGGAAGAAGGCAGATCAATGCCAGCAATATGACGATGGTATTGATGACAAACCGGCCAATTCGATCTTTTAGGCTTACAGAATACGGCATAGGCTTTGCCTCCTTAGAATATTTTTCGGTCGGTGTATTTCTTGGCCAAATGGTTGGCGGATAATAGCAAAACAATACCGATCACTGACTTAAACAGACCAACAGCCGTACCGAAGCTATACTGTCGCCCAACGAGTCCAATCCGATATACATAAGTATCCAGAATATCCCCCGATTCATAGACAACCGGATTATACAGATTATAAATTTGATCGAAGCCGGCACTCAAAATATTGGTCAGACTCATCACTCCCATGAGCAGGATAATAGGCAGCATACCTGGCAATGTAATATGCCATACTTTTCTCCACCAGCTGGCTCCATCCATTCCTGCCGCTTCATACAGACCCGGATCAATCGAAGTAATTGCAGCCAAATAGACGATGGAACTGTAACCGAACTCCTTCCACACGTCTGTCCCAATAATCAGCGGCTGGAACCAGGTGTTGCTGCCGAGAAAATTAATATTCTCCAGACCGAAAAAAGCCAAAATTTGATTCACTATTCCATCCAAACTGAACATGTTAACAACCACGGATGCTAGAACTACCCAGGATAAAAAGTGTGGCAAATAAACAATTGTCTGTACGGATTTTTTAACGAATTTGATGCGGATCTCATTTAACAAGATGGAAAAAATGATAGCCATCATTGTTCCCAATAGAATCTTGGCAATGGCAATCACCAACGTATTACTAAAAACCTGTGCGATGTCCGGCAGCTTAAACATATAAATAAAATGCTTCAGCCCTACAAATTTGGAGCCAAACATCCCCTTGGCTGGTATATAATCCTGAAACGCCGTAATGACACCGACCATCGGAACATAGCTGAATACCAGTAAAAATAAAATCCCCGGAAGCATCATCAAATGATACATGGCACCCGTGCCCAACCGACCTTTTGCTCTATCATTTCCCTGTTTCATGGATGGACCCCTTTCCTGAAGAAAGGCTGCTTATCGCAGCCCTTCTAGCAGTTCATGATTGTTTATTTTTCGGATGCAGCTTCGTCTTCAATTTCCTGAATTACCTGGTCACCACCTTGTTTCTTCCAATTGCTAACGAAAGTATCGAAGTAATCCAGAGATTCTGCACCAGTCACGATTTTGATGAAAGATTCCTGCTCCATCTTGGTCAGATTAGCCCATGTCTGTTTCATGCTTGGTGTAGTGCCAGAGAAGGCGGGTGTCATCCAAACGAATTTGTTTTCCCGTGTCAGTTTGTCGATGAGTCCCACTCCGTTGATACGCGAGTGATATTTCGCCCAGGATGTTACGTTATCCGTATCCATATCGCTCAAGTAGGTTTGAATACTTTTAATATTGTTCTTTGATTCTGTTGTCCGGACCTGATCCAAACTAATCTCCCCTTTAATTCCGCGAACAATGTCAGAGTAATCATCCAGCAGCGAGGTAGCCGAGTTGACTTCAATATTAAAAGGTCTGGTAGAACCGTCTACGCCGTTCTCTTGATACTTGGCGGCTTCTGGCATAGATGTTTCCACATTTTTATCATTTGCCAATTTATCGTAGAAAAGGTTTACTATTTTAACGGCGAGTTCCGGGTGTTCATATCCTTTTCTCACAACGATAAACTGATTAGCTGGATTGGCGTGTGCCACGTTTACCTTTCCGTCTGCATCCTCCAAAGTGTAAGCCGTGAATTTCGCATTCTTATCCATCTGCTTCACGCTGCTCAGACCCCAGTCAGGAATATGCCATGGTCCAAAAGCAATACCACTTTGGCCGTTGGTGTACAGTGCCGTAATATCATCAAATGTGCGTGTTCCAAATTGCGGGTCGATGAGGCCTCTCTTGAACCAATCTGCCATGACGCCTAACATCTGCTTGGTTTCCTTTGTTGTCGAGCCATAAATAATGCTGCCGTCCTTCCCCTTCATCCAGTATTGAGGGAATGCACCCTTGGTGGAGGCAACTCCCAGCATGGTATAGGCAGAAGCATTATAGTCACTTGTATTCAGGGTGTTCACAAAGGGAATACCTACCGGTTTCCCGGATTGGCCAGGATCTCTTTTCAGGAATTCCTCAGCCGTTTTCTCCACATCATCCAGCTTGATGGCCCCGTCTCCGTCTGCGTCAAGTTGGATTCCCAGTAGATCCAGCCAATCCTGACGAACCCAGACCATGGTTGGCGCGGAATCTAGGGAAGTAGCCGGAAGTCCCATTAAACGTCCATCTATCGTTGCACTGTCTAATGCACGGCCCTCATAAGAGTCGTAAATGTTCTTGATGTTATCTGTGGCATATTGTTTGTAAATTTCCGTCATATCTTCAATCAGATCATTATCAACCAGTTCTTTGAGTTCATCCTTGGAATCAACACGCATCATGTCAGGCAGTTCCCCAGAGGCGATGGCGAGAGAAACCTGACGGCTGTAATCTTCTCCGTTGGCTTCAAATTGGTCTTTAATCTTAGCGTTAAACTTTTCTTTGACCAGCCGAGTATACGCGTTGTTCTCATACGTATCTCCAGCCGGCAGTTTCGGGTTGGCTGTAGTCACACGCCCCATCGTTACGGTTATTTCGTCTTTATAGGCACTGAATGGGTCTCCCGGTGTTGCCTCATACTTGCCCGCTTCCTCCGCAGTGGGAGGGTTGGAGGAGCCCCCACAGGCTGCAAGGGTTGAAATCACCAGGGCAGACATCGACAGCGCAGCCAGACGTCTCGTCAACAATTTGCTTTTTATGAACCATTTAGTTCTCATCACATTCGATTCCCCTTCGTTCTGAATATTTCTCTATCATTGTTGTTTGCGCTTTCATTATAAAGCTCGGAGAAGACAAATCGAGATAGGGATTGAACGTCTGTTTGGATAGAGAAATGTATGCGGTTTCATTCGGGATCAAAAAGCCAAAGTTGGCTTGTAAGCATTTATCCTACCTACCGACATACATTTGTCTATCCTTACTTACTAATCAAAGTGAAGAACAAAAAAACCGGCAGCTCCTGAAACAGGAATCGTCGGCTTGATTAATGGAATTATAACAGTGTCTTATAGAATTTATCGTATCACATTCATGATGGTCTTCAGCGATGGTTATGGAGTGCAGTCACCTCCACAGTCACTTGATCGCCCCCTTGTTTCTTCCATTCCTCGACAAATTGATCAAATGAATCGGTCGGTTCAGCGCCTAAAATAATTTTTAAAAATGTATCATGTTCCAGTTTTGATAGTTCACCCCAAGCCTTCTCCATCGTTGGAGTTCGTATATAGGTAAGGCTTCGAACTTTATGGATGTTTGGATCGAAAAAATTTCTTCCGCCTACTAGAAGCGAATAACCCCGCATAAAGCTGTTGCTGTGTTCATTCCAATAGGAAATACCATATTGATCATAAGGCTTCAATTTGGTTTGTTTTATTGTCGAAACCAAATTTTCCAGCAATTTGTATTCAGACTTGTCCTTGAAATCGGCGGGTGTTTTGGTTCCCATCAGAATATCCTGCGCGGCCTTTGTTTCAAATCGTGCTTCATCTGTCGGAGCTAAGAAATTGCGGCCCAGCATAAAACGCGTACCGTACTTGAACTCATCACGAAGGTACAGATTGTTAATTTTTATGATCGCTTCGGGATGAGCATATCCTTTTCGTACCACCAAGAATGAACTTGACGGATTATCCACCTTCACATGGTATGCACCGTTTGCATCCAGTGGGAGTGCGTATGCTTGCCAGTTCGCCTCCGGCTCGTTCTGCCAAGCGCTCGGAAGGGGCCAGTACCCAGCATAAAAACCTTGAAAGAACATCCCCGCCTGACCGTTAATAACTGTTTCTTCCGCTTCTTTGCGGAGACCCAGTTCTGGATCGAGAAGGCCTTTGGCGTACATTTCACGCAGTTTGACCAAGGCGTCCTTCGTTTCCGGTAGAACCGAACCGTATACAGGTTTTCCATCTTTGCTCAGCCAATATCCCGGAAAAGATCCATATGCTGCGAAGATTGGCGTTAGATCAAAAGAAAAAGCACTGTTGTTGAAATCGTTATACAGTCCAGTGCTTGAAGCAAGGCCAATCGTATCCCGCTTACTGTTTCCATCTGGGTCATTCTCCACAAAGGCCTTGGCGATAGCTTCCAGATCATCTACCGTTTTCGGCGGTTTCAGTCCAAGACGGTCCAGCCAATCCTGTCGAATCCAGAGCATGCTGAAGTCTTCCGCTGTCACAGAAGGAACAGCCATTATCTTGCCAGCGAAGGTCACTTGTTCCATAGCCAATCCGTTTGTGCTATCAATAATTTTTTTTATTTCCGGTGATGCGCTGCTATTGTATGCCTCGGTTAGATCTTCAATTTCACCAGCCTTGATCATCTCGTTCAGCTGCAGCTGATTTACAATCATGGCATCCGGCAGATCATTGCTGGCGATAGCCAGGTCGATTTTCTGACTCAGATTTTCCTTCGATACCTGCCATAATACCTGGACATCAATGTTAAGGTTTTGTTTAATCACCGTTTTCCATATATTCTTCTCAAGTGTTTCTCCTCCAGAGAGATCCGCGCCTGTTGGGTCTACCGCATATCCCAGTCGGATGGAAACGGGATGTTCATATTTCCCAAATGGATCGGCAGCGGCAGTGTCCGAGATTGTTTTCGTTGGTCCCATTGGCGATTCCCGGAAGTATGGTTTGCTGAAATATACGGTCACTGCAATTAAGCTGACGACAAGAACACATGCAGCCATCTTCTTAATCATCGCTTTCCCCTCTTTCGCCCGGTTTATTGGTCATCTGGGAGAGTACGCTATTTATCCCCTCTGCCGAGGTGTCGATATTCGCTTGGTAGCAGACCTGTCAATTCGCGAAAAATTCGGCTGAAATATTTTTCATCCGTATAACCCACTCGCTCCGCAATCCAGAAAATCGTGTTGTTTGTATTCAATAAATACTCTTTAGACTTCTCTATTCGTATAAATCGGGAGTACTCATTAAAGGTTTTCCCCATCAGATCCTTGAAGCATTGACTGAAATAGCTTCGGCTGATGTTCAGTTGCTGGGACAGACCTGAAGCTGTAAAAGCTTGGTCCAAATCATTGTGCATGATCATAATCGCTTTTTTCACGGCGTCTACAATTTCCTGTGAATACGAAGTCTGTTCATCTGACTTACGAATGCCCTCAGAGGTCTGCTTGATCCACTCTTCTACCTCGTACCAGGATTGAAAAGAATGGATCATTGAGATTCTACCCAGCGTAGTCTGGGCAAAAAGGTGATTCCATTCCATAACTATAGAGTATAGCAATCCCATCAGCTGGCCTTTATGCAGTCTTAGTGATTTGAGCTGTTCAATCAGTTGGTTGTAGTAACTATCGTTGTGGGTCCATGGTGATAGGAACCAACTTTGCTTAATACGATCCATGTCTTCATCCTTCGGTTCTATTGGAAAAGAGTCCTCCACATCCATCGAAACGGCAATGACAGGATCATAAGGGTTGTATGCATAGAATAAGGACGTTTCTGTATAATTCATAATCCAGTTTTGGATTTGCGACCATGTTCGGTCTTGTACATCGGATATAACCAGCAAGGCGCCTTGGGGAACTTGATCCAGGGATTCCTTCAGTTTATGGAACAGCTGATCCTCTACGTCCATGGGTGCCGTCCACATCCAACAGTTCCGTTCAACCTCCCATCGGATCTCGTCTACATTGGATGTCAGTTCAATCGGCCAGCTCTGTCCTGACTTGCGATCCAGTGAAACAAGTGCATACACATGGCGATAATGGACATTGGTCTCACTTAGCAGAGGCAGCTTTCGTCTTGTATTCGCCAGCTCGTCAATCCGAGCATGTATTCGATGCAGCACGTGTTCGAATTGCTCCTTCTCGAGCTGAACTTTGGCTATATAGTCGATGGCTCCAAGTCTGAGCGCTTCCTGGATATAATCGAAATCTTGATGCAGTGTTAATACGACAATATGTAGTTCTGGATAGAGCTGCCTTGCAGCTCGCATCAGTTCAATACCTGACATCACCGGCATCGCGAGATCCGTCAACATCAGATCGACCGGTTGGGCTTTCAGAAAATCCAGTGCTTTCAACCCGTTACTTGCTTCTCCTACAACCTCCATATTGAACTCGTTCCACGGCATCGCAGAGCTTATTCCTTTTCGTACTAATTTATCGTCATCCACTATCAATACCTTAATCATCCTCAGTCATCTTCTCCTTTGATAGGAAGTATGAGCAGTATACTTGTCCCTGTACCCAATTCACTTTCGATCACCAGTTGTGCTTGATCTCCGTACTGTGCCCTCAACATGCGGTGGACATAATTGAGTCCAATGCCCATCCCTACTTTTTTATGTTCAGTTATACGATTATTCAGAAGTCTTTGAATCGCTTCCTCGGTCATGCCTGCTCCATTATCCTGTATTAAAATATTCAGCGTTTTGGCAAGTGTAACTTCAATTTGAATAAAACCTTCGTCACTCAGTCCATGATAAAGTGAATTTTCAACCAACGGTTGCAAAATAAAACGAGGCACAGGTATTTGAAGCACTTGATCATCCGCTGAAATACGTACGTCAAATTCAAAGTCATATCGAATTTGCTGCAAGATTAGGTACTGTCTTAGCGCATCAATTTCCTCTTCCATCGTGGATACTTGCCCTAATTTACCCAAATTGTAATACAACAGCTTGTTTAAGGATTGCACCAACTTGTCAATCTCCCCTTGTCCGTTCATGACGGCCAGCCAGTGCACAGTATCCAGCGTATTCATCAGAAAGTGAGGATTGATCTGATATAACAATTTTTCCACTTCCAAATCTGCACGAATCTTCTCTTTCTGCTGCACTTCCTTGAACAGGTCGCCGATTTGATGCTGCATATTTGAGAATTCCCCCAACAGAAAATCAAACTCGGGAATTTGAGTGCGGGTCTGGCTGCCTGCCTTTTGTGGATTCTGAGACATTCCGTTAATTTCCGAATGGAACAGACCGAGTGGTTTGTAAACCATCTTCCACAGAAGCCAAGCCAGAAATACGGTAAAGCCGAGAAAAAATAAAGCGACCAGTAATATTTGAAGCAACCACTGGTTTTTCTCCTGTTGATACTTAGCCTGCGAAATTACCGATATGACGCTCCAATTCTGACTGGAGTCCTCCTTAAACCAATGGTAATCACGGGATATTCCATCTTTTGCAGTACCTTTCGATATGCTGGAAAAATTCTCTCCGACCTTCATCGCTTCTGGAATTTCACTGTAAACAATGTTGCCCTCACCATTCAGGATTAAATGCGATAAAGCTCCTTTGTATTGATTGTAACCCAGTATATCCTGTGTAAGACGAAAGCCGGATTCGATGTAAATATATACATCGTCCCTTTGAGGCAGCTGTACCTTTCGCATAGCAGATAAAACAAGCTGATCATCAAATCGGTTCATACTCATATGGGGACCATAGTACGCAATGCCATATGATTTGGAAAGCACAGGCAAAGACTCGGGAGAAAAACGATCTTTGATGGGAAAGTTAGCGAACTGTGTAGTGCCTTCTTTCTGGAAATAGTATAAGGTCAGACCTATATTCGGATTAGTAAACGTTACGACATTTAACTCATTCTTTAATTCATCTCTAGCCTCAATCAATTCAAATATATTGGAGGAAGGCTTCAAGACTTCATCCAGTTTTTTGCCTAATGTACCACTATAGGATAATTGCTGAGTAACATGATTCAGGTTGGTAATTGAATTTTCCAGTGATGAAGTTACCTGCTGTAGATTGCTCCTAATTCCATCATTGATTTTATTCGCAAAAATGGAATCAATGGTATAGTAAGAAATTGCAAATATACTGATAAAGGGAATAAATGCGCTGAGAAAAAACAATAAAAAGATTCTTTTTTTTAAGTGTCATTCCGACCCATTCTCCTTAGGTAAATGAAAGAGCAAGCCCCTGGTTATGAGCTTGCTGTTTATGAATAACAGCTCTATCAATTATCGTCTTCCTCATAGGCAGCGACCTATTTGAAAATTGGCGACATCTTAATCCGATTCAGATTGAAAAAATCAGGATACCTCCATCTCGGGGAGGTCCAATTCTGTTCATAATTATAGATTGATATTCAAATATGTCAAACGCTTTCATGGAATTCATAGAACTTATTCTCTCTTCCTCTTTGCATACATCGACTTGCCGTTTTTAATTGCTTATTGTAGTTGAATTTTCTGCATGTAAAAAAGACTCACTCCGTCTTCAACAAGTGGAATAAGCCTTCTAAGCTTTCAATAACATTTTCTACTCCTAATTCTTACAAATGTTGTTGTTGATCAGGATTGGATGCCAAAGCAACAAATAATTTCTCTCCTTCACTCAGCACTTGTAGAAATTGTTCTCTGGCCAAGTTGGGAGCAAACACCAGTAACGCGGCCTAACGATTCATATTTTTCCTTCTTACTAACGTTTAGCTGTAAACCTCTTGTTCCAGCACCCGATTTACAGCCTTGATAAAGGCAAGATAACCACCATCTGTATCGTGCCGATGAGGAAGAGCCAAAAGCATTGTCTCTTCAACCTGGTTATCGTCTAACTCATAGCTGTTTGTCAGGATTTCTCTGATCTCATCGACGGGTGTACCGAGAGCAAACTTCTGAGCTGCTTTATAGATATCATAGTTCTCATAGATATCCTTCCGTGTCACCTTCTGCAAATCGATAAAATCATATATTTTTTTAACGAAATACAGCACCGCCAGCACAATTGAGATCAGACCCGCAATTGTTAAAATTTCATTCATTCCCCATACCTCTTTCCCTTTCCACTCAGTTGACAGCTTAGCCGATGAAACAGACGAACATGGGAGTGCCCATCTCACATGCCAAACCTCCTTATCCTCTCTACTTCCGAATTCAGCGTAACATTTTCACCATTAGTTTAGGATTAGGGTTTTCATATAGGTATAAAGATCACCTTAAGATTTAGATGACAGATGAAAAATAAAGAGACCATGCTCCAAAAGAGCATGATCTCTAATTACATCATTATAATATGATTACCTAGCCATCATCTCCAACCTGAAGCATACGATAACCAACTCCGATATGTGTTTGAATAAACTTAGTTTGTGATGATGTTTTTTCTATTTTTTTTCTCAGCGTTGCCATAAACACACGCAGGGCAGGAATGTCATAGCTGTGGCTGCCCCAGATTTCATGCAGAATAAAATTATGGGTCAGTACTTTGCCTACATGTTTTGCCAGCAGGCAAAGCAGTTTATATTCGCTTGGGGTCAGGTGAATTTCTTCTTCTCCAATCCATACGCATCCTGCTGCATAATCAATTCTCAAATTTCCATTAATAAAGCTGGAAGCATCCTTCAGGAGCTTATCACTGTCATTTCGAATTCTTCGTAAACTGACTCGAAGTCTGGCCAGCAGTTCTTCTACACTGAAGGGCTTTGTTAGATAATCGTCCGCTCCGGCATCCAGCGCATCTATTTTATCCCGATCTTCGCTGCGTGCGCTGACCACGATAATAGGCATATTCGACCATGCACGAAGCTTTTTTATGATATCTACACCGTCCATATCCGGCAGCCCCAAATCCAGAATCATTAGGTCCGGCTGCTTGGATACTGCTTCTAAAATCGATGCTTCCCCTGTTTCAGCCGTATGGTATTTATAACCCTGTGTCTCTAGGGTTGTCGTAATCAGCTTGCAGGGTAAAATAAAAAGCCGTCCCTTTAGGGACATTATCCTTAACACCAATAGTACCTCCATGAGCATTCACAATTGATTTGCACAGAGAAAGCCCCAGCCCTAATCCACGGCGTCCGTCCCCATGAATGTTGTCTGCCGTATAAAACATCTCAAACAGTCTGACCTTGACTTCTTCTGAAGAAATACCGGGGCCATCATCTGAGATTTCTACAACGACTATATGTCTTTCGTGTCTTGCGGAAATCGTGATGTGAGAGCCATCTTGGGTATACTTGATTGCATTATCAATCATATTGATCAATACCTGAACAATAAGTCGGGAGTCCATTCGAGCCATCATCAATTCATCATCCAATTCCGTCTGAATGACATGCTTCACACTGTTGCGATTCACATGAAGCAGAGCCTCCGAAATGACTTCCTCCATTAATTCTGCCTGAAAATTAAGATTTAGAGTACCACCTTCGATTCGACTAATGGACAGCAAATTTTCTACTAAATTGATCAGCCACATGGAATCGTCATATATATCCGTATATAGACCTTTTTTTTGTTCCTCGTTTAGTACCTCTGAGTTTCCAAGAAGAATCCCCGCATTGCCTGAGATGCTGGTAAGAGGAGTGCGTAAATCATGAGAAATGGACCGAAGCAGACTGGCACGGAGTTGCTCCTGCTGGATTTGCATGGAGATCTCTTGTTGTCTTTGGTTCAGTTTTTCTTTCTCCAGCGCCAGCGCGCATTCTCCCAGCATGGCAAGCATTAGGCTATTTTCAAAAACTTCTAAAGGTTCTTCCTTATCCATTACAATAGCTACCACCGCAAGAACCTGATCTCCTCCACGCACCGCATGATATAGACACTTAGCGCCAAAAAAAGTATCCGTCGTAGCTCCTGCACGCTTGTTGTTTTTATATACCCACTCTGCAACTGCACGTTCGTAGCCTCCTGTGTAGACCCCTGGATCAACTGCAGATTCTTTCTTTGGAAAAAACTGCGGCGCCAACAGTACCCCTTGGTCAACTGAATAGAAAATGACCATTCTGTCCAACAACTTCACCATTTGATGCGCCATTTCATTAATAATAGCCGGAGAGTCTTTGGCCTGTTGCAATTTCCGGCTTGTTTCCAGAAGCACCTCGGTACGGTAAGCTTTTTTGCGCGGATTGCCGAGCCTGCTCTCTTACTCGCATAGTTAGTGTACTCGTCATGAAAGAAGCAGCCAGCATGACCAGAAAGGTGACCGGATAGCCTGAATCATAAGCCTGTAAAGAATAATAAGGCTCGGTAAAGAAATAATTAAACACAAGTACACTCATAACCGAAGAAATGGCGCTATACATTCTGCCCTTGGTCACAATTGCATTTAACAAAACCCCTAGAATGTACACGGTGATAATGTTAGCTTCTCGGAATTCCAAATACTTAAACCACAAGCCAATAATTGTGCACACAGCCAAGATAACAATGGTCTTGATAGTATCTGCCAACGACAGCATTGGGTATTTTTCGTAAAAAGGCAATCTTTTATATAAGGAGGACTGAGTATAGGGGATAATATAGATTTCAATATTAGGAAGCAAGGCCGTTAGTTTATCCATTACATTGGATTTTGCAAGCCCTCTCCTCTTGTAAGAGGAGCGTCCTAGGACAATTTTCGATACATGGCTTGTTTTGACATATTCGGCAATCTGTCCTGGAATATCGTCTCCATACATCGTTGCGATTTGTGCACCCATTTGCTCAGCCAGCCTAAGGTTTTCCCTTAACTCCGCTTTATTTTTTGATGTCAATTCTCTCACTTCTGGTGTTTCCACAAACAACGCGGTGAAATGACCATGAAAAGCTGCCGCCATTCTTGCTGCTGTTCGGATCACTTTCTTATTGGAAGCAGCCGAAGACAGGCAGACCAGAATATGTTCTTTCGTATCAGATTCATTTGTTATCGCCTGCTCACTGATTTGCTCCGCAATTCGGTTTAACTGACTTGCTGTATTACGCAAAGCAATTTCACGTAGAGCCGTCAGCTTCTCCTTGGTAAATAAATGAGCCTGTGTATTCTCCCCCTCAGGATAAATCTTTCCCCTATTCAAACGTCCTATTAAATCATCCGGTTCAATATCGACTAATTCCACCTGATCAGCACTGTCAAATACACTGTCCGGTATGCGTTCGTCAACGGAAATGCCAGTAATGGAGTAAACAATATCCGTTAGGCTTTCGAGCTGTTGAACATTCATCGTCGTATATACATGAATTCCTGCGCGAAGAAGCTCCTCGACATCTTGATATCTTTTTTTATGTCGGCATCCTGCCGCGTTGGTATGGGCCAAATCGTCCAATAATATAAGGTCAGGGCTTCTCTGGAGCGCTTGGTCCAGATCAAATTCCTTAGTTGAGGATTCTTTATTTGAAATTTTGATGTAAGGAAGAAGTTCAAGTCCTTCCAACAGCGCCGCAGTGTATGGCCGGGCATAATGTTCAATATATCCAACTACGATATCTATACCCTCTTTTTGCTCTTCGTGGGCGTCGCTAAGCATCGCACAGGTCTTCCCAACACCTGGTGCATATCCAACATAAACCTTCAATCTTCCTCTTCTTTTCCTTACCGGCAAGTCAGTAATTTGATCAAATATGGACTCGGCATCGTTCTGTTTTGCTGCCATCCTGTGCCCACCCTCTATTATATATCTCTCAATCCTTAGTATATCATGGGCAAAATCAGTACCGTATTACGAATTTGCCTACAGCATTAAGATTGTATTAAGATCCGTTCTTATGTAATAACATCCTTAAAGAAGCCTCAAAATCCTGATTCTATACTAGCTTTCTCAGTGGAAGGATAGCAGCAAAATAATATAAAAAACTTTCTAAAGCTGGCTAAGTGCGAACTTAAATAAGTTTCAGTTTTTTTGAAAAGCCTATACAACAAAAAAAGCCGCCAAAATAGCGACTTTTAATAGGACTATGTTCTTGTCCCTCGACAAATGCTGATCTAAACCGCCAAGCTCAATATTGCATTGCAAAACGACCGAGCCGCAACCTTGCATTAGCGGGTAAAAGAATTCATGCAATGAGATAGGTTTCCCAAAAGCCATTCATACAAGCCGCTCCCCTGGACCTCCCGACCCAGCTGTATTTTCTTTCTTGGAAGTCAACATCTTCTCGCTTGGGCTTTGTGCTTTGGCGAAAGTATAGCTATTGTTCGTTTTCCCTATAGCGTTGCTAGCTGTCACTTCCAGCGTATAGCGGGCACCGGGCAGATCACCCGTGCCTATCGTTAGTTTGTGGTCGGTAGTAAAAAACCGCCGTTCAGTCTCTAAGTACCACTGTCGACATCGGTGTAATTGAGCGTGATTTCCTGACTATCCCCTTGGAATGTTCCTTCCGGTTTATCGATCGTAACCGTCGGTTTTGTCCCATCGGGATTTTGCGGAGTAATCCGTCCTTCCTTGATCCATCTCTCGCCACTTACGGCATATCCAGGCATTTGCGATCCGGGTATCTGATTTCCATTTGAGTTGAATATGACCTTCGCCTGCGTCCAGTCCGGGGCTCTATACACATACCAGCCGTTGCCTTCATTCTGCATGGCCACGCCCGGCCAAGCTGAGCCTTCCCTGAGCGGAGTCACGGAATCATCGTAGTAGTAGATGTTCGGTACTCCCCAGCCGGAAGGCTTGTAGAAATGAACGGTCATGCCCGAGCTCGGTTCCTCCTTCGTATATCTGAACATCTTCTCTGTTTGACCAGACAAATTCGCGGCGACTATTTTCAGAACAAACGTCGATCCGATTGGAGTTCCAGCGCCAATGCTGACCATATCTCCCGAACTGAACGGAGTCACCGGCCCCCCGTTCAAAGTGTACGTTGCCGAGTCTGCATTGGAATAGTTCATTCTCACGTTAACAGAATCTGTGAAAAAGGATCCTTCCCCAGGATCGACGGATACTGACGGAGTTTGTTGCGCTGCGCTATACAGTACGGCGATCCTGCCTCCGTCCAGATGGCCGGTAATTCTGCCGTTCGACACCGTAAACGATCCACCGCCATTGGCCTTGTTCTGGTAAACGCCGTCCTCCAGTCTGGTAGGGGAGTTGATTTGAGCATTGCCTCCAAGATTCACAATCGTCATGCCTTTGGTACCGCGTTCAACCTGCATAATTTGATTCCCTTGCGTCCTAATGTATTCGTCTTGACCTACCATGGCATTGTGGAACTTGTTAATGGCAACGACGTCCGGGTCCTTCCAGAGCGTATTCCCCGCATCGCCGAGCCGATTCGCAAATTTCCCACCTCCTGTCGGTCTGTTGAAGAACAGAGAGGTCGTCTCCGCCCGGGAGGCGATGATTGCCCAGCCCATTTTGATTTGCCAATCGTTCAACCCCGTCGATTCGCTGTTGTCGTTGGCATAAGTGTCATGCGATTCGACCCAGGTAACTAATTTGGAGGGGCTTACATTATTAGCGTTAAAAGATTTGGCCGCATCAACATTGATGCCACCGTGATAACCAACGGCGCTTCTGACACTGTCCCCATAGCTGGAGGCGGCCAAGCTGAGGTAATTGGCATAGCCGGCAAAGTTGTCAGCTCCACCTTGAAGCACTTCTCCGTAATTAAACAGTCTATCTTTATTGTTTAACGAACCCAGTACCCGGGGCCAGAAGTTGGAGCCCCCCGGATCGTTGGGCAACTCAATATGCTTGGCGGCGTCGAATCTGAAGCCGTCGGCGCCCAAGGAAATGGCGTCATTCAGGAAGCCGATAATGATATCTTGCAATTCCTGGTTAGACGTGTTGAGGTCGGGCAGACCAATTCCCCACTGTGTGACTTGCCAACGGTCATTCCAGTTTTCCACACCTCTGGCCTCATGCCAGAAATAGCTGTTATTCTTGATTGCCGAATCAACATTATGCGCCGGCTGATACTGCTGATTTCCACCGCCCGCATTCCCCGTATGATTGGCGACAACATCAACAATGATACTTATGCCGTATTTATCCGCTTCCTGGCAAAGCTGTCTGAAATCATCCCTGCTTCCCAATTGAGAGTTGCCGATTTTAAAGTTGATGGGCTGGTACAAAATCCACCACTTGCTGCCTTCTGTCAACCCTTCCTTGCTGGCTTGGATTGGCGAAGTTTGCACCGCTTTAAATCCCGCCTGAGCCAGTTCCGGAAGGTTCCTGGTGATGTTGTCAAAAGACCAGTTCCACGCATGAAAAATAAGACCATCCTTCGTTCTTTCCGGGAGTTCGTAGTTTGCGACAGCCGATAGCTTCGCATCCGAACCTCCTAACTGCCGAACATCGGCATTCGCCTGTGCTTCGGGAGTAAAGCCAATCGTTTGCAACAACAATACGACAAAAAGAACGATACTCCAGGTACGCCTCAAGATGGGGCTTGTCTTCCTCCTCATACTAAACTCTCCTTTTAAATTTTATTTTACAACCAACCTCTCTTGAGAGATTAGGAGTAAATAAAAGAGGGCAAAACAACATGTATACGCTTCCAAAATGGGCAATCGTTTGCATATAATTGAGCTCAATGACATGATTTCATTTATTTGACAACTTGTCAATGCTTATATTAAAGATAAATTTCCAACGGCCTTTTTTCTCCCTCATTATTATTCACTGTGCCTTCAAGACTTTTTGGACGTTGACTTCAATTACGAACTGGTTTTCTTAGATTTGAATAATGTCCCTGCAATTGCATTGACTAGTAAAAGTATGGTTGATATAATCATAAAAGGAAAAATCATTGGTATAGTGCCCTGTGGATTTTTTTTTATATTTTCTTTTGTAAGCGCGTACAATGATTATTTCCCTACATACCATAGAGGAGGCGATCAATGAATCTATTTTATCCAAATAAATGCCTTTCTTTTTTTTACTTTTAATGCAACCGGTTGCAAAATCCATTCCACTAAATATTATCAGGAGGTTGTTAACTTGCTAAGAAAAAAAACTGGGCGTTTTATTTCTTGGTTGATTATTTTATCGCTTTGCTTCAACTTCTTCGGCTTACCCGGCGTAGCTTCGAGTAACAACGATTATACAGCCACCTACACGAATTCCACAGCGACTGCTCTTCCATCGACAACCGCTTCGATCACGTCTACCGTTACCGCAACGTATGCACCTACCACAACAACTAAATCAACTCAAACTGGGTTAACGGTTCACTTTAAGAAACCTTCAAGCTGGAATTCAGCGATTCGAATCCATTACTGGAATCTGAATCCGGCAAGCGTTCCGATAAGCGGGGCGTGGCCGGGAATCCTGATGAAGTCGGATGGAAATGACTGGTACAGCTACACCATTGCCGATGCCACAGGCTCAAGCCTCATTTTCAATGACAGTAGCGGCAAACAAACGGCCGACTTGTCCCGCAGTGTGAAAGAGGGCTGGTATTACACAGATAACACATGGTATGATGTCAGCCCGGAAATGCCTAAAATTCCGGCGATTTCCGCCTCTCCTGTACCCAAAACATATGATTCGTCCCAAACGGTGACGCTTTCCAGCACCAACAGTGATGATAAGATTTACTATACGATAGATGGTTCGACACCTACGACATCCTCGACCTTGTATACCTCTCCAATCCAAGTTGCTTCCTCTTTGACCATTAAGGCCTTCGGTATCAACTCAATCGGTCAAACTGGAAATGCATCCTCTTTTGATTATGTAATTGACCTGAATGCAGATCTGCAAGCTCCGACAATCACAGCGAATTTGCCTGCCGGGCATTCTGATTCCTCGGTGACTGTATCCTTTAACCTGAAAGATAACAAGGCGGCAACGACCAAGGCATACTATACGGAGGATGGTACAGAACCAACCACAAGCTCAAAAGTCTATATTCTCGGCAACGCGCTGACCGGATTGACTGGACCGTCTATTCTTATCTCCAAGACTACGACATTAAAATTTCTCGTTATAGACGGCGCTGGTAATCAAACCAAGCAGAGCTTTGTTTATAATATTGGAAATAAGAAGGATTTTCGGGAAGACACCATCTATTTCGTGATTACTTCTCGGTTCTATGACGGTGATCCGAGCAACAACGTGCACGCATGGGATGATGGAAAGGCGCGCAATCCAGATTCGGACCCGGCTTGGAGAGGAGACTTTAAGGGGCTGATTCAAAAGCTCGATTATATCAAAGCCCTCGGATTCAGCGCCATCTGGATTACACCTGTTGTGCAAAATGCCAGCGGTTATGATTACCATGGTTACCATGCTTTAAATTTTGCCAAAGTAGACCCACGGTATGAATCGGCGGGAGCTTCTTATCAGGATTTGATCAATGCAGCCCATGCCAAAGGGCTGAAGGTTATTCAGGACATCGTCGTCAATCATACGGGTAATTTCGGTGAAGAGAATCTGTACCCCATGTTCAAGAAAGATCCGGCTAAACCGGATACTGCTAACAACTTGGTGAAAACTACGGATAAGCTGCCACCAAACTATGATACTATGACACCCGATCAGCAGTATCAGGCAAGGCTCGCCTTAATGAAGAACGAGGGAACGAACAATAACATTTACCATACAGAGAAAAGTCTTTCCTGGGAATCCTATACGGTTCAGACTGGTCAGATAGCGGGAGATTGCGTGGATTTGAACACGGAAAACCCTGCAGTTAACAAATATTTAATTGATACCTACAATCACTATATTGACATGGGTGTTGACGCTTTCCGTGTCGATACGGTGAAGCATGTGAGCCGGTATATTTTCAATAAATACTATATTCCTGCCTGGAAAACAAGAGGCGGCTCGGATTTCTATATTTTTGGAGAAGTAGCCACACGTTACAGAGATGTTTGGAACAGTGGAATTCCGGCGATCTCGACGCCATTCTATACTTGGAAAAGCTCGAAATCGTATCCGGGCGATGGAAAGAATGACTACGCCTCCAATAAAGCGTCAGTTGAACAAGAGTGGACGGACAACTCTACTACAGCAGGACAGCCAACCTCGAACAATGCTCTCTTAAACGGAAATACCTATCATACGCCTGACTATTCGATGAAATCGGGCATGGATGTGATTGATTTTCCAATGCATTGGGCATTCAAGACCGCGCATGAAGCATTCAATATGAGAAGTGGCGACCAATACTATAATGATGCTACGTGGAATGTAACCTATGTCGACTCGCATGACTATGCTCCTGACCAGGCTCCGGAAAATCAAAGATTCGCGGGCACACAGGACACTTGGGCTGAGAATCTCGATCTGATGTTCACCTTCCGCGGAATACCCGCTATCTTCTACGGCTCCGAAATCGAGTTTCAAAAAGGGGCAACTATTGATACAGGTCCAAACGCACCGCTAAGCAAAACGGGACGAGCATATTTCGGCGATCACGTGGAAGGCAATGTTACGGTACAAGATTACGGCAAATACACAAATGCTACTGGCACGCTTGCGGAATCGCTCAACCATCCTCTGGCGAAACATATCAGACAGCTTAATTTAATCAGAAGAGCTGTTCCCGCCTTGCAAAAAGGCCAGTATTCCACAGAGAATGTGTCGGGCAATCTGGCGTTTAAGAGAAGATATACCGACAGTGCCAAAGGCATTGACAGCTTTGCATTGGTCACGATTTCAGGAAACGCCACGTTTACCGGAATTCCGAACGGAACCTATGTGGATGCGGTGACCGGTGATTCCAAAACCGTTACTGATGGCAAGATTACCCTGACATGCTCCGGCAAAGGAAATGCAAGGGTATATGTATTGAATGGTAGAGGTGGAATTGGAGAAACGGGAACCTATCTGAAGTAAACGGTAGTATGTCTTAGATAACTGAAGCAACCTCAGTTCGGTATTGCACTGTGCTAAGGTTGCTTCCAATTAAAAAGTATATCTAAGAGAGAGAGTCAGGATATTGCTCTGAACTAAATTTTTAACGGATGGGAGTGAACCAAGATGCCCCAACGACAGCTTCTATGTGCGTAAATTCTTCCGTATATTTAATGACCAACAACCATCAAGTATTAGTGGGTTATCCCGCCCCTAGAACTGATAAAGCGTGAGCACGTACCCTGCTCTCTTGTCCATTCCGTTGTTGTTTATCCCCCCTGCATTGCTCCCCGAAGGATAGAGGCTATCAGACGCTTAATGTATGAAAAAAATGATTTAGATGGTCGGCAAACAATTTAGGATTTTCCATAGCGGCGAAATGACCGCCTTTATTCGCTTTCTCCCAGTACGTAATATTATAGACGCGTTCTACCCAGCTTCGGGGAGGCGTGGGCAGCTCCTTGGGAAATAAGGAAACCCCTGTTGGAACAGTAACGCGCTGACCTTCGGTGAAATGCAGTGGCATTTGAGTACCTTCAGTATATATTCGTATGGAAGAAGCAAGCGAATTGGTAAACCAGTAAATCGATATGTTGGTGAGGATATGATCAAGTGAAAAAGACCTCTTCATATCTCCGTCACAGTCACTCCAACCTCGAAATTTTTCTACGATCCAGCTGGCAAGACCGGTCGGGGAATCACTTAATGCAAAAGCCAGGGTTTCCGGCTTCGTTCTATGAAGGGCGCTATAAGCACCTTCTCGCTCCAACCACTCATTGAGAGCATGAAGAAATCCATTCTGTACGAACTCACCCGTATGGCTCTTATTCCTTATTATTCACGCGATCCCGAGACCAACGACTGTTGGATAACAGCTTTGGTGTACGGGAAAGTTCAGTTAGTTGCACAGCATATGATCCAATTGCTACCGGATAGCCGCTGGATCGTATATCAGGGACGCATTGTATTTCTCATTTCCCTCGTTGATTCATCCTGTAAAATCATTGCTGAAGACAAACGATTTCTAGAATTTCTCCAAGTAAACGGTCTAACTGCTTCGCTGAGTAACTGCTTTAGTCATTTAACTTTTTTGCGAAAATATTATAAGCAATGCCTAACCGCCGTCGAGATTGATTTCCAACTTAATTCAAACAAGCCAGTGTATATGTATGAGGACTATCTCTGCGAGCATATTGGAAGGATCATATCGGAACAGAACGATCTCGCTGACTTCTGCCATCCAGTTATCCAAAAGTTAATTGCTTATGACAATGGCCACAAAACAAGTTTACTGCCCACCCTTGAAGCCTATCTTCAATATGTGGACACTCCAAATCTTGCTGCTAAAACACTTTTTATTCATAGAAATACTTTGTTCTATCGAATCAACAGGATACGTGAGCTTTTCGAGGTTGATCTAAGCGATGGTGATATTCGCCTGAAGCTTCAAATGACTCTTCATTTTCTAAAACTGAAAACACAACGCGGCGATCCTGAAGATCAGAGATAGAAGGCTAAGAGTATGCAAAAAAACATGCAGACAAAATTTCTTATCGATACTTTGTCTGCACGCTGGTCTTTTCTAGCTACCATAAGCATTCAGATAGTTCGCTGCTGTTCTAAGATGAGCAGCAGTTTTTCTAATTCCATCATTATTCAGCTTACCAGCTTTAGGCCAACTGCTGAACCGAGTACCATCGCGATGAACAGAATCCTCGCGGTATTACGCGGTTCACTGTAGAAGATCATGCCCAATATGGCTCCGCCAGAAGCTCCAATACCGGTCCAGACAGCGTAGGCCGTTCCCATTGGTAGTGTTTCCATGGCCAGGGATAGAAACAAAAAGCTCAATCCAAAGCCTGCAAGCAAGTAAAAAGCAGACAGGAAATTCCGGTCTTTATGGAGCTTATTAATCATGAGAACTCCCATCATCTCAAATACGCCTGCCAAAATAAGAAATACCCAGTTCATACGTCAGTGCACCTCTTTTCCTTGTTTCTTCTCTTTACTCTGTATTTTGAGTCCTACAACTCCGAGCAGAAGCACCCCGATTAGCAACAATTTAGATCCCTTTACCTCAGCACCAAACAACAAAATTTCTGCTAATACAGTGCCGGCCGTTCCCAACCCGACAAATACTGCATACACCGTACCTACCGGAAGCGTACGGGAAGCCATAATCATGAGTATGAAACTTACTAAAATGGCAACTAAAGTGCCCCCCCATTCTAACCAGCCGCTGGCATGTTTCAGGCCGATGACCCATCCAACTTCGAATAATGCCGCAACTACAACAGATAACCATGTCTTGTTCATTCTGTGCTTCCTCCTTTTAGATAATGCTGGAAATGTAGTATGAATTTATAGCAGCAATAAAAAAAAGCCTGAGAGAATACTGCATACAGCAGTTTTTCTCCCAGGCTTTTATCCCTCCGTGGCACAGTACGACGACTGTGAGTTTTCTCTCGGACCAGCCGATATTACATCGCGGAACCCTAGAAAACATTTTTGAATTCAATTTTAGTTAACATTATACACAGTAGTGAATCAATCACAATATAAAATCAATAAAAATTCGTATATCTCCCTAAACTTATATCATTGTTTTGGTCATTATGAAATCAATTTGTTCTTCATCACCCATATAAAAAGAGTGTACACCAGTTTGAACAAACCCCATTTTCTTATAAAAAGCAATGGCGTTTTCATTTTTTTCCCATACACCAAGCCAGATTTTCTTTTTATTATGTTCCATTGCAATTTCCATAGCTTTATTTAGCAGATATTTACCAAGCCCATGTTTTTGAGAACTGTTTTTTATATAAACCCTCTCAATTTCGAGCGACTCATTACCCATTTTTTCGGATTGGGCATTGTTCATATTTACCTTTAAATATCCAGCAAGTTCTTCATTGAAATAGATGAAAAAGAATTCTGAAGAGTCGTTGGACAATTCCTTCTCCAACTGTTTAAAGTTAAATGCTCTTTCCAGATAGGCCTTCATATTTTCAGGTGAATTCAGATCCTTAAAAGTATCGTTGAATGTTTCAATACTTATTTCTTGGAGTATTTGTAGATCTTCACGGCTGCACTTTATTATTTTTACAGTCACTTTAAATTATCGCTCCTTCATGTAAATCAATAATTTCTCTTGTTCCCTTTTTTTACAAATTCCCATTCATCACCTATATTTTTTCTTACTCTTTGAAGAAGATTAAAAATGGTGTTTACTTCACTTTCCGAAAAACCCGCTAATGCAACATTATCCGAATAATCATGTTCTCTTTTTATAAAAGGATAGACTTTATTCCCTTTTTCTGTTGGAAAGAGTTTATTAATTTTTTTGTTATGCTGATCCTCTTCCTTTTCAATAAATCCGTTGATAACAAGTTTTTTTATAGCACGAGATGCGGTTGTTCGATCTACTTTTATCATCTCAACTAACTTTTCTTGAATGATTCCTGGGTTTTCACATATTCGTACAAGGTATAAATATTGTCCTTTTGTAAGGTCATATTCTTTGAATTCAATATTGCTTATAGAATCTAATGCTCTTGCGATCATTCCAATTTCACGAAGTACTTCCTTCATAATGGACTCCTTTACCCCTGTTTTGTTGCAAATGCAATAAAAATGATATATATTGAATTTACCTTATTTTTATTGCATTTGCAACAAAAAAATATTTTAAAGAGGTCGAGTAAATTGAAATATATTTTTTTCGTATTAGGAATTTTTATATTATCCCTTGGAATTTCGTTCACTATACAATCAGACCTTGGGGCTTCACCTTTTGATGCACTTTTAGTAGGACTGTCTATAAATGTGGGGCTTACTGTGGGAAGTTGGGAAATCATAATAGCTATAATATTGATAGGTTGTAATTCGCTTTTAAAAAGACAAACACCAGAAGTTTTGGGGTTGTTAACAGCATTTATAACGGGTATTGGTATTGATATGTGGCTTTTTTTACTGCACAATTTGATAACACCTGAACTATGGTACAGCAAAGTTGTTTGTTTTGGAATTGGTTTAGTTGTTGTAGGATTAGGAACTGCAACATATTTACAGACAAATTTTGCACCCATTCCAGTTGATCGATTAACATTAATCATAAAGGAATTAACTAAAACAAATCTATTTTTTTCGAGAACATTCATCTACCTTATATTCTTGATCATAGCAGTCCTTTTAAACGGACCCATTGGCATTGGAACCTTGTTAACCGTTTGTTTAGGGGGGCTAATACTCAATTACTTTATGCCATTTACTAAAAAAATACTTGACCGCATATTAACACACTCTGCTACATCACCAAATCATGAGAAAGATAAAAGATGTAATATCCAAGTTGAGACTGAAGCTTGATGCTCATATCTCTTTGTTTCGATCTTAAGTTTCTCTTGGTCGAGCTTCAGTCATAGCATTTTTTCGGGACTAACGCCTGTGCTTGTTATCCTGCCTAGCTGCTTTGTTTTGGGAAGAGACGCCGTTTTAGTGCAGCTAGTCGGATTCTGCATCATTATCCTCTCTTAGCGTCGTTAGATACAAGCGAGATCTGCAAGTAGGACAGTATCAAGACTGGCAATGGGGCATACTGGCCATCTTGTTTTATAGCCTTTGTAATTAAGATTAGACAAGTTCCTTCTTCAACAGATGTAACTTTTAATGAGCAAAACAAAAAATCAAAAAAATGAAGGGACACTTTTAGAACGTGTCTCAATTCTATCTAAAAGAAAAAATGAGTCGTCAAGAGATATTCGGCTTAATTCTTGCATTGATTGGAATTATCGTAATTAAAATGATGGTTTAATCAAATTGGTCTTTAAACTGCATATGAATCAAACCAGCAATTTCTAACAAAAGAAGACCCGCGTTATTGAAACGCGGGTCTTCTTTTGTTAGAGTTCATTGAGCTTATTCAAAGTGGTACCTTTTAAATAATCTAAACAATTCGGAGCATAAAATGGAGCTAATCCATCTTATACTCTTCCCCTAATATATAATGTGCATAATCAACCTAAACTCGACGAATTGTTTTATAATACTTAAATTTTCAAATGGAATTGTTTTTGCTATTTTTTTAATGTTAGTAGATGATCATTGTGTCGGAAAAAGAATACTTTGCAGGCAAGGGCAGTCGGACAAGCCGCCACCCTCTGCACACGCAAAGTGAAATCATTGCATTTTAGAAAACAAAGTCGATGGAATCCGGTGAGAAGCCTTCCGGCTGCTCGTCCGAGTTCACCTGAATATCGCTTAACAGCAAATCTGGATCGATTCCAATCTGGGACAGGATCGCTATCAAATCTCTGGTTAATCTCTCAATAGCGTCAGCCCCAAATAGCTTCGTGCAATATTCAAACGAACCCTTCATCTCCCCATCTTCATCACTCATAGACAAAGTCAAATCGAATTTGGAAATACGATGCTCCCGAACATACGGGCTGAAGGACAACGTTTCAAGCTGCGCTTCCGGCGACTCTGTGTTTTCCAGTACAAACATGGTGTCGAATAACGGGTTACGGCTTGCATCCCGTGTTACATCCAGCTTTTCCACCAACTCTTCCAGTGGATAATCCTGATGCTCGAAGGCTTGCAGCGTACGATCTCTGGCTTCCTGCAAGTAGCTGTGGAACGTTTGGTTGCCCCTCGGCTGATGCCGGATGGCTAGCGTGTTGACGAACATTCCGATCAGTGGCTCCAGTTCAGGCAACAAGCGGCCTGCTACCGGCGTACCGATGATCAAATCGTCCTGACCGCTGTATTTGGACAGCAGAACGGTGTAGGCGCTCAACAGCACCATGTACAGTGTACTTCCGGTTTGTGTCGCAATTCGGTGCAGTTGCTCGGATACATTCGCGTCCACTGTAAATTCATACATCGCACCCTCGAAGCTGCGAACAGCAGGTCTAGGATAAGCAATTGGCAAATCCAGTACCGGCAATTCTCCGGCTAAATGCTCCAGCCAGAAGTGTTCCCGGCGTTGGTATGACTCACGCTGCATCTCCTGCTGCTGCCACACGGCGTAGTCCTTGTACTGAATTTGCAGCGGCTCCAATTCCTGCCCTTCGTACAGTTGTACCAGCTCCTGCACGATATTGTTCGACGATACACCGTCTGAAATAATATGATGCATGTCGTACATCAGGAGGTGACGCTCTGGTCCGGTTTGAATAAGACGGACACGCAGCAGTGATGCCTGGCGAAGATCAAAGCTGCGTACAAAGGACTCGATATAGGCTTCGGCTTCAGACTCCCTAACCTGCAAGTGCTCTACTGCAAACTCCACTTGATCATACACCCGCTGAACGACCTCGCCTTCCACCATTTCAAAGGAAGTCCGCAACGTTTCATGGCGGGCTATTAACTGACGGAACGCATCCTCCAGCCGATCGGCCTGAAGCGGTCCTTGCACGGTTAATACACCCGGCATATTGTAGCTGAGATCCCCACCTTCCAGATGGCTCAAAATGTACAGTCGTTTTTGAGCCGAGGAAACCGGGTAGTACGCCTGTTGCGTCGCCGCAGGGATCACCGTATAGGTGTCTGTACCGTGCGTTGCGATGAGCTGGGCTTGCTGCTCAATCGTAAAGTGTTGGAACACCTCACGCAGCGTAATCCGGCTGTCCAGTTCCTGATGGATTTTGGCCACCAGCGTCGTTGCCCGCAGGGAGTGCC